>NZ_JAKUMP010000010.1:0-291575 GCF_026341415.1 Pseudomonas sp. MCal1
GAAGTGGGGCGAATTATAGAGACTCAGAATCTGCCGTCAACACTTAATTTGAGTTTTCTATCAACCTTAGGAAAACGTCGCTTCTATATAGACGCGAACGCAGTGAGTGCGCACTATATTGCCCAATACACCAGCTACCTTCTCGGATGATGCCTCGCAAATGAACGACCAACCCCGCAGCCTTGCCTCAACCCTGTTCCCGGTTGGCCTTCTATTAATAGCCATGGCATCAATCCAGTCCGGCGCCTCGCTGGCGAAAAGCATGTTCCCCATCGTTGGCGCTCAAGGCACGACAACTCTGCGCCTGATCTTCGCCAGCATCATCATGCTGTTACTGCTCAAACCCTGGAGAGCGAAGCTGACGGCAAAGTCGCTACGCACAGTGATTGTCTACGGGATGGCCCTAGGCGGCATGAACTTCCTGTTCTATATGTCATTGCGCACTGTTCCGCTCGGCATCGCCGTCGCCCTGGAGTTCACTGGCCCGCTGGCAGTCGCCATCTATGCCTCACGTCGCGCGATCGATTTTCTTTGGATAGTTCTGGCGGCCATCGGATTGCTGTTACTGATACCGACCGGCGCCACCGAATCGGGTATCGATCTGATCGGTGCAGGCTATGCGCTGGGAGCCGGCGTTTGCTGGGCACTGTACATTCTGTTCGGTCAAAAGGCCGGCGCAGATAACGGCGTGACTACTGCGGCGCTTGGCGTGATGATCGCAGCCCTGTTCGTCGCCCCCATCGGCATCGTCCATGCCGGAAGCGCACTGCTGACACCCACATTGATCCCGATCGCGATCGGGGTCGCGATCTTGTCCACAGCCCTTCCCTACACACTGGAAATGATCGCTCTCACCCGCATGCCCGCCCGCACCTTCGGCACGCTTATGAGCATCGAACCGGCCTTTGGCGCACTGTCGGGCCTGCTATTCCTTCAGGAATACCTTTCTTTGTCACAATGGATGGCGATCCTGTGCATTATTCTGGCCTCCGTCGGTGCGACCATGACTATGGGCAGCACTGCCAAACCCGCGATCGCGGCAGATTGAAACGGGATTGAACGAAGATCTGGCATTTGGCGCTCATTTAGGCCATGTTTAGCCTCGCAACCCAATGCCAGACATGGATTTTTTCGGATAGGGACATCAGAACGCTTCAAGCGAGAGCGCATACAGGCAGACCCGAGCGCCAGACTCGAGGCCGCCATAAGGACGGTAATGAAACGAATTTTGATACTGATCGCCATACTCGCCATTGCAGGCTGTGCGGCGACGTCGAAAACCCAGGTCAAGCATGGCAAGAAGGGGCTGCACATCAACTGTTCGGGGCTATCCTCCTCTTGGGACAAGTGCTACACCAGCGCCGCAAACTCTTGTGCACCGAAAGGCTATAAGGTCATCGCAAAATCAGGTGATGCCGTGGAGGAGCCGGGTGATTACCCCTTCGGCCTCAACCCTGCCGGTTACACCAGCCGCAGCATGATCGTCATCTGCAAATAGGCCGCCACTATTGCGCTCGCGTAGCGGCGAGCTGGTTCCCGATCTCTTCATGACAGGAACTCAGCACCCGCTGCTGAATTTTTGGCGACGCCAGCATACGCGCCACCACCAGCGCCCCGACACATTGCGACAGAATCGCCCAGGCCAGGCTGTCGCTTTCCAGAATCTGCGCCCAACTTTCCTGAAGCTTACAAATCCACAGTTCGGCCTGTTCTCGCACAACAACATCCGATCGCGCAATCTCGGCGCCCAGTGCAGGCAATGCGCAGCCCAGCTCAGGTTGCTCGACATGAGCCATGTTCAGATACAGTTTCAGGCATCGCTCCAGCCGTTCCCGATCTTGCGGACCCTGCCCGCCCAAGCGTTCCAGACTCTGGCACAACTCGCGCTCGACTATAGCCGCAAACAACGCGTCCTTGGACGAGAAGTGGCTGTAGAACGCCGCTCCACTCAGGCCGATCGCCTTCATCAGTCCATCGACACCCATTGATGAGAACCCGTTTCTTTTCGCAGAAAGCGAACTGCTTTGCAGGAGTTTCTCTTTCGTTTCCAGCTTGTGACCGGCGGAGTACCGCATGTATTTGTCCCCACAATTGAGTGCCTTGACGCTCAGCGGATCCTAGCATAACGTTCGTTCACTTAACGATCGTTTACTAAAGGGATCCACCCATGAATAACAAGAAGGTCGTATTGGTTGTCGGTGCAGGTGATGCTACAGGTGGCGCCATCGCCAAGCGCTTCGCCAAGGAAGGTTTCATCGCTTGCGTCACGCGCCGCAGCGCCGACAAATTGCAGCCGTTGGTGGAAGCCATTCAGGCGGACGGCGGGGAAGCCCACGGGATTGCCTGCGATGCACGTAAGGAAGAAGACGTGATAGCGCTGATCGAAGATATCGAAACCCGCCTGGGCCCGATTGAAGCATTCGTTTTCAACATTGGTGCCAACGTTCCTTGCAGCATCCTCGAAGAAACCGCCCGCAAGTATTTCAAGATCTGGGAAATGGCCTGTTTTTCCGGATTCCTCAATGCCCGCGAAGTCGCCAAACGGATGGTGCCCCGTAACCGTGGCACCATCCTGTTCACCGGCGCGACTGCAGGATTGCGCGGTGCCTCAGGCTTTGCCGCATTCGCCGGGGCCAAGCACGGTATTCGGGCTCTGGCACAGAGCATGGCCAGGGAGCTTGGCCCGATGAACATCCACGTCGCCCATGTCGTGGTCGACGGCGCCATCGATACCGACTTCATCCGCGACAACTTCCCCGACAAATACGCCACCAAGGATCAGGACGGTATTCTCAATCCCGACCATATCGCCGAGAACTATTGGTATCTGCATAGCCAACCCCGGGACGCCTGGACGTTCGAACTGGATCTGCGTCCATGGAATGAGCGCTGGTAATTCCCCTCCCCGATAACAAAAACAGAGTGCAGCGAACATGAGCAAAACCGTGGAGTTTTATTTCGATCTCGGCAGCCCCGCCACCTACCTGGCCTATACCCAGCTACCAAGGATCTGCGCCGAAACCGGCGCTCAACTGATCTACATTCCGATGTTGCTGGGCGGCGTCTTCAAGGCCACCGGCAACGCATCGCCGGCAATGATCCCGGCCAAGGGTCGTTACATGTTTCAGGACCTGGACCGCTACGCCAAACGCTACGGCGTGCCCCTGAAATTCAACCCGCATTTCCCGATCAATACCCTGATGTTGATGCGCGCGGTCACCGGTATTCAACTGCGTCATCCCGATCGCTTCCAGGCATTCATCGATTGCCTGTTTAAAGCGCTGTGGGTTGAAGGCCGTCCTCTCGATGAACCGGCAACCGTTGCCGCCGTGCTGACCGAACATGGCTTCCATCCTGAAGAGGTACTGGCATTGACCAATGATGAAGCAGTCAAGGCTGCACTCAAGGACAATACCGAAACCGCCGTGAAGCGTGGCGTCTTCGGTGCGCCGAGCATGTTCATCGACAACCAGTTGTTCTTCGGTCAGGACCGGCTCGACTTCGTGGCGCAAGCCCTTCGCTAAATCTCCACCACCAGACGCCCCTGAGCTGCCTTCGTTGCCAGCAGCTCATGGGCTTCCCCGGCAGTTTCCAGCATAAACCGACGCGGATCGAGCAACGGGCGCAATTGGCCGGACTCAATCAAGGCAGCAGCCTGTCGCAGGATCTCGCCATGATGCTCACAGCCTCGGCCGGTCAGTAACGGCAGCAAGGTGAACACTCCCGAATACGTCGCCCCACGAAACGACAACGGCGCCAGACTGTGCTGCCCCCAACCGAGACAGCTCAGCACATGCCCGCTATAGATCCGTGCTGCTTTGAAGGATGCGTCCAGCGTCTCGCCGCCGACCGTGTCATAGACAATATCGAACCCTTCCCCCGCCGTGAACCTGGCGACGTAGTCCTCCACCGAGTTCTCTCGATGATCAATGAACGTCGCACCGTAGCCCTCGATGATCGAGCGTTGTCCCGCAGAACCCGTGGCATAGACTTCGGCACCGAATGCACGAGCCAGTTGAATGGCCACATGCCCGACACCGCCCGCACCACCGTGAATCAACACGTTGTGCCCCGCCCCCACCCGAGCCCGATCCACCAGACCTTCCCAAGCGGTGATCAGTATCAATGGCAAGCTTGCGGCCTCACGTGAGCTGAGGTTCAAAGGCTTACGCGACACCAGTCGTGCGTCCACCACTGCAAACTCGGCCAACGATCCTTGCGCGCCGCCAATGCCCGTGGCTAACGCATACACCTCATCGCCCGGCGCCCATCCCTGCACGCCCTCACCCACTGCTTCGATCACACCAGCCAGATCCAGTCCCAACACTGCCGGCAACGGTTGCCGGGCATGGGCGGCCTGCCCCGCACGAATTTTCAGATCGAGCGGATTCACACCGCTGGCCTTGATCCGCACCAGTACCTGTCCAGCCCCAGCCACAGGCCGTTCCAGGGAAACCAAGCGTAACGGCCCATTGGCCTGGTCCACCATCAGGGCTTTCATGTTCAGTGAGTCAGTCATTTCGGTCATTCCTGTCGGAGAAAGTGAAACCATGTTCCCGCAACAGACCCATGCCGATAAGAAGCCAAATGACTATAGTGAGCATGCCGAATTGGCATGAATGAGGCGCTTCATGGACAAGCTAAACGCAATGGCCATCTTCGTCCGGGTAGTCGAACGCGGCAGTTTCTCCGCTGTTGCCCGGGAACTGCACACCACCCAGCCGACTATCAGCAAAGTCCTGCGCGCCCTTGAAAATCAATTGGGCGGCAAGCTGATTGCCCGCAGTACGCGCAAGTTGTCACTGACCGATGAAGGTCAGCGGTACTACAACGAATGTCGAAATATCCTCGCAGCCGTGGATGCCGCCGAGCAGCGTTTCCAGTCCGGCAGGGAAACCGTGGCCGGTCCTCTACGAATCGGCTCATCCGTCAGTTTCGGCCGTTTGCAGATTGCCTCGCGACTGGCGGATTTTCTGCAACTCTACCCTCAGGTGCAGGTCGACCTGCAACTCAGCGATCAGAATCTGGATCTGGTCAGTGAAGGCCTGGACGTCAGCCTGCGCATCGGCGATTTGAACGACAGCGGCATGATCGCCCGACGCATCGGCACCACCCACCGGCTCACAGTGGCGACGCCCGATTACCTGCGACGCCAAGGTCACCCACAATCACCTCAGGATCTCGCGCAGCACAACTGCCTGCAATTCAACCTGCTCAGCACTCAGAACCTGTGGACCTACGAGAAGGATGGCCAATATCACGACGTACGTATCCAGGGCAATGCCCAGAGCAACAACTCCGAAGCGATCCGCGAAATGGTCTTGGGAGGACTGGGGATTTCGCTGTCACCGGTCTGGCTGTTCAGCGAGGATTTGAAGGCCGGTCGGGTGATCGCCCTGTTGCAGGACTACCAGACCCGATCATTGCCGATACACGCCGTGTCCCCGGTGAACCGTCGCCAGTCCGCCAGGGTCAACGCGTTTGTCGACTTCATGACCCGGGCGCTGGCTGCAGCGCCCGAGCTTCAACCGATCAGATAGCGGCAGTACGCGTGCTCAACCACTCCAGTGCCGCGCCATCAAGCAGCGGGCTCAGACGCTCGCGCACTTCGGCGTGATAGGCGTTGAACCACTGTTTTTCTTCCTGCGTCAGCAACGACGGTTCCAGGCAACGGGTATCGATCGGGCACAGGGTCAGGGTTTCAAACTTGAGGAACTCGCCGAATTCGCTGCTTCCCGCTTCAACGTTCATCGCCAGGTTCTCGATCCGCACACCCCAGCGGCCCGGACGATACGTGCCCGGTTCAATGGAGGTGATCATCCCCGGTTGCATGGCAGTCTGTGGTGCTGGCGCCGCCTGGTAGGCAATCACCTGCGGACCTTCGTGAACGTTGAGGAAGTAACCCACGCCGTGGCCGGTGCCGTGGCCATAATCCACGTTCTCGGCCCAGATCGGCGCGCGGGCAATCGCATCCAGCAGCGGCGACAGAATGCCTTTAGGGAAATGGGCGCGGGACAACGCGATCACGCCTTTCAGGACGCGGGTGCAGTCGCGTTTCTGCTCTTCGGTTGGCGTACCGACCGCCACCATCCGCGTGATGTCGGTAGTACCGCCCAGATATTGGCCACCGGAGTCAATCAGCAACAAGCCGTCACCCTCGATCACCGCGTGCTCTTCCGGGGTGGCGTGGTAATGCGGCATCGCACCATTGGCGTTGAATGCGGCAATTGTGTTGAAACTCAGCGACACATAATCCGGACGACGCTCACGGGCTGCCGTGAGTTTTTCATCGATGGTCAGCTCGGTTATGCGCTCGCGCCCCCAGGCCGATTCCAGCCAGGTGAAAAACTCGCACAGCGCCGCGCCATCCTGCTCCATCGCCTGACGAATATGGGCGGCGTCTGCCAGGCTCTTCTGCGATTTGGCCAGCGTGGTCGGGTTCAGGCCTTCGACCAGTTTCACGCCACTGTCGAGGTTGTCCAGCAGACCGCTGGTCACCCGCGCCGGATCCACCAGCAGGCTCGCGCCACTCGGAATCGCACGCAGGGCATCAGCGATTTCGCTGTAGTCACGCACGGTCACGCCGTCTTTTTCCAGCACGGCACGCAACTCTGCATCGACCTTACTCAGTGCGACAAACAGCGTGGCCTGCTGCTGGCTGATCAGCGCGAAAGAAACGAATACCGGGTTGAACGACACATCGCCGCCGCGCAGGTTGAACAGCCAGGCGATGTCGTCGAGGGTGGCGATGAAATGCCAATCGGCGCCGCGCTCCTGCAGGGTTTCGCGCAGTTTGGCGAGTTTCTCGCCACGGCTGACTGTCGCCTGCGGAGGCAGGTGCTGGTAGATCGGCGCATTCGGCAGCGCCGGGCGATCACTCCAGACTTCTTTCAACAGGTCGATGTCGGTACGCAGACTGGCGCCCCGCGCCTCGAGCTTGCTGCCCAGCGTACGCGCCGACGCAACCGCCATCACCGCACCGTCAACCGCGACCACGCCACCTTCCGGCGTCTGTTCGGCGAGCCAGTCCAGCGGGCTCGGCTGACCCGGTTGCAGTTTCACCAGTTCGATGCCGCTGCCCTTGAGTTCCTTGGTCGCCTGTTCCCAGTAGCGACTGTCGGCCCAGACCCCGGCGAAATCGGGGGTGACAATCAATGTACCCACCGAGCCATGGAAACCCGACAACCATTGCCGACCCTGCCAGTAACCCGGCAGGTATTCCGACAGGTGCGGGTCGGCGGACGGCACCAGCAACGCGTGGATACCTTCGCGGCGCATCAGTTCACGGGTGTGCGCGAGGCGCTGGGGAACCGTTCCATCGGTCAAAGTCTGGGTACTCATCATGTCTCCTGCCAATCACTTCATCGTTATTGTTCGGTGCCGTTCCAAGACGGCGAGTTAAAGCCTTGTCGCCCAGAATGCCGGAGCACTGGCGCAGGCGGTCCTGATCAGTTCTACAGCCTTGTCGACGTCTTCGGCAGTGGTGAAACGGCCGAGGCTCAGGCGAATCGTGCGCGCCGCCAGATGCGCATCGTGCCCCAGTGCCAGCAAGACGTGGGACGGCGCGTTGCTCGCGGAATTGCAGGCCGAAGTCGCGGAAAACGCAATTGAATGACTCAGCGCCGCCGGGTTGAACTCGCCTTCGCTGAAGGTCAGGCTCAAGGTGTGCGGGATACGTTGAGTACTGCTGCCGTTGAGGCGCACGCCGGGCAGGCTCAACAGTTGTTCAAGCAGACGTTCGCGCAGCGCGACGATGGTTTTCTTCTCGTCATCAAAAGCTTCGGCAGCCAAGGCAAACGCCGAGCCCATGGCAGCAATCTGGTGAGTCGCCAACGTACCGGAACGCAAGCCGCCCTCGTGGCCACCACCGTGAATCTGCGCCTGCAAGCGCTGTTGCGCACGCGGGCCGACGTACAGCGCGCCGATGCCTTTGGGGCCGTAGAGCTTGTGCGCCGAAAACGACATCAGGTCCACCGGCCATTGCGCCAGATCGATCGCGACCTTGCCCGCGCCCTGAGCCGCATCGACGTGGAACAAGGCCCCGCGCCCACGCACCACTTCGCCGATGGCCGGGATGTCGTTGACGGTGCCGAGCTCGTTGTTGACCAGCATCAGCGATACCAGAAAGGTGTCATCGCGCGTCGCTTCGCTGACTGCTTGCGGGGTGATCAGGCCTTCGGCGTCCGGCACCAGATAGGTCACGGCGACACCGGCGTCCTGCAATTGCCGGGCGGTATCGAGAATGGCTTTGTGTTCGATCTGACTGGTGATGATGTGCCCGCCGGACACACCACGGGCCTGGGCCACGCCTTTAAGGGCAAGGTTGTTGGATTCGGTAGCGCCGGAGGTCCAGACAATCTGCTGTGCCTGAGCGCCAACCAGTTCGGCGACTTGTCGCCGAGCGTTCTCGACCGTTTGTCGGGCTTGTTGGCCGAAGGCGTGGGAACTGGAGGCCGGGTTGCCGAAGTTACCGTTGAAGCCCAGACACTCGGTCATCACCTGGATGACCCGCTCGTCCACCGGGGTGGTGGCGGCGTAATCGAAATACAGCGGACGTGTGTTCATAAAAAGACTCGCAGAGCGTGTTCCGGGATCAGGAAGCTCGTGTCTACAAACGGCACGGCGCAGCCTTGTGAGCTGCGTCCGGGTTCGAGAGCGCCATCAATACCTGATCGGATGCCGTTAAAGAAGAACAACTTCATTTAAAAGTGCGTAGGAACGCTCCTGAGCGCGACTTTAACAGGCATCGGGGCGGCGGTTGTAGCACTGCGTCAGCCAAAGCTTTCAAGGAGTAACGGATACAGCGAAATCACCAGCAACGCCGCCATGCCCCAGTTGAACACCCGCAGCCAGCGACGATCCTTGAGCACGTTACGCAGCAACGTTCCGCACGCCGCCCAGACACCGACGCTCGGCAGGTTGATGATGGCAAACACCGCGGCAATCACGATCACATTGGTGAAGTAACCCTGCATCGGCGTGTACGTGCTGATGGCGCCGATGGCCATGATCCAGGCTTTGGGATTGACCCACTGAAAAGCCGCCGCGCCGAGATAGCTGATCGGTTTTGCTTCGCCCTGCTCGCTGTCGCCGACCGGGCCCGAATGGGCGATTTTCCACGCCAGATACAACAAGTACGCCGCGCCAACGTAACGCAGAGCCGTATAAAGAAGAGGATAAGTCTGGAACACCGCGCCCAAACCAAAACCCACTGCTACCACCAGCACGAAGAAGCCGCAGGTAATGCCGAGCATATGGGGGATGGTGCGGTTAAAACCGAAGTTCACGCCCGATGCCAGCAACATGGTGTTGTTCGGCCCCGGTGTGATCGAGGTGACAAGGGCAAACAGGGCGAAGCCCAGCAGCAGGTCGAGCGAGAGGGTCATGGCAGGCAGTCCGTCAGGGATCATTCAGGTGTTGACCCTATCCCACGGCGCCGCGCAAACCCACGGACAGTTGGGTAAAACTTCGAGCAGTACAGTTGCGAATCAGCTAGGACGACCGTGCAGCTGTACGGCCCGCTCGGCGCTCATTTCACCCTTGTTGTCGAAACCGAATGTCTTCTGCGGCTGGCCGAGCAATTCGGCTTTTTTCGCGTGGTATTCCTCGAAGGACAAACCGCGACGGTTCAAGGTTTCGAGGGCCAGTTCCCGGGTTTCTTCCGCAGTGTAAGGCCGCAATTCCGGGGAAACGTGGCTCGCGCAACCGGCGAGAACAGAGACAGCGAGCATCAGCGAAACAGTCAGTAAACGATTCATGGGAGTGTCCTGGCGAGCGGTGTGTGTCGATGGAGAAAGGCTACGCCCGGGCACGCTTTGGCAGAAATCAACGCTCTCAATAGTGGCTATCGGAATTTGGACAGGGTTGATTTCATATTTTCGTGACGGCAGTTTCCTCGGCCACAGCGCGCTACGAAGTCACCGACGAATTCCTCAAGATCTGGCGCCGCGTGTTGCAAGGCGGAGCCGCAACGTGACCTGCACGCGGCTGATCAAGATCGGCGAGTTGGCGGTGAACAAATAGCGCCCTGCGGCCAACCCGCAAGGCGAGCGCCTTATCCAGCTGCCGATCTAGCCGACCAGTTGGCAGTGCAAGCCATCGTCGTGACTGCGGGCGATGCTGCTCAGTACCTGGAATGAGCCGAAGGTCACGGTGCGCGCCTGATGAGTACGGATCAGTTGCCAGAAGTCCTGCTCGCCGGTCTCGAAACTCTGGAACGCGGCCTCTCCCGCCTCGCGGGACTGCCATTGCAGAAAGCTCAACACTCGCCGGCCATCGTCGCTGGCCTGGACGCTGGCACTGACGAAGCCGGGGTAACGCTGGGCCAGGCGTTCGGTCTGCACCGCCAGCGCCGAGACCAGCGCCGGTTGCTGGCCGGGTTCGATTTCAAATTCGATCAATTGGGTAAAGCTGCGGTTTTTCGCTGGTGCTTGCATGACATCCCCACTCTGTCAGACGAATCTTGCGATTCGAAGGCGTGCAGGGTAAAACCTCGAGTTAACTAGAGGTCAAGGGGCAATTTTCAAATGATCACTGCGGAAAATCTGCACAAGCAATTGACCGTCGGCGAAGTCGCGGCCCGCAGCGGCGTGGCGGTTACCGCCCTGCACTTTTATGAATCCAAGGGTTTGATCAAGAGCCAGCGCAATGCCGGCAACCAGCGCCGCTATCCTCGGGAGGTGCTGCGGCGGGTGGCGTTGATCAAGGTGGCGCAACGGCTGGGCATTCCACTGGCGGAAATCGGCGAGGCGCTGAAACAGTTGCCGGATAACCGCGCGCCGACGGCGGCGGACTGGAAAGTGTTGTCGGAGCAGTGGCGGCGGGAGTTGGACGAGCGGATCAATCAGTTGGTGCTGCTGCGTGATCGGCTGACCGGTTGCATCGGTTGCGGATGCCTGTCGATGGAGGCCTGCCCGCTGCGCAATCAGGGCGATGTGCTGGGCGAACAGGGGCCCGGAGCGCATTTTCTCGACGTTCCAAAGTGAAGGTTCCCACGCCACGGGTTTCGGCTTCCCGCGCGTAGTCAGCGAACAGGAACGCCAGCGCCAGCGGCGATTTTTGTGGTCGGCATTTGGGCTCCGTTCCGGCGTTGCGGGGCTGCTCGTCGGCTGCCCGGTCACGGCGGCGGCACGGATCTATAGTTGAGCGACCGGCAACCCCGGCGAAGGCATACCTTCAACCTCTAATAAAAACCAGGCAACAAATAACAGGGAGCACCGCCATGAGCGTCAAACCCATTCCCGAGGGATACCACAGCATTACCCCGTACCTCGGCATTCACAAAGCTGCCGAAGCCATCGACTTCTATAAAAAAGCGTTCGGTGCCACCGAAGTGATGCGCCTGAGCATGCCCGACGGCGGCATCGGCCACGCCGAACTGCGCATCGGCGACAGCGCGATCATGCTCGGTTCGCCATGCGATCAAGGACCGCTGAGCAATCCGGACACAGCGGTGTCGGTCGGTTTGCATCTGTACGTGACCGATGTCGACAAATCCTTCCAGCGCGCGCTGGATGCCGGCGCGACCTCGGTGTCCGAGGTCAAGGATCAGTTCTACGGCGACCGCAGCGGGACATTGAAAGATCCGTACGGGCATCTGTGGTTCCTGGCCACGCGCAAGGAGGACCTGACCCAGGCGCAGATCGAGCAGCGGGCGAAGGAGATGTTCCAGCAGGGTTAGCAACGCCGAGTGTCCATTCCCGCGCAGCGCGCGGGGATCGGCAAACACGATTCATGAACCGTCGAACCACGCTTCACGGCTTGTCATGAACGCCCGGCGATTTCAGGATGCAGGCCACTCGCCTGAATAAAGGATCACTCCAGATGTTTGCCGGATTCGTCAAAGACCAGCGCCTCGTCAACGGCGTGGACATCAGCTACCGCATCAAAGGCAGCGGCCAGGGTCTGCTGCTGTTGCACGGGCACCCGCAGACCCACGTCATCTGGCACAAGATCGCCGAGCAACTGGCCGAACATTTCACCGTGGTCGCTGCTGACCTGCGCGGTTATGGCGACAGCAGTCGCCCGCCGGCCGATGAGGCTCACCTTAATTACTCCAAGCGCGAGATGGCCCGCGACGGCGTGCAATTGATGAAAGCGTTGGGTTTCGAGCATTTCTCGATCCTTGCCCACGACCGTGGCGCCCGGGTCGCCCATCGCCTGGCTCTCGATCATCCCGAGGTTGTGCAGCGCATGGTCCTGCTCGACATCGCCCCCACGCTGGCGATGTACGCCCAGACCAATGAAGCCTTTGCCCGGGCTTACTGGCACTGGTTCTTCCTGATCCGTCCGGCGCCGCTGCCGGAAACCCTGATCGAAGCCGATCCCGAAGGTTACCTGCGCAGTGTCATGGGCAGCCGCAGCGCCGGGCTGGCACCCTTTACCGATGAGGCGTTCAGCGAATATCGGCGTTGCCTGGAACGTCCCGGCAGCGCTCGCGGAATTTGTGAAGATTATCGGGCCAGTGCCGGCATCGACCTGGAACATGATCGCGCCGACCTCGCGGCCGGTCGTCACTTGAACCTGCCATTGCTGGTGCTGTGGGGCGCCGAGGGCACCGTCGGTCGATGCTTCGATCCGCTCAGGGAATGGGAACAGGTGGCCACCAACGTACGGGGCAAGGCCCTGCCTGCCGGGCATTACCTCGCCGAAGAAGTCCCTGAACTGTTGCTCGTCGAAGCGCTCGATTTTCTCTGCTGATTTCCCTCCTCCAACCCGGCGGCATGCGCTGCCGGACTGCTTCGCCCTCTCCTCGCAAATCCGCCCCGCGCAGCCGCCACCTGCAATCGCGAAACATTTACTTTCATATCGCTTATCGGGATTTGCTTCGGTCATCCGTCTTATAGAAATGCGGGCCGGTCGCGTAGGCAAAAGCCACGACCGGCCCTTCAGGGACTGCCGCGCTGCGAAGCCCGTAGCGTCAAGTCCTCTTACTGAATCAAGACCCGTCATCATGTCGAAGAAATCCCGCTCGAAACTGTGGTTCCTGGTACACAGCTGGCTGGCATTGCCGATCTGGTTTTTCGTTCTGATCGTCTGCGTCACCGGCACGCTGGCGGTGGTCAGCCAGGAGATCGTCTGGCTGGCCAACCCGCAAATGCGCGCCAGTGCACCGTCGGATGATGCACCGCGCCTGAGTTACGACCAGATCCTCGCCGAAATCAAAAAAGCCGAACCGCAGACGGTGGTGCAAAGCATCAACCGCCCGGACGAATCGCACTTTGCCCTCGACGTCGACGTCAGCTACCCCGACGGGCGTTCCTTGACGGTCTACGTCAATCCGTACACCGGCGTAATTCAGGGCACGGCGCCGAGCTTCAACTTCAAGGCGTTCACCCGCGCACTGCATGGCTGGTGGCTGGTGCCGTTCACCAACGGTTTCAGCTGGGGCTGGTATCTGGTGTCGTTCCTCGGCCTGCCGATGCTGGCGTCGCTGGTGACCGGACTGGTGGTGTACAAGCGTTTCTGGAAAGGTTTCTTCCGCCCGACCTTACGCATTCGCCACGGTGCGCGGATTTTCTGGGGCGACTTCCATCGCCTCAGCGGCATCTGGTCGATCTGGTTCATCGCGGTGATTTCGATCACCGGCACCTGGTTCCTGATCCAGGCGCTGCTGTTTGACAACCAGATTTCCATCTCCAGCGAGCCGATCATTCCGGCCATGTCTCGCGAAGCCGTGCCGCAGTCCAGCGATGGTTTGCCCCCGCCGCGCATCAGCCTGGACCGCGCCATCGAAATCGCCCAGACAAAAATCCCCGGCTTCGAAGCCAGCTTCATCAGCCTGCCGGGCAATGCCTACGCGCATCTGGATATCGGCGGGCGCGGCTGGTATCCGCTGATGTACCAGACCGCCACGCTCAACCCGTACAGCGGTGACGTGGCGGCTTCGCGGCTGTTGTCCGATCGCACGTCGCTGGAGTTCGTCACCGAATCCATGCGCCCGCTGCACACCGGTGACTTCGGCGGTCTGTGGGTCAAGCTGATCTGGTTCTTCTTCGGCCTGCTGCTGAGCATGATGGTCCTCAGCGGTTTGTTGATCTGGACCAAGCGCACCGCGCTGGCCACCGCCAACGCCCTCAAGCGCGAGCACAAGAAACAGCGCGTACATACACAACCCGCCCTGCGCCGTGAAACGTCGGAGGCCAACCTGTGAGCAAGTCCACTCCCGTGGCTCAGCCTTCACGGCTGAGCGTGATCTGGCACAAATGGCGCTTCCACATCAACGTGCTGTTGCTGTTGATCCCTTTGGGCTTCATGCCCAAATATTTCGCCGACGCCTCGCTGTTTCGCGGAGACAGCGGATTGGGTGAAAGGGAGATCGGCGAAATCCAGGTCGGTCCCTGGAGCCTGCGACTGGCCGAACTGCGCAATGAGGCACCGACCCTGAGCGGGCCGGCCGGCTACATGAAAGATTTCAACGCGGCCCTCTGCGATGCCTGTGTCGACCACGTCAAGGCGACGTACCTGCGCATCGGCAAACCTCGCAGCCTGCGCGCGGCCGGGGTGATTTTCTTCGGCACACCTTACCGCATGGGCACCCAGCTGCCGGTGCCGGAAAAGACCGCTGCCGACGCCGAACTGTGGATCACCATGGAAGGCTGGGACGGCAGCATGCATCAAGCCTCGATCCCGCTAAGCCAGGCCTCGCCTGCCACCCTCGCCTGGCTGAACAAACAAGGAGCCAAACCATGAGCCGTCCTTTCCGACTGAGCATCCGCACTGCACTGCTGGCGCTGTGCGCCGGTTTCAGCGCCAGTGCCCTGGCCCACAACCCGATGTGCGAGTGCAAGGCCATCGACGCCGAGCAGATCAAATGCACCGGCGGTTTCTCCGACGGCAGCGGCGCGCCGGGGGTGACCCTGGATGTGATCGGCTACGACGAAACCATCCTGGTGCCTGGCAAGCTCGGCGCCGATTCGACCCTGACCTTCAAGAAACCCGGCGCCGAGTTCTACGTGCTGTTCGACGCCGGCCCCGGCCATGTGGTCGAAATCGACCAAGCGGATATCGAAGCCCCATGACCACACCGACCACCCAGGTTGTACGCCCGGCCGGTGCCGGGCACGAAACCCTCAACGTGCTGCTGACGTGCCTGCTGATCCTGGCGGTCGCCGGATCTGTAGTGGCATGGCGCGGCGTTTCCCACGAGCCCGAGCCGGTTTCCAGCCATCAGCTGGATGCCCGCCGCGACCTCGGCGCCAGCGAGCAAGGCATCTATGCCGACTTGCGGGTGACCCTCGACGAGATACGCCTGCTGCGTGAAGAACAGCAAGCGCTGCCGACCCCGCAGGACCTTGCAGATGAAGGGTTCGCGCCATTCGCCCAGGATGCCAGCTCGGTCAGTCGTGGCGGTCATGCCTGGCAGTTGCTGGCCGACCGCGCCTACTTCGGCCACAGCCAGGCTCCGGCCGTGGCCGGGTCGTTTCTGATGCGCCTGAACGACGCCGCACCGGATATCTGGCTCAACCGCGCCACCGACCTGCAAGCGCCGACAGATCTGTCCGACGCAGCGCTGTCCGCTGCCGGCTGGAAACAGATCGTCGCGCAATTCGATGCCGGCGTGACCCGCGAACATCGTCATTGAACCCTCGCCTTCATTCGAGAGAAGACCGCTTGCCCATGCCTAGTTCATCTCAACGCCGCCCCTTCCTGCGCCTCCTGCTGATCGGTCTGTGCGCCTGCCTGCTGAGCCCGCTGGCCAGCGCCGATCAGGCCAAGCGCCTGCGCATCGGCATCACCCTGCATCCGTATTACAGCTATGTGGCGAACATCGTCGGCGACAAGGCCGAGGTCGTGCCGCTGATTCCCGCCGGCTTCAACCCGCACGCCTACGAGCCGCGTGCTGAAGACATCAAGCGCATCAGCGGGCTGGATGTGATCGTGCTCAACGGAGTCGGGCATGACGACTTCGCCGACCGCATGATCGCCGCCAGCGAAACGCCGAACATCAAGACCATCGAGGCCAACGAAAACGTGCCATTGCTGGCCGCCACCGGGGTTGCCGCGCGCGGTGCCGGCAAAGTGGTGAACCCGCACACGTTTCTGTCGATCAGTGCCTCGATTGCCCAGGTCAACAACATCGCCCGTGAACTGGGCAAGCTCGACCCGGACAACGCCAGGACCTACACCCAGAACGCCCGCGCCTACGGCAAGCGCTTGCGGCAGATGCGCGCCGACGCTCTGGCCAAGCTGACCCAGGCACCGAACGCCGAATTGCGAGTGGCCACGGTGCACGCCGCTTATGACTACCTGCTGCGCGAGTTCGGTCTGGAAGTCACCGCCGTGGTCGAGCCGGCCCATGGCATTGAGCCGAGCCCGAGCCAGTTGAAGAAAACCATTGACCAACTGCGCGAGCTGGACGTGAAAGTGATCTTCTCCGAGATGGACTTCCCGTCTACCTACGTCGAAACCATCCAGCGCGAGTCCGGTGTGAAGCTGTACCCGCTGTCGCACATTTCCTACGGCGAATACACCGCCAACAAGTACGAAAAGGAAATGACCGGCAACCTCGACACCGTGGTTCGGGCGATTCGGGAGTCCGGCGCATGACTTCAAAAGAAATCGAACTCCCTGTGGGAGCGAGCTTGCTCGCGAAAGCGTCCATTCAGTCAACGTCGCCGTTGGATGAGAAACCGCATTCGCGAGCAAGCTCGCTCCCACGAGTATCAGGCCCGACTCTGGAATTCGCCGACGTCAGCCTGACCCTCGGCCGCACGACCATCCTCGACAAGGTCACCTTTCAAGTTCAGCCCGGCAGCGTGCATGCGCTGGTCGGCCCCAACGGCGGCGGCAAGAGTTCGCTGATCAAGACTCTGCTCGGGCAAATGCCCCATCAGGGCCGGCTCAGCCTGCAATGGCCCGGCGAGCCCGGCACCATCGGCTACGTGCCGCAGGCGCTGGAGTTTGATCGCGGCCTGCCGATGACCGTCGATGATTTCATGGCCGCCATGTGCCAGCGTCGCCCGGCGTTTCTCGGATTGAGCAAACGCTACGCCGGCGCCATCGGTAATGCACTGGAGCGGGTCGGCATGCAGGACAAGCGCAAGCGCCGGATGGGCGCGCTGTCCGGTGGCGAACGCCAGCGGGTGCTGCTCGCCCAGGGTCTGATTCCGGCGCCGCAATTGCTGGTGCTGGATGAACCGATGTCGGCCCTCGACGAAGCCGGGATCCAGGTGTTCGAGCGTTTGCTCGGCGACTGGCGCGCGACGGGCGTCACCGTGCTGTGGATCGAGCACGATCTGGAAGCGGTCGGGCGCCTGGCCAATCGCGTCACCGGCCTCAACCGCCGCGTGCTGTTCGACGCCACGCCACAACAGGCCCTGACCCCTGAGCGCCTGCTGACCCTGTTCTCGACCCATCCACGGAGCGCTGCCTGATGAGTTATGAAGCCTTTCGTTTGATGGTGCAGGGCTGGGCGTCGTCCGGTTACCTGCCGGAAGCCCTGGCCTACGGTTTTGTGGTCAACGCGCTGCTCGCCGGCCTGTTGATCGGCCCGGTGCTCGGCGGTCTCGGCACGCTGGTGGTGGTCAAGCGCTTCGCGTTTTTTTCCGAGGCGGTCGGCCACGCGGCGCTGACCGGCGTGGCCATCGGCATTCTGCTCGGCGAACCCTACACCGGGCCTTACGGCAGCCTGTTCGGCTATTGCCTGCTGTTCGGCATCCTGCTCAATTACCTGCGCAACCGTACCGGCCTGGCTCCGGACACATTGATCGGCGTGTTCCTGTCGGTGTCTCTGGCGCTGGGTGCCAGCCTGCTGCTGATCCTGGCGGGCAAGATCAACGTGCACATTCTGGAAAACGTATTGTTCGGCTCGGTGCTGACAGTCAACGGCAACGACCTGCTGGTGCTGGCGATTGTCGGTTCACTGGTGATGGCGCTGGCCCTGCCGTTGTACAACCGGATCATGCTTGCCAGCTTCAACCCGCAACTGGCGGCGGTGCGCGGTGTCGCGGTGAAAACCCTGGATTACCTGTTCGTGATTCTGGTGACGCTGATCACCGTCGCGGCAGTGAAAGTCATCGGCGCGATTCTGGTCGGCGCCCTGCTGGTGATTCCGGCAGCGGCCGCCCGCTTGCTCAGCCAGTCGCTCAAGGGTTTCTTCTGGTGTTCGGTGCTGATTGCCACGGTCAGCACGCTGTGCGGGATTCTCGCACCGATCGTGTTCGACCTGCCGATTCCGTCCGGCGCCGCGATCATTCTGGTCGCCGGTATCGCCTTCGCCATCGCTGCGATTGCCCGGGGCGTCGTCCCCAGTCTGAAAGGGAACCTTGGATAAATGGCTTTTTCATTGCGACAACTGACCCTGGCCATCGCCCTCAGCGGCGCAGTTTCGAGCCCTCTGCTGGCGGCCGAGAAACCGTTGCGGGTGCTGGCCTCGTTGCCCATCACTTATGGTCTGGGCGAAGTCCTGCTCAAGGGCACCGACATCAGCCTCGAACGCGCTGCGCCGGCCAATCTGCCGGGCAGCCGTCAGACCGCTTACTTCACCGGGCGCGGCGCCCCCGCGCTGAGCAAACTGGCCGCCGGCGCCGATGCAGTGATCGGCGTGCGCTCGCTGTGGGCCGATGATCCGCTGTACCCGATCGCCCGCCGCAGCAATATCCGCATCGTAGAAGTCGACGCGGCGCGCCCGGTGGACGGCGCCTTGCCCGGCATTGCCGTACAACCGGGGCTCAAGGTTGACGGCCTGAACAGCCAGCCGTGGCTGGCGAGCAACAACATGGGGCGCATGGCTGACGTGATGGCAGCGGATCTGGTGCGCCTGGCGCCGAAGGACAAACCGAAGATCGAGGCCAATCTGGCGGCGCTGAAACAACGTCTGCTGAAACTCAGTGCCGACAGCGAGGCGCGTCTGGCCAGTGCCGATAACCTGAGTGTGATGAGCCTGAGCGACCACTTCGGTTATCTGATCGGCAGCCTGAATCTGGAACTGATCGGACAGGATGCGCGTCCGGATACCGAATGGACGCCAGAAGATCTGAAAAAACTGACCGCCACACTGAAAGACAATGACGTAGCGGTGGTGCTGCACCATCGGCAGCCGTCGGACGCGGTGAAAGCGGCAATCGCCGAATCGGGCAGTCAGCTGCTGGTGCTGAGCACCGATGCGGCGGACCCGGTGGGGGAGCTGGAAGGGAATGTGGATGTGTTGCTCAAGGGCTTGAGCGGCGCGTAACGCCAGTCGCCCCCCGTTGATCGTTCCCGAAGCGGACGCAGAGCGTCCAATGAGACATTCCCACGCAGAGCGTGGGAACGATCATCAAGGCCGATCTTCCAGACATGAAAAAACCCGCTGACCGTTCTCGGTTCAGCGGGTTTCTTTTTGGCTGGAGACTTACTGGGCAGCCGCTTGCGCTTCCATCTTCTGGCGCAGGCTCAGCGGGCGCATGTCGGTCCAGACTTCTTCGATGTAGGCCAGGCATTCCTTTTTCAGGCCGCTCTTGCCGACGGTGCGCCAGCCCTCCGGCACGGCCTTGTAGTCCGGCCAGATCGAGTACTGCTCTTCGTGGTTGACCACGACTTGAAAGAGGATGTCCTCGCGGTCGAATACTGACGTCATGCTGTGTCTCCATCGCTTGAAGGGTGGGCTGCACGACGGGTGCAGCCGGGTTTGTAGAAAGAACGTTCGACGCGGCGAAAAATTTACAGGCTGGCGGTCGCGGCGCTCAGCGCACGGCCGAAGATTTCGGCGACGCGATCGATTTCGGCGGCAGTAATCACCAGCGGCGGCAGGAAGCGCACCACCGCGCCATGTCGCCCGCCCAGCTCCAGAATCAGCCCGCGCTTGAGGCATTCACGCTGAACCAGGGACGCCAGACGTGCGAAGGCCGGTGGATGGCCCAAGGCATCCGGGGTGCCATTCGGATCGACCAGCTCGACGCCGAGCATCAGGCCACGACCACGAATATCGCCCAGTTGCGGGAAATCGCGTTGCAGGATGTGCAGGTGTTCACTCAAGCGTTCGCCCATGGCGGCGGCGTGTTCGCAGACCTTGTGTTCGACCAGGTAACGCATCACCGCGGAACCGGCGGCCATCGCCATCTGGTTGCCACGGAACGTCCCGGCGTGGGCGCCTGGTTGCCAGGTGTCGAGCCAGTCGCGATAGACCACCACGGCCAGCGGCAGGCTGCCGCCGATGGCTTTGGACAGCACCACTACATCCGGCGTGATGCCGGCGTGTTCAAAGGCAAACATCTTGCCGGTGCGGGCGAAACCGCTCTGGATTTCGTCGATGATCAACGCCACGCCGACCTTTTCGGTGATGCGGCGCAGACCGCGCAACCACTCGATGTCCGCCGGAATCACACCGCCCTCGCCCTGCACCGCTTCAACGATGACGGCGGCCGGCAATTGCACGCCAGCCTCCGGGTCGTTGAGCAGGTTTTCCAGGTAACTCAGGTTGGCCTTCACGCCCGCCGCGCCACCGAGGCCGAACGGGCAACGGTAGTCGTACGGGAACGGCATGAATTGCACGCCGTTGCTGAGCAATGCGCCCAACGGTTTCTTCGGACCGAGGCTGCCCATCAGGCTCAAGGCGCCCTGACTCATGCCGTGATAACCGCCGGAGAACGACAGCACAGTGCTGCGCCCGGTGGCGGTACGCACCAGTTTCAGCGCGGCTTCCACGGCGTCAGTGCCGGTCGGGCCGCAGAACTGGATTTTCGCTTCCTTGGCCAATGCGGGAGGCAAGAGGCCGAACAGGTCCTGAACAAACTGATCTTTCACCGGTGTGGTCAGGTCCAGGGTATGCAGCGGCAGCTCATCGGCCAGCACCTGCTGGATTGCCTCGATCACCACCGGATGGTTATGCCCCAGCGCCAGAGTGCCGGCACCCGCCAGGCAATCGATGAAGGTCCGGCCCTCGACGTCCTCGACGTACAGACCCTTGGCGCGTTTCAACGCCAGCGGAATGCGCCGCGGGTAACTACGGGCATTGGATTCCTGCTGGCTCTGACGGGCCAACAACGGCGACTCATTGAACTGATACAGCGTTTCCGCCGGCGCGGAGGCGATCCGGGCCGACGACTCTTCGATAAGGCTGGTGGCGACTGACATCTCTCGACCCCTCAATACGCTATGGATAGTGACCAAAACTGCACACCAGGCAGTGCGCGCTCCGGTCGCGGGGCGCACATGCAGGTTTTCCTGTTCTGGAAACGCACCAGCGTGTTGAGGATTTACACCCTTGATCGAATGTCAGGCCGAGATTGCCAGCGCCTTGTGCATCGGCAGAGTCACAACGCCGTGTTGTATGAGGGGAGACGCCGTTTCGCGATAACCCAGGCGCCGGTAGAACGCCGCGCCGGTTCGCGTGCTGGCGAGCGTGACGCGAGGCTGGCCACGAATCCGCAGCCACCCCTCCAGATCGCCCATCAGTGCGCGACCCGCACCGCGACGAAACCACTCCGGCTGCACATGACAGAACGTGATCTCGCCATTGGCTGCGGCCATGCCGACACCGACAGGTTTGTCCTGCAGCAGCGCGATGTTCAGGTAAAGACGCGGATCGGCGAGCCAGGCGCTGATGTGTTCCGCCGATTGTCGGCGGATCCAGCGGTCGACCAGTTGTGGATCGTTGCGATGGTCGAGCGCGCAACCTACGCGAATCGAGCGCTCGAGAATCCGGCTGATGATGCCGGCGTCGGCGGGGGTGGCGGGACAGATGTAGACGGGTGCTTCCATGGCGCTGTTTCCCTCAATCCATTGAGTCAGAGACTGGAGCGACAATAACGTCGCGGCCAGCAGATGACTAATGGAGAGAGGTTACATTTGATGTGCCTGGCAAACGTCAGAGCGGTTGCAGCGGCATGGTCAGCTCGACCCGCAAGCCATCCGGGCGGCTGTCGAAATGCAGGGTGCAGGCGCAGCGTTGAACGATGGCCTGGACAATCGCCAGTCCCAGTCCGCAACCGGTGCTCTGGCCGTTGCGCCAGAAGCGCTGGGTCAGATGTTGCAGATCGTCCGGCGCAATCCCCGGCCCATGATCGCGCACCACGAAACGCACATGAGAGGCGGAGGTTTCCAGGCTCAGTTCCACCGCGCCGTCCGTCGGGGTATGTCGCAGAGCGTTATCCAACAGGTTGCGCAAGGCTGCGATCGACAACACTGCCGGCATTTGCAGGGGCGCAGCGGACAAGCGTTCAGGCAGGTGCAGCCTGATGCGCTGGCGCTGGTCGCTGGCCGAGTCCTGAATCGCCAGTTTCGCCACCTGTTCGGCACTGCACTGGACGCCGTCGTCGAACGACAGACTGCCTTCGACCCGCGCCAGCAACAGCAATTGCTCAAGGGTCCGGTGCAGGCGGTCGGCGCCCTCTTCGGCCCGGGCCAGAGACTGATCCCGTGCACTGCCTTCGGTCATGCGCGCCACTTGCAGGTGGGTCTTGATCGCCGTCAGCGGACTGCGCAGTTCATGGGCGGCATCGCCGGTCAGGCGACGTTCGCGCTCGATGGTCTTGCCGATGCGCTGGAACAACTGGTTCTGGGTTTCGAGCAGCGGTTTCAGTTCGCTGGGGAATGACTGCAACTGCAACGGCTCGAGCGAATCGGCGTTGCGGCGCATCAAGGCTTCACGCAAGCGATTGAGCGGTGCCAGGCCCTGGCCGATCCCCAGCCACAGCAGGCACAGGCAGCCGAGCAGCGCCACGCCGACCGGCACCGAGGCCGCCAGCAGGATCGACATGTTCAGGGCTTCGCGCTCGATCACCCGGTCGGCGGTGGTGATCCGCACATCGCCCCGGGCCAGAGTAAAGCTGCGCCATGGCGCACCGTCGATCATCTGATCGTGAAAGCCCATCTTCCGGGCTTCCAGCGCCTGTTCCGGGTTGTTGTGGCTGCGGGCGAGGATTTCCCCGCGCAGCGAACTGACCTGACAGGCCATGCCGCCGGGAATGTTCAATTGTTCGGCGCTGAAGTGGGTGCCTTCGCCTTTGCTCGGAATGGCCGGCAATTGCTCCAGCAAACCGGCGACCATGCGTGCCGACGCCACCAGGCGCTGGTCGAGGGAAAACATCATCTGGTTGCGCAGGTCGCTGAGCATCCAGGCAGCCGCCAGGGCCCAGATCAGCGCGAACGCGGCGCCGAGGGTCAGGCTCAGGCGCAGGCGCAGACTCATCACTTGTCAGGTTCTCCGCCATCGGCCGGGCCCAGGCGATAACCCAGCCCCCGCACGGTTTCGACGATGCCCTTACCCAGTTTGCTGCGCAGGTGGTGGATGTGCACGTTGAGCGCGTTGCTTTCCAGTTCATCGTTGAAGCCGTAGACGCTGTCCTTCAACTGCTCGGTGGACAGCACCCGGCCACGGTTGTGCAGCAAGGCCTGCAGCAACGACTGTTCACGCCGGGACAGATCAATCGAGCGGCCTGCCAACGTGGTTTCGCGGCTGCTCGGATCATAGGTCAGCGCACCGTGCTCAATCAGGTTGACACTGCGCCCGGCCACCCGGCGCAGCAGGGTTTGCAGACGGGCGAACAATTCGCGCAGATCGAATGGCTTGAGCAGATAGTCGTCGGCACCGGACTGCAAACCGTCGACCCGGTCGGTGACAGAATCCCGCGCAGTGAGGATCAGCACCGGAATTTCCAGCCCCTGCTGACGCAGTTGCTGCAGCAGTTTGAGGCCATCTTCGTCCGGCAACCCGAGATCGAGCACCATCACGTCGAACTCGGCAACCTTGAGGATCGCCCGCGCCTTTGAAGCCGTATTGACGTGCTCGACCGTCAGGCCCTGGGCAGTCAGGCCGGCGACGATGCCGCTGGCGATCAACTCGTCGTCTTCGCAAACCAGTACGTGCATGGGGAGGCTCTCTGAATAAAAACATGAGTCAAGCAGGCAAGGATTAAGGTCAAATTATGACGAGGGATTGAGTTCAGGCAAGGCGTATTTCGTGTCGCCTTTTCCATCTGCCAAGTGCCTGACACTCCATATAACGTTAACACTTATATATTCATCTTTACCCGCCCCCCAAAAAAGCATCAACTTGAAACATACATTCCCACCTGCAACCATTCCAAATTTGAATATTCATCGATACTCTCAACATCGAAAAACACAAACACAAAACAACCAACAAAACAGGCTTATACCCTAAGCCGCCATCTAATCTAAAGGAATTGAGACATGCCAAAAATGAACAACTTTGTCGCCGTTGACTGGTGCGCTGGCCCAGACCGAATTTTCTTTTTCTTCAAAGAGCACAACTCATACTCTCGTTTCTCCTTAGGCGACAACAAAGCCGACAGTGGCTATCCACTACCGGTGAGAGGAAACTGGGGCGACCACATCATATCCGCCGCTGATCTGCGCTTCGGCTTTACGACCACTGAACCCAGCTGGAATAACAGCATCGACCACCTCTGGCTTTTTTACTACCAGGATGATACTCCGTGTGTGTGCCAGTTCCTTCAACAGACTGACAGCGTAATCTCCAACACCACCGTTGCCGATTCCAAATGGGCCCCACTACTTCCATATTTCAAAAACATCATTGGTGTCATGCGGCGACAAACGACTTCATCCGTCGATGAACTCCGAGTACTTTTAAATAACGGGAATTACCTGTCCTACGATTACACCAGCATGACACTGGAAGTCATCCCCCTCGAAGGCAGCGACTGGGCCGACCTGGAACAATACAGTGATCGAATGATGACAGCAGTCTTGAATGACTATCCAACGTTCGATCGGTACTTTTATATTTTCCTGCACGGCAATGAGTACTTGCGATATGAGCACGAGTCCAAAAAAATACACGGCCCGATCCAAATCGACGATGAAAGTTGGCCGGGCCTCCCGCACGATTGAAATCATGCAGGACGCCAGAATATTTCTGCGACGCGATTAATAGAACCTTCAACATTAACTCCCTGCACAGAATTCATATCTGGCGTTCACCAACACCCATACGAACCGCTTCAACCACAAACAACTCTTCAACCAACCAAAAGAAAAAAACCATGGATAACTTCGTCTCTATCGATTGGCGCAACGGCCCCGATCGTATCTTTTTCTTCTTTAAAGGCACCGACATGTTCGCTAGTTTCAGTCTCGGCGATAATCGTCTCGAAAAACATCACCCCATCTTGATCAAGGGGCACTGGGGGGATTTCGAACAGCACGTGGACGACCTGAGGTTCGGATTCACCGTGCCAAGCCCGGACTGGCACAGTGCCGGCGGAGGCGACATGGTCTGGTTCTTTTACTACGACGGCGAAACTCCGATGGCCTGCAAGTTCTCCCAGATTACTTCCAGTGTGGTATTCAAAAAGAAACTTTCAGATACCGATATTGGTGGCCACTAGGAAACTTCTTCCACAAAATTGTCGGTGTCATGCTGGATGAAAAGGCGGACGTCAAGCACACCTACTGGGTTCTACTGAACGACGGACGCTATTTCAAATACAACCCTGGAATCCCCAGAAAAGTCAAAGTACTGTCAATGGCCAATTCCGAATGGAGCTTTCTCGAAAAGTACAAAGACCGGATCGTTACAACCGCACTGAATAATTACCCGGTCTTCGATACTTATTTTTACATTTTCTTGACCGACGAAGAATATCTGAGATTTGACCTCAAGACCCGAAAAGCCAGCGGCCCCCATCCGATCGATGAAGAAACATGGCCCGGTTTGTTTGATTGACAGGTAAATTGCTCTGTGCGCAGGGGAGCGGATTGGGCGTCGCGGTTAATCATCGGTTAATCGCCGCCGCCCATTGTGCCCCTCAATTGCACAGGGACAAGGCTCCTCCATGCGTCATTTTTTTCTACTGTTTGCACTGTTGATTTCGAGTCTGGCCCAAGCGGGTAATGATCCTTTTGCGTCAAAACCGGAGTTCCTGCCGGTCGACAAGGCATTCGTGCTGACCTCGGAACGTCTGGAATCCGGTGAGACCCAGCTGTTCTGGCAAATCGCCGACGGCTACTACCTGTATCAGAAGCGCCTCAAGTTCGACGGGCTGGCGACGCAAAACGTCCCGGCCCTGCCAGAAGGCGAGTCCCATAGCGACGAGTATTTCGGTGAACAACCGGTCTACCGACAGGGCCTCGAGCTGAAAACCCCGGCGGCCGCCACGGGCCGGATAAAGGTCAGTTATCAGGGCTGTGCCGACGCCGGCCTTTGCTATCCCCCGCAGACGCGAGTGATCGATCTCGGCGGCAAAGCCGCAGCAACGACAGATGAAGCACCGGATCAGGCACTGGCCAGCGGTCTGCAGCAGCACTCGCTGGGCTGGAGTCTGCTGGTGTTTTTCGGCCTCGGTCTGTTGCTGGCGTTTGCGCCGTGTTCGTTGCCGATGCTGCCGATTCTGGCGGGCATGGTGGTGGGCAGTGGTGCAACGCCGCGTCGCGGTTTCGCGCTGGCCGGCAGTTATGTGGTTTGCATGGCGCTGGTGTATGCGGCGATGGGCGTCATCGCCGCGCTGCTGGGGGCGAACCTGCAGGCGTGGTTGCAGAACCCGTGGCTGCTCGGGACGTTCGCAGCAGTGTTCGTGGTTCTGGCGCTGCCGATGTTCGGTTTCTTCGAACTGCAATTGCCGGTGGCCCTGCGGGATCGACTGGAGCACGCCTCGCGCAGCCAGCGCGGCGGCAGTCTGGTCGGCGCGGGCGTACTGGGCGCGCTGTCCGGCTTACTGGTCGGCCCGTGCATGACCGCGCCGCTGGCCGGTGCCCTGCTCTACATCGCGCAAAGTGGCAACGCGCTGCACGGCGGTCTGATTCTTTTTGCCCTGGGCATCGGTATCGGCGTGCCGCTGCTGTTGCTGGTAACGGTCGGCAATCGCTTCCTGCCAAAGCCAGGCGCGTGGATGAATCTGCTCAAAGGCGTGTTCGGTTTCCTGTTCCTCGCTACCGCGCTGCTGATGCTGCGTCCGGTGCTGCAACCTTCGCTGTGGCTGGGCCTGTGCGGTGCGCTGCTGTTGATCGCCGCTTACAGTGCCTGGAAACAATCCGGCGGCTTTGGTCGCGTGGCGCAGTTGTTTGGCGCCGGCTCGCTGTTGCTGGGCCTGTGGGGCAGTCTGCTGGTGGTCGGTGCGGCGGGCGGCAGTGACGATCCGTATCAACCGTTGCAGGTGTACAGCGCCGGACGCGCCGGATCTGCGGCGCCCAGCGGCCACGAAGCCTTCACGACGATCAAGGATCCCGCCGCCCTGCAACGCGAGCTCGACACCGCCAAAGCGCAGGGCCAGTGGGTATTGCTCGATTACTACGCCGACTGGTGCACGTCGTGCAAAGTCATGGAGAAACAGGTGTTCGGCCAGGCTCGAGTGATGCAGACCTTGAGTGATGTGCGCTTGCTCCGACTAGACGTCACCGCCGACAATGCCGCCAGCCGCGAACTGCTCGGTCGTTATAAAGTGCCGGGGCCACCGAGTTTCGTGTGGATCGGCACCGACGGTGAAGAGCGCCGCAGCCAGCGCATCACCGGCGAGGTCGATGCCGATACTTTCCTGCAACGCTGGACCACCACCCGAGACGCCCGTTAATGCTGACCTTCACCCTCGGCACCTTTGCCATCGCACTCAACCACCTGCTGCTGATCAGCGCGCTGGCGCTGGCGACCTTCGTCGGCTGGCGGGTGGCCAAGCGCGGCGGCGACAACCCCGAGTCGGCGCTGTTCAGCCTGTTTCTGCTCGGCATGCTGGCGGCGCGCATTGCGTTTGTCGCGGTGTATTGGGGGCACTATCGCAACGATCTGTGGCAGATCATCGACCTGCGCGACGGCGGTTTTCTCGCCTGGCCGGGGGTGATCGTGCTGTTGCTGGCGGCGCTGTATCGCGGCTGGCGCCGGCCGGGTTTGCGTCGACCGCTGGGTTTCGGCGTGGTCAGCGGTGTGGCGTTCTGGGTGCTGGCGACCCTGTCGCTGAACATCTACGAGCAAGGCACGCGCCTGCCGGACATCACCCTGCGCACCGCCGCCGGGGAAACCGTGAAACTCACCGACTATCAGGGCGGGCCGCTGGTGATCAACCTGTGGGCCACCTGGTGTCCGCCGTGCCGCCGGGAAATGCCGGTGCTGGAAAACGCCCAGCAACAACGCCCGGACCTGACGTTCCTGTTCGTCAACCAGGCCGAAAGCATGCAAAGCGTCGCCACATTTCTCGAAACCCAGGGCTTGAGCCTGAGCAACGTGCTGTTTGACCGCAGCGGACGCCTCGGCCAGGCCGTGGGCTCCATGGCACTGCCGACTACGCTGTTCTATAGCCCGGACGGTCGCCTGCTGGGCAGCCATCTGGGCGAGTTGTCGAACGCCAGCCTGGCCCGCGCCCTGGAAAACTTCGACACCCCGGCTTCCAGCCCGAATCCGGCCACCTCTTCTTCAAGGAAACTGCCATGCCCCGCCTCCGCCACCTGCTGACACTGACCATGAGCGCAGCCCTGCTGCACTTGCCGTCGGTCCAGGCTGCTGAAGAACTGCCTGAAGCGATCAAGAAAATCGAAGCCAAGGGCGCAAAAATCGTCGGCCAGTTCGACGCCCCCGACGGCTTGCGTGGTTACGCCGCGCAATACCAGAACCGCGGCATGGCGCTGTACCTGACGCCGGACGGCAAGCACGTGCTGCTGGGCAACCTGTACGACGCCGACGGCAATGACCTCAGCAGCGCGCCACTGCAAAAACTGGTCTATGCGCCAATGGCCAAGGAAGTCTGGGCCAAGTTCGAAGCCAGCAACTGGATTCAGGACGGCAACAAGGATGCACCGCGCACCGTGTATCTGTTCAGCGACCCGAACTGCCCGTACTGCAACATGTTCTGGGAACAGGCACGTCCATGGGTCAAGGCCGGCAAGGTGCAGCTGCGACACATCATGGTCGGCATCATCCGCGAAGACAGCCCGGCCAAAGCCGCCGCCCTGCTCGCCGCCAAGGACCCGAGCAAAGCTCTGGAAGATCACGAGAAGGCCGGCAAGGCCAGCACCCTCAAGGCCTTGAAGGACATTCCGGTTGCCGTGCAGACCAAACTCGCGGCGAACATGCAGTTGATGGAAGACCTGGAATTGCAGGCCACCCCGGCGATCTTCTACATGGACGACAAGGGCGAACTGCAACAACAGCAAGGCGCGCCGACGCCGGACAAGCTGGCGAAGATTCTCGGCCCGAAATAATGATTGGCGGCTCCGGCAAACGCTGCTGGAGCCGTCACCACTTACTCGGCTGACACCGGCCCAGGATGTCATCCAGCTCGCCTGTCGCTTCGCGCTCGAGCAAAAACTGCGTCACCTCTTGCGACCACTCCACGTCCGATAGTATGCCGGCCCAGGCATGGGTTTTTGCTGAGTGGCAGGGCCGATCATCGAAGTTGTGGATCAACGCCTGGTTCAAAGTTCGTACATCAAATCCCGGATTCCTTTCGCTTTGCAGCATCAGGGAATTGAGAACCCGTTGTTGAGTATCGGGATTCAGCGTGAATGGATGGGTTTTAGTTGAACTCAAAACGATAAACGTCGGTTTGACGTCTTCAGCCAGCGCGGCCTGCAATCGATAGTGACCGTCGATAATCACGTAAGAACACAAGGCGCCGACGTACCACAGCAAGACGGGGGGCAGGCTGTCCTCTCTCGCCTTCTTGCGCCACCACTTCATACGCCCGGCATACGGATCGACCGTGTGCAGACCAATCAGATTGCCCAAATCCCAGTCGAGCCACTCCACCGATCGTGGCTGAAGATTGTCGAGAATGCCGTCACCACGAGCTGACCATCTCGGTAAATGACTGGTCATCTCTTGCTCTGTCGAGAAATACCAGTTGCTCACACCTTCGCCACGTTGTCCTGGCACGGCCACAGGCATCATTGGCCGTGCCACCCATTGCCCGGGATAAAGAAAGTCCGCCTGATACTCCATCAGTTGGTTGATGAAGTATCGACTCCAGGCCTTCATCCGCTGCCCAGCAGGCAAATGGCGATGGTGTTCGACCTGTGCAGAGTCAATGGCAGGAACGGGTGGCGACTCCCAGTGCATCGGCATCGGATTGCGTACCAGCCAGGCACCGTAATACGAAG
Source organism: Pseudomonas sp. MCal1 (assembly GCF_026341415.1). NCBI lineage: Bacteria > Pseudomonadati > Pseudomonadota > Gammaproteobacteria > Pseudomonadales > Pseudomonadaceae > Pseudomonas > Pseudomonas sp. MCal1. Next base: position 29,989 of record NZ_JAKUMP010000010.1, read on the forward strand.
TCGCTATCGTTCCCCAAAGCAAAGGGCTCTCGTTGAACATCAGTTTCAGACGAGCATTGTTACCCGTTCGCAGATGCAGTTGTGGTTTGCCCTGCGGGGGGCCACTGATCTCGACGCTAAGCCCACCCCATTGTCCTTGCAGATCTTCAAGATCGCGCCAGAAGAATTGCTTCACGCCAGACCCTTAAAATGAAATTCCATGCGCAATTACAGCGTATTTCGATTGCGCTCACTCAAAAAGCTGAACAACACCTCCGTCACGAATTCGGGATTCTCCAGATTGGAGATATGCCCCGCCTCCGGCACCAGCACACACGGACAGCCAATCAGCTCAGCCATTTCCCGTGCTTCCGACGGCGGGCGTGGCTTGTCCTGATCGCCGCAGACCACCAGCGTGGTGGCCGCATTCAGCTCGCCCAGACGCGGCAACAGATCATCACGGCCAAAGGTGATACGCCCCATCGGCACGATGCTTTGACGCAGACGTTCAGCGGAGTAACCCGCGAGTTTCGCGCGAAAGTCCTGATACAGCGCCGACGCTCGATCGATGCCCGGCCGGAAGAAGATCGGCACCACGATATCCAGCAGTTGCTCGGAGATCCCGCCGCTTTCCTCGATCTGTTTGAACAGCGAGAAATAGTACTGGCGAGTCGGCTCCGGCTCGACGCCGACGTAGGTGTCCATCAACACCAGTCCGTTGAGCCGCTGCGGCGCCGACAACGCCAGACGCACACCCCACATGCCGCCGACCGACAGCCCGACCAGCGTAACCTGATCGATATCCAGATGATCGAGCAAGGCCAGCGCCTGGCGCGCGATGTCGTCCAGCGAAGCGGTGCCTTCAGGCAAATGACCGGATTCGCCATGGCCCCACAGGTCCAGCGCAATCACCCGGTAGTGCGCCGACAGTGCAGCGATCTGCGGCGCCCACATGGCCTGGTCCCACAGGTAGCTCCCGGCCAGTAATACCGCCGGGCCTGTGCCTTGATCAATGTAGTGAAGCGCCTGTCCGTCAACCGTGAAAAAAGGCATCGATAACCCCCGTGGCAAAGAAACTGAAGCCCGAAGACTGAGCGGGCCGGCCTCGACAGTCAATGATATGAAAGGATTACAAAGCCTTACCTGCGACAACGGCTACAGAGAAAACCATGTTTTCTGTCGCCGTTGTCGCGGGCTGTTGTTTACAGGCCCTCCAGCTCCGCCATCAGGTCATTCAGGCGATCAACCTTCTCCTCGGTAATGTCGCTGGCCGCCAGTCCTTCGATGTAACCGGCCAGTTCCTCCACCGTGCTGCACTCGAACATCGCCCGTAGCGGTACGTCCCGTTGCAAGGCTTTCTGCACCCGCGAGGCGATCTGCGTGGCGAGCAAAGAATGCCCGCCGAGCTCGAAGAAGTTGTCGCGTACCCCGACCTTCTCGACTTTGAGCACCTCGGCCCAGATGTCGACCAGGGTCTGTTCCAGTTCGCTGCGCGGCGCCAGGTAATCCCGGCTCTGCAACTGGCCGATTTCCAGCGCCGGCAAGGCCTTTCGGTCGAGTTTGCCGTTGGCGTTGAGCGGCAACCGGTCGAGCCACAGCCAATGCAGCGGCACCATGTATTCCGGCAGTTCGGCGCGCAGGCGCTGCTTGATCCGCTCCAGGCGTTCGCTCTGATTCAGTGCGGAATCTGCGGCGACCAGATAGCCGACCAGATGCTTGCCGTTGACGCCTTCCTGCACACCGACCGCGCCATCGCGAACTTCCGGTTGCTCATGCAGACGCGCCTCGATTTCACCCAGCTCGATCCGGTAACCGCGAATCTTCACCTGATGGTCGACCCGACCGACGTATTCCAGCACACCGTCACTGCGACGGCGCGCCAGGTCACCGGTGCGATACAGACGCTCGCCCGGTGCACCGAACGGATTCGGCACAAACACCGGCGCGGTGCGCAGTGGATCGCTGACATAACCACGACCGACACCGGTGCCCGCCACACACAACTCACCCACCGCACCCAGCGGCACCAGATCCAGCGCGCCATCGAGCAGGTACAGCAAGTTGTTGTCGGTCGGGGTACCGATCGGCAGGTAACTGCCGCGAGTCGAGGCCAGGTCGACGCGGAAGAACGCCACGTCGTCCGAGCATTCCGCCGGGCCATACGCGTTGACCAGACCGATCTCCGGGTAACGCAGCAACCACTGATGAGCCAGCTCCGGTGGCATTGCTTCACCGGTCGGCAGCATCCAGCGCAGGCCGTCGAGGCTCAGACGATCCGAAGCGAGCATGCCCTGGATCAGCGATGGCACGCTTTCGAGCACGGTGATGCCCTGCTGCTGCACATGCACCAGCAAACCTTGCGGATCGTGGGCGATGGTGTTCGGCACGATGTCCACCCGCGCCCCGAACAACGGTGCGGCGAGGAACTGCCAGACCGAAATGTCAAAGCTTTGCGAAGCGGTCTGGGCGATCACATCGGCGTCGCTCAGGTTCAGGTACGGCACCTTGCTCAACTGGTTGTTGAGCATGCCGCGCTGCTCGACCATCACGCCTTTGGGCAACCCGGTGGAGCCCGAGGTGTAGATCACGTAGGCCAGGTTGTCCGGGCCGCTGAAGATGCCCGGATTCGTCGACGACACTGCGCCCGCCTGAACCTCTTCCCACACCAGCAAACGTGGTCGGTTGGCACAGCTGAATTCGTCGAGCAAGGTCGTCGCCTGTTCACGGCAAGCTTCGCTGCACACCAGCACCGGCGTGCGACTGAGTTCGATGATCCGTTGCAGACGCTGGCTCGGCAGGCCCGGATCCAGCGGCAGGTAACCGGCACCGGCCTTGAAGCTGCCGATGATCATGCCCAGCAGATCCGGATTACGTTCGCCCAGCAGCGCCACCGGTTGATCCATCTGCACCCCGGCCGCGACCAGTGCATGACCGAGACGGTTGGCGTTGACGTTCAGTTGCCCGTAGCTCAACTGCTGATCGAGGCAACTGGCGGCAATGCGTTGCGGATGTTGCGCGACCTGCGCTTCAAACAGTTCGACGTAGCTCTGCTGCAGCGGATAGTCGTGCTCACTCTGATTGCAACCGTGGAGCAGGAAATCCTGTTCCTCATGGCCCAGCAGCGGCAGGTCGGCCATGTCGCCATGGAAGCCGTCGACCAGCGCCAGCAACAGACGCTTGAACTCACCGAGCATGCGCTCGATGGTCGACTCGTCGAAGTAACGCTGGTCGTAGGACAGATGCAGACCGAGGTCGTCGCCCGGATAGCAGACCGCCGTCAGCGGGAAGTTGGTGTGGGTACGGCCCGAGTCCGAGGTCGCATTGAGGCTTTGCGCACGGTCCAGCACCGAGACTTCCACCGGGGCGTTTTCGAACACGAACAGGCTGTCGAACAGCGGCTGGCCTTTCGGCAGTTCGCTTTGCTCCTGGATGTTCACCAGCGGCAGGTATTCGTACTCGCGCAGTTGCATGTTGCTGTCGAGCAGGTCGCTCAGCCACTGACGCACGCTGGCGCGCTGGTCGTCCGCCGGGATCTGCACCCGCAGCGCGATGCTGTTGATGAACAGGCCGACAGTGCGTTGCATCTCCGGCATCTCCACCGGACGCCCGGCCACGGTCACGCCGAACAGCACGTCGCGATCACCGCTCATGCGGCGCAGCACCAGTGCCCACGCCGCCTGGGCGAAGGTGTTGACGGTCAGTTGATGGGCCTGGGCCAGCTCACGCAGACGGGCGCCGTCCTCGACGTTCAGTCGGGTGTAGCGGTCGCCAACGATCATGCCACCGCTTTCACCGGCGTGTTCACGCAGGAACGGACGATCGCTCGGGATCGGCGTGGTGCGCTCGAAGCCTCGCAGGTTCTGCTGCCACCACTGACGTGCTTCGGCCAGGCTCTGGCGTTGCAGCCAGCCGATGTAATCGCGGTAGCGCGGTGGCTTCGCCAGTTGCGCTTCGCGACCTTCACCGAGGGCGGTATAGATCTCGAAGAAATCGTTCATCAGCAGCGACCGGCACCAGGCATCGATCAGGATGTGGTGGTTGCTCATCATGAACCAGTAGCGCGCGGCGCCGACCTTGATCAGGCGCAGGTGGAACGGGGCCTGATTGAGCAGATCGAACCCGGCCTCGCGCTCGGCCTTGAGCAGCGCTTGCAGTTTCGGCTCCTGCTCGGCGTCCGCAATGGTGCTCCAGTCCAGGTATTCGATCGGCGTACGACCCGGCGTATGAATCACTTGCAGCATGTCTTCGCCGACATTCCAGCAGAACGACGCACGCAGCGCTTCGTGACGGGCGACCACCGCTTGCCACGCCTGGGCGAAACGCTCGGGGTCGAGCTCGCTGTTGATGCGGTAGCGATCCTGCATGTAGTACAGACCGGTGCCCGGTTCGAGCAAGGTGTGCAGCAGCATGCCTTCCTGCATCGGCGTCAACGGGTACACATCTTCGATGTGCGCCGCCGGCACCGGCAGCGCATCGAGTTGCGCCTGGGTCAGTTTCGCCAGCGGGAAGTCCGACGGCGTCAGACCGCCGGCCTCGTCTTGCAGGCAGTGTTCGATCAGGCTCAGCAACTCACCGACGTAGGCATCCGCCAGCTCGTTGATGGTCTGCGCGTCGTAACGTTCGGCGCTGAAAGTCCAGCGCAGCAGCAGTTCCCCGCCGTACACCTGACTGTCGACGCTCAACTCGTTCGGCAGCGGTGCGTGCGGATCGTGGGCCGCGCCGACCGGCTCGTCCAGCGGACGGAACAGCGCATCGCTGCCGAAGCTCTGGTCGAACTGGCCGAGGTAGTTGAAGGTGATCGGCGCGTTCGGCAATGCCACCATGCTTTCACGACTGGCGTCATCGGCCAGATAACGCAGCACGCCATAACCAAGGCCTTTGTGCGGCACGGCCCGCAGCTGTTCCTTGATCGCCTTGATCGAAGCGCCCTGCCCGGCGGCCTCTTCGATGTTGTGCGGGGTCAGGCGCAGCGGATAGGCGCTGGTGAACCAGCCGACGGTGCGGGTCAGGTCGATCTCGTCAAACAGGGTTTCGCGGCCGTGGCCTTCCAGTTGAATCAGCGCCGACGGCTGCCCGCTCCAGCGGCACAGCACGCGGGCCAGTGCGGTCAGCAACAAGTCGTTGACCTGCGTGCGATAGGCGCTCGGTGCCTGTTGCAGCAGTTGTTTGGTGCGCTCGGCATCCAGACGCACGCTGACCGTTTGTGCATGACGATTCTCGCGACCGCCCTCAGGACGTTCGCACGGCAAGTCGGCATTCGGGCCAGCCAGTTGCGCTTGCCACCAGCTCAGTTCTTCACGCAGGGATTCGCTGCCGGCGTAGGCCTGCAAGCGCGCTGACCAGTCCTTGAAGGCGCTGGTTTTCGCCGGCAGTTTCACCGACTGATCGGCGTCGAGTTGGCGATACACGGTTTGCAGATCGTCGAGCAGAACGCGCCACGACACACCGTCGACCACCAGGTGATGGATTGCGATGAACAGCCGTTGCTGGCCGTCCGGCCCATCGATCAGCACGGCGCGCAGCAGCGGGCCTTGCGCGAGATCGAGACTGCGCTGGGCATCGGCGAACAGTGCGGCGCATTTGTCCATCGACGGCACGCGAACTTGCCAAAGCACCGCTGCATCGGTCACCGGTTGATGGGTTGCTTGCCATGTGCCGTTGGCCTCGATGAAGCGCAGGCGCAAGGCGTCATGCTGCTCGACCACCGCCAGCAACGCTTGCTCCAATCGGTGCGGTTCAAGCGCCACAGTCGGCTCCAGCAGCAACGCCTGGTTCCAGTGCTGACGCTCGGCAATCTCGGTATCGAAGAACCAGTGCTGGATCGGCGTCAGACGCGATTCGCCAGTCACCAGACCTTGCTCGGCGGTCACGGTTTCACTGCGGCTGGCGACAGCGGCCAGGGTCTGCACGGTCTGGTGCTGGAACAGATCGCGCGGGCTGAAGTGAATGCCCTGCTGGCGCGCGCGGCTGACCACTTGAATCGACAGGATCGAGTCGCCGCCCAGTTCGAAGAAGTTGTCGTTGAGACCAACCTGCTCGACGTTGAGTACCTCGCACCAGATCTGCGCCAGGGTCTGCTCAAGCTCGTTGCTTGGCGCCACGTAATCCTGACGATTGAGGTCCAGATCCGGTGCCGGCAACGCGCGGCGGTCGAGCTTGCCGTTGGCGGTCAGCGGCATGCTCGCCAGCAGGATCAGATGGGTCGGCACCATGTAGTCCGGCAGTTGCGTCTTCAGGTGCGCCTTCAGCGCTTCGCGCAGTTCGACCTGCTCAGCTTCGCTTCGCGAAGCGACCTCGGTCACCAGATAGCCAACCAGTTGCTTGCCGCTCGGCGCATCCAGCGCCAACACCACCGCTTCACGGATCGAATCGTGATCGAGCAAGCGGATTTCGATCTCGCCCAGTTCGATACGGAAGCCACGGATCTTCACCTGATGGTCGATCCGCCCGAGGTACTCCACCAGACCATCGGCACGCTGGCGCACCAGGTCGCCGGTGCGGTACATGCGCCCGCCATCGGCAGCAAACGGGTCGGCGACAAAACGCTCGGCGGTGATGCCGGCGCGGTCGTGATACCCCAGCGCCAGACCGGCGCCACCGACGAACAATTCACCGGTCGCACCTTGCGGCACCAGCGCCAGATCGGCGTCGAGAATGTAGGCCACGCGATCACCGATCACGCTGCCGATCGGCACGCTGCCAGCGCCCTCTTCCAGAACATCCGGCGCGAGACTGGCCAGCGGCATGACCACGGTTTCGGTCGGGCCGTAGGCATTGAAGAACAGGCTCGGCTTGAACGCCGCGCGAATCCGTTGCAGATGTTCGCCGGTCAGCGCTTCGCCGCCGGTGATGATCATGCGCACCGGCAGGATGTCGTTTTGCGTGGCGAGGAACTGCGCCAACTGGCTGCCGTAGCTCGGGGTGAAACCGAGAATATTGATCCGATGTTCGCGGATCAGGCCGCAGATTTCTTCCGCGTCCCACTGACCTTGCGCACGCAGCACGACTTGCGCCCCGCTGAGCAGCGGCACCAGCAGACGCTCGGTAGCGGCGTCGAAGTTGATCGAATAAAAGTGCAGCTCGCAATCGTCTGGACGCATACCGAAGCGCTCGATCACGGCCTGGCAATGCATGGCGATTTCACCGTGAGACACCACCACGCCTTTCGGCTTGCCGGTGGAACCCGAGGTGTAAATCAGGTACGCCTGATGCTGCGGCAGGCTGACAAATGGCAACTCGGTAGCCGGGTAATCGGCAAGCGCCGCGCTGTCGTCCTCCAGGCACCAGCGCGCCACGTTCGACGGCAGTTCGCCGAGGGCCTTGAACATTGCGCGGTCGCTGAGCAGCAGGCCGACGCCGCTGTCTTCGATCATGTAATGCAAACGGTCGAGCGGGTATTCCGGATCCAGCGGCACATAGGCGCCACCGGCCTTGAGGATCGCCAGCAGACCGACGACCATTTCCAGCGAACGCTCCAGCGCCAGGCCTACTCGCACTTGCGGGCCGACACCGCGCTCACGCAGGGCCCAGGCCAGGCGATTGGCGCGAGCGTCGAGTTCGGCGTAGCTCAGGGTCTGCCCGGCAAAAGTCAGGGCCGGTGCGTCTTTGCGCGCCAACGCCTGTTCGGCGAACAGGTGATGAATGCACTGATCGAGACGGCGCTCGCCCGGCTCGACGCCGAGGCTGTCGAGCAATTGCTGTTGCTCGGGCGCATCGAGCAGCGGCAGTTCGCTGAGACGTTGCTGCGGATCGGCGATCAACGCTTCCAGCAGGTTGCACCAGTGCCTGGCCATGCGCGCAATCGTCGGCTCGTCGAACAAGTCGGTGCTGTAAGTCAGGCAGCAACCGAGTCGGTGATCGAGGTCGGTGACTTCCAGGTTGAGGTCGAACTTGGTCGCCCGCGCATCGTTGGCCAGGTACTCGACGGTCATCCCGGCGAGCATGCGGCTTTGCTGGAATTCCCAGCGCTGTACATTGCACATCACCTGGAACAACGGGTTGTACGCGGCGCTGCGCGGTGGCTGCAACGCTTCAACCAGATGATCGAACGGCAGGTCCTGATGGGACTGACCTTCGATCACGGTGTGGCGCACCTGCTCGAACAACTCGCCGACCGACATCTGGCCGTCGAGCTGGCATCGCAGCACTTGAGTGTTGAGGAACGCACCGATCAGCCCTTCGCTTTCCGGACGGATACGGTTGGCCACCGGCGCGCCGATGCGCAGATCGGTCTGGCCGCTGTAGCGGTAAAGCAGGGTTGCGAGCGCAGCCGTCATGGTCATGAACAGGGTCAGACCGTTCTGCGCGTTGAACGCCCGGACCCGCGCGGCAAGATCGTCGCTCAGGTCGAAACGGAACAGCTCGCCCTGGTGGCTTTGCACCGGCGGACGCGGACGGTCGCCCGGCAATTCCAGCAGCGGATGTTCGCGACCCAGTTGCGCGGTCCAGTAATCGAGCTGACGCTGACGCTCGCCGGATTCCAGCCAGTTGCGCTGCCACACGCTGTAGTCGAGGTACTGCACCGGCAGCGGCTCCAGCGGCGAATCGCGGTCGTCAACGAACGCTTCGTACAGCGCGCTGAGTTCACGGGCGAAGATGTCCATCGCCCAGCCTTCGGTGACGATGTGGTGCAGGGTCAGGACGAAGTAATGCTCCTGCTCGGCGGTCTTGACCAGGCAGGCGCGCAGCAGCGGACCGGTTTCCAGATCGAACGGCAGATGCGCTTCATCGTCGGCCAGTTGCTGGACTTTCTGCTCGCGCACATCAGCGGCGAGTTTCGAGAAATCCTTCCAGTCCATGCGCACGCCGGTCTCGGCATGCACCTGCTGACGGGCCACGCCGTCGACGCTCGGGAACGTGGTGCGCAGGGTTTCGTGGCGCACGATCAGCGCTTGCAGTGCCGCCTCGAAACGCCCCACATCCAGCACGCCACGCAGGCGCGCCATGCCGCCGACGTTGTACGCCGGGCTGTCCGGCTCCATCTGCCAGAGGAACCACATGCGCTGTTGGGAATAGGACAGCGGCACCGGTTTGCTGCGATCAACCTTGTCGATGGGCGGCTGCTTGTTGGTGCGGCCGCTGGCCTGGATCTGGCGAATTTGTTCGGCGAAATCACCCAGCTCGCTGTGCTCGAACAAGGCGCGCAGCGGCAGCTCGACGTCGCAGGCCTGACGGGTGCGAGAGATGATTTGCGTGGCCAGCAGCGAGTGACCGCCGAGGGCGAAGAAGTCGTCGCGCAGGCCGACCTGTTTCAGGCCCAGCACTTCACGCCAGATCGCGGCGATCTGCTGCTCCAGCTCGGTGACCGGTTCGACGTGTTCGCGCACCTGCCATTGCGGCTCGGGCAATGCGCGGCGGTCGAGTTTGCCGCTCGGGCTCAGGGGCATAGCGTCCAGGCGCATCAGTTGCGCCGGGACCATGTATTCCGGCAGCTCGGCGGCCAGTGCGGTTTTCAGGCGAGCGGTTTGCGCGTCCTGATCTTCGCTGGTGTCGGTTGCAGTGAAGTAGCCGATCAGTTGCGGGCCGGCGACGGTTTCACGCACCAGCACGGCGGCCTGAGCGACACCGTCCTGAGCCAGCAGTCGCGCTTCGATCTCTTGCGGCTCGACGCGGAAGCCGCGCAGTTTGACCTGCTGATCGAGACGGCCGAGGTATTCGATCACACCGTCGCCGGTCCAGCGCGCACGGTCACCGGTGCGGTACAGACGCGCGCCCTGCTCGCCCAGCGGATCGACCAAAAAACGTTCGGCGGTCAGCGCCGGGCGACCGAGGTAACCACGGGCCAGGCCGATGCCGCTGATGCACAGTTCCCCCGGCACACCGGCCGGTACTGGGTTGAGATCGCTGTCGAGCACGCGGCAGACCACGTTGCCCAGCGGACGGCCAATCGGCGAACGCTCGCCATCCGCCACGGAGCAATGCCAGTGGGTGACGTTGATCGCGGTTTCGGTCGGGCCATAACGGTTGTGCAGCTGCACCGCCGGCAGTTGCGCCAGCACGCGGTTGCGCAGCTCCGCCGGCAGCGCTTCACCGCCGGAGAACACACGGCGCAGGCTGGTGCATCCGGCGCTCAGCTGTTCGTCGATGAACAGCGAAAGCAGCGGCGGCACAAAGTGCAGCGTGGTCACGCCGTATTGCTGAACCAGCTGCGCGATGCAATGCGGATCGCGGTGTTCACCGGGGCCGGCGATCAGCAGGCGCGCGCCCGTGATCAGCGGCCAGAAGCACTCCCACACCGACACGTCGAAACTGATCGGTGCCTTTTGCATCAACACGTCGGTGTCGTTCAGGCAATAGGTGTTCTGCATCCATTGCAGACGCTCGGCCAGCGCCGCGTGAGTGTTGCCCACGCCTTTCGGCTGGCCGGTGGAACCGGAGGTGTAAATCACGTAGGCGAGGTTGTCGCCGTGCAGGTGCAGGCCCGGTGCCTGGCTCGGCCAGTTCTCCAGGTGCAGGGTGTCCATGGCGATCACGCTGACGCCTTCGCTGGCCGGCAAGCGGTCGAGCAGTGCCGTCTGGGTCAGCAGCAGTTCGACACCGCTGTCGCTGAGCATGTAGGCCAGGCGTTCGGCGGGGTAATCCGGATCCAGCGGCACGTAGGCGCCGCCGGCCTTGATGATCGCCAGCAGGCCGATCAGCAGTTGCGGCGAACGCTCGGCGGCGATGGCCACACAGACATCCGGGCCGACGCCTTTGTCACGCAGGTAATGGGCCAGACGGTTGGCCCGGGCGTGCAGTTCGGCAAAATCGAGACTGCCGCCGTCCCACACCAGCGCGGTGCGATCCGGAGTCTGCCGGGCTTGTTCATTCAGCAGTTCCGGCAGCCATTGTTGCGCCGGGGTGCACGGGGCGATGCTCCACGCGTTTTGCTGAGTGTTCTCGGTGGCGGTCAGCAGCGGCAGGTCACCGATGGTCTGCTCCGGACGTTCGCAGACAGTCCGCAACAGGTTGCTGAAATGCTCGGCCAGACGCTCGATGGTCGCCGCGTCGAACAACTCATCGGCGTAGTCGAAGGACAGCGTCAGGCGACCGTTTCGGTCTTCTTCACTGTGCAGTTGCAGATCGAACTTGGCCTCGCGGCTGTGCCACGGCAGTTCTTCGGCGAGCAGGCCCGGCAGTCGTTTGAGCGCATTCAGGTCGCGTTGCTGATGGTTGAACATGACCTGGAACAGACCTTGTTCGCGGGCCTGCGGGAAGGCTTCGAGCAGTTGCTCGAACGGCAGGTCCTGATTCGCCTGGGCATCGAGTGCAGCCTGGCGGGTTTGCGCCAGCAGTTCGGTGAACGGCAGACGCGAATCGACGTTGGCGCGCAGCACCTGGGTGTTGATGAAGAAGCCGATCAGGCCCTGGGTTTCCAGACGCGGACGGTTGGCGTTCGGCACACCGATGCGGATATCGCGCTGGCCGCTGTAGCGATGCAACAGGCTCTGGAACGCCGAGAGCAGCAGCATGAATGGCGTGGATTGACAGGCTTGGGCAGTCTGGCGGATCGCATCGCTGAGGCTCACCCCCAGGCGAACGCTGTGGCGCGCGGCACTGTGTTTTTGCCTGGCAGAACGCGGATGGTCGGTCGCCAGCTCCAGGGTCGGATGCTCGTCGCCCAACTGCGCTTTCCAGTACGCCAGTTGCCGCTCGCCCTCACCTTGGGCCAGCCATTGGCGCTGCCAGCTGCCGTAGTCGGCGTATTGGGTGGGCAGCGGCGCGAGTTCGGCGCGCTGGCCTTGGGAAGCGGCGGCGTACAGGCGCGAGAACTCGTCGATCAAAACGTTCAGCGACCAGCCATCGGCGATGATGTGGTGCATGGTCACCAGCAACTGGTGATCTTCGTCATCGAGGCGAACCAGCGTCACCCACAGCAGCGGGCCTTTCTCCAGATCGAACCGGGTGCGGGCCTCGTCTTCGCGGATCTGTTGTGCGCGGGCTTCACGTTCGCCAGCCGGCAGGTCGCTGATGTCGATCAGTTGCAGGTTGAACTCACCTGCCGCTTCGACCTGTTGCAACGCCACGCCGTCGCGCTCGAAGAAACGCGAACGCAGAGATTCATGACGTTCGATCAGTTGTTGGAAACTGGCGCGCAGGGCGTCCTCGTCCAGTTCGCCGCGCAGGCGCAGGGCACCGGGAATGTTGTAAGCGCTGCTGTGCGGATCGAGCTGCCAGGTGATCCACAGACGGTTTTGCGCCAGCGATTGCGGCAAGGCTTCGTGGCGCGAAAGCGCGGTGATTTCGCCCTGGGCGCTGCCGCCGTCCCGTTGCTGTTGTGCGACAGCGGCGGCGAACGCGGACAGGGTCGGGGCTTCGAACAGCAGACGCAAATTCAGCTCCAGGCTCAGCTCTTCGCGAACCTTGGCGATCACTTGGGCGGCTGCGATCGAGTTGCCGCCGAGCAGGAAGAAGTGATCGTCGGCGTTGACCTGTTTGACGTTCAACTGCTCGGCCCAGATTCTGCCGATCAATGCTTCCAGTTCGGAGGTGGACGCGGTCGACTCGCAGTTTTCAGCGGTGGCCGACGGGAACACCGCGTAGCTGTCGAGGCTGCCGTCGGCCAGGCGATTGCGGCAGGCCGAACGTTGCAACTTGCCACTGGAAGTTTTCGGCAATGCGCCCGGATTGAGCAGCACCACCACGCTCGGTGCTTCCTGATACGCCTCGGCCACAGCCTGGCGGATGGCTTTGATCAGCGCTTCGGGCGGGAGGATTTTCTGCACGCTGCGGCTGATTTCCGCCGCGATGCCGATGCCTTCTTCGCCATTCTGATTGACCGCGAACGCAGCGACGCGGCCCTTGCGCACCACCTCCACTTCGTTCTCGACCGTCTTCTCGATGTCCTGCGGATAGAGGTTGTGACCGCGCACGATCAGCATGTCTTTCAGGCGACCGGTGATGAACAGTTCACCGTCGCGGATGAAACCCAGGTCACCGGTGCGCAGCCAGGTCTGGCCGGCGTGCTGCACGAAGGTTTTGGCAGTCGCTTCGGGATTGCGCCAGTAGCCGTGGGCGATGCTCGGGCCGGCTGCCCAGACTTCACCGACGGCGTTGTCGGCGAGCGCTTCGAGGGTGTTTGGCTCGACGATCAGCACCGCATGCTCGGGTTGGCTGATGCCGCAACTCATGATCGGACTGCCCTCGCCCGCTTCGGCACGGTTCTGTGCCAGGGCTTGATCGTCCACACGTAGCGCCGGAATGCCGGTGCCGCGCGGTGTGCCGGCGACGAACAGGGTCGCTTCGGCCAGACCGTAGGACGCCATGAAGCTGCTTTCGCTGAAACCGCATGCAGTGAATTTCTCGGCGAAGCGCTCGAGGGTGTCGAGGCGGATCGGCTCGGAACCGGAATAGGCCACGCGCCAGCGGCTCAGGTCGAGACGTTCCAGCGCCGATTCACTGACGCGCTCGCTGCACAGACGATAGGCGAAGTCCGGGCCGCCGCTGATGGTGCCGCCGTATTGGCTGATCGCTTCAAGCCAGCGCAACGGCCGGGCGAGGAAGTAAGCCGGCGACATCAGGATGCACGGCACGCCGCTGAAGATCGGTTGCAGCAGGCCGCCGATCAAACCCATGTCGTGGTACAGCGGCAGCCAGCTAACGATCACGTCGTCGGGGTTCACATCGATGCCGAAGCCGTGGCGGATCAGCAGTTCGTTGGCCACCAGGTTGCCGTGGCTGACCTGCACGCCCTTGGGCAGCGCGGTGGAGCCGGAGGTGTATTGCAGGAAGGCGATGTGGTCTTGCGGCAAGGTCGGTTCGGCCCAGCGCTCGGCGAGCGAAGCGTCCAGGGTATCGACGCACAACAGCGGCGGCGCGCCTTCGATTTGCTGCAGGGCGTCGCCCAGGTCGGCGCTGGTCAGCAGCAGGCGCGGTTCGGCGTCGGCGATGATCGACAGCAGGCGCTCCTGATGGTGACGCCTGGCCGACTCCGGCGGATAGGCCGGCACCGCGATCACGCCCGCGTAGAGGCAACCGAAGAACGCCGCGACGTAATCCGGGCCACTCGGAAACAGCAATACCGCGCGATCACCGAATCCGGCCTCGGCCTGCAACGCTGCCGCGATGGTGCGCGCGCGCTGATCGAGTTCGCGATAACTGAGCACCACAGCCTGTTCCTCGGTTTCGGCGAGAAAGCGCAAGGCCAGCCGATCCGGCGTCAGGGCCGCGCGGCGCTGGAGGGCTTGGACCAGAGTGCTGGGGAGTTCGAACGCGTCGGTCATGAGGTTTCCTGCCTGAATTCGGCTTGCTGATGGAATCGGGTTGGCTGCGGCATGCCCGTGCAAGGCATGCGGGACACGGTCTTCGCCGACCGTGCAAGGCATTGGAATGCGGTAGGTCCGGGGCTGGGTGCCCGGATCCATTCACCAATGAGAACGGATGACGTCTTGAAATAATTAGTCGGCAGGCTGGATCACCAACGGCGCTGGGCGCTTGGGCGGTGTGCGGCGGCGTGTCGCAGTTCACGGATCGCACCGTTATGGATCATTAGTTCTCTTTCTCAATTGACAATCATTATCATTCAACATAATTTGTCGCTCGATGTGTAGGACGGCCCCGTCCCCCAGGCGTCCCACTAACCTATTGGCAGCAAGGTGATTTCCATGACGGAACAAGTATCCACAAGCAGGTGCGATTCACCGCTACTTCAGGCATTCGTCGACAATCGACTGATTCTGGTCAAGATTGCAGCCCGCATTACCGGCTGCCGGTCACGCGCCGAAGATGTGGTGCAGGATGCGTTCTTCCGACTGCAATCGGCGCCGCCGATAACGTCGTCGATCAAGGCCCAACTGAGTTATCTGTTCCAGATCGTGCGCAATCTGGCGATCGATCACTACCGCAAACAGGCGCTGGAGCAGAAGTACGCCGGCCCCGAGGAGGAAGGGTTGAACGTGGTCATTCAGGGCGCTTCGCCGGAAACCTCGCACATCAACTTCTCGACCCTGGAACACATCGCCGACGCACTGACCGAGTTGCCGGTCCGCACCCGCTATGCATTCGAGATGTACCGTCTGCACGGCGTGCCGCAGAAGGACATCGCCAAGGAACTCGGTGTGTCGCCGACGCTGGTCAACTTCATGATTCGTGATGCGCTGGTGCACTGCCGCAAGGTATCCGGCAGCCGCGCCGAGGCCATGTCCGCGAACCGTCGCTGATAAAAATCGGCCCAAAAAAAAGATCGCAGCCTTTGTCGAAAGGCAGCGATCTTTTTTGTTTTCAGGGAAATGTCACACCAGCGTGCAGCGGTCGAAAAACCGCTCGCGACCAAGGATCATCAGCGCCGCGCGCTTGTGCGGGAAGTCGAACTCCTTGTCGCAGTGGAAGCACTGATTGTGCATATGGCCGATCATCTTCGCGTTGTCGGCACGTGGTTCGGCCACCACTCGCTGAGTGCGCGGATCATCCAGGAACAGGTAGTGCACCAGCGCCGACAGCCAGCTCGCCACCTTGTGCGGGCCGCGATGGTCTTCTTCCCCGACCAGCATGTGGATGCCGCGATCGTAATTGTCGGCATTGTAGAACGGCGCGATGCGGTCTTCCTTGGCCCAGTAAGCTTCGAAATAGGCAAACGGCTGATCATCGAAACAACCGATCAGGGTCAGGGTGTGCGGATCGGCGTCAAGCTTGCTCAGGTACTCGCGATGCTGTTCGAGGCTGCCCTCTTCCTGCCAGAAACTGGCGACTCGCGGACTGTTCTGCCAGCGATTGAAACGCGCAAGATCCTGCTCGATTTCCACCGTTCGCAGGGAAATCCAGGCACCGAGACGCGCATCGAAACGCCGGTAAACCTCACCACGCGGCTTCACCGGTCGCATCGGATGACGCTTGCCGTTACTGATGACCATCTGCTGCGGATAACTGCCCGTCAGCGAATTGCCCAGCCACGGTTGCGGCAGTTGCCAGAACAACGTGCGCTCGCAGCGATATTCACCCGCCACTTCAGTGCCCACCAGCAAACCGCTGCGCAAGGCTTCGGTTGGCGCCTGATCCAGTTGCCAGATCAATTGCTGACGCGCCGGATCACGAGCAAACAGCCAATAACAGGCCGCCCACAGCGCCTGGCCTGGCGGCAGCGCATAGCGTTCATCGATCTGGATCGGCCCCTGGCCTTCGCGATCAAGGCGCAGGCGAATCAGCGGTTGCCCGTCCAGGATCAGGCTCAGACGGCTTTCGGTGGCATCGGCTACCAGTTGGCTGCCCGAAGGCAGGGCCAGGGCAGTCAGGTCATTCAGATTGGACATGGGTCGGGCTCACGGTAATCGTCGACAGTTCAACGATGGGACGTGAGCCGAGGCGGGAAATTTAGGCCAGGCGCGAAAAACCGTCGGTCATTGTTGCGGTACCGGCACCACCGCAATCTTGTACGGATCGAAGATCTTCAGCATCTGCCCGTTGTCGCGCAGGCCCTGCAGCAGCTTGCCGAACGCTTCGCCGGTGATCGGCGCCTTCGGACTGAGAATCGCGTAGTGGTGGTAGATCTGGTCGATACGCTGGGACACCAGCAACTCGTCGCGCACTTTTTCGTTACGCAGCAGGTAATCGAACAAATACGAGCGAGTGACCAGGGCAATGTCTGCGCGCCCGCGCAAGACCATCAGCAGGTTGCTGTCGTGGGAATAGGTCAGCGTGGCGCTGTACGCCTCCGCGAGGTATTTGGGATCGGCGTTGAAGTTGGCGAACTCATAGTGATAGCCGCTGTACAGCGCCAGCCGTTTTCCCTTGAGATCGGCGAAGTAATTCTGCTGGCGTCCGGGCTTGTTCTGCGCGACGAAAATCTCCGCGTCCTCCAGGCCCATGTCGACGGTGGCGTGGGGAATGTCTTTCCAGCCCCACTCCGGGTTTTCGAAGATCGCCATGTCGGTGCGACCATCCTTGAAATCGCCGAACCGGCGAGGAATCGAGGTGGGCACCAGCTCGAAACGATAGTCGCTCTGGGCGCCGTTCAACGCCGCGACCAGTTCCGGCAGCAGGCCGGTGTCGGCGCCGTTTTCCGGGCGAATGGTGTAGGGCGGAAAATGCGCCGCGCCCACCCGAACCACTTGCGCCGCCGGAGCAGGCAATACCCATAATGCAGCCAGCGCTGCGAGCATCAGCCCGGCGGCCGTCCGAATTGGCGAAGACTTCAAAACACCCCACTCCCCGAAAAAGTACCGATCATTGCATTCAAGCTAGGCGGTTTCGCCCAGTTAGCCAGTTTCCCGGCCCGATAGAAAGCGCCTAGCGCTCTTCGAGTACCAGAATCAGCGCTTCTTCGGCCAGTTGATCCAGGCTCAGGCTGCCGCCGGCGCGGAACCAGGTGGTGGTCCAGGACAATGCGCCCGTGAGAAAACGTCGGGTAATGAACACGTCGCCACGGATGAAACCTGCCTCTTTGGCCTCGCCCAGCACTTGCAGCCAGAGGTCTTCGTAGATGTCGCGCAGCGCCAGCACTTTGGCCTGACCGTCTTCGGACAACGAGCGCCATTCATACACCAGCACCGCCATCGCTTCGCCGCTGCCGCCCATGATCGACTGCAATTCACAGCGGATCAGCGCCAGTACCCGCTCGCGCACATCGGCGGCGTCAGCCAGGGCTGCGCGCATCAGCGCAGTGTTGTAGCGGATGGTTTCTTCCATCACCGCCCGCAGGATTTCATCCTTGCTCTTGAAGTGATGAAAGATGCTGCCGGACTGAATCCCCACGGCACCGGCCAGATCGCGCACTGTGGTGCGCTCATAGCCTTTGTTGCGGAACAGGTGGGCCGCCACTTGCAGCAGTTTGCCGCGAGCGCTGTCCGGATCGGTCAGCTGGCCGGCATCGACCAGTTCACGCATGACCCTCAGGGCTTTTTGCTCGTCCACCCGTTCTCTCCTACAGTCGATCAGTCAAATGCGTCGTACCCCGCAGAAACGGCGGGGTTGCGCGGGCAATTTAAGCCGCCGGCGGTGACCAAGCAAGCGCTTGGGCAGAAGATAATTTCGCCTGTTTACAAACCAAGCGCTTGCTTGGTAGCCTCGATGCACTTCTGTCACAGGTTCCTGAGTCGGAGATCAAAATGCCCACCACGGTTCGCATCGGATGCGCCAGCGCATTCTGGGGAGACACCTCGACCGCCGCCGCACAGCTTGTGGCCGGAGGACAGCTGGATTATCTGGTCTTCGACTATCTGGCCGAAATAACCATGTCGATCATGGCTGGCGCGCGCATGAAGGACCCGCAGGCGGGATTTGCCGGCGATTTCATCGAAGTCCTCGCGCCTCTGTTGCCGCAACTGGCCGAGCAGAAAATCCGCGTCATCAGCAATGCCGGCGGGGTCAATCCAAAGGCCTGCGCCGCCGCGCTGCAAGCGGCCTGCGACAAGGCCGGCGTGGCGCTGAAAATCGCCGTGCTGTCGGGCGATGACCTGCAACCGCACTTCAAACAACTTGCCTCCCAAGGCATTACGGAAATGTTCAGCGGCGCCCCGCTGCCGCCGATGTGCGTGTCGACCAACGCCTACCTCGGCGCGCCGGGCATCGTCGAAGCGCTGCGTCTGGGGGCCGACATCGTGATCTCCGGCCGGGTGGTCGACAGCGCAGTGGTCAGCGCTGCGCTGGTGCATGAATTTGGCTGGTCATGGCACGACTACGACAAACTCGCGCAAGCCGCCCTGGCCGGACACATCATCGAATGTGGCGCGCAATGCACCGGCGGCAATTTCACCGATTGGCGCGATGTGCCGGATTACGAGCACATCGGTTTCCCGATCGTCGAAGTCAGCGCCGACGGCCAGTTCATCGTCAGCAAACCCGAGGGCTCCGGCGGGCTGGTCACCCCCCTGACCGTAGGCGAACAGATGCTCTACGAAAT
Organism: Pseudomonas sp. MCal1; assembly: GCF_026341415.1. Lineage (NCBI taxonomy): Bacteria > Pseudomonadati > Pseudomonadota > Gammaproteobacteria > Pseudomonadales > Pseudomonadaceae > Pseudomonas > Pseudomonas sp. MCal1. The sequence continues at coordinate 48,779 of NZ_JAKUMP010000010.1, forward strand.
CGGCAATCCGCAGGCCTATCTGTTGCCCGACGTGGTCTGCGATTTCAGCCAGGTCAAACTCCAGCAACAGGGCAAAAACGCCGTGCGGGTACACGGTGCCAAAGGCCTGCCGCCCAGCGACCAATACAAGGTCAGTGCAACGTATCCGGACGGTTTCCGGTGTACCGCCAGTTGCTTGATAGCCGGGATTGACGCGGTGGAAAAAGCCCGACGCGTCAGCCAGGCGATCCTCGACAAAACCTCGGAAATGCTCGACCACAAAGGCCTCGGGCCATACACCGAAACCCACGTCGAACTGCTTGGCAGCGAAGCCACCTACGGCCCTCACGGTCAGCGCCAGGACAGTCGCGAAGTGGTGATCAAACTCGCCGTGCGCCACCCGAACAAACAAGCGCTGATCCTGTTCTCCCGAGAAATCGCCCAGGCCGCGACCGGCATGGCGCCGGGGCTGACCGGCATCGTCGGCGGACGGCCGACGGTGTATCCGCTGATCCGGCTGTTCTCCTTCCTGATCGACAAAAGCGCCTGCACATTGCAGATCGACATCGCCGGCGAATCTCACCCGTTCGCCCTGCCCGCCCCCGCCACCCTCGACAGCCAGGATCTGCCACTGCCCCACGAAACGCCCAAACCCCAGGGCCGCGCCGATGCGAGCGTGCCGTTGGTCAAACTGGCGGTCGCGCGCTCCGGCGACAAGGGCAATCACAGCAACATTGGCGTCATGCCACGTCGTCCCGAATACCTGCCGTGGATCGCCGAAGCACTGACCCCGGCGGTGGTCGTCGACTGGATGAGCCATGTCCTCGACCCGATTCACGGTCGGGTCGAACGCTGGTATCTGCCCGGCACTCACAGCCTCAACTTCCTGCTGGAAAATGCCCTTGGTGGCGGCGGCGTGGCGAGTTTGCGCATCGACCCGCAAGGCAAGGCCTTCGCCCAACAACTACTGGAAATCCAGATCCCGGTGCCGCAGAGCATCGCCGAACAGTTCGACTAGAGGATTGGCACCATGGCGTATGAATCGATTTTCAGGGCCGATCTGTTCAGCGGCCAGACCGTCATCGTCACCGGGGGCGGCAGTGGCATCGGGCGTTGTACCGCCCACGAACTGGCGGCGCTCGGGGCCAACGTGGTGCTGGTCGGACGCAAGCCGGAAAAGCTGCAAACCGTCGCCGCTGAAATTGCCGAGGATGGCGGGCGCGCCCACTGGAAGGTCTGCGATATCCGTGACGAAGAGGCGGTGAAGGCGCTGGTCAGCGAGCTGATCCGCGAGCACGGGCCGATTCACGGACTGGTCAACAATGCCGGCGGCCAGTACCCGTCGCCACTGGCCTCGATCAATCAGAAGGGTTTCGAAACCGTGCTGCGGACCAATCTGGTAGGCGGTTTCCTGATGGCCCGGGAAGTGTTCAACCAGTCGATGAGCAAACACGGCGGCAGCATCGTCAACATGCTCGCCGACATGTGGGGCGGCATGCCCGGCATGGGCCACTCGGGCGCTGCGCGTTCGGGCATGGACAACTTCACCAAGACTGCCGCCTTCGAATGGGGTTATGCCGGTGTTAGGGTGAATGCGGTGGCGCCGGGCTGGATCGCTTCCAGCGGCATGGACACTTACGAAGGCGCGTTCAAAGCGGTGATCCCGACCTTGCGCGAACACGTGCCGCTCAAGCGCATCGGCACCGAATCGGAGGTCAGCGCAGCGATCGTGTTTCTGCTCAGCCCGGCAGCCGCGTTCATCAGCGGCAGCACCTTGCGCATCGATGGCGCGGCCAGCCTGGGCAGTCGCGCCTGGCCGTTGCACAAGGCGTCCCACAGCGAATCCTTCAATGGTTTTCACCGGGCCTGCATGCCCGACGTTTTGAAGGACAAGGAGTAAGCCATGCCGCAGATCCAGTCCCGGCTCGACCCGCACAGCGAAGCCTTTACCCGCAACCGCGCAGCGATGCTCGCCGCCATCGAGCAAGTCCGGCAACTCGAACAGAACCTGCTGAACAAGGCCGCCGAAGCCAAACCGAAATTCGACAAACGCGGACAATTGCTGCCCCGCGAACGCCTGAATCTGTTGCTCGACCCCGGCGCGCCATTCCTCGAACTGGCGAGCCTGGCCGGCTACAAACTGCACGACGACAAGGACGGCAGCTCGGCCGGTGGCGGCTTGATCGCCGGCATTGGTTACGTGTCCGGCGTGCGCGCCTTGATCGTGGCGAACAACAGCGCGATCAAGGGCGGGACGATTTCCCCGTCGGGCCTGAAGAAATCCCTGCGCCTGCAACAGATCGCCCAGGAAAACAAACTGCCGGTCATCACCCTCGCCGAAAGCGGCGGCGCCAACCTCAATTACGCGGCGGAAATTTTCGTCGAAGGCGCACGCAGCTTTGCCAATCAGGCGCGGATGTCGGCCATGGGTTTGCCGCAGATCACCGTAGTACACGGTTCGGCCACCGCTGGCGGCGCCTATCAGCCGGGGTTGTCGGATTACGTGGTGGTGGTGCGCGGCAAGGCCAAGCTGTTTCTTGCCGGCCCGCCGTTGCTTAAAGCAGCGACCGGTGAAGTCGCCACCGACGAAGAACTGGGTGGCGCCGAGATGCACGCGCAAGTCGCCGGCACCGCCGAATACCTGGCCGAAAACGATGCCGATGGCGTGCGTCAGGTGCGGGAAATCGTCAGCCTGCTGAACTGGAACGAGCAAATACCGTGGCTGCCCGAACCGCAATTCAAGGAGCCGCTGTATCCCATCGACGAACTGCTCGGGCTGATCCCGGACGACCCGAAAAAACCTTACGACGTGCGCGAAATCATTGCGCGGATCGCCGATGAATCGCGCTTCCTGGAGTTCAAGGGTGAGTTCGACCAGCAGACCGTTTGTGGCCACCTGAAAATTCAGGGCCGCGCCTGCGGTTTTATCGGCAACAACGGCCCGATCACGCCCAACGGCGCGAGCAAGGCGGCGCAGTTCATTCAACTGTGCGACCAGAGCCAGACGCCGCTGCTGTTTTTCCACAACACCACCGGGTTCATGGTCGGCACCGAATCGGAACAGCACGGGGTGATCAAGCATGGCTCGAAATTGATCCAGGCCGTGGCCAATGCGCGGGTGCCGAAACTGACGATCGTGGTCGGCGGTTCCTACGGCGCGGGCAACTACGCGATGTGCGGACGCGGGCTCGATCCGCGCTTCATCTTCGCCTGGCCCAACAGCCGCACCGCCGTGATGGGCGGCGCTCAGGCCGGCAAGGTGCTGCGCATCGTCACCGAAGCCAAGCAGTTGAAGGACGGCCTGGTGCCCGACCCGAAAATGCTCGACATGCTGGAGCAGGTCACCGCGCAGAAACTCGACAACCAGTCCACCGCTCTCTACGGCAGCGCCAACCTGTGGGACGACGGGCTGATCGATCCGCGTGACACCCGCACCCTGCTCGGCTATCTGCTGGACATCTGCCACGAAGCCGACATCCGCACGTTGCAACCCAACAGCTTCGGCGTCAGCCGGTTCTGATCGCCACGGATTAAAGGAGAACAATAAAAATGATCTTCACCCCGGAACACGAAGCCCTGCGCCGCACCGTCCGCCAATTCGTCGAGCACGAGATCAACCCGCACGTCGATGAATGGGAAAAGGCCGGGCGCTTTCCGATCCACGAGATTTTCCGCAAGGCCGGCGACCTCGGTCTGCTGGGGATTTCCAAACCGGAAAAGTTCGGCGGCATGGGCCTGGATTACAGCTATTCGATCGTCGCCGCCGAAGAGTTCGGCACCATCCATTGTGGCGGCATTCCAATGTCGATCGGCGTGCAGACCGACATGTGCACTCCCGCCCTCGCCCGCTTCGGTTCCGATGAATTGCGCGAAGAGTTTCTGCGCCCGGCGATCACCGGCGAGCAGGTCGGCTGCATCGGCGTCTCGGAAGTCGGTGCCGGCTCCGATGTCGCCGGGCTCAAGACCACCGCGCGCAAGGACGGCGACGACTATGTGATCAACGGCAGCAAGATGTGGATCACCAACTCGCCCAGCGCCGACTTCATCTGCCTGCTGGCCAACACCTCGGACGACAAGCCGCACGTCAACAAATCGCTGATCATGGTGCCGATGAACACGCCGGGCATCAGCCTCAGTTCACACCTCGACAAGCTCGGCATGCGCAGCTCGGAAACTGCCCAGGTGTTTTTCGACAACGTGCGCGTGCCCCAGCGCAATCGCATCGGCCACGAAGGCGCCGGGTTCATGATGCAGATGCTGCAGTTCCAGGAGGAACGTCTGTTCGGCGCGGCCAACATGATCAAAGGCCTGGAATATTGCGTCGACAGCACCATCGAGTACTGCAAGGAACGTAAGACCTTCGGCAACGCGCTGATCGACAACCAGGTGATCCACTTCCGCCTCGCCGAATTGCAGACCGAAATCGAATGCCTGCGGGCGCTGGTCTATCAGGCCACCGAGCAATACGTGAAAGGTCAGGACGTCACCCGACTGGCGTCGATGGCCAAGCTCAAGGCCGGGCGTCTCGGCCGCGAAGTCAGTGACAGTTGCCTGCAATACTGGGGCGGCATGGGCTTCATGTGGGACAACCCGGTGGCCCGTGCCTATCGCGACGTGCGACTGGTGTCGATTGGCGGCGGCGCCGACGAAATCATGCTGGGCATCATCTGCAAACTGATGGGCATCCTGCCGGGGAAAAAGAAATGAGCGCCCTGCCCGATTGCCAGACGCTGCTGCTGGAACGGCACAACGGCGTGTTGCACATCACCCTCAATCGCCCGGAATGCCGCAACGCCATGAGCCTGCAAATGGTCGCCGAGCTACGCGCAATTCTGGCCGCTGTGCGCGATGACCGTAGCGTGCGCGCCTTGGTGCTCAGCGGTGCCGGCGGGCATTTCTGCGCCGGTGGCGACATCAAGGACATGGCCAACGCCCGCGCCCAGGGCAGCGATGCCTATCGCGAGTTGAACCGAGCCTTCGGGTCATTGCTGGAAGAAGCACAGCACGCGCCGCAAGTGCTGATCACCGTGTTGCAGGGCGCTGTGCTGGGGGGCGGCTTCGGGCTGGCCTGTGTCAGCGATATCGCCATCACCGATCATCAGGCGCAGTTCGGTTTGCCGGAAACCAGTCTTGGTCTGCTGCCAGCGCAGATCGCGCCGTTTGTGGTGCAGCGCATCGGTCTGACCGAAACCCGCCGCCTGGCCCTGACCGCCGCACGCTTCGACGGCCACCAGGCACGACGCCTGGGGCTGGTGCATTTTGTCGAGCAGGATCCACAGGCGCTCGCCGAGCGGCTGGATGAAGTGCTCGACCATGTCCTCTGCTGCGCTCCCGAAGCGAATGCCGTGACGAAAAAACTGGTGCTGGCCAGTGCCGGCCAGCCGCCAAGTGAACTGCTGGATGAAGCGGCGCAGTGGTTCAGCGAAGCGGTGACCGGTGCCGAAGGGATCGAAGGCACGATGGCGTTTGTGCAAAAGCGCAAACCGAGGTGGGCTCCTTAAAAAACATCGCGGGCAAACCCCGCGATGAGGCCCTTCCATACACCGCCAACATTCAGGAAAAACCACCATGCCCGCCCTCCACAAGATCCTGATCGCCAACCGCGGTGAAATCGCCTGCCGCATCCAGCGCACCGCCCAGGCCCTTGGCTATCGCACGGTCGCCGTTTTCAGTGATGCCGACGCCGATGCACTGCACGTGCAGATGGCCGATCAAGCGGTGAACATCGGCCCGGCGCCGGTGCTGCAGTCCTACCTGAATATCCCGGCGATCCTCGACGCCGCCCGGCGCAGCGGTGCCGACGCCATACACCCGGGCTACGGCTTCCTCTCGGAAAATGCCGAATTCGCCCGCGCCTGCGAACAGGCCGGCCTGACCTTCATCGGCCCCAGCGTCGAAGCCATCGAACTGATGGGCAGCAAACGCCAGTCGAAAATCGCCATGCTCGCGGCCGGTGTGCCGTGCATCGCCGGCTATCAAGGTGCGGATCAGGACGACGCGACCCTGACCCGTGAAGCCGAGCGCATCGGTTACCCGCTGATGATCAAGGCCAGCGCCGGCGGTGGTGGACGCGGCATGCGGCTGGTGCACAGCGCCGAAGAGCTGCCGGCGCAATTGCGCACAGCACGCTCGGAAGCCTTGAACGGATTCGGCAGCGATGAACTGATCCTCGAACAGGCGCTGATCGAACCGCGCCATGTCGAAGTGCAGCTGTTCGGCGATCACCACGGCAATCTGATCTACCTCGGCGAGCGCGACTGCTCGATTCAGCGCCGCCACCAGAAAGTCATCGAAGAAGCGCCGTGCCCGGTGATGACCGAAGAACTGCGTCAGGCGATGGGCGAAGCGGCGCTCAAGGCCGGGCGTGCGGTGAACTATGTGGGCGCTGGCACCGTGGAATTTCTGCTCGATGCCCGAGGCCAGTTCTACTTTCTGGAAATGAATACCCGGCTGCAGGTCGAGCACCCGGTGACCGAACTGATTACCGGATTGGATCTGGTGGCGTGGCAACTGTCAGTCGCCGAAGGTCAGCCGCTGCCGCTGACCCAGGCGCAGGTGAAACTCGATGGCCACGCGATGGAAGTGCGCCTCTACGCCGAAGATCCGGCCCAGGGTTTTCTGCCGCAGACCGGGCGTGTCGAAGCCTGGGCGCCGGCGCTGGATCGCGGTGCGCGGATCGATCACGGCCTGATCGAAGGGCAGTCGATCTCACCGTTCTACGACCCGATGCTCGGCAAACTGATCGCCCACGGCGCCACCCGTGAAGAGGCGCGGCGCAAACTGTTGTGCGCAGTTCAGGACAGCGTGTTGCTGGGCGTGCAGAGCAATCAGCGGCTGCTGGCCAGCCTGTTGCAGCATCCGCAGTTCATCAGTGGGGAGTTCGGCACCGGGTTCATTGCGCAGCACTTTGCCGACCACGACTGCCTACGCGCCTGTTTGCCCAGTGCCGAAGTGCTGGCCTTGGCGGCGGCGCTGTTTTACCTGTGCGCCGCACAGCAACACCGCGCCCCGTTGTCGGGATGGCGCAACAACGCCAGTGCGCCGTTGCTCTATCGCATCGGCCTCGACGCCCGCGACTGGAACGTGCAACTTCGCACCCGTTCAAATAATGCGTTTGAAGTGCAGGTCGCAGAACGTGTCATCGAACTCAGACTCGTCGAACACACTGCCGGAGCCGTGACGCTGGAGATCGATGGCCTGCGCCAGCGCCATGCCTATCGCCTGCGCGACGAGCAGCTCTGGCTGTTCACCCACCCCGGCAGCCTGCATCTGGTGGATCGAACTCATGCGGTGATCGACAGTCAGACCAGCGTCAGTTCCGGCACGTTGAAAGCCCCGATGGATGGCGCCATCATCGAAGTGCTCGTCAGCGAAGGCAGCCCGGTCAGCAAGGGCCAACTGCTGGTGGTGCTGGAGGCGATGAAAATGGAGCACCCGCTCAAGGCCGGCATCGACGGCGTGCTCAAGCGGGTGCAGGTCAAGGTCGGCGATCAGGTAAAAAATCGTCAGGTTCTGTTGCAGGTCGAGTAGTCGCCGCGCGCATCCGCAAGGTTTGACTACGCTCTGAATAATCAGGACGCGGAAATCAGGAAACCTGCGATGCCCCATTGGCTGGTCATAGATCTGGAAGCCACCACCGATGAGGGTGGCTGGCCGGTTACGGAAATGGAGATCATCGAGATCGGCGCGACCCTGGTGGATCGCGCCGGTCGCGAGCAGGATCACTTTCAGCGCTTCGTCAAACCGACGCGGCGCCCCTTGTTGACGCCGTTTTGCCGCGAACTCACGCACATCACCCAGGCCAACATCGATGCGGCGCAGCCGTTGAGCGACGTCTGGCCGGTCTTCGAGCGTTGGCTTGGCCAGCATCGGACGCGCCTTGAAGGCTGGGCCAGTTGGGGCGATTACGACCGCAAGCAGTTGCTTCAGGAATGGCAGCGGCTGCAACTCGACAGTGCCCTGAGCCGGGTGCCGCACATGAACCTCAAACAGCGCTTCGCCAAGGCCCGACGCCTCGAGCGGCCGCTGGGGCTCAATGGCGCGTTGCAACTGGCGGGCATGCAGTTCACCGGTCAGCAGCATCGAGCGCTGGAAGATGCGCGCAATACCGCCCGCTTATTGCCGTTGGTGCTGCCGCTCTAGCGCAGGTGACGGCGCCATAAGCCTTGTGCATACTGGCCGACCCTTTTTGACCCTTTTAAGCCCTTTTCGAGAGGAATCGCCCATGTTTAAAGTCAACGAGTACTTCGACGGCACCGTCAAGTCGATCGCTTTCGGCACTGCTGAAGGCCCTGCGACCATCGGCGTCATGGCCCCGGGCGAATACGAATTTGGCACCAGCCAGCGTGAAATCATGCACGTTGTCTCGGGCGCACTGACCGTCAAGCTGCCGGACAGCGCCGATTGGGAGACCTTCGCCGCGGGCAGCCAGTTCAACGTGCCAGCCAACAGCAAGTTCCAGCTGAAGGTGGCCGTCGACACCGCTTACCTGTGCGAATACCGCGGCTGAAACACCGGTTTCCTGCGCTCATGAAAATGCCCGTGTCGAAGGACACGGGCATTTTTCGTTTCCGGCGGGTTATTCGAGGATTTCCACCGGCATGCCGACTTCAAGCCGGCCGTTGCTGTCGTTGACCAGGTTCTGGCCGAACATCGCGCCGTCGGCCTGGGCACGGGTCTTCTGCAGGGTCGCCAGTGGTTCGCGGTCTGCGCTGCGCTCACCGGTCTGCGGATCGATGGTGGTGAGAATGCATCGCGAGCAGGACTTGACCACGCGGAACTCGACCTCACCGATACGAATCCGCTTCCAGCCGTCCTCGGCGTAGGCGTCACTGCCTTCGATCACCAGATTCGGCCGGAACCGCAGCATTTCCAAAGGTCGCCCGACTTCCTGCGACAAGTGTTGCAGCGAGGCCTCGCCAATCAGCAGCAGCGGAAAGCCGTCGGCGAATGCCACTTGATCGTCGTCCTTGCCATAGCCGGCCTGCGTCGTACGGGCGCGCTCCAGCGGCACTTGCACCAGACGCGTCGGCTTGCCGATGAATTCGCTGACCCAGCGGGCCGCTTCCTCGCCGGCATCCGGTACGCGCAAGGTATCGCGCCAGATGGTTACGCCACGCAGGTCGTCGTCACCGCCGGGCAAGGCGACATCGATTGCCGAATGCCCCGCCGCGCTGAGCGTCAGGCCGCCAGTGGCATTCCATAGCGCCGACAGCTGGCTCATTTTCGCTTCGGCACGCTGGGTCAGGAACCGCCCGCTGGCCTCGTCCACCAGCATCCAGCGTCGGTCGCCCTCAAGCCCCAGTTTGTCCAGGCCGATCCTTTGCAGGACCTCGCCCTTTGCGGATTTCAACGGGTAACGATAAAGCGCGCTCAGACGCAGCATGGCCAGCTCCCTGGTGGGTCAAAAACGCCACCCTATACGAGCTTTGTCAGCGAATCAAAGGCTGACGCGGGGTCAGCCTCGAAAGGTTGATCAGGCCGGTACTTCGTCGAGCATCAGACGCTGGCGCACCACGTCGACCAGTTTGTCCGGCTGGAACTTGGAGAGGAAATTGTCGCAACCGACCTTCTTCACCATCGAATCGTTGAAACTGCCGGACAGCGAAGTGTGCAGCACCACATACAGGCCACGCAGGCGCGGGTCGTTGCGGATTTCGGTGGTCAGGCGATAGCCGTCCATCTCCGGCATTTCGGCATCGGTGAACACCATCAGCAGTTTGTCGGTCATGTTCACCCCGGTGTCCGCCCAGGCCTTGAGCATGTTCAAGGCTTTAAGGCCGTCGCTGGCGATGTGCATCTTCACGCCCAACTGGCCGAGGGTGTCGCGCAATTGCGAGAGCGCCACGTTGGAGTCGTCCACCAGCAACACTTCGCGGCCACGGGCGCGTTCCAGCACCGGATCGTCCAGTTTGTCGCGAGAAACCTTGGCGTTGTACGGCACGATTTCGGCGAGGACCTTCTCGACGTCGATGATTTCCACCAATTGGTCGTCGACCTTGCTGATGGCGGTCAGGTAATGCTGTCGACCGGCACTGGTCGGCGGCGGCAGGATGGCTTCCCAGTTCATGTTGACGATGCGATCCACACCACCGACGAGGAACGCCTGCACCGAACGGTTGTATTCGGTGACGATGATCGTGCTGTTCGAGCCCGGCACCAGCGGGCGCATGCCGATCGCCTGGGACAGGTCAATCACTGGCAGCGTCTGGCCACGCAGGTTGACCACACCGCAGACAAACGGGTGACGCTGGGGCATCAGGGTCAGCTTCGGCAGTTGCAGAACCTCCTGAACCTTGAACACGTTGATCGCGAACAATTGGCGTCCGGCCAGTCGAAACATGAGAATTTCCAGGCGATTCTCACCCACCAGTTGCGTGCGTTGGTCTACCGTGTCGAGAATGCCGGCCATCAATGACTCCTGGGCTTGTTCTGATGAATTCACTATTGGGGGTTATCGGCTGAATCTGGCGGATCTTGATCCCGTCACAAATCACCAACAAAATGCCACGAGCGGGCATTGATGTCACATTAACATCATGCTTTACTGGCCCGGTGAAATCATCTGCTACATTCTCTTCGGCGCGACCTCGGTTTGCGCGACAGGTTCCCGTGCCTAAGGGAATCCCCTAGTAACAATCAGGCCCAACCTGATGTTCGCGATATCCAATAGCCATTAATGTGACGCCATTCTCATTGCATGAACGGAGTCAGGCTATTGTGTGCGATCGCAGTTCAGTGGAAACACATCCTCTTGAAACCCCAGGTCCGTGCGGATGCACACCGGGGCGCGGTCTCGCGACGGTTCATGATCGTCGACACACACGGCATTCCCTCATCAGACATGACGTGGTGGAGATAAGCATGCCGAACGACCGTAGTGATTGGGCGCAGCGGTTCCCCGAATTCCTTGTCGAGGCCGAAACGCTCCTGGCCAAGTCTGAAGAATGCCTCAGCCACCTGCAGTTGATCAGCAATGACAAGGACGCCATCGACTGCATGCTCAGCACCCTCCTGAAGCTTGCGAACAAGGCCGATGCCCTGTCACTGGAGGCGGTGTCCGGATTTTCCCTGCACCTGCATGGCTTGCTCACCCAGGTACAGGATCACGTGGATTTGCATGCGCAGGCCCTGGAAGCACTGAAAGAGTGCTTCACCCTGATGGCCTGGCAACTGGAACTGGTTGACCCACGCACCGGCCAGCTTGGACTGGATGAAAGCGAACAGGCATCGCTCATAGAAGCCTTTGCCTGTCAGGTCGGACAGGCTCACTTCCAATTGCCGCTCAATGGCAAGCCGATGTCCCTCGTCACCTGGTCGGAGCACCAGGCGTAACGAGATACACCATGGGCTGTTCAGGCCCGTCAGTTCTCGCAGTCGTATGTCGCAATTGAATAGTTCATACCTGCCCGCGACCTCTTCCAATAAATAATTACGAGCGATGAATGCGGACTATCCTCTACGGATGTCAGGGTTTTCCTGTGTAAAAGAAAACTTGCGGCTGCATCGCTAATTATCGAGTCAGGTACTTCAACTTTTCCATAATGGAACCGTCGTCCAACATGGCCTGTTTCCTGACTCTTTGGACATATAGGGCAAACGCGACCAACGGTATGTTAAGTGGTATTATGCCGCCCGTTAGTTGTTTCAGTTAATGGCAATGTGACTTCAATGATCGGTCTCCAGCAAAGTTGGCGCTCAATTATCGATCACTGAACCGTCTTTGAAATCAACAACCTGAATGACAGTTTTCCAGACAGAGACCGCCAGCCCTTCTGACCGGTCTGCCCGCAGCGAACATCCATTGGCTCCATCCGCTATGTACGCCAGCCTCAAGTCAATCACCACATGGCCTCCCTCCCGAGAAAATGCCCGCAGGTTCACACTCCTGTTGTGCACGGCTTCGGCCTTGGGCAGCCTGTTGTGCTATGGCTTCTCTGCGCCGTTGCCGCTCGGCCTGCTGCTGATCAACGTGGCGGCTGCCGGCTGTGTCTGGACCCAACATCGTCTGTCGCGCAAATCCATCAAGTTCCAGCCTCAGGAACTGGCCGACCGTTTGCTGGAAGTCCAGGAAAACGAGCGCCATCGCCTGAGTCGTGAACTGCATGACGATATCGGCCAGCTGCTGACCGCCGCCAAGCTGCAAAGCGAATGGCTCAAGCGCCGCCTGCCCGCAGATATGCAGGAACACTGCTCGGTCCTTTGCGAGACCCTGGAAGAAACCCTCAACAAGGTTCGCGACGTCTCGGCCATTCTCAATCCGCGGCAGTTGACCAGCCTTGGCCTGGAAGCAAGCCTGCGGGCGCATTTGCTCAAGGTATTGGCCAATACTTCGGTGCACTGGAGTCTTGATTGCCAGCAGCGCCTGAATGGAATCCCCGAAGAAATGGCGGTCGCTGCCTTTCGCATCACTCAGGAAGCGGTCACCAACATCCTTCGCCATGCACAGGCCAAAAACCTGTTGATCCGCGTACAACGCCTGCCGCAGGGCCTGACCTTGCTGATCAGCGATGATGGCCTGGGCTTTTCCCCGGCAGCGAATCCGGGGCGCGAAGGACAACGGGGCATGGCCGGAATGGCCGAACGGATCGAACAACTGGGCGGCACACTGAGCGTGACCAGCGAGCCGGGCAAAGGTACTCAAATCGAAGCACTATTCCCCTGGGCGCCCCGTGCACTCGAGCGGGCCAGTACGAATAAGGTTATGCGTTGACTTGTAACTTACTTCTAGTGGATGACCACTCGCTGATCAGGGCCGGCGTACGCGCCCTGGTGCTGGATATTCCCGGTTATGCGGTGATCGGCGAGGCCAATGACGGCTCGCAGCTGCTCGAGATGGTCGAGCAGCTGTCTCCCGATATCGTATTGCTGGACATTTCCATGAAGGAAACCGGCGGACTGGAAGCCCTCCAGCGGCTCAGACGCGTACGCCCGCACGCCAAAGTGCTGATTCTCTCGATGCACACCGACCCCGCGCTGATCATGCAGGCGCTGGAGTCCGGCGCTCACGGCTACCTGCTCAAGGACACCACGGCCACCGAGCTCGAACATGCACTGGAAGCACTGCGCAACAACGAGCGCTACTTGAGCCCAGCCATCGCCCACACCGTGATCAATCAGGCGCTGACACGCAACCTCAAGCAGCAACCGGAAGTCACCGAGTCGCACAACCTGACAGCACGCCAACTGGAAATCCTGCGTCTGATCGTACGCGGCAAGTCCACACGGGAAATCGCCAATGGTCTGGGCTTGAGCATCAAGACGGTCGAAACTCACCGCTCGCAGATCATGAAACGCCTGCAGATCTACGATGTGGCGGGCCTGGTGCTGTTTGCCGTGCGGGAACAGATCATCAGTCTGGACGACTGAGCCGGGTCGTTGTGCTCAACAGCGGCGAGTCCTTGGGCAAATGCACACGCAAGGCTGCGGGGCGCGCCGCAAACCGCAGACTGTCGCCCTCCAGTGGCTCACCGTCGAGATTGATGCAAAGCCCTTCGGCAACCTTGATTTCAACCCACGGCAAACGGGTGCGCACGAACATGTTGTCGATGCCGAACCCGTCGCTGAGCAGATTTTTCAGCGTACCGACCAATTCCTGCGGCGCCGGCAGAATGCTGATATCCAGAAGACCGTCATCCACCAGCGCTTCCGGGCACAACACATGCCCGCCACCGGCCTGGCGACCATTGCCGATCCCCAGCGCCAGCAGCTCGCCACGCCAATGAAAATCCGGTCCCTGCAACTCGCCGTAGGCGGCATGCAGTTCACTGAACCGCGATAAACCGGTAAACAGGTAAGCCGCGCCGCCCAGCACTTTTTTCAGATCTTCCGACGTGTTGGCCGTCACCTGACTGCCGAACCCGCCGGTGGCCATGTTCAGGAATATCTGCCCGCCGACTTCACCCAGATCGATGTCATGGGCGTGCGCCTCAAGCAATTCGAGCGCTTCGGCCGGTTCCAGGGGAATAGCGGCCGCACGGGAAAAATCATTGGCGGTTCCCAGCGGCAACAGCACCAGACTGGCCTTGCCTGGCTGCGCCGCCAGCGCTTCGGCGATATCACGCAGGGTGCCATCTCCACCACCGGCGATGATCTGACGGTATCCCGCCGCCAACGCCTCTTCCACCAGACGCTGGGCATCGCCGGCCTCCCAGGTCAGGCGCACGGCCAGTTCCCAGCCCTGTTTACGCTTGTTCTCGACAGCGGCACGAACCGCCTCGTTGAGTGCCTGCTTGCCATGCAGAATCAACAATGCCTTGCGTTCACTCATTACGGTCACTCCCGGAATTGAATCAGTACCGGACATCTTGACCCTCAACGCGGGTAAAAAAGTCGCACACCTTCCAATTAATTCCTGACGCTCGTCCTGCCCGCCCTACATATCGGTAATTTTTCGTACAGAACGTAAGGAATCGGCTCAATTGACCCGGCCAGGTCATTGGTACAACGTGTGTCGGCGTTAGAGATCTTCAATTCAATTACACAAGGATGTGCATGTAATGAGTGGATACAGTTTCAGGATTTTCGATTTCTTGCATTCCGGCATTTGCCAACAGCCCTCAATGGCCACAGGTGGACATTTCCATGCAAAGCCATGAAGCAAGACTATCCGTGAGTCCGGTTGCCTCTCTCTCCGAAAGTCGCGCCAGTCTCAAAGACGAATTCAAATGCAGCGCCAGAAATGCTGGAGAAAGCGATATGGAGCCGCGTGTCACCGAGCTGGAAACTCACCTGAAGTACATTCGACGCGATATGGACGAAGTCAGGGGAGACGTCAAAGCCATCAAACATCGCCTGGCCTACTCGGCAGGCGCGACAGCGATGGTGCTCGGACTGTTGGGCTGGATTGCCAACAGCCGGTTCGATCAACTGCTTACACTGCTCAGCCGTTGATCAGTTGAAAGGCAGGCACCGTTAAGCGACAGTGCCTGCCTTTCATATGCCTGCAATCAACCAAGAAGTTCGCTGAGTGGAATGAACGGCACCTGGTCTCCCTTGGCCAGGACTCGCCCTTCCTGCACTTCCACCAACCCCTCGGCCCAGGCAGCGCTGCGCAGGACGCCCGAGCTCTGGTTACGGTAGATAATCGCTTGCCCCTGCTCCAGACGTCCGCGCAGAAATTCACGGCGATTACCGGCCTGAGGCCAGGCAAAGCCTGCGGTCACTGAAAACTTCAGTGGTTCGACATCCTGCACGCCCTGGCGACGCAACAGATAAGGTCGGGTCAACAAGGCAAAAGTCACCAGTGTCGAAGCAGGATTTCCCGGCAATCCAACCACAGGGACACCACGAAAATGCCCGACCGTCAGCGGTTTGCCAGGTTTGATTGCCAGCTTCCAGAGCGTCAGCTCGCCCTCTTCCCTCAAGGCGATTCCAAGGAAATCAGCTTCCCCGACAGATACACCCCCGGTTGAAAGAATCAGATCTACATCCTGAAGCGCTCCAAGTCGCGCGCGGGTGGTAGGCAGGTCATCAGGCAGAATACCGGCATCCACCACTTCACATCCCAAGCGCTGCAACCAGCTGCACAACAACACCCGGTTACTGTTGTAGATCTGCCCCGGCCCCAATGCCGTGCCCGGCTCGACCAACTCATCACCCGTGGACAGTACCGCCACACGAACCCGGCGGACTACCTCAAGTCCTGAACAACCCAGCGATGCAGCCAACCCCTGCTCGATCGGACCGAGCCGGGTTCCGGCGGGCAATACCAACTCACCGACCGTCGTTTCCTGGCCTTGTGGACGAATGTTCTGCCCGGCCACCATCGCCTCGGTAAAACTCACGCGTTCATCGGCATGAATCTCGGTGTTTTCCTGCATCTCGACACAGTCCGCACCGGCAGGCACCGGCGCGCCGGTAAAGATTCGGGCGCAAGTGCCCGGTTTCAAAGGCTCTGGCGCCTGTCCGGCGAAAATCTTCTGACTGACCGGCAACGGCTCGCCGGTCCAGTCAGCCAGATTCAAGGCATAACCGTCCATGGCGCTGTTCGGCCACGGCGGCAGATCCAGTGTCGAAATCAGATCCTGCGCCAGCACCCGCCCCTGAACCTGAGCCAGTGGCAAAAACTCGTATTCGACAATCCGCGAGCTCTCGGCCATTTCCAGCAACCGCGCGAATGCCTCTTCAACCGGCATCAGGCTGCCGGTCTTGCCCGGCTTACCCACGGGATTCACAAGGCGCCGCCTGTTTCAAATGAGTGACGAAATTGCATGGGCGGTGGCGTGAGTCCAGTTGCTCGGCGAGGATGCCATCCCAACCGGTGCGCACTGCGTTGGTCGAGCCAGGCAGGCAGCACACCAGCGTGCCATTGGCCAGTCCCGCCAAAGCCCGGGATTGCACGGTGGAGGTGCCGATATCCGCCACCGAGATCTGACGAAACAGCTCACCAAAACCATCGACCTGCTTGTCCAGCAGGCAAGCTACCGCTTCGGGGGTGCTGTCACGGCCGGTAAAACCGGTTCCGCCGGTAATCAGCACTACTTGCACGACGTCTTCGGCAATCCAGTGGGCGACTTGCGCACGGATCTTGTAGAGGTCATCTTTGAGCAGCACCCGCTGCGCCAGATGGTGGCCTGCGGCCGTCAGACGGTCGACAAAAACCTGACCGGAAGTATCGGTTTCCAGAGTTCGGGTGTCGCTGACCGTCAGTACCGCGATATTGAGCGGTACGAAAGGTACATCAGCCTTGGCTTTCATAGGCTCGTCCAGTTGTAGGAGAAACAGCCCGGTGTTATATCACAGCGCCCCCTTTTTTCGCCGCCCCTGCAGAGAGCTGCCATGACCTCGAACACGCCATTGTCACCTTGTTCCATCCTGTTGCTGGCAGGTGGGCGCGGTCAGCGAATGGGCGGCCAGGACAAGGGACTTGTGGAATGGCACGGTGAACCGCTGATCGCACATCTGCAGCGCAAGGTTCGCCCGCTGACAGATGATCTGATCATTTCCTGCAACCGCAATCATGAACGCTATGCGCCATTCGCTGACCAATTGGTGAGCGATGACGAGGAAGACTTTCCTGGTCCCCTGGCTGGCATTCGCGCCGGCTTGAAAGCCGCGCGCCATACTCACCTGCTGGTACTGCCCTGCGATGTTCCGCGAATCGATCTTGCGCTGCTGCACAGCATGCGCGAGGCGGCCAGTCTGAATTCTGAAAAACCTTTAATGTTGCGACATGACGATCACTGGGAACCGCTGCTTTGCGTGATCCCGGTGGCGCTCCTGCCCGCTTTCGAAAACGCCTGGAACGCAGGAGAACGCAGCCCCGGCCGGGTGATGCGCACACTTGATGCCCAGGCCCTGGTTTGCCCTGACAACGATCCACGCCTGGCCAATCTCAACACCCCTGAACTGTTGAGTTCGCACAACACTGTGTCAGACTGACAGCATTCAAGGAACTTGCACGCCTTGTATACGTCTCAAGCTCAGTAACCAAAAGAATTTCCCTACGGAGACACACTCATGACTCAACGGACCCTCGCCACTTTCATGCTCGCACTGGGCCTCGCCACCCTCGCCGGTTGCGCTTCGCCAACAGTGATCACCTTGAATGACGGTCGCGAAATCCAGGCTGTCGACGCCCCTAAGTATGATGAAGATTCGGGCTTCTACGAGTTCGAGCAACTGGACGGCAAGCACACTCGCATCAACAAGGACCAGGTCCGCACTGTCAAAGAGCTGTAAGCTTTCAGTTCGACAGCGGATACAGAAAAGCCCGCAACATGCGGGCTTTTTCGTGTCTGACAGATAAGGGTCGATACCCGGGATCACCAGTCCAGTGTGATCCGGCTTTCAAACTCGCGCACCTGCCCTGTGACCGGATCGATGAACCGCAACCCCTGCGCCAGCAGCTTGAGCGGATTGGCATAATCATCCTCAACGTCTTTGAGCACTTCGGGGTAAAACGGATCATTGCAGATGCTCGCCCCCAGCGACGTCATGTGTACCCGCAACTGATGCTTCTTGCCGGTCACCGGATACAGTCCGTACCGCCATAGTTCGCCGTTCTTTTCACGAACCTCCACCGCCGTTTCGGTGTTACTCACACCTGGTCCTTCCTGCATGCGGAAAAACGGTTCACCGTCAATCATGCGGCTCTTGTGCACCAACGGAAATTCCAGCCCGGGCAGCGCGGCAGCAATGGCTTCATAGCGTTTTTCGATTTGCCGCGTCGGGAACAGCGACTGATACGCCGACCGCGTCTGTGGATTGGCAGAGAAAATCACCAGCCCGGCCGTGTGCCGGTCAATCCGGTGCAGCGGTACCAGATGAGGATTGTCCAGGCGCCGGATCAATCGGCGAAGCAGGGTCTGTTCGACGTACTCGCCCGCCGGGGTCACCGGAAGGAAATGCGGCTTGTCGGCCACCACCAGATGCTCGTCCGCGTACAGAATCGTCTCGACCACCGGGATCGGCTTTTCATCCGGCACTTCACGAAAATAGTGAATGCGCAGCCCTTCCTTGTAGGGCAAATCCAGCGGGATCGGCTGCCCCTGACCATCGAGCACCCGGCCCCGGGCGATTCGATCCAGCCATTGATCGCGCCCTATGGCACTGAAATGCTCACACAGACAGTCGAGCACTGTCCGCCAACTACCGGGGGGCAGATACAGCGTGCTGGCCTGATTCTGTGCGGCGGAAAACGTGGGTGTGCTGGACATACGGAAAACTCGAACCCTCAAAGCAGAGCGGCATTATCCAACACCGGACGCAGCAGACCTAGCGCGGAATCAGGCGGGGATCGATTTGAGCGCCGCCGCCTCGGTAAATTCCTTGAGCCAGCGCAACACATCCACGGCATCCCAACGACCCGGATCGTACAAGGCGTACAACAAACCCTGATACCCAACCACATCCAGCTGCTTGTGATAGCCGGCACGCTGGAACAATGCCTCGATCTCGGCAAAGCACGTATTGAAATGAAGCTTGTTGAAGGGAGTCTTGCCTTCCGTGACCAGACCGTCCAGGCGCAATTCGTGGACGGCCTCGCGCACCACGTCAACCGACATCCCGTTCACGCTGCTTTTCAACTGTTCGACATTGACCACGGTTGCTCCCTCTGACATCCGGTTTGGCCTGAGCAATGCCTGAAAACGGCATGGCAGGCCAATCCAATTACTGTATGCGCATACAGTAACCGAATAACCCGAAAGGTGCCAAGCCGTGATTGAGCGAAGGTGACGAATGCCATCAACGCAGAAGAGGAAAAAACCTTAACGCAGGAATGCCACCACCTGATCGGCGCTGAACGGCCACCCCAGTTCCGCGCCGGTATCAACCCTGCGCAGGACAGGGATGCGCAGGCTGTAAGCCTCGAACCACGATTCGTTGTCAGCAATGTCCACCAGTTCCACCAGCAGACCATGCTCGACAAAAGGCATCAGTTCGGCCTCTGCGACTTCACACAAATGGCACCCCAGGGTGCCGAACAACTGGCATTCAGGAAGCATGTGCGTTCAACCCCAAAAATCGAGTGATCATTCTAGGCCCGCTCACAAGGCCCGTCGACCCACCCATCCGGTGCGAAAACCGGCCTTGGCAAAACCCTGACGTAAATCAGCCCACAAAATCGCCGCTTGCGCGATGCTCCGGTGTTTTTTACCTCTACGCTTGAAGAGCCTGATCTGTCCCGGAGTGTCTTGTGTTTGCCAATCTGCTGATCATTCTGGCGTCGTCCCTGGTGATGATTGCCCTGTTCCGTCGCCTGCGCCTGCCACCTGTGCTGGGCTATCTGTGCGTAGGGTTGATGGTCGGGCCGAACGCGTTCGACTGGATCAATGAAAGCGAACATTTGCCGGATCTTGCCGAACTGGGTGTGGTGTTTCTGTTGTTTTCCCTGGGGCTGGAATTCTCCCTGTCGAAAATGATTGCCCTGCGCAAGGTAGTTTTCCGACTGGGCAGCCAGCAGGTGGTGATCACCACGGTGCTGCTGGGAAGCGTGCTGATGCTGCTGGGCATGCCTGCCACACCGGCCTTGCTGCTGGGCGCCGGCCTGTCGTTGTCATCCACGGCGATTGTGACCAAGGAGCTGGGCAGTCTCGGCGAAATTTTCAGCAGCCATGGCCAGAACGCGGTGGGCGTGCTGTTGTTCCAGGACGTGGTGGCAGTGTTGCTGCTGACGCTGGTGCCGGTGTTCGCCGGCAGCAGTGATCAGGCCTGGTACTGGGCGCTGCCCCTGACCTTGTCGAAGACCGTATTGCTGTTCTTCGGTTTGTTGCTGACCAGTCGCTGGCTGCTGCCACGCCTGTTCCAGGAAGTCGCGGCGTCCCGCTCGGCGGAACTGTTCGTGTTGCTGGCACTGGTCATTGTGCTGCTGACGGCCTGGCTGACCCACTTGCTGGGCCTGTCTCCGGCCCTCGGCGCGTTCCTCGCGGGCATGCTGCTGGGCGAAAGCCATTACCGGCATCAGATCGAGGCCGATATCCGGCCGTTTCGCGACATTCTGCTGGGGCTGTTTTTCGTCAGTATCGGCATGCTGATCGACCTGCAACTGTTCGCCAGTCACAGCCTGCAGATTATCGGCATGACCCTGGGTTTACTGGTGATCAAAGGCCTGGTGGTGACGCTGCTGGTGAAATGGCGCGGCAGCGACAGTGAAACGGCCTGGCGCAGCGGTCTTGCTCTCGCCCAGGGCGGAGAATTCTGCTTCGCCCTGATGGCGCAGATGCAGCAGAACCGGCTGCTCCCCGCCGAGCTCGGCGCCCTGCTGCTCGCCGCCACCTTCTGCTCGATGCTGCTGACGCCTTTGCTGTTACGCGCCGCACCGCGCATCGCCGCCACCCTGCACCGCAAACCCAATCAGGAAGCGCAGATCGAGGAAATCAGCGCCCTCAATGCCGGGTTCGACGGGCATGTGGTGATCTGCGGCTACGGCCGTGTCGGTCAGTCGATCGGGCGCTTCATGCGCAATGCCGGGCAAACCTACGTCGCACTGGATAACGATCCGGTGCGAATACAGGAAGCCGCCACCGTCGAACGCGACGTCCACTACGGCGATTCAACCCGCGGCGATCTGTTGACCGCCGTCGGCTTGCTGCGCGCCAGGTTGCTGGTCATTGCCGTGGATCAAGCTGACGTTGCCTTGCGGGTTCTCAAGGAGGCCCGGCGCCTCAACCCGACAGTACCGATTCTGGTACGCACCCGGGATGACAGCCAGTCGGCCGAGCTGAAAGCGGCCGGCGCCAGTGAAGTGGTGCCGGAGCTGCTGGAGTCGAGCCTGATGCTCGGTTCCCATGCGCTGATCCTGCTGGGGTTTCCTGCGCATCGGGTTCAGGAGAAAGTCGATCAGGTGCGCATCGATCGTTATCGCCTGCTTCACGGTTTTTACCCCGGAGCCGACGATGAGGAAACCTAGTCCTGGCTCACCGCGCCGATCTTGTGCAGCGACAGGTCGGCGCCGTAGTACTCCTGTTCCTGGCTCAGGCGCAAACCATGCAGTGCCTTGATCGAACCGTAGACGACAAACCCGCCGATCAGCGCCACCGCCACACCAAGGGCGGTGCCGATCAACTGGCTGATGAGGCTTACGCCGCCGAGTCCGCCCAGCGCGGTCGAGCCGAAGATCCCGCAGGCAATGCCGCCCCACACGCCACACAGACCATGCAACGGCCAGACACCCAGCACGTCATCGATCCGCCATTTGACTTGCGCCGCCGTGAAACACCAGACAAAAAGGGCACCGGCAATCGCGCCGGTCACCAGCGCGCCGACCGGGTGCATCAGGTCGGAACCGGCGCACACTGCCACCAGCCCGGCCAACGGACCGTTGTGCAGAAAGCCCGGGTCGTTGCGCCCGACGATCAACGCCGCCACCGTGCCGCCGACCATCGCCATCAGCGAGTTGACCGCCACCAGTCCGCTGACTCCCTGCAGGGTTTGCGCGCTCATTACGTTGAAGCCAAACCAGCCGACGATCAGAATCCACGAACCCAATGCCAGAAACGGAATGCTCGAAGGCGCGAACGCCACCAGCTTGCCGTCACGATAGCGCCCGTTGCGCGGCCCGAGCAGCAACACCGCCGCCAGCGCCAGCCAACCGCCCATGGCATGCACCACCACAGAACCTGCAAAGTCATGGAAGGCTGCACCGAACTGCGCAGTCAGCCAGGCTTGCAGGCCGTAGTTGCCGTTCCAGATCATGCCTTCGAAAAACGGGTAGATGAACGCTACGATCAGTGCCGTGGCGCACAGTTGTGGCACAAA
This sequence comes from Pseudomonas sp. MCal1, assembly GCF_026341415.1. Taxonomy (NCBI): domain Bacteria; kingdom Pseudomonadati; phylum Pseudomonadota; class Gammaproteobacteria; order Pseudomonadales; family Pseudomonadaceae; genus Pseudomonas; species Pseudomonas sp. MCal1. The sequence continues at coordinate 70,958 of NZ_JAKUMP010000010.1, forward strand.
CCGCGCCCGTTCGGCGATGCCGCCGGAGATAATCGCCGGGATCGCCGCTGCAAAGGTCAGCAGGAAGAAAAACTTCACCAGTCCATAACCATGATCGGCACTGAGCACCGCCGCCGGTTGCAGGAAGGTCACCCCGTACGAAAGCCAATAGCCTATAAAGAAATAGGCGAGCGTCGACACCGCGAAGTCGCTGAGAATCTTCGACAGAGCGTTGACCTGGTTTTTCTGGCGAACCGTTCCGACCTCCAGAAACGCGAATCCGGCATGCATGGCCAGCACCATGACCGCACCGATCAGAATGAACAACGTGTTGGAACTGTGAACCAGTGTGTCCACAGCGCTTTGCAGATTTTCCATGAGGAGGCAGACCCGAAGCTGAAAAAGGCACCAAAGCGGTTCATGCGCACATTTCATGCACCAAGTTGCGGCTGCGCAGTTACTGATCCGGTCGTTCGGTGAACCGCTTTGGCGCACTAGGTCGATGGGCTGACATGAACCCTCATCGTCCGGGCCATGCTTTGCCCGGGTTCGCGCCCGGCAACAGCGCACTGCTACCGATCGACGCACCACGACACAGCAAAAGTTGTACCAGCCATTTGCACTGAACCTTCACACTTGGCTCATACTCGAACGCTTCAGAACGCTGCTTCAAAACGCCACTTACGGAGATCCCCCATGGCCAGCATCAAGGCAAAGACTGCTCAAGAAATCCTGATGAACGACTTCCAGACGCTGGTCAGCGACACTGAACGGTTGCTGGAACACACCGCCACGCTGGCCGGTGATCAGGCTGACGAGTTGCGCGAGCAAATCCACGAGAGCCTGCTGCGCGCACGGGAAACCCTGAAGTTGACTGAAGAGACTCTGCGCGAGCGCGGTCAGGCTGCGGTCAACGCCACCGAGGAATATGTGTCCGCCAACCCTTGGCAATCGGTGGGCATCGCCGCCGGCGTAGGGTTTCTGATCGGCCTGCTGGCCACGCGGCGCTGATCATGTCGATCGGTGAATCCGGCCCGAACACGGGCACTGCCTCCTCCACACGACGTCTGGGCGCCGCCGTTCTCGGTCTGCTGCACAGCCACGTCGAATTGTTCGGTATCGAATTGCAGGAGCAGAAGTCACGTACCGTCAGCCTGTTGCTGTTCGCCGGCCTCGCGCTGGTGTTTGCGCTGCTGTTGCTGGTTGGCCTGTCGACGCTTGTCCTGATTGTGTTCTGGGACACCTATCGCCTGGCTGCAATCATTGGTCTGTGTGTGTTCTATACCCTGGCAGCAATCTTTTGCGCGCTGCGTCTCAAGGCCGCGATCTTCGATGAATCCTCGCCCTTCCACGGCACGCTGGAAGAATTGGCCAACGACCGGGAGCGCCTGTTGCCATGAGCCTGCCTGAACTTCCGCACAACAGCTCACGCCGGGAAATGCGCAAGGCACTGATCCGTTTGCGCATGGAAATGCATCGTCAGGAAATCCGCCACGAAACCGGCCAGGTCCTGCAACCACTGCAACGCATGCGTGGCATGACGCAAAACCTGCAGGGCGGTTTCGGCATCAAGCACGCGCCGTTATGGGGCGTGGCGGCCGTGACGCTGCTGGGCTTCATCACGGGAAAAGGAGCCAAAAGCGGTGGTGTCGGCGGCTTGACCCGACTGATCCGCCTGGGCACCAGCCTCGCTCCACTGATCAAGCTGGTCATGCAGAGTTCGAGCAAACGCTGACCCTTCGCATCTGGCTGCATTCTTGCAACATCAGCGGGATTGAATCTCTTATCCGGAGATTCAATCCCGCTCGCCTATCCGGCCGGCAGAATTCGACCAGAACAAGAACGACAAGGAGGCCCCGTGATCGACGGGCAACCGCTCGCCTGCTTTCAACCTTTCATCGATACCGCCACCGGACGCATTGCAGGTGTCGAGGCACTGGGTCGTCTGCGCCAGGCCGATGGCCAACTGGTATCGGTCGGACCGCTGTTCGCCGACCCGCGCACCCCGGCCGTCGCGCTGCGCCGACTGGACCGGCAGATCCGGGATAACGCGTTGAGCCGACTGCACGAAGCGCCGCCGGACTGGTTTCTCAGCCTGAACATGTCACCGCGCTGGATCAGTCGCTTGCGTGCCGACCAGGCCTTGCCGAGCCTGAAACAGCTTGCACGGCACGGTATCGATCCACAGCGGATTGTTTTCGAGATTACTGAACTTGGCGGCAACAGCCAGCGCCTGAGCGAAGTCGTGGCCCGCTATCGCGATGCCGGTGCCCGGATTGCCATCGACGATTTCGGCGCCGGCTATTCGCAGCTTGATCGCGTGCTGGCGCTGCAACCGGACATTCTCAAACTCGACATGCGCCTGTTCCAGGCCGCCGCACTTGGCGGCCCGAGCAGTGACGTGGTCAAAGCCCTCGCGCAAATGGCCGAAAAAACCGGCTGCTGGATCATTGCCGAAGGCGTGGAAACCACGGCGCAGCTGAATTTCGCGCTGGAGTGCGGATCGCGCTACGTGCAAGGTTTTCTGTTCGCCCGGGCGCATGAGGCACTTTTCGGCACGGATGACTTCGTTGAGCGCTTTGCCGAGCTGCGCCAGTCCTACGTGCGCCAGAAGCTGGCCGAACGCAGCAGATGGATGTTCATGCGCCAGCAGCTCGGCGAACTCATGACCATCCTGCAAACCTGGGCCCAGGCCCGCGCCCCGCTCAGCGCCCTGCCACAGCTCGACGCCTTCCCGTGGCTGCTGCGCTTTTACCAATGCGACCGTCACGGCACCCAGCTGACGCCAAACCTGGAATGGCGACAAAGCGGCTGGGTCGCCGACAATCGCTACCTGGGCCACAACTGGTCGTGGCGCCCGTACTTCTATCACCTGCTGGCCGAAGGCTGGGAAGAACGGCGCCTGACGCTTTCCAACACCTATCGCGACGCCACCAGCAACCAGTATTGCCTGACCGCCGGACAGTTTTTCGATAACGGCGAGCGCCTGCTGCTGATCGACATCGATGCGGCAGGATTGTAGTTGCGCTTGCAGATGCCAGCCTGAACCGGGAAGCTAGGGAATCAGTCACCAGACGGAGAGAATCAGCCTTGGATTGGCATACCCTGCTCAACCGCGAACGTCTCGGCAAACCCTTGCACAGCCCGCAGGAACTGGGCCGCAGCCCGTTCCATAAAGACCATGACCGCATCATCTTCTCCGGCGCCTTCCGCCGCCTGGGGCGCAAGACCCAGGTGCATCCGGTGTCGAGCAACGACCACATTCACACGCGCCTGACCCACTCGCTGGAAGTCAGTTGTGTCGGCCGCTCGCTGGGCATGCGCGTCGGTGAAACCCTGCGCCGCGCCCTGCCCGAATGGTGCGAACCGAGCGATCTGGGCATGGTGGTTCAATCGGCCTGCCTGGCACACGACATCGGCAATCCGCCGTTCGGCCATTCCGGTGAAGACGCGATCCGTCACTGGTTCCAGCAGGCTGCCGGGCGCGGATGGCTGGACGCGATGAGCGACGCCGAGCGCGGTGACTTCCTGAACTTCGAAGGCAATGCCCAGGGTTTCCGGGTGCTCACGCAGCTGGAATATCACCAGTTCGACGGCGGGACACGACTCACCTACGCCACCCTCGGCACCTATCTGAAGTACCCGTGGACCGCGCGACACGCTGACTCCCTCGGTTACAAGAAGCACAAATTCGGTTGCTATCAGAGCGAACTGCCGTTGCTGGAGCAGATCGCCCACAAGCTGGGTCTGCCGCAACTGGAAGAGCAACGTTGGGCACGCCATCCGTTGGTGTATCTGATGGAGGCGGCGGACGACATCTGCTACGCCCTGATCGATCTGGAAGATGGCCTGGAAATGGAGCTGCTGGATTATGCCGAAGTCGAGTCGCTGCTGCTCGGTCTGGTCGGCGATGATCTGCCCGAAACCTATCGCCAGCTCGGCCCGCAGGATTCACGCCGGCGCAAACTGGCAATCCTGCGCGGCAAGGCCATCGAACACCTGACCAACGCGGCCGCCCGAGCCTTCGTCGAACAACAGGACGCACTGCTGGCCGGTACGCTGCCGGGGGATCTGGTGGAGCACATGCACGGTCCGGCCAAGCGCTGCGTGTTGAACGCCAAGGACATCGCCCGCAAGAAAATCTTTCAGGACAAGCGCAAGACCCTGCATGAAATTGGTGCTTACACGACCCTGGAGATTTTGCTCAACGCCTTCTGCGGTGCGGCCCTGGAACAGCACAACGGCCGCACGCCGTCGTTCAAGAGCCGCCGGATTCTCGATCTGCTGGGCAACAACGCACCGGATCCGCACGGTCCTCTACATACATCGTTCCTGCGCATGATCGACTTCATCGCCGGCATGACCGACAGCTACGCCAGCGACATGGCGCTGGAAATGACCGGCCGTTCCAGCCACTGACGCCTGCCCCCCCGCCCAATCTGCAATGGATCGGGCGGGTCTTGTGCAATAACGGCGAAAAGACAGACCCTTCTTTTTTTATATGTTCAAGAAGGCGAAACCGGAAAACCGATAATAGTTCCAGCATCGACCGCACTGCGCCCCTCCAAACTTAAACAAGAACAACTCTTGAACATCTCACGCCTCTACCTACGTCAAACCTAGTTAACACGTAGTCTGATTCTTCTTTATTTGTAGGACTTCTCCCTGATTGCTGCTGACGGCCTGCCAGTTCATGCGAGCGTTCATTCATCTGAGCTAAGGTTCGCCCTTTATTTGCGCTCGTATGGGATTTGATTATGAACTCCGTTTTTATTGTCGACGATCACCCGGTCATCCGCCTTGCCGTTCGAATGCTGCTGGAGCATGAAGGTTATAAAGTCGTCGGAGAAACCGATAACGGTGTCGATGCCATGCAGATGGTTCGCGAATGCATGCCCGACCTGATCATCCTCGACATCAGCATTCCCAAACTCGACGGCCTGGAAGTCCTGTCCCGCTTCAACGCAATGAGTTCGCCATTCAAGACGCTGGTATTGACTGCGCAATGCCCGACCCTGTTCGGCATACGTTGCATGCAGTCAGGTGCCTCGGGTTACGTGTGCAAACAGGAAGACCTGAGCGAACTGGTCAGTGCAATCAAAGCCGTACTGTCCGGTTACAACTACTTTCCCAGCCAGGCCTTGAATCCGGTTCGTCAAGATGATGTGCGCTATGTAGAACTTGAACTTTTCAAATCCGTCAATGATCGGGAACTGATGGTGCTGCAATTATTTGCCCAAGGGCGTACCAACAAGGAAATAGCCAAAGGCATGTTTCTCAGCAATAAAACCGTCAGTACTTATAAAAAACGCCTCATGCAAAAACTCAAAGCCAAGTCCCTTGTAGAACTTATCGAAATGGCCAAACGTAACGCACTCGTGTGAGAGCCAACATGCCCAGTCGCTTAAAGAGTTTTCTGATTGCATTGAGTGCATGCCTGTGTATCAGCGCACCTGTCACGGTTGCATCGCTTACCTTCCAGGACTTTGTCCTGCTTGCGCGCTCGACCGACAGATCCATATCGGTCTCGCTCGAGCCCGCGCAGATGGCGTGGCTGCACGCTCGCAATGAGTTGATTCTTGGGGCCTCTGCTCCCGACTATCCGCCCTTCGACATGACCACCAGCGGGCACGACTTCGAGGGATTCACGGCGGACTACGCGGGGCTGGTCGGCCAGGCGACCGGTCTGCCGGTCAAGGTCAGGCGCTTCGCGTCTCGAGAAGCCGCGATTCGGGCATTGATCGACGGCAGCATCGACATGCTCGGCACATCCAACGGCTTCGAAGCGGAAAACCCGGACATCGTGCTGTCCCGCCCCTACGCCGTCGATCAACCGGTGCTGGTGACCCGCGAAGGCGAAACCCGCTCTCTGACCGAAGGCCTGGCCGGTCTGCGGCTGAGCATGCTCTATCACTATCTGCCGCTGGATGAGGTCAAGGCGATGTATCCCAAAGCCCTCATCACGTCCTATCCGTCCTACCAGAACGCAATCAACGCCGTCGCATTCGATCAGGCGGACGTGTTTCTCGGCGACACCATTTCCACGCACTACATGATCAGCAAGGGTTACCTGAACAACATCCGCATGGCCAATTTCGGCAAGCACGAGGCTCACGGGTTCAGCTTCGCCGTGCATCGCAACAACGCACAGCTGGTCAAAATCATCGACACCGTGCTCAAGACTGTCCCTGGCAGCGAGCGCGAAAACATCGCCAAGCGCTGGAGCGTCGGCAGCGACACACTGCTCACAGACCAGAAGCTGCAACTGACCCGACGCGAAGAACAGTGGCTGAAAAGGAATCCGGTGGTAAGTGTGGTCGTCAACGAGGCCTTCGCCCCGCTGACGTTCTTCGACAGTGATGGCAACTTTCGCGGCATCAGTGCCGACCTGCTCGAACTCATCCGCTTGCGCACCGGCCTGCGTTTCGACGTCCGCCGCAGCCGCAACGATGCAGAGATGATCAAGCAGGTTGAAAATCACCAGGCCGACCTTATCGCCGCCCTGCTGCCCACCACTCAGCGCGAGCAAACCCTGACCTTCAGTCGCCCCTACCTGGAAAACTCCTATGTCCTGTTGACCCGAAAAGCGGCCGACAGTCCGACCCACCTGGGTCAGCTCAAACGCAAACGACTGGCGATCGCCCAGGGCAATCCGATGATCGAATACCTGCGGGCCGAATTTCCACGTATCCAACTGATCGAAACACCGGACACCTTCAGCGCCGTGGCGTTACTCGACGCAGGTCAGGTCGAGGGCGCAGTGAACTCGCTGGTCATCGCCAACTACTTCATCACATCCCGCATTTTCGAACAGCCACTGCAGATCACCACCACCATCGGCACACGTCAGGCGGCCTTCTCCCTGGCCACAGCTCGAGACAACACGGAACTGAGCTCGATCATCGACAAGTCGCTGATGAGCATCACCCCCGAAGAACTGGGCATCATCAATGGTCGCTGGCGTGGCTACTCAAGCGTTTCGCAAGGCACATGGCATCAGTACCAGCGCTTTTTTTATCAGGCGATCGGCGGCGCCTGCCTGCTGTTGCTGCTGTCGCTGTTCTGGAATGCCTACATGCGCCGCCAGATCAAACAACGCAAGGCAGCCGAACGAGCCTTGAACGATCAACTGGAATTCATGGGCGCACTGGTCAACGGCACCCCCCACCCCATCTACGTGCGTGACCGCCAGGGCGTGCTGAAAAGCTGCAATGACAGCTATCTCCAGGCGTTCAATGCCCGACGCGAAGACGTCATTGGCAAAAGTGTGATGCAGGGGCCATCGAACAATGCTTTCGAAGCCCTGACGTATCAAGCCGACTATCAGCGGGTAATGGCCGAGGGCAAACCGCTGGTGCTCGACCGGCCGCTGCAGATCGGCAACCGGCATCTGACCATCTATCACTGGATCCTGCCGTACCGGGACTCCAGCGGTGAAGTTCAGGGAATCATCGGCGGCTGGATCGACATCAGCGAGCGCCGCGAACTGCTTGATGAGCTGCGCGCGGCCAAGGAGCAGGCGGACGATGCCAATCGGGCCAAAAGTACGTTTCTGGCGACCATGAGCCACGAGATCCGCACACCGATGAACGCCGTGATCGGCATGCTCGAGTTGACGCTCAAGCGCATGGATCACGCTCACCCGGATCGCTCCGGCATCGAAACGGCCTACCATTCTGCCAAGGATCTGCTGGGCCTGATCGGCGACATCCTGGACATTGCCCGCATCGAGTCCGGGCGGCTGAGTCTGAACCCCGAGCGAATCAACCTGATCGATACCGTCGGTTCTGTGGTCAGAATCTTCGAAGGGCTCGCCCGGCAGAAACACCTTTCACTGGCGATGTCCGTCTCTCCGCCGGAACTGGATGTCGATGTACACCTCGACCCGCTGCGCTTCAAGCAGGTGCTGTCGAACCTGATCAGCAATGCCATCAAGTTCACCGAAGCAGGACACATCAAAATCACGCTGGATGTTCAACCCACCGACGATCCGGAACGCTCGATGGTGCAACTGACCGTACAGGACAGTGGCATCGGGATCACGACGCAGGATCAGTTGCGACTGTTCGAACCCTTCGCCCAGGCCGGCAACGGCGGACAACGAACCGTCAGCGGCGCGGGCCTGGGACTGGTCATCAGCCGCAACCTTTGCGAAATGATGGGAGGAAAACTGCGGTTGAGCAGCTTGCCCGGAGTCGGCACACAGGTCAGTGTCTCGCTACCGATGGCCATCCTGCCTGCGCAAGTGGCGAGAGCAGAAGACGAACCGCAGATTCAGGCATCCCTCATCCCCTTGACGGTTCTGGTGGTCGATGACCATCCGGCCAATCGGCTTCTGATGTGCCAGCAGCTGGAGTACCTCGGGCACCGCTTCAGTATTGCCGAAGATGGCCAGCGCGGACTGGAGCAATGGAAGAACGGCGAATTCGATCTGGTCATTGCCGACTGCAACATGCCCGTCATGAACGGCTATGAGCTGACCCGGGCGATTCGTCAGCACGAAATGCTCACCCGCCGCCCGGCGTGCACGGTGCTGGGGTTCACCGCCAATGCCCAGCCGGAGGAAATCCAGCGCTGCAAACAGGCCGGCATGAACGAGTGCCTGTTCAAACCCCTGAGCCTGAACAGCCTGAGCCAATGGGTCGACAGCGTTAAGCCGTTGTTCCGTGCGCCGGTGTTCAATCTGCAAGGGCTCACGCTGCTGACCGGCGGCAACCCCTCCCAGACTCACCGCCTGCTGGCAGAACTGCTCAACAGCAGTCGTCTTGACCGGCAGGAGTTGCAGACTGTGTCCCTCACACGGGACCGCCCTGCGCTGGCCGTCATCGCACACAAGATCAAAGGCGCCGCACGCATTGCCCAGGCCACACGTCTGATCGACAGTTGCGATGCACTTGAGCAGGCTTGTCAGCAAGCGCTGCCGGGGGACGAGATCGAGCGTCGCTGTCAGGCCAGCCGCCTTGCCATCCTGGAACTGGAGCAGGCACTGGAACAGCAACTGAACCGGATCAGCCAGAGCAAAGTGACCGGGGCTTAACTATGCTTGGACGCTGAGCGGTGTGCTTACCTACACGGAGAGTCCGCAATGCCCAGCCCACTGCGCCCGGAACAACGCCGGTTCCCGCTGCATGTGCACATCAGCGTCATGTTCACCTTTCTGCTGTTGCTCACCGGGGTGGTGCTGGGTCTGTTCAACTATCGACAGACCACACAGATCATCCTGTCGAGCAGCGAAAAACTGTTCAATCGCATCGAACAGGATGTACGCCTCGATCTGCAAGCCACTTATGCACCGATCCGGCATTTGCTGAGTCTGTTGGCCGACACCCCTGCCGCCCGGTCTTCCGGTCTCGAACCGCGCCTGGCGCTGCTCAAGCCGTTCAGCCAGTCCCTGACGGACAATCCGGATCTGGCCTCGCTGTATCTGGGATATGGCAACGGCGACTTCTTCATGGTTCGTCCTTTGCGCACGCCGGCGCTGAAAAACCTGCTCAAGGCACCCGAGGCAGCGGCTTTTCAGGTCTGGAGCATCGAACACGACGCCAGCGGTCAGGCGCATTCGCAGTCGCTGTTCTTCGATCAGGTCCTGTCCCCGGTCGGCCGGCAGGACAACCCCGACGATCCTTATGATCCCCGCAGCCGGGCGTGGTACATCAACGCGCGGCAGCAGACCGAACAGATCACCACTGAACCCTACGTCTTTTTCTCCACCCGCAACGTCGGCACGACACTGGCTCGGCGCAGCGGTGCTGACGCGGTGATCGGCGCCGACCTGACCCTCGACGCACTCTCCGCAACCCTGATCAAACACGTGGTGACACCCGCCACGGAAATCGTCCTGTTCGACGCCGACGGCAATGCCGTGGCCTATCCCGACAGCAGCCGGTTGATCGTCGATGACCGAACCGCGCGTCTGGCCAAGGCTGCCGACTTGAGCCCTGCCCTGCATGCCTTGTTTTCCGGTCACCAGGGCAATCGGATCAAGGCCGACGGCCGGCAATGGATTGTCGCCCGCAGCCAGTTGCAGGAAGGTGGGCCGAAGGGCTTGCAGATGGCGTTGCTGGTGCCGGAGGACGAGTTGCTGGTCGACGCCTATCGCATGCGCTGGCAAGGCGCGCTGATCACGCTGGCCACCCTTCTGCTGTGCCTGCCGCTGGGCTGGCTGATCTCGCGAATTCTGGTCAAGCCGCTGCATGCGCTGGTCAAGGAGGCCGACGCGATTCGCAGTTTCGATTTCAATTTTCCCGTGACCCGACGTTCGCCGGTGCTGGAGGTCGACCAGTTGAGTCTGTCGATGGCCCGCATGAAAGACACTCTGGCCAGCTTCTTTCGGATCACCGACAGTCTGACCGCCGAAACCCGCTTCGCCCCGCTGCTGCAACGGGTGCTGTTCGAGACCGTGCAGATCGCCCAGGCCCAGGCGGGCCTGATTTATCTGCGCGAAAACGATGGCGATCGCATGGAGCCCTGCGGTCTGGTGGTCGACGGCGAGTCCCAAAGCCTGGCCGCGTTCGATATTCAGGGGCACAACCTTGACACCGCTCCGAGTCCCGAATGGTTCCGACAACTGGCGAACGCCAACACGGTCGTGAGCAATCTGGGTTTCGAACAGGCCACCGACCTGCAGAAAGTGCTGCTGGCCATGGAATCGCCGAGGGCTCATCTGATCGGTATCCGCCTGCATAACCGGCACAACGAGACCGTCGGCCTGCTGGTACTGCTGATCAATGACAGCGGTACGGCGAGCGATCTGGAAAAGCTGCGGCCCGATCGCATCGCCTTCCTGCAAGCGGTGTCCGGGGCGGCGGCGGTGAGTATCGAGAGCCAGCGCCTGCAAGCCCGGCAGAAACAATTGCTGGACGCGTTCATTCAGTTGCTGGCCGGCGCCATCGACGCCAAGAGCCCTTATACCGGCGGGCATTGCCAGCGCGTGCCGGAGCTGACGCTGATGCTCGCCCATGCCGCAGCGGCCAGTCAGGCACCGGCGTTCAGTGACTACCAGCCGAACGAAGACGAATGGGAGGCCCTGCATATTGCCGCGTGGCTGCACGATTGCGGCAAGGTCACGACCCCGGAATACGTGGTCGACAAAGCCACCAAACTGGAAACCCTGAACGATCGTCTTCATGAAATCCGCACCCGCTTCGAAGTGCTCAAGCGCGATGCATGGGTCAGCTACTGGCAAGCCGTGGCCATGGGCGGCGATGAACGGCAACTGGCCGAGCTGCGCGACGCAACCCTGACAGCACTGGATGACGATTTTGCATTCGTCGCCCACTGCAATCTGGGCAGTGAAGCGATGGCCGAGGCCGATCTGCAACGTCTGCAACGTATTGCGCAACGTACCTGGACCCGCACGCTGGATGATCGACTGGGCTTGTCGTGGGAAGAGAACCGGCGTCAGGCACGCACCCCGGCACCGACCTTGCCGGTCAGCGAACCGCTGCTGGCGGACAAGCAGGAACATCTGCTGGAACGCGCCGAGGGCGAGCTGATTCCGGAGGACAATCCGTGGGGCTTCAAGCTCGACGTGCCGCCTTACAAATACAATCGCGGCGAGCTCTACAACCTCAGCATTCCTCGGGGCACGCTGACCCGCGAAGAACGTTACATCATCAACCACCACATGGTGCAGACGATCCTGATGCTCAGTCACCTGCCCTTCCCCGGGCATTTGAACAGCGTGGCGGAAATCGCCGGGGGGCATCACGAAAAGATGGATGGCACCGGTTATCCCAAGCGCCTGAAACGCGAAGACATGAGCCTGCCGGCGCGGATGATGGCGATTGCCGACATCTTTGAAGCCCTGACCGCCGCCGACCGCCCGTACAAAAAGGCCAAGTCCCTCAGTGAAGCGCTGGGGATCATGGCCACCATGTGCCGCGAGGCTCACATCGATGCCGAGCTGTTCGGGCTGTTCGTTCGCGATGGCGTGTATCTGCAGTACGCCACGCGTTTTCTCGATCCACGGCAGATCGATGCCGTGGACCCGGCGGCCGTGCTGCTCAAGGCAGGCCTGGCGGTGTGATCAGCAGTCGGTCAGGCGCAGGAAAATCGCCGCCAGCTGTTCGATCCCGGCCTGATCCTCGGCACCGAAACGCGCGAGCTTCGGGCTGTCGAGGTCGAGCACACCGATCAGACGACCGTCCTTGACCAACGGCACAACCAGCTCGCTGTTCGACGCACTGTCGCAGGCGATATGGCCGGGGAACGCGTGAACGTCTTCGACCCGTTGCGTCTGCAGGCTGGCAGCCGCCGCGCCGCACACACCGCGACCGAACGGAATGCGCACGCAGGCGATCTGGCCCTGGAACGGGCCAAGCACCAGCTCTTCGTTGCGATTGAGGTAGAAACCGGCCCAGTTCAGGTCATCGAGCTGGTTGTACAGGAACGCCGAAAACTGCGCGGCGTTGGCGATGAAATCGCGTTCGTCCGCCAGCAGCGACTCCAGTTGCGCGGCCAACATGCCATAGCCTTCGAGGCCCTGGCCGCTCTGTTGCAAATCAATCATGCCTTGTGCTCCAACAATTTCAGTCCCACCCAGTAACGGGCGAATTGGTATGCGCAACGTCCGTTGCGATTGCCACGACCGGTTGCCCAGCGCACGGCGAGGATGTCCAGTTGTTCGTCGCGCTCCCAGCTCAGGCCGGCCTTGGTGGCCAACTGGCCTATCCAGTGCTCGACGACGTTGAGGAAATGTTCCTGGGTAAACGGATAGAACGACAGCCACAGGCCGAAGCGATCCGACAGCGCGATCTTGTCTTCCACCGCCTCGCTCGGATGCAGCTCGCCATCGACGCGCTTCCAGTTTTCGTTGTCGCTTTCCTTTTCCGGCACCAGATGGCGACGGTTGGAGGTGGCGTACAGCAACACGTTGTCCGGCGCCTGTTCGAGCGAGCCGTCGAGCACGCTTTTCAGCACGCGGTAGTCGCCTTCGCCGGACTCGAACGACAAGTCGTCGCAGAACAGCACAAAGCGCTGCGGCAGCTTGGCGATCTGCTCCACCACCCGTGGCAGGTCCGCCAGGTGATCGCGCTCGATTTCGATCAGACGCAAACCGGCCGAGGCATGTTCAGCCAGCAGCGCGCGCACCAGCGACGATTTACCGGTGCCGCGCGAACCCCACAGCAGCGCATGGTTGGCCGGCATGCCGTCGAGAAACTGCTGGGTATTTCGGCCCAGTTGCTCCAGCTGCCGGTCGACACCGATCAGGTCCGACAGACGCATGTCGAGGCTGACTTCCAGCGGCAGCAGATAACCGCTGCGACCGTCACGCTGCCAGCGTGCAGCCAGGCAGGTACCCCAGTCGATGACCGGGCGTGGAGCCGGCAGCAGCGGTTCGATCCGCGCCAGAACCGACTCGGCGCGCTCAAGAAAAGCATTCAATCGGGAATCCACGTCTTCTCCTCGGGCTCGTTCACAGTGATGATGGCGGTGCAGCGACGACAGACAGCGTTCGAAACCTGTCCCGGCCCTTGCTACAAGGCGCTTCGGGAACTCAGGAGTCCGTGCATGATCGACTATGCTTGAGCAGCGAAGGGAAACGGAAGTGGTTCAACACCCCATGGATATCAAATTCACCCACCGGCTGTCGTACAAACAGGCCCGGCTTACCGTGCTGGTCGGGTTCATTCTGGGCACGCTGCTCAGCCTGCTGCAAATCGGCATCGATTATGCCAGTGAAGACGCGTCCATCAACCGTGAAATCCTGTCTTTGCTGGAAATCAGTCACAACCCGGCCTCGCGCATCGCCTACAACATCGATGCCGAACTGGCGCAGGAGCTGACCCTGGGACTGCTGCGCTCGCCGGCCATCATTTCCGCACGCCTGACCGACAACAACCAGACGGTGCTGGCCAACGTCAAACGCCCGGAGCTGCAAAGCGGCTACCGGATGATCAGCGACTTCCTGTTCGGCGCCAAACGCCAGTTCGAAGACCGCCTCTATCTCGATCACTTGCCCAACGAATCCCTCGGCACCCTCAGCCTGGAAGTCGACACCTACGCGTTCGGCAGCCGCTTCCTGCGCCGGGCCGAGGTCACGCTGATCAACGGTTTCGCCCGCAGCCTGATTCTCACCGGGATCCTGCTCGCGCTGTTCTACGTGATGCTGACCAAACCGCTGGTGCGGGTGATCCGCGAACTCAGCAGTCGCGACCCGCGCAGTGCCGAACCGACCACCCTTGAATGTCCAGGCGGACACGCCAATGACGAGATCGGCGTACTGGTCAAGGTGGCCAATCAGCAGTTCGAGAACATCGCCACGGAAATCCAGCAGCGGCGCAATGCGGAAAACCGGCTCACCGACTACCTCGCGCAACTCGAAGACATCGTGTCCGCGCGTACCGCCGAGCTCAAGGCGATCAACGCGCGCCTAAGCCAGTCCAACCGGGAACTGGAAGTGGCCCGCAGCACCGCACTGGACATGGCCGAGGCACGCTCGGCATTTCTCGCCAACATGAGCCACGAGATCCGCACCCCGCTCAACGGCCTGCTGGGGATGATCGCCCTTTCGCTCGACGGCCCGCTCAACCCCGAACAACAGCAACAACTGTCCATCGCTCACGACTCTGGCAAGGTATTGGTGGAGCTGCTCAACGATATTCTCGACCTGTCGAAATTCGATGCCGGGCAACTGGAGCTCGAACATATTCCGTTCGATCTCGGTTCGCTGATCGAAGACACCGCCAACCTGCTGTCGCAGAACGCGGCGCCGAGTGTCGAGCTGACTTGCCTGATCGATCCGTACTTCCCGGCACTGGTGCTCGGCGATCCGACCCGGGTCAGGCAGATCGTCAGCAATCTGTTGTCCAATGCCCTGAAATTCACTCGCTTCGGCCGGGTCGACGTGCGCTTGTCTACCTGGAAGGACGGTGTCCGGATCGAAGTCTGCGACACCGGCATCGGCATCGCCCAGGAAGCGCAGGTGAAGATTTTCCAGCCGTTCACCCAGGCGGGGGCCGGCATCACCCGCCAGTACGGCGGCACCGGGCTCGGCCTGGCACTGACCCATAACCTGTGCGAAGCCATGCAGGGGCGCCTGACCATCAGTTCCGAAGTGGGTTTCGGCAGTCAGTTCTGCGCCGAACTGCCATTGCCCTGCCACACCCGCGCGGTGATTCCGCCACCGTTGCACGGCAAGGTGCTGGCAATCACCAGCGCGGTCAGCGGGCTGGCAGAGCTGCTGGAAAGTCTGCTGCCGGTCTGGGGGCTGACCTACGAGCAGCGAACCCTCGACGATCCACTGCTTGGCCTGTCCCCCGACGTCATCATCACCGACTGCCCCGAATGCCTGTTCGGCCTGCGCCCGGCGATGACGGCGCCGATTCTGCTGGTAACCGCTTACGGAAGTTTCATGCCGGGTGAGGAAGCCACGGCCCTCGCGCCGTTGCAGCAGCAGGCGCGACCACTGGCCCGCAACGCGCTGTATCAGAATCTGCGCCGGACGCTGTTGCCGGACCTCTCCACCATCGACCGCGCGCGCCTCGAAAGCGTGCCGTCGCAGCGACGCGGTCGGGTGCTGCTGGTGGAGGACAACCCGGTCAACCAGTTGGTGGCCAAGGGCATGCTGGGGAAACTCGGCTGCGAAGTGGTCGTCGCCGCCCATGGTGTGGAAGCGCTGGATCAGCTGGAGCACGACGATTTCGACCTGGTGCTGATGGACTGCAACATGCCTGTGATGGACGGCTACGAAGCCAGTCGCCAGATTCGCCAGAGCGGCCGCTGGCCGCATCTGCCGATTGTCGCCCTGACCGCCAACGCCATGTCCGAGGAACGCGAACGCTGCAGGGCGGCGGGCATGAGCGACTATCTGGCCAAACCGTTTCGCCGTGAAGAGCTGGCGGCGCTGCTGGACCAGTGGATTCCGACTACGACAGTGCCTTGATCTGCCCCAGCAAGTGATCGAGACCGTCACGCAAGACATTGAGCCGGTCCAGATCCACCCCGCTGTCGCACAGCAGCCGTGCTTTCAACGGCCCGACCTGTTCACGCAGCGCTTGCCCCTGAGGTGTGAGGCTCAGATGTACCTCACGCTCATCTCGGGCCGAGCGCTGACGCTGGACCAGCTGCAGTTGCTCCAGACGCTTTAGCAGCGGCGTCAGCGTGCCGGAATCCAGTGCCAGACGCTCACCCAGCGCCTTGACCGTGGGTTGCTCCGGCACGGTTTGCTGCCATTCCCACAACACCAGCATCGCCAGGTATTGCGGATAGGTCAGACCGAGCTGTTCAAGCATCGGCTTGTAGGCACGAATCACCGCCCGCGATGCGGCATACAACTTGAAACACAGCTGGCTGTCGAGCTTCAGCGAATCGGCGGACAAGCTGTTCATTTGAGCAGGGCTTCGATCTCGCGGCTCAGATCCTGCGGCTTGGTAGCCGGGGCGAAGCGCTTGACCAACTGGCCGTCCTTGCCGATCAGGAATTTGGTGAAGTTCCACTTGATGCCCTGGGAGCCCAGCACGCCTGGCGCGCGTTTCTTCAATTGCACGAACAATGGGTGCGCGTCGGCGCCGTTGACTTCGATCTTCTTGAACAGCGGGAAGCTGACCCCGTAGTTCAGCTCGCAAAACTCGCTGATGGCGCCCTCGTTGCCCGGCTCCTGCTTGCCGAACTGATTGCACGGAAAACCCAATACCACCAGGCCCTGATCCTTGTAGGTCTGCCACAGCTCCTCAAGGCCTTTGTACTGCGGGGTGAAACCGCATTTGCTGGCGGTATTGACCACCAGCACTGCCTTGCCGGCGAAGTCGGCGAGGGTCTTTTGCTCGCCTTTGATGGTGGTGCACGGAATGTTCAGCAGGTTATCGCTCATGGTGCGCACTCTTGAAAATGGATAGGCGGCAAAAATAGCGAGCAATTGAATTGTGTGCAATTTAATTATTCGAAAGGCGACCCGTGGATCGCCCATTTCGGTTACTCGCGCGGCACCAGGTCCAGGCACACCGAGTTGATGCAGTAACGCAGACCGGTCGGCGGCGGGCCGTCAGGGAACACATGGCCCAAGTGCGCATCGCACCTGGCGCATTTCACTTCGGTGCGGATCATGCCGTGGCTGGTGTCACGGATTTCGGTCATGGCGTTGTCGCCGATCGGCGCGTAGAAGCTTGGCCAGCCGCAGCCGGAGTCGAATTTGGTCCTGGAGTCGAACAGCGGCTCGTTGCAGCAGATGCAGTGGTAGACGCCATCGGTCTTGGTGGCGTTGTACTTGCCGGAGAACGGCCGCTCGGTGGCGCTCAGGCGGCACACGTTGAACTGCTCGGGGTCGAGCATCGCCCGCCATTCTTCCAGGGTCTTTTCAATCTTTTCCATCATCACACCTCAGCGGCTGAAAAAGCCCGATCTGTACCTTTTCCACGGATCGGGCGGCACGTATGATTGCGCCTCGTCACACGCCAGTCTGGCAGCGGGTTCCTGCGCATTCAAACGGATTGTTGGAAACCGCCGCCCAAGACACCTGCCTGTGTGAAGACGCAGGATTCCCAGCACGGTTGTCCACCCGCCGCCTGGATCGTTCATTTTCGGGATCACATCGCCATGCAGTTCAGCAAATCGAACAAGCTCGCCAACGTCTGCTACGACATTCGCGGCCCGGTGCTCAAGCACGCCAAACGCCTGGAAGAGGAAGGCCATCGCATCCTCAAGCTGAACATCGGCAACCCGGCGCCCTTTGGTTTCGAAGCGCCGGACGAAATTCTCCAGGATGTGATCCGCAACCTGCCGACCGCCCAGGGCTACAGCGATTCCAAAGGCCTGTTCAGCGCGCGCAAGGCGGTGATGCAGTACTACCAGCAGAAACAGGTCGAAGGTGTCGGCATCGAAGATATCTACCTGGGCAACGGCGTGTCCGAGCTGATCGTGATGTCGCTGCAGGCGCTGCTCAACAACGGCGACGAAGTGCTGGTGCCGGCGCCGGACTACCCGCTGTGGACCGCAGCCGTGAGCCTGGCCGGCGGTAACGCGGTGCATTACCTGTGCGACGAAGGTGCCGACTGGTTCCCGGACCTGGCCGACATCAAGGCCAAGATCACCCCGAACACCAAGGCGATGGTGATCATCAACCCGAACAACCCGACCGGCGCGGTGTATTCGAAGGAAGTGCTGCTGGGCATGCTCGAACTGGCCCGCCAGCACAATCTGGTGGTGTTCTCCGACGAGATCTACGACAAGATCCTCTACGACGACGCCGTACACATTTGCACCGCCTCGCTGGCCCCGGACTTGCTGTGCCTGACCTTCAACGGTCTGTCCAAGTCGTATCGCGTGGCGGGTTTCCGTTCCGGCTGGATCGCCATTTCCGGGCCGAAACACAACGCCCACAGCTATATCGAAGGCATCGACATGCTGGCCAACATGCGCCTGTGCGCCAACGTGCCGAGTCAGCATGCGATCCAGACCGCTCTGGGCGGCTATCAGAGCATCAACGATCTGGTACTGCCGCAAGGCCGCCTGCTGGAACAGCGCAACCGGACCTGGGAATTGCTCAACGACATTCCCGGCGTAAGCTGTGTGAAGCCGATGGGCGCGCTGTACGCGTTCCCGAAGATCGACCCGAAAGTCTGCCCGATCCACAACGACGAGAAATTCGTGCTCGACCTGCTGCTCTCCGAGAAGCTGCTGGTGGTGCAAGGCACGGCGTTCAACTGGCCGTGGCCTGACCACTTCCGCGTGGTCACCCTGCCGCGGGTCGATGACCTGGACATGGCCATCGGTCGTATCGGCAACTTCCTCAAGTCCTACCGCCAGTAACCGGCGCTCAGTGCGCAACGGCCCGAACGTTGCGCACTGTCTGATTCAGCAACACTTCTGCTCCACCCCTCCTCCAGCACCTTCTACACTTGCGACTCATATGAATCATGCGTGCCTGAGGCAATGAGACCGGTTGCCGCGTGCCTGTCATCCATAACGGTTTCGGCAGTGGGAAATGTCCCACGCCCGGCGAATCCGGTGTAGGACACAGTTTGAAATAGTCACTCGGTTGAATCGCCAGGTGCCGCACCTTATATACCCCGCAGTACGCTACATCTTTAGCTTGAGGAGATTTCTACAACCATGATGCGCATCCTGCTGTTCTTGGCCACTAACCTGGCGGTCGTGCTGATAGCCAGCATCACCCTGAGCCTTTTCGGCTTCAACGGGTTCATGGCGGCCAACGGGGTTGACCTCAACCTCAATCAGCTGCTGGTTTTCTGTGCAGTCTTTGGTTTCGCCGGTTCCCTGTTCTCGCTGTTCATCTCCAAGTGGATGGCGAAGATGAGCACCAGCACCCAGGTCATCACCCAGCCACGCACTCGCCACGAACAATGGCTGCTGCAAACCGTCGAGCAACTGTCCCGGGAGGCCGGGATCAAGATGCCCGAAGTCGGGATTTTCCCGGCCTACGAAGCCAACGCCTTCGCCACCGGCTGGAACAAGAACGACGCTCTCGTCGCGGTCAGCCAGGGCTTGCTCGAGCGCTTCAAGGAAGACGAAGTGCGGGCCGTGCTGGCCCACGAGATCGGCCACGTGGCCAACGGCGACATGGTCACCCTGGCGCTGATCCAGGGCGTGGTGAACACGTTCGTGATGTTCTTCGCGCGGATCATCGGCAACTTCGTCGACAAGGTGATCTTCAAAAACGAAGAAGGCCAGGGCATGGCCTACTACATCGCGACCATCTTCGCCGAACTGGTACTGGGCATTCTGGCCAGCGCAATCGTGATGTGGTTCTCGCGCAAACGCGAGTTCCGTGCCGACGATGCCGGTGCACGTCTGGCCGGTACGGGCGCAATGATCAACGCCTTGCAACGTCTGCGCGCCGAACAGGGCCTGCCGGTGCACATGCCTGACACCCTGAACGCCTTCGGCATCAACGGTGGTATCAAACAAGGGTTCGCCCGCATGTTCATGAGCCACCCGCCGCTGGAAGAGCGTATCGACGCCCTGCGTCGTCGCGGCTGATCAAACCGGCGCAACCATGAGAAGGCCCGCAGTGATGCGGGCCTTTTTTTGCCTGTCGATTACTGCCCGGAAATCCGGTACACCCGCTCCTCCAGCCGAGTTACGCCGGCCTGCACGAACTTCCAGCTATCACCGAGTACGTCCTGTTCTTCCAGCATCTCGACGCGCCAGACACGGCCCAGCAAACGCTGCACTTCGGCATCGTCCACGGAAAAGGGCGGCCCTGGCATCTGCGACTGGTCGTAATCCAGCGTCACCAGCAGCCCTCGGCAAGTCGGCAACAGGCCCTGCAAGTGCGCTGCATAACGTTCGCGCATCGACGGCGGCAAGGCAATCACCGCCGCCCGGTCGTACAAGGCGGTGCAACCGGCCACGTCAGCCGCCGTCAGCAAGAAGAAATCCCCGCACCACAACTCGATCGCGCCGGCGCGATAAATCTTGAAGTCGCCCTGCTCGCTGACCTGCGGCTGCAATTGCTGCTCAAGGAAAAAGTCTTCCACGGCCTTCTCCGACAGCTCGACGCCGAGCACCTGATAGCCACGGCCGGCGAGCCACAGCAGATCCAGGCTTTTCCCACACAACGGCACCAGCACACGTGCCTGCGCCGGGATGGCCAGATCGGGCCAGTGCCGCTGCAAATACGGATTCACCTGACGCTGGTGAAAGCCGATCTGGTTCGATTCCCACTTCTTGTGCCAAAACTCCGGCTGCATGCATCCTCCCAAGAATTCGATCAAAAGGCGTTAAAACTTATATTGGAATTAGATCAATGAACTGACTGAAGATGAGCCATCTTAACGCTCAGGAACCCTTCCATGTTTCCCAGCCTGTTTATCTCTCACGGCTCACCTATGCTGGCGCTGGAACCCGGCGCCAGCGGCCCGGCCCTGGCGCGACTGGCAGCCGAACTGCCACGTCCGAAAGCCATCGTCATCGTTTCCGCCCATTGGGAAAGTCATGAACTGCTGGTCAGCAGCCATGCGCAACCGGAAACCTGGCACGACTTCGGCGGTTTTCCCCGCGCGCTGTTTGAAGTGCAGTATCCGGCTCCGGGCAATCCGCAACTGGCCCGCGAGGTCGCCGACTTGCTGACCGCCAACAACCTGCCGGCGCGTCTCGATCCGCAACGACCGTTCGATCACGGCGTGTGGGTGCCACTGTCGCTGATGTATCCGCAGGCGGATATACCGGTGGTTCAGGTTTCCCTGCCCAGCCGAGGTGGCCCGGCGCTGCAGAACCGCGTCGGCCAAGCGCTGGCCAGCCTGCGCGATCAAGGCATTTTGTTGATCGGCTCCGGCAGCATTACCCACAACCTGCGGGAACTGGACTGGCACGCCGGCCCGGAAAGCGTCGAGCCGTGGGCCCGGGAATTTCGTGACTGGATTGTCGACAAGCTTGCGGCCAACGATGAAGCTGCCCTGCACGATTACCGCCAGCAGGCACCGAACGCCGTGCGCAGCCATCCAAGTGATGAACACCTGTTGCCGCTGTACTTCGCCCGAGGTGCCGGCGGTGATTTCAGCATTGCCCATCAAGGCTTCACCATGGGCGCGCTGGGCATGGACATCTACCGCTTCGGCTGATGCCCGAATTGCAGGCAAAAAAAATCCCCGAACCAGTCGGGGATTTTTTATGTTCGATCAATCAGCCCAAGGGCGGATCAATCTTCGCGGTAGCGACGCAGCTTCAACTGCTTGCCGGCAACGCGAGTGTCCTTCAGCTTGGTCAGGAGTTTGTCCAGACCCTCTTCCGGCAGCTCGACGAGGCTGAAGCTGTCACGCACCTGGATGCGACCGATGGCTTCACGTGCCAGACCACCTTCGTTGAGGATGGCGCCCAGCAGGTTTTTCGCCGCGATACCGTCACGCGCGCCCAGCGCGGTACGGCAACGGGCACGGCCTTCGCCCAAAGGCATTGGCGCACGACGCTCACGATCACCACGGTCCGGACGATCACCGGAACGCTCAGGACGGTCGCCACGTGGCGCGCTGTTCGGTACCAGTGGACGTTCCTTCTCGATCGCTGCCAGGTTCAGCGCCTGACCATTGGTGGCCTTGCGCAGCAGAGCGGCAGCCAGGGCACGCGGGGTGCAACCGATGTCGGCGGTCAGGCGATCCAGCAGATCACCGTGAGTCGATTCGGCGTCAGCCACCAGCGGCGACAGGCTGTTGGTCAGTTTCTTGATGCGGGCATCGAGAACGGCCTGGGCGTCCGGCAGACGCACTTCGGCAACTTTCTGACCGGTTACACGCTCGATCACTTGCAGCATGCGGCGCTCACGTGGCGTCACCAGCAGCAGCGCGCGGCCTTCGCGACCGGCACGGCCGGTACGGCCGATACGGTGCACGTAGGATTCCGGATCGTACGGCATGTCCACGTTGAACACGTGGGTGATGCGCGGAACGTCCAGACCACGGGCGGCAACGTCGGTCGCCACAACGATGTCCAGACGGCCATCCTTCAGCGAGTCGATGACGCGCTCACGCTGGTTCTGGGCGATGTCGCCGTTCAACGCGGCGGCTTTGTAGCCTTTGGCGTCGAGGGCGCTGGCCAGATCCAGGGTCGCTTGCTTGGTGCGCACGAACATGATCAGAGCGTCGAAATCTTCCACTTCCAGCAAGCTGAGAACGGCAGAAGTCTTCTGGTCAGCGTGAACCAACAGGTGAGCCTGTTCGATCGCGGTAACAGTCTGGGTCTTGCTCTGGATCTTCACGTGCTTCGGATCGCGCAGGTGACGCTCGGCGATGGCACGGATCGATTGCGGCAGGGTCGCCGAGAACAATACGGTCTGACGGGTTTCCGGCATGGCCTTGAAGATGACTTCGAGGTCGTCCATGAAGCCCAGTTTGAGCATTTCGTCTGCTTCGTCGAGAACCAGGTGGTTCACGGTCTGCAGCACTTTTTCGTCGCGACGCAGGTGGTCGCACAGACGGCCCGGAGTGGCGACAACAATCTGTGCGCCATTACGGATTGCTTTCAATTGTGGGCCCATCGGCGCACCGCCGTAGACAGCCACAACAGTCACGCCCGGCATTTGCTTGGCGTAGGTTTCGAAAGCGGTTGCAACTTGCAGCGCCAACTCACGAGTTGGGGCCAGGATCAGAGCTTGCGGCTCGCGCTTGGACGGATCAATGCGGTGCAGGATAGGCAGGGCAAAGGCAGCGGTTTTACCGGTACCGGTTTGCGCCTGACCAATCATATCGTGACCGGCGAGGATGATCGGGATCGACTGCTGCTGAATGGCCGAAGGCTCTTCATAGCCGGTAGCGACTACTGCAGCGACAATATTGGGATGAAGTTCAAGAGCGGCGAAGCCGCCGATTTCCTGGGTCATGGGTCTGCCTCTAAGTGCATCCGCAAAGACCCATGCTCCAAAGCTGCACATGCCGTGTTGAGACTCAAGAGTCGCCCTGGCAGCTTTGTCGGCGGGGATTTGCGAAAACGAATGGATGGAAAAGAATCGTCAAGGAAGAGCCCGCAGTGCGGACGTGCAGCCGAAGCTGACTTCGGGGAATTGCGCTACCTAAACGCGGCCCGGTTAAAGGCCGGCGCGCACTATACCGGAATTTGCCCAAAAAGGGAGCTTTTTTTATCGGTGAAATACAGTTGTCACCGCTGTGTAACGGGGTTTTGCGGATAATCGGACAAAGGTCTATTTTTCTAAGACCCCGGCCCTGCGGGCGATGGCGCTTAAACGATTCACCGACATGCGACATCCGGTCGCTGCACCCTTTCTTCCCCTGCGAGGAAACACCCATGAATCAGCCCTGCCCCGGCCGCGTGAGCCGTGCGCGTGACGGTCACGTGTACTTGATCGGCCTGGACCGCGCCGCCAAGCGCAATGCCTTCGACCTCGACCTGCTCAACGATCTGGCCCTGGCCTACGGTGAATTCGAGGCTGATAAAGAAGCGCGGGTGGCGGTGGTGTTCGGACACGGTGAGCATTTCACCGCCGGGCTCGATCTGGTCAACGCAAGTTCCACCCTCGCCCAGGGCTGGCAGGTGCCGCCCGGTGGCTGCGATCCATGGGGCGTGTTCGTCGGCCCCCGGGTCAGCAAACCGGTGATTGTTGCGGCACAGGGTTATTGCCTGACCATTGGCATCGAGTTGATGCTCGCCGCCGACATCAACCTGTGTGCCAGCAACACCCGGTTTGCCCAAATGGAAGTGCAGCGCGGAATCTTCCCGTTCGGAGGTGCGACGCTGCGCTTTCATCAGATCGCCGGTTGGGGCAACGCGATGCGCTGGCTGCTGACCGGCGACGAGTTCGACGCTCATGAGGCCTTGCGCCTGGGGCTGGTGCAGGAGGTCATGGCCAGCGAGGATCTGCTGCCGCGCGCCATCGAACTGGCCGAACGGATTGCCCGGCAGGCGCCGCTTGGCGTACAGGCAACCCTGATGTCGGCGCGTCAGGCACGCTACGAAGGCGAGACTGCGGCGGCAAAAAGCTTGCCGCCGCTGGTTAAAAAATTGCTGGCCAGTGAAGACGCCAAGGAAGGTGTGCGCTCGCTGGTGGAGCGGCGACCCGGTGTCTTCAAAGGGATCTGAAATGGGTAGCGGTCATAGCGCCGCCTTCGCAGGCAAGCCCGCTCCCACAGTAACCGCGTCGTTCATAGACCTGTGTACGGCGCTAAAACTGTGGGAGCGGGCTGGGTCCGGGCGGCGATCCGACGAAGGGGCAATTACTGACAACTCAGGTCGCCGGACGGATGCAATTGATCAACGACTGCAACGAGTATCCCAGCTTCGGTGCCAGCGCTTCAGCTCGCGCGGTTAGCGCCTGCATGTCCAGCACCTGATCGAGATCCGCCGGCACGATCAGAATCACGTTGCCCTCCTTCACCGGCAGTTCCCAGTAATGCCGGTGATAGAGCCCGCGCAGCAGCGCCGCGCCCAAGGGTTTGCCGTCATCGGTGGCCCATTGATTGATCACCAGCCAGCCACCGGAATTCAGACGTTTCTGACAGTCACCGAGGAAATTCCACGCAAGGTGCCCGGCACCAGGGCCGACATCGGTATACAGGTCGACGAAAATCAGATCTGCAGGTTCAGTGGTCGACAGCAGCTCAAGGGCATCACCGACGCGGATGTACAGCCGTGGATCGTCATCAAGGCCAAGGTATTCGATGGCCAGGCGCGGTACATCCGGACGCAGTTCGATGGCTTCGACATCTTCCAGCGGCAGGAACTTGAGGCAGGCCTGGGTCAGCGTCCCCGCGCCCAAGCCGAGAAACAGCGCACTCTCCGGTTGTTCATGGCACAGCGCACCAATCAGCATTGCCCGGGTGTAGTCGTACTCCAGCCAGCTCGGGTCGGCGGTAAACACGCAGCTTTGCTCGATCGCATCGCCGAACTCCAGAAAGCGGTAGTCGGCCACTTCCAGCACGCGAATCACGCCGAACTCATCCTGTACCTCGGCGAGCAACAGCTCGACGCGCTCCTCAGTCATTTCGTCTCCTGGTGGTCACCGGGCGCGGTGACGCGATGGCACCGATTTGGTGCCGTGGCAAAGCGGCGATTGTCGGCGAAGCGGCGGGAGCAGGTCACGCACTAATTGCTGCTAACATGGCCGTCCGTGCGTAGAACCGTAGAGACCGTGATGAGCCAACCCTGGAGCCCTGACAGCTGGCGCGCCCTGCCGATCCAGCAACAACCCCAATACCCCGACGCCGCGCATCTGCGCCAGGTCGAGCAGACGCTGGCCAGCTACCCGCCGCTGGTGTTTGCCGGCGAAGCGCGCGAGCTGCGTCGTCAGTTTGCCGAAGTCACCCAGGGCCGGGCGTTCCTGCTGCAGGGCGGCGACTGCGCGGAAAGCTTCGCCGAGTTTTCCGCCGCGAAGATCCGCGACACCTTTAAAGTGTTGCTGCAAATGGCGATCGTCATGACCTTCGCCGCCGGCTGCCCTGTGGTGAAAGTCGGGCGCATGGCCGGTCAGTTCGCCAAGCCGCGCTCGGCCAACGACGAGACCATCGACGGCGTGACTCTGCCGGCCTACCGGGGCGACATCGTCAACGGCATCGGTTTCGACTCCGCCAGCCGCGTACCGGATCCGGAGCGTCTGCTGCAGTCGTATCACCAGTCCACCGCCACTCTCAACCTGCTGCGTGCCTTCGCCCAGGGCGGTTTTGCCGACCTGCATCAGGTGCACAAGTGGAATCTGGACTTCATCGCCAACTCGGCGCTGGCCGAAAAGTACAGCCATCTGGCCGACCGCATCGATGAAACCCTGGCGTTCATGCGCGCCTGCGGCATGGACAGCTCGCCGCAACTGCGCGAAACCAGTTTCTTCACCGCCCACGAAGCCCTGCTGCTGAACTACGAAGAAGCCTTCGTGCGCCGCGACAGCCTGACCAACGATTACTACGATTGCTCGGCGCATATGCTGTGGATCGGCGACCGCACCCGTCAGCTCGACGGTGCCCACGTCGAATTCCTGCGCGGGGTGAACAACCCGATCGGTGTCAAAGTCGGCCCGAGCATGAACCCTGACGACCTGATCCGCCTGATCGACGTGCTCAACCCGGACAACGATCCGGGTCGCCTCAACCTGATCGCGCGGATGGGCGCGAACAAGGTCGGCGATCACCTGCCGGCGCTGATTCGCGCGGTACAGCGTGAAGGCAAGCAGGTGCTGTGGAGCTCCGACCCGATGCACGGCAACACCATCAAGGCCAGCAGCGGCTACAAGACCCGCGACTTCGCGCAGATTCTTGGTGAGGTCAAACAGTTCTTCCAGGTTCACGAAGCGGAGGGCAGCTACGCCGGCGGTATCCACATCGAGATGACCGGGCAAAACGTCACCGAATGCATCGGTGGCGCGCGGCCGATCACTGAAGATGGCTTGTCGGATCGCTATCACACCCATTGCGACCCGCGAATGAATGCCGACCAGTCGCTGGAGCTGGCGTTTCTGATTGCCGAGACGCTGAAACAGGTGCGTCGCTGAGTTCGGAAACCTTCATTGTTTGATCGGGCCTCATCGCGGGCAAGCACGGCTCCCACAGGATCGAATTCGTACATTCAATTTTTTGAACGACTCGGTCACTGTGGGAGCTGGCTTGCCAGCGATGAGGCCGGTTCAGTCGCAGCCGATGTGGACCATAGCCAGCCGAAGCCGCCCCGCACTTTCCCGCTGACAATTGAGCTGCACCTGCTCAAGCCCCAACCAGTCCGCCATGCGCCGCAAGTTCAGCGCCAGTGCCAGCATCCCTGCATCATCCAGTCCCGTTTCTTCCTCGTGCACCGCATGCACTGCAAGGCGCCCCGCCGCCCGTTCGGCGCGCAGGTCAACCCGCGCCGCAATCCGTTCGTTGTGCAGGAACGGCAGCACGTAATAGCCGTAGACCCGCTTGTCCTGCGGGGTGTAAATCTCCAGCCGATAGCGAAAATCGAACAGTCGCTCGGTCCGGCTGCGTTCCCAGATCAGTGAGTCAAATGGCGACAGCAATGCACTGGCATCAACCTTGCGCGGAATTTTCGGCTCGGGCAGGCAATAGGCGATTTGCCGCCACCCGGCGACTTCGCAGGTCAGCAGTTGCCTGTCCTCGACCAGTTCGGCCAGACGCGGGCGGGCATCAGAGGGATTCAGTCTGAAGTAATCACGCAGGTCTTTTTCCGTGCCGACACCCAGCGCCTGCGCCGCATGCAACAGCAAACCGCGCTGCGCCTCGGCCTCATCGGGCAATGGCTGTTGCAGCACGGAGGCCGGAATCACCCGTTCCGGCAAGTCATACAATCGCTCGAAGCCACGGCGTCCGGCCACGGTGACTTCGCCAGCGGCAAACAGCCATTCCAGCGCATGTTTTTCCGCACTCCAGTCCCACCATGGCCCGGCCTTTTCCTTGCGGGTCGACAGGCTGCCGGCGCCCAGTGCGCCCTGCTCCCGGACCGACGCCAGCACCCGGCGGATGGTGTCCTGTTGCTCACGGCCGAATCGCGCCAGTTGCTGATAAATGTCCTCACCGCGCCTGGCCCGCTGCATGCGCCAGCCCATCAACGGATACATCGACAGCGGCAGCAACGACGCTTCATGGCCCCAGTATTCAAACAGCGAACGACGCCGCCCCGAACTCCAGGCAGCCTGGTCGAGCAAATCAGCAGAATAGGAACCGAGACGGGAGAACAGCGGAAGGTAGTGCGAGCGCACCACGGCGTTGACGGAGTCGATCTGCAACAGGCCGAGGCGTTCGATCAGCCGGTTGAGGTGCATGGCCTTGACAGCCGGCGGCTGGCGCCCGTGAAACCCTTGGGCAGCCAGCGCCAGACGTCGAGCCTGTTTAAGGGAAAAGGACAATGTCGCGGGCATGTGTACCTCCATGTCTGCTCGCAACCTACCTCACTGCAAAGGGGTTTGTGTAGCAATGGCCTCATCATTTATGCATCGGATCGTCCCAGAACGGCCTTACCGACTCATGTTCGACATCGGCTCGACTGACCCCGATGTCCTTAAGCGCTTCGTCGCTCAGACTGGCAAGCAACTCTCGTTCGCGGTGAAGTTCGTACCAGCGGCTAAACTTGTGCAGCAGATCGGAAATCAGATGGACCGGCACTCTGTCATCGCTCACATACACTTTTTGACCTTTCATCGTGTTGCCCTCCTTTAGGGATGGCTCAAGTCTCGCGCCGGAGCTACGATCAATCCAACGAATGTTTCTGATGGCATGCATCACGGAGATTCATCAATTGTCGGCGTACCCGAGTATCGATACCGATGTCCTGCGCACCTTTGTCGCGATTGCCGATCAAGGCGGTTTTACCCGTGCCGGCGAAATGGTCAACCGCACCCAATCGGCGGTGAGCATGCAGATGAAGCGTCTGGAAGAGGATGTGATGCAGCGCCAGTTGTTCGAGCGTGACGGGCGCCAGGTGCGCCTGACCGCCGAGGGCCAAGTGTTGCTCGGTTACGCGCGGCGCATCCTGAAATTGCACAGCGAAGTTTTCAACACCCTGCGCGAGCCGCACATGGTCGGCACGGTGCGGATCGGCACGCCGGACGATTACGTGATGCGGTTTCTGCCGGGGATCCTGTCGCGCTTCGCCCAGTTCTATCCGCTGATCCAGATCGAAGTGCATTGCGAGTCGACCAAACAGTTGCTGCAACGCACGGACCTGGATCTGTCGATCGTCACCCGCGAGCCGGGCAACGAGATTGGCCAGTTGCTGCGCAAGGAACGTTTTGTCTGGGCCGAGGCGCAGAATTTCAGCGCCCACGAACAGACGCCGTTGCCGCTGGCGATGTTCAACAGTGATTGTTTCTGTCGCCTGTGGGCCTGCAATGCGCTGGACGCGATGGGCCGCGAATACCGGATTGCCTACAACAGCACCAGCCTGTCGGCGTTGATGGCTGTGGTGAGCGCGGGTCTGGCGATCACCGCGCAGCTGGAAAGCCTGATCACCCCGGACCTGCGCATTCTTGGGGCCGCCGAGAATCTGCCACTGTTGCCCGAGGCCAGCATCATGCTGATCCGCAACCTCAATAATCCCTCGCCGATCACCGAATGCCTGGCCGAACACATCGTCGAAGGCTTCAAAATTTAAAGGCGAGCATCACCGCGGACAGCACCAGGAACCCGCAGAACAGTCCGCGCAGGAGTTTTTCCGGCATTGCGTGGGCCACTTTCACGCCCCAACTGATGCTGGCCAGCCCGCCAATGGCCAGCGGCAGGCCGATCATCCAGTCCACTTCGTGATGCACCGCGTACGTCACCAGCGTCACGCCGGTGCTCGGCAACGCCAATGCCAGCGACAGCCCCTGAGCGACCACTTGAGTGGTACCGAACAGGCTGGTCAACACCGGCGTCGCCACCACCGCCCCGCCGACGCCGAACAAGCCGCCCATGGCGCCCGACGCCGCGCCAAGCACGCCCAGCCATGGCCACGAATAACGCATCTCGGAAGTTGCTGCCTGACGCGCGCCAAACATGCGCACCAGGTTGTAGGCCGACAACGCTACAAGGAACGCGACAAAGCCGATGCGCATGGTTTGTGCGTCGATGCCCACGGCCCAGATTGAGCCGATCCACGCAAAGCAGAATCCCATCACTGCCAGCGGCAACGCATGGCGGAGTTCGATGCGGTTACGCTGGTGATAACGCCACAGCGCCAGCATCACATTCGGCACCACCATCACCAGCGCCGTGCCTTGGGCGATTTGCTGATCAAGCCCGAACCACACGCCCAGCAGCGGAATGGCAATCAAGCCACCGCCGATGCCGAATATTCCGCCCAAAGTGCCGAGGGCGGCGCCAAATACCAGGTACAGCATAAAATCGATCACAGCGGCATTCCTCATACGTCAGTCAGCGCATCGTACGCAGTCGGTGCTGGCACGGAAACGCATAGCAACGCACAATGGCTTTGCCAAATTCGCATAGGCGCTGAGCTGATCGATGAACCCCAATCAATTGACCGAACAACTCGGACTGTTCCTCGATGTTCTGGAGACCGGCAGCTTTTCTGCTGCTTCACGGCGACATCCGCTGACGCCCTCGGCCGTCGCCCGGCGCATCGACAGTCTGGAAAGCGCTGTCGGCAGCCAGTTGTTTATCCGCAGTACTCATGCAGTGCGCGCCACGCCGGCCGGTGTTGCGTTTGCCGAACGGGCACGGCGCATCGTGGCGGAGTTGCAACTGGCCCGGGCTGAAGCGGTGTCTCTGAGCAGCGCGCCGGAAGGCTTGATTCGGGTGGATGCGCCGGCGGCATTCGGGCGTCGGCATTTGGCCCCGGTGATTGCCGATTTTCTGGTGCTGTATCCGGGACTCGACGTGCAACTGCATCTGATAGACAGCTTCGTCGACATGGACGGCTCGAACCTGGGCAAGGTCGACCTGGTGCTGCGTGCCGGACAGATGGCCGACACCCGCCTGG
Source organism: Pseudomonas sp. MCal1 (assembly GCF_026341415.1). Taxonomy (NCBI): domain Bacteria; kingdom Pseudomonadati; phylum Pseudomonadota; class Gammaproteobacteria; order Pseudomonadales; family Pseudomonadaceae; genus Pseudomonas; species Pseudomonas sp. MCal1. The sequence goes on from NZ_JAKUMP010000010.1 coordinate 101,741, forward strand.
TGGCCACGCCATTGGCGAGCATCGTGCGCATTGCCTGCGCCAGCCCCGACTACCTGAAGCGTCGGGGCGTACCGGGCGAGCCCGCGCAATTGAGCGAGCATGACGGCCTCGATTGGGACGGCCTCGCCCCACCTTTCGCCTGGCGTTTCGAGCAGGACGGACAGATGCAATTGCACCGCCCGGCAAGGGTACGCATGAGCGCCAACAACGCCGAGGCTTTGGTCTGCGGCGCACTGGCGGGGCTTGGGATTGCGCATCTGCCGACCTGGCTGGCCAGCGAATACCTGTTGCGTGGCGAGTTGCTGCCGCTGTTCTGTGAAAATGGCCTGCCAACACCGGAAAGCGCCGGCATTTACGCGCTGCGGCTGCAACAGCAGGCCAGCTCCCGCAGCCGCCTGTTGCTGGAATACCTCAAGACCCGGTTCAGCCCAGTGCCGCCGTGGGATCTGGCCCTGCAACGAGAGCTGGGCCGGCACTGACCGATTCGCCACCGGGCACAATTGTCTGGCGCATTAAAGATTCGAGCGCTAGATTCATCGGTATCACCGTTCAAGGCACCGACATGACCAACGACCGCAACACCTCCGATTACTGCGAAGACCTGCTGCTCGATAATCAGGCCTGCTTCGCCCTGCATTCCACTTCGCTGATGATGACCAAGGTCTACAAGCCACTGCTGCAAGCGCTTGGCCTGACCTATCCGCAATACCTGGCGATGATGGTTTTGTGGGAGAAGGATGGTTTGACCGTCGGAGAAATCAGCACGCGCCTGCTGACCGATCCGGGCTCGCTGACCCCGCTGCTCAAGCGTCTGGAGGGTGAAGGTTTGCTGAGCCGTACGCGAAGCCGTGAGGATGAGCGGGTAGTGATCGTTGAACTGACTGCCCAGGGACGCGCCTTGAAAGACAAGGCCCGAACCGTTCCACAATGCATCCTCGGTGCCAGTGGCTTCACGCTGGAGCGTCTGCAAAACCTGCAAGCCGAGTTGCAGGCCTTGCGGGGTCATTTGCAGGACAGCCTCGCTTAAGACCTTCCCTTCCCTACGGGCGCAGCCTTGCGCCTGTAGGCGAATCGCCCCTTCCCGGCTTACCCACGAAAAAAAATTTCCTCTCGCTTACGTTAAAAAAAATCTTATATATCAAAAACTTGAGATCACCACTCCACCTGATCCGAGTGCCAATTGCCGATCTTTTCGAAAATTTATCTTGCGCGCTAAATATTCGCGCAGTACATTTACTTCGCACCTAGTTAGCGCGCAAACAATTAGCGCAACAAATCACACTTAATGAGGCTCACACCATGCAAGCTCTCTACACCGCAATCGCAACTTCCACCGGCGGCCGTGACGGTCGTGCGATCTCCAGCGACAACATCCTCGACGTCAAACTGGCCACCCCGAAAGAACTCGGCGGTGCCGGCGGCGCGGCCACCAACCCTGAGCAACTGTTCGCCGCCGGTTACTCGGCCTGCTTCATCGGCGCGCTGAAATTCGTCGCCAGCCAGACCAAACGCAAAATCCCGGACGACTCGTCGATCACCGCTCACGTCGGCATCGGCCAGATTCCTGGCGGTTTCGGTCTGGACATCGACCTGCACATCAGCCTGCCGGGCCTGGAACAGGCTGACGCGCAAAGCCTGGTCGACGCTGCGCACCAGGTCTGCCCGTACTCCAACGCCACTCGCGGCAACGTCGATGTGCGTCTGCACGTCACCGTGTAATCACTGACACTCAGGCCCGTACAGGAAATGAACATGAACACTTTCAGCAAAGTCTTGACCGGTACCCTTCTCGCTCTGTCCATCCACAGCGCATTTGCCGGGGAGGTTGAACACAACACCCAGGCGTTCCTCGATGTGCTGAATGCCGGCACCGGCAAACCGATGGAACAGCTGACACCCAAGGATGCCCGAGCCGTTCTGACCGGCGCACAGTCCGGGGTCAAACTGACGTTGCCCAAGGCGGACGTCAGCGAGAAGACCATCCAGGTCGATGGCCAACCGTTGAGCCTGACCATCGTCCGGCCGGCCGGAGTCAAGGGCGAGCTGCCGGTGTTCATGTTCTTCCACGGCGGTGGCTGGGTGCTGGGGGATTTCCCGACCCACGAACGTCTGGTGCGGGATCTGGTGGTCGGCTCGGGGGCGGCGGCGGTGTTCGTCAACTACACCCCTTCGCCGGAAGCGCATTACCCGGTGGCGATCAACCAGGCTTACGCGGCGACCAAGTGGGTGGCCGAACACGGCAAAGAAATCAACGTCGACGGCAAACGTCTGGCGGTGGCGGGCAACAGTGTTGGCGGCAACATGGCGGCAGTCGTCGCCCTGATGGCCAAAGACAAAGGCACCCCGGCGATCAAATTCCAGGTGCTGCTGTGGCCGGTAACCGATGCCAATTTCGATACGGGTTCGTATAACCAGTATGCCGAGGGGCACTTCCTCACCCGCAACATGATGAAGTGGTTCTGGGACAACTACACCACCGACGCCAACCAGCGTAACGAGATCTACGCCTCGCCGCTGCGGGCCACCACCGCACAGTTGAAAGGTCTGCCGCCTGCACTGGTACAGACTGCGGGGGCCGACGTACTGCGTGACGAAGGCGAAGCCTACGCCCGTAAACTCGACGAAGCCGGCGTGCCGGTAACCTCGGTACGCTACAACGGCATGATCCACGACTACGGTTTGCTCAACGTGGTCAGCCAGGTGCCGGCGGTGCGTTCGGCGATGCTGCAGGCTTCGGAAGAATTGAAGCAACACCTGAAGAAGTAATTTTCATCAGGTACAAAAAAGCCCGACTCAATGGTCGGGCTTTTTCTTTCCGCAAAAAACAGTGCTTATTTGGCACGGCCTTTGTAGGAACCGCCTTCGCGGGTATCGATCTCGATCATGTCGCCGATTTCGATGAAGTCAGCAACCGACAGCTCGGTACCGTTCTTCAGTTTGGCAGGCTTCATCACCTTGCCGGAAGTGTCACCGCGAGCGGAACCTTCGGTGTAGTCGACCTGACGCACGATGGTGGTCGGCAGCTCTACGGAAACCAGACGGCCTTCGAAGAATACCGCTTCGCAAACGTCGGTCATGCCTTCTTCCACGAATGGCAGAACGCTTTCGATGTCTTCGGCGTTCAGCTCGTACATGGTGTAGTCGGTGGTGTCCATGAACGTGTAGGAGTCACCGCTGATGAAGGACAGGGTCGCTTCTTTACGATCCAGGATCACGTCGTCCAGCTTGTCGTCCGCACCGTAAACGGTTTCGGTCTTGTAACCGGTCAGCAGGTTCTTCAGCTTGGTCTTCATGATCGCGCTGTTACGGCCCGACTTGGTGAATTCAGCTTTCTGAACCAGCCAAGGATCGTTGTCGATACGGATCACGGTACCGGGTTTGAGTTCTTTACCAGTTTTCATTGCGAATATCCGAATTTGGATGGGATTTACAAAAATCTAGGCCGCGTATCATATCCAATTTCGGTAAAACTGTACCAGCGCCGTCGCAAGATCCGCCTGCGAGGCCTGTTCCAGACACCACGCGCGGGCATTTTCCTGCAGTGCAGGCCAGTGTTTTCGGGCCTCGAGCCAGTGATCGCCGATAGGCTGCCCGGCACTCCAGGCGCGCCAGAGACCGTTCATCGCCTCGGCAGCTACGGGCGAAAGGCGCTTTGTGTAGAGCGCAAGGAAGGCGTCGAGCTTGTCGAGATGGATGTCTTCGTCCTGCTGATAGATGTGCCACAGCATCGGACGCCCCGCCCATTGGGCCCGGACAAACGAGTCCTCGCCGCGCACCGCATTGAAATCGCAGCACCAGAGCAATTGGTCATATTGATCCTGACGGACGAACGGCAGCACCTGCACGGTCAGCGCCCGACGCACATTGAAGTCGCCGACCGACAGTGACTCGACACCGAGCCAGCGCGCGACATCACCGAGAATCCGCCCTTCCGGCACCAGCAGATGAGTGGGCGTCGAGTCAGCAGCGAGTACATCCAGCCAACTGGCGAGTCCGGCATTCTCGTAGGCAAACAGCGAAATCAACTGCGCACCGGGCACAGGAACGATCCCCAGACCGTGCAGGAATTGTCGCTGCGCCTCGGGATCCTGCTGAAACTGCTGGCGCCGCTCCAGCAAACCGCTCTCACGCAACAGGCCACCGGTTCCCGGCTGGAATCCCGGAAAGAAAAAGTACTTCTGCACCGATTTGTACTTCACTGACGGCAGACCGTGGCAACCGACCACCCAGTCTTCGGCACTGAGGTAGTCGAGGTTCATCCACAACGGCGGCTTCTGCCGCGCGGCCATGGCGTCCATGTAGAGACTCGGCAACTGGCAGGCAAACGCGGCGATCACTACGTCGGCGGCGTCCGTTTCCGGCCATTCAGCCGGCCAGTGTCGGACTTCGACACCCTGCTGCCTTTGCTGGTCAAGATGGATGTCGATTTCCGGGCAGATGCGCTCGAAGGCGCGCAGGTCATCGACCCACAGTCGCACCGTCATTGCATGTTCACTGACCAGTTGCCGGGCCAGACGCCAGGTCACGCCGATGTCGCCGTAATTGTCGACGACCGTACAAAAAATGTCCCAGCGGGTTATCGGTTGCGGCATTCAAGGCTCCCGTTGGCAAAAGCGCCGATTGTCCGCATAAATGTCTCCATGCAGAAGAGCCGACGGCAATTAATCTTCGTGCGACAATCGCCACTCGCCCGCATTCATCCGCCAGGAGGCAGCCATGCCCTATCGTCCCAATCCCCGTCGCCCCTTGCCTGTTCAGCTTAGCGCGCTGCAATTGACCGGCAGCATTGCGCTGGGTTTGTGGCTGGGTTTCCTGGCCATTGCGCTGACGTGCTGGCTCGCCTCGTCTCTCTTCAGCCATCAGTTGCAGCCGGTGGCGCAGGCGGTACAACAATTGAGCAAGCCTCCGGTGGCCGCCCAGCCACAGCCAGAACCTGAGCCACAAAACCGCCTGTTCGAGCAGTACGAAGAAAACCTGCGCAAGAACGAACAACAGGCACGCCTGGATCAGTCCCGAGGCAACACACGCAATCTGTCGAATCCCAAATGCCAGTTCTGGCTGCAACAGGATCAGACGGCCCCGAGCGAAAAGAGCCGCACCAATGTCCTGCAATTCTGCGATTGATCATGAATAAACAGACAGTTCACCAACTGATTCTCGACAGGCTGCGCGTCGACCTCGACATCGCCGAACGCGCGGCGCAAACCGCTTACGAAACTGCGACCCACGAAGAGAACATCGCCGAAAACAAGTACGACACCCTGGGACTTGAGGCTTCGTACCTGGCGGCGGGCCAGGCAAAACGGGTCGAGGAGATTCGTCACTCGCTGGCGCTGTGCCAGAACCTGACGCTGCGTGCATACGACGATCAGCGAGGGATTGAAGTCCGCGCCCTGCTTGGTCTGGAAGACGAAAAAGGTCGCGAGCAATGGCTGTTTCTCGCGCCGGATGCCGCGGGCTTGAAAGTCGACGTGGTGGGTCAGCCGATTACCGTCATCACCCCGCGCTCGCCGCTGGGCAAAAGCCTGCTGGGCAAGTTCGAGGGTGACGAGGTGGAGATTCTGGTGGCAGGCACCCGGCAACAGTTTGCTGTCACCGAGGTGCTGTAGACAGGCGCTTGGTGACAGGGGCTTAGTGGACCGGCAGTTCGACGCCTTCGAACAGCTCTTCCAGTTCCTGCTTGTTGTGGCACTGAATGGCCTTGGCCATGACATCGCGGGTCAGGTGCGGCGCGAATTTTTCAATGAAGTCGCACATGAAGCCGCGCAGGAAAGTGCCACGACGGAAACCGATCTTGGTCACGCTGGACTCGAACAGCTCGCTGGCATCGAGCACCACCAGATCGTTATCGAGTTTGGTGTCGACTGCCATTTTCGCCACGATGCCCACGCCCAGCCCCAGGCGCACATAGGTTTTGATGACGTCGGCGTCGGCAGCGGTGAACACCACTTTCGGCGTCAGGCCACGATGGCTGAAGGCTTCGTCGAGTTTCGAACGGCCGGTGAAACCGAACACGTAAGTCACGATCGGGTATTCGGCCAGCGCTTCGAGGGTCAGCTTCGGCAGCTTGGTCAGCGGGTGGCCCTGAGGCACGACCACGCAACGGTTCCAGCGGTAGCACGGCATCATCACCAGATCGCCGAACAGCTCCAGCGCTTCAGTGGCGATGGCGAAATCGACGGTGCCGTCAGCGGCCATTTCGGCGATCTGCATCGGCGACCCCTGGTGCATGTGCAGCGCCACGTCCGGGTATTGCTTGATGAAGTTGCTGATCACCGGCGGCAGTGCATAACGCGCCTGGGTGTGAGTGGTGGCGATCGACAGGGTGCCCTTCTTCTCGTTGGAGAATTCCTGAGCGATCTGCTTGATGCTTTCGACCTTGCGCAGAATCTCACCGGCAGTGGTGATGATGCGCTCGCCGGCCGGGGTGACGCGGGTCAGGTGCTTGCCGCTGCGGGCGAATACTTCGACGCCCAGTTCGTCTTCCAGCAGACGGATTTGTTTACTGATGCCCGGTTGCGAGGTGTAGAGGCTTTGGGCTGTAGCGGAAACGTTGAGGTCGTGGTGCGCCACTTCCCAGATGTAGCGCAATTGTTGAAGCTTCATATGAATCCCTCAAAGCAGGTAGACGCCACGGGCATCAGCGACGATATATAACTATATTAATGGTTTGAATAATAAATCTAGAACTTTTTTATCAAAGGGCCATTATTCCTGCTTCAGCGATCCTCCCGACGCCGACGCTCCACCAACGGCACCAGATAAACCGGCACCTTGGACAATTGCAGCAGCCGTGCTGCCGTTCGCCCCAGGGGTGTCTCCGCCCCGACCCCATGGCTGTGACTTCCTACGATCAGCAAATCGACAGAGAGTTTCTGCACCTGATCGAGAATCACCTGTGACGGATCGCCCTGCAGCACCCGTACCGCGCGTATCCGCTGCAGGTCCTGCTCGCCCTCGTCCCCCAGCTCTTCACGAAAGCTGTCGAGCACCCGTTGCTCGATATTGGCGATAACGGTTTTCAGACCCTGACTGTGGAATTCGTTCAATGCCTGTTCGTCGAGATAGCTCTGCAACACCGATTCGGCAAACAGCCCCATGGGCTCCACCGCGTGCACCACGTACAGATCGGCATTGAACGTTCGTGCCATTGCCAAGGCATGCTGCATCACTAACGGTGCGTACAGACCGAGGTCAGTGGCATACAGCATCGAACGAATCATATGACCTCCTCGCGTGCCAACATGGCGGAGATTTGATTCAGCTTAGCAGTGCCTTCGCGAGTACGACGTGCGACGCAACGTCTTGAACAACGTGCGCTCTAGACCGCCGGTTCGTTGCTGATGCCGTGGGGTACGTGACCGGTTGCCACGACTTCCCGGGCCAACTCGCAGTGGCCGGCCTGATCGTCGAAAAACACGTCGGCGGCGAAGGCTTCGAGGAACGCCGATTTGTTCAAGCCACCGAGAAACAGCGATTCGTCCAGACGAATGTCCCACTCACGCAAGGTGCGAATCACCCGCTCGTGGGCCGGAGCCGAACGCGCAGTGACCAGTGCCGTACGGATCGGGCATTCCTCATCGGAGAATTCGCGCTGCAACAGATTGAGTGCTGCGAGGAAGCCCTTGAACGGACCGCCGCGCAACGGTTCGCGCGCGGATTCACGCTCCTTGGCCTGGAAGGCTTCGAGGCCACCGGATTGATAAACCCGTTCCGACTCGTCGGAAAACAGCACCGCGTCCCCGTCGAAGGCGATGCGCAATTCATCGCTGGCCGCACGGCTGGCGCCGCCGGACAGAATGGTCGCCGCCGCAAAACCGGCATCCAGTGCGGCGCGCACGTCTTCGGCATGGGTGGAGAGAAACAGGTCGCAACCGAAAGCCTTCAGGTACGGATAAGGACTGCGCCCGCCGACAAACGCAGCACGGGAAATCGCCAGGCCGTAATGACCAATGGAATTGAAAACGCGCAGGCCGGTGTCAGCACTGTTGCGCGACACCAGAATCACCTCGACCCGGGCGCGGCCGAGGCGACTGTTGAGGTTGAGCAGTTTTTCCACCAGCGGAAAGGCATCGCCCGGCGCGAGAATTTCGTCTTCGTGATCGATCTGATATTGCCGGTAGGCTTCCACGCCACTCGACTCATACACCTTGTGACTTTCGCTCAGGTCGAACAGGGCACGGGACGAAATCGCCAGCACCAGTTTGTCATCGATATTCTTGGCCATGCCTTTCCCCCCGTGCGACCGGTTTATACGTTGCGCCGATCGATAAAGCTCAATGTGCGATACAACGACTCGATACGCGGCAACTCGCAGCCTGCCGCTTTTGCCGCCGCCAAAGGACGAGCGTAGATCGCCTCCAGTTCCAGTGGTCGCTTGTGCAAAAAGTCGTGGTACATGCTCGGCCAATAGTCGGGCATTTTCTCGGTCATCATGAACAGGTATTCGGCGTAACCGGGCGGCATGTCGTGGCCGCAGGCCCTGGCGCCCTGCACCACTTCAGCCATCAGCGCCTGAATCAATGCGCGGCTGTCAGTGTCGGCCATCAATGGCGTGGTGCCGGCACCGAGCAACACCGAAAGCCCGTTGTAGGGAATGTTCCACACCAGCTTCTGCCAGCGCGCCTGATGCAGGTTCGGCATCGCCTGGGAGTCGAGACCGGCGGCCCGGAACAGGCCGGCGCCCTCCTCGACGATCGCCATGCGCGCCGCTTCATCCGGTGCCGGGCCGCTGTGATAACCGACGTTCACCGCCCCCAGCGCCTGGTGAGTGACCTGCCCCGGCCCTTCACGGTGGACGCAGATCAGGCACAAGCCGCCCAGCAAATGCAGGGAATCGGGCAGCAATGCACGCAAGCTGTCTTCGACATCGAGGCCGTTTTGCAACAACAGCACTTTCGCGTCGGGTTTCGCCGCCTGAATGATCGACGGTGCCAGCCCGGCATTGCTGGTGGTCTTGGCGCCGACCAGCAGCCAGTCGCAGGGTGGCATGTCTTCTGCCGATGAATAGGCCTGCACCGGGTTCAGCGTCAATGCGCCATGCACGGCACTGTCCACTTGCAAGCCGCGCTCGGCGACTGTTGAAAATTCACTTCGCAATAGAAAGTGCACATCGAATCCGGCCCGAGCCAGCATCACTCCGTAAAACCCTCCGATGGCGCCGGTGCCAATGATCCCCACCACCGGTTTGTTGACTGCTCCCATCACGGCAACTCCTCTGCAATTCGACCCAGCGCCTGCGCCACGGCTGCGTTCAGCTCATCGACATTCAGGCGCGTGTGCACTGCCCCAAAAAACTCGCCGTCGCGCACCACAAACAGCGCCGGCAAATGAAAGACCTGATAACGCTCGACCAGTCCGCCGTTGTCACCGGCATCGATCCAGCACACGCGATCGACGGTCAAGTCGAACCCCGGCAACACTTCGCGGGCATAGCGACAACTGGCGCAGCCAACGCTGGTGAAGATCACCAGCGAAACGCCTTCCATCGCCAGCAGCCGTTGGTCGGCGTCGAAATCGGTCAGCTGCGATTCGACCACTATACTGGGGGAAACAATGTCAAATGGCCGACACAGGGAGTCTGTGCTCATGGGACGGTTTATTCCTCATCCGGATGATGTGCCCGTTGAATTGACCTTGCTCACACCGGAGTGTATTTCGCGTCAACGGCTGCACACTATCAGCCTCGGCGGCATCGCTTGCAATTACCACCGTGCCTGGCGCCATGGCACCGCCTTGCAGGTACGCATGCCGACCCTCAACGCCGACATCTGTTATCCGGGCTACGTGGCCTGGTGCCTGCGACGTAAAAAAGGCTATCTGGTGGGCATCGCCTTCACCGACGAACAGACGCTGTTCAGTGCGCGAATGGGTGAACAGGTGTGTCAGATCGAACGCTATTGCCGACTCAACGATGCCCACGACGATCTCCAGGATATTCAGGCCCTGGCCCTGCAATGGGTCGAACAACACGCCGACGAGTTCTCTCACGACACCGTTCGCAAAGCTTTTGCGCAGCCAGTGCTGGACTGAACAGTTACTTGCCCATTGTCTAGCAGGCGCCTAACGCGATAAGGTTCGGCTCCCCGACGCGCTTAAATCCGCTGTGCTCCGCCGCGCGGGGATCGCTGGCGGCCGGCACCCGTGACCTGACGAGTAAACGATGGCTGATTTACCGATCAACGACCTGAACGTCGCTTCCAACGAGACCCTGATCACTCCTGATCAGCTCAAGCGTGATATCCCTCTGAGCGACGCTGCCCTGCGCACCGTCACCAAGGGTCGCGAAGTCATCCGCAACATTCTCGATGGCACTGACCATCGTCTGTTCGTGGTTATCGGCCCCTGCTCGATCCACGACATCAAGGCTGCCCACGAATATGCCGATCGCCTGAAAGTGCTGGCGGCAGAAGTGTCGGACACCCTGTATCTGGTCATGCGCGTTTACTTCGAGAAGCCACGGACCACCGTCGGCTGGAAAGGCCTGATCAACGACCCATACCTGGATGACTCGTTCAAGATCCAGGACGGTCTGCACATCGGTCGCCAGTTGTTGCTGGACCTGGCCGAGAAAGGCCTGCCGACTGCCACTGAAGCCCTCGACCCGATCTCCCCGCAGTATCTGCAGGACCTGATCAGTTGGTCGGCCATCGGCGCACGGACCACCGAATCCCAGACCCACCGCGAAATGGCTTCCGGCCTGTCCTCGGCGGTCGGTTTCAAGAACGGCACCGACGGCGGCCTGACTGTGGCAATCAACGCCTTGCAGTCGGTTTCCAGCCCGCACCGTTTCCTGGGCATCAACCAGGAAGGTGGCGTGTCGATCGTCACCACCAAGGGCAACGCCTACGGTCACGTGGTGCTGCGCGGTGGTAACGGCAAGCCGAACTACGATTCGGTGAGCGTCGCCCTGTGCGAGCAGGCGCTGAACAAGGCGAAGATCAAGCCGAACATCATGGTCGATTGCAGCCACGCCAACTCCAACAAGGATCCGGCCCTGCAACCGCTGGTGATGGAGAACGTTGCCAACCAGATCCTTGAAGGCAACCAGTCGATCATCGGCCTGATGGTCGAGAGTCATCTGAACTGGGGCTGCCAGGCGATCCCGAAAGACCTCGCCGACCTGCAATACGGCGTGTCGATCACCGATGCGTGCATCGACTGGTCCGCTACCGAAAACACCTTGCGCAGCATGCACGCCAAGCTCAAGGATGTCCTGCCGAAACGTCAGCGCGGCTGACAGCCGTTTCTCAGGCATAAAAAACGCCAGGCATTGCCCGGCGTTTTTGTGTGTGCGGTGAGGTCAGTCAGATCTTGGCGGTGCGCCGCTGATGGCGCTCCATATAACGCTCCACGTAGGAGCACGAAGGAATGACCGTGTAACCCATTTCATCGGCGTACTGCAACGCCCGTTCGGTGAGGGCAGCCGCGATGCCTCGGCCACGCAAGGCGTTGGGCACGAAGGTGCGGTAGATATCCAGGGTCTGTTTCCCCAGATCCATATAGGTCAGGTAGGCACGATGACCGTCCACATTGGTCTCGAACTGATGACCAGCCTGGTCATGGTGGATGGACAACGCCTCGCTCATCACTACTCCTCGCGGGTCTCGAATTCTGACCCCTACCTTACCGATGTTTTCCCGGCGAAGGAACATCTACGCCACCCTGTGCCTGATGGACACCGAGAAGAACTGCACCGATCTCGCGCAACCCGAGCACGTATCAAATAGTAGGCACCATTGGCGAAAATGCTCAAGGTACGCTCGTCTTTACTCAGATCGACGGGGCAATTTCAGTGGACTCAGGTCCGGTTCGGGAGACGATCTTCCCGAGCCGAAAGGCTGAACATCGCCGGATGTTGAGACTTAAGACGAGCCCCCTGTTTTAAAGTCACCTCAACATGGACAAAGATATGCGAGGCGCTGCGCAAATTCGCAACAGAAGTGTGGACGAATCCATATAGACAGACTTTAGCCACTACCTGCAAAACAGCGAAGGGCAACGGGAACTTTTTCTCATTAACTCACTCATCTCGCGGCTTACAGGTGGATATTTTTTATACAGCCCAGTTAAAAGTTGCTCGAAAAAGAATCAACGCCTACAATTTTTTTTGCTTCTTGCCTCACGTCAGTTTACTTACTACAAGTAATGGGTAGTATGTACGCCGGCTATTTCCTCAATCGGAGGAGACAGCCACTTAATTGAAAGTCCTTGAAGGGGAACACGATGAACAACGTTCTGAAATTCTCTGCTCTGGCTCTGGCCGCAGTTCTGGCTACCGGTTGCAGCAGCGCATCGAAAGAAACCGAAGCACGTCTGACCGCTACTGAAGACGCAGCTGCTCGCGCCCAGGCTCGTGCAGACGAAGCTTACCGTAAAGCTGATGAAGCTCTGGCTGCTGCTCAAAAAGCACAACAGACTGCTGACGAAGCTAACGAGCGTGCTCTGCGCATGCTGGAAAAAGCTAGCCGCAAGTAATAGTCCTTCGGGATTGTTATCAAGCCGACCCGTTTTTCGGGTCGGCTTTTTTGTGCCTGCGGTTTTCTGCAGGCAACAAAAAACCCGCCGCTGCGCAAGCCTCGGCGGGTTTCATCTTTCAGCTTATTGCTGCAGGTCGATCGGTGCGCTGGAGACCATTGGCGCCGAGGTGTTCGGTGTGCCGATTTCGGTTGGCAGGCCATCTTCGGCCGCCACCACATCACGCACCACATCCCAGTTCATGCGCAGGTTGTTGGTGATGTCTTCGCGCTTGAGCATCGCGTTGATCACGGCGGTGTGCTTGTCAACCACCGACGGGTTGCCCTTGTCGTCGATCGGCGTGTGCGCTTCCAGATAGATCTTGCCGCCACTGCGACCGAACTTGTAAGCGTCGTTGAGGATTCGTACCGAAGTACCCACCGGCACCATGCTGGCCATTTCCAGCACGTTGTTGTTGAACATGCGGAAACAGCCATGGCTGGTACGCATGCCGATACCGAACTTCTTGTTCGAGCCGTGGATCAGGTAGCCCGGCGTGCCCAGAGTGAACTTGAACGGACCCAGCGGATTGTCCGGACCCGCCGGCACCACGTTCGGCAGCGGATCACCATCAGCGGCGTGTTCCGCCTTGATCGAGGCCGGTGGCGTCCAGGTCGGATTCGGTGTCTTGGCTGTGATCGTGGTGTGGGCGATCGGCGAGCCCCAGCCTTCACGACCGATACCCAGCGGGAAGGTGTACACCACGTTCCGGCCTTTCGGGTAGTAGTAGAGGCGGTATTCGGCGAGGTTGATCACAATGCCTTCACGCGGGCCCGGTGGCAGGATGAAGCGGGTCGGAAGAACGATTTCGGTGCCGGCGCCCGGCAGCCAGGCATCGACGCCCGGGTTGGCCGCGACCATTTCCGAATAGCCAAGATCGTAAGTGGTGCCCAGATCGGCAAAGGTGTCTTCGTACTTGGCCTTGATCACCTGCACCTGGCCGATGATGTCTTCACCAGGCGGTGGCAGGGGAAACTCCAGTGCGGCAACGGGACCGGCCACGCACAGGGCGGCAAGAGACAGGCAGCGGGTGACGGCAGGAAAACGCGGCAACATCCGGAGAATCCTTCGCAAGATCGACAAGGGTAATAAGAACGCGATTGTACACCGCGCCCAGAGAATTCGGGGAGATGCGCCGATGGGCTGGCATCACTCTTCACGATTGAAGCTGCCGCTAGCTCCGACTGCATTCGGAGATGGCTGAGCTTAAAGCTCGAAACGCAACTCGGGCCAGATCGGCGAGGTGCCGCGCTTCTGCGATTCAAGGATCGCCCGGCACAGCGAGCACAGGCGCTGATCCTGAAACACCCGGCGATCCACGCTCGACCAGCGCGGTTGCGCCGGCAGCAGACTGCCGCACAGGGTCCGGTCTGCCGAGCCGCCGAGCTCCAGTTGACGGGTCACCAGATGCACCCGCACTTCCTGGCAGGCGAACAGATCCAGCTGTTCGTCAGGCTCGATCAGTTGGTAGGCAAACAGGGACCAGGCAGGACGCGGCATCGGGGGCTCCAAATAAGGGGGCGCCACATTAGCCGAAAGCCTGCCGCTAGAAAAGCCTCATAGCAGCGGTTTTAGCGTCGGCCAGACATTTTCCAGCAACTTGCCCTGAGCCCCGGCTGCCGGGTGCAGACCGTCGGCCTGCATCAGGTCCGGATGCCCGCCCACGCCGTCGAGGAAAAACGGCACCAGCGGGATTTTTTTCTCCTCGGCGAGTTTGCCGTAAACCTCGGCAAAGGCATCGGTGTAGCGCTTGCCATAGTTGGGCGGCAATTGCATGCCGAGCAACAGCACCTTGGCACCGCTCTGCCGGGAGCTGTCGATCATCGAAGCAAGATTTTGTTGCAATTGCGTGGGCGGCATTCCGCGCAGGCCATCGTTGCCGCCCAATTCGAGGATCACCAGTTCCGGTTTGTGCTCTGCAAGCAGCGCAGGCAGCCGCGCCTGGCCTCCGGCACTGGTGTCGCCACTGATGGACGCATTGACCACTTTGTCGTCAAACCCTTCGGTCTTGAGCCGCTGTTCGAGCAACGACACCCACCCCAGCCGGGTATCCAGTCCGAAACCGGCGCTGATACTATCGCCAACGATCAGGACTGTACCCGCCGCTGCGTTCTGGGCCATGCACATCAAGGCCAGGCCAGCACTCAAAAACCACACACGCATCGGATTCTCCATGGGCGCAAGCATTCTCACCGCGAAGAACCTTAGCAAAGTGGTTCCCAGCGCGGAAGGTGAACTGACCATCCTGCACGAACTCAGCCTGGAACTGAACAAGGGCGATAGCCTGGCCATCGTCGGCGCGTCCGGTTCCGGCAAATCCACCCTTCTGGGTCTGCTTGCCGGCCTCGACCTGCCGAGCAGCGGCGAAGTGACTCTCGCCGGGCAAGGCCTGAGCAATCTCGACGAAGACCAGCGCGCGCGCATTCGTGCCGAGCATGTGGGTTTCGTCTTTCAGTCGTTCCAGTTGCTCGACAGCCTCAACGCGCTGGAAAACGTCATGCTGCCGCTGGAGCTCGACGGCCGCAAAGACGCCAGAAGCCGCGCCACCGAACTGCTGCAACGGGTCGGCCTCGGCCAGCGCCTGACTCACTCGCCGCGCCAACTCTCCGGGGGTGAGCAGCAACGCGTTGCAATTGCCCGGGCCTTCGCCGCCGAGCCGGACGTGCTGTTCGCCGACGAACCCACCGGCAACCTCGACAGTCACACCGGCGAGCGCATCAGTGACTTGCTGTTCGAATTGAACAAGGAACGCGGCACCACCCTGGTGCTGGTGACCCACGACGAACGCCTGGCCCATCGGTGCCGGCGCCTGATCCGTCTTGAAGCCGGCCTGTTGGTCGCCCCTCTGGAGCCTTGATGGCACGTCTGCCGCTGTTGCGTCTGTTCAGTCTCGCCCTGCGCCAACTGATGCGCGATGCCCGCGCCGGTGAACTGCGGGTGCTATTTTTCGCCTTGGTCGTGGCGGTGGCGGCGAGTACCGCGATCGGTTATTTCGGCGCCCGCCTCAACGGCGCAATGATGCTGCGCGCCACCGAGTTTCTCGGCGCCGACCTGTCGCTCGAAGGCAGCTCGCCAGCCCGACCGGAGCAGATCCGGAGCGGCACCGAGCTGCGGCTGGACCATGCGCAGGTGGTGGAGTTTTCCAGCGTCATCGCTACGGACAACGGCATTCAGCTCTCCAGCATCAAAGCTGTCGACCGCGCCTATCCGCTGCGCGGCGAGCTGAAAAGCGCCCCCGCCCCTTACGCGACGGAAGAAGCCGGAGGCGAGCCGCAGCCCGGTGAAGCCTGGGTCGAAGCACGCCTGCTGACGGCGCTGGACCTGAAAATCGGCGACAGTATCGACGTCGGCATGAAGACATTGAAACTGACGCGAGTGCTGACCTACGAGCCCGATCGCGCGGGCAACTTCTACAGCCTCACACCACGCGTAATGATCAACCTAGACGATCTCGCCGCGACCGGCGTGGTGCAACCCGGCAGCCGGGTGAGCTATCGCGAACTCTGGCGCGGTGAGCCGCAAGCGCTGGAAACCTATCGTCAACTGATCAAACCGGGCCTCGCCGCCAACCAGCGGATTCAGGATGCCCGCGACGGCAACCGACAGATCGGCGGCGCACTGGGCAAGGCCGAACGTTATCTGAACATGGCCAGTCTGGTCGCCGTGCTTCTGGCGGGGGTGGCGGTGGCGTTGTCGGCCAACCGCTTTGCCAGTCGACGTTTCGATGCCAGCGCCCTGCTGCGTTGCCTGGGCTTGTCGCGCCGGGAAACCCTGGTGCTGTTCAGTCTGCAACTGACAGTGCTCGGCCTGCTCGCCAGCCTCAGCGGCGCCCTGCTCGGCTGGCTCGCACAATTGGGATTGTTCGCGCTGTTGCATGATCTGCTGCCGACCGACGTACCGCCGGGTGGCTTGCTGCCGGCGCTCGCCGGAATCGGCACCGGACTGGTCGCCCTGGCAGGTTTCGCCCTGCCACCGCTCGCCGCACTGGGCCGCGTGCCGCCATTGCGGGTATTGCGCCGGGACATGCTGCCGATTCCGTCGAGTACCTGGATGGTCTATGGCGCGGCACTCGGCGCGCTTGGGCTGATCATGTGGCGCCTGAGTCTGGACCTGCTGCTGACATTCGCCCTGCTTGGCGGTGGCGTGGTGGCCGCGCTGGTGCTCGGCGGCTTGCTGCTGTTGCTGCTGCAGAGCCTGCGTCGCCTGCTCGCACGCGCGTCCCTGCCGTGGCGGCTTGGTCTGGGTCAGTTGTTGCGCCATCCTTTGGCGGCGGCTGGCCAGTCATTGGCCTTCGGGCTGATTCTGCTGTCCATGGCTTTGATTGCACTGCTGCGCGGCGAACTGCTCGACACTTGGCAAAACCAGTTGCCGAAAAACGCACCCAACTACTTCGCTCTGAACATCCTGCCGGCGGACAAACAGGCCTTCACCGATCACCTGATCAATGTCTCGGCCCAGGCCGCGCCGTTGTATCCGGTGGTGCCGGGACGGCTGATCAGCATCAATGGTGAGGCGGTGCAGCAGATCGTCAGCAAGGATTCGGCCGGCGACCGTGCCATCCAGCGCGACCTGAGCCTGACCTGGGCGGCCGACCTGCCGGCGGGCAATAAAATCACCGCCGGCTCGTGGTGGACCGGTCAACCTTCGGATGACGTTCCGGGCGTTTCGGTCGAAGGCAAAGTGGCCGAAAGCCTGAAACTCAAGCTGGGCGATCACATGGTGTTCAGCGTCGGCGGGGTCAATCGCGAGGCGAAGGTCACCAGTCTGCGGGAGATCAACTGGGACAACTTCCAGCCGAACTTCTTCATGATCTTCCAGCCCGGCACCTTGAAGGATCTGCCAGCGACTTACCTGACCAGCTTCTATCTGGCGCCCGGCCACGATCAGCAGATTGTCGAGTTGTCGCGAGCGTTTCCGGCGGTGACCATCCTGCAGGTCGAAGCCTTGCTCGAACAGCTGCGCAGCATCCTCGCCCAAGTCACCCTGGCGGTGGAGTATGTGCTGTTGTTTGTGTTGGCGGCGGGGATGGCGGTGCTGTTTTCAGGTTTGCAGGCAACGCTGGATGAACGCATTCGCCAGGGTGCGCTTTTGCGTGCGCTGGGTGCCGAGCGGCAGTTGTTGATCAAGGCGCGACGGATCGAGTTCGGCTTGCTCGGCGCGGTCAGCGGATTGCTCGCGGCCATCGGTTCGGAAGTGGTGAGTCTGGTGCTGTATCGCTTTGCCTTCGATCTGCCTTGGCATCCCCATCCGTGGTTGCTGCTGTTGCCGTTGATCGGCGCGGCGCTGATTGGTGGCGCCGGGGTGTTCGGCACACGGCGTGCGCTCAACGCCAGCCCGCTGACAGTGTTGCGTGAGGGTTGATAGACTCCAGCCGTCTCCCTCAAAAGAACTTGCCATGAGCCGTTATCGCCCTCCCCGCACCGCTGGCACCGCGCTGATCACCCCTGAGGGTGAAGCGCGGATGCGGGCCGAATTCCATGAGCTGTGGCATGTGCGCCGTCCGCAAGTGACGCAATCGGTCAGCGAGGCAGCGGCTCAGGGTGATCGTTCGGAGAATGCCGAGTACACCTACGGCAAGAAAATGCTGCGCGAGATCGACAGTCGCGTGCGTTTTCTCACCAAACGCCTCGAAGCGCTCAAAGTGGTCAGCGAAAAACCGAGTGATCCGAACAAGGTCTATTTCGGCGCCTGGGTGACCATCGAAGACGAGGACGGCAAACAGTCGCGCTATCGCATCGTCGGCCCGGACGAACTGGACCTGAAACTCGGCCTGATCAGCATCGACTCACCACTGGCCCGCGCCCTCATCGGCAAGGCGCTGGATGCGGAAGTGCGGGTACAGACGCCGACCGGCGAACAGTTCGTCTACATCGTGGCGATCGAATATCCCTGACGCTCAGCGCCGGGTAATCAGGCCCTGGCGTGCGACGCGGGTCAGTTGGCGAATCATTTCCGGCGCTTCTTCAAGACTCGGAGCCTGAATGACGGCCAGATCGAAGCTGTCATCGGCAAAACGCGCCAGCGACTCACCGTCTTCGACAAACTGGATCAGAAATGCGGCAGGACCGCCGCTGCGACGTGGCCAGCCATCGAGATAACGCAACAGCGTCGGCTGATGTTTGCCGCCAAGCAGGATTTTCGGATTGCGCTGGGTGATGTGTGCCGTGATCGGCGCGGGACGTGCTGGAGGGCGTAGTGCATTCATCGTGTCGTGTCTCTGCCTCAAAAGTCTGCATGGCAGGTGAGAGGCAACACCGAACCAGCGCTTTAGCGGTATTTCGAAGCCCTGTTCCGGCTTCTGACGGCAACTGAAGAACAGTCACCTGGCGCCCCGCAAGTAGCTGTTTAAATCGGCGCATGAGCGGCATCCTAGAGAACGTGACCGGCCAGTGTCAAGAATCAGCCGCAACAAAAAAGGCCCGCATAATGCGGGCCTTTTGCTTGAGCCAGAGCCTTCAACCGGCGATGGCGCGATCCACCGAGAGCTTGCCGGCACCTTCGATCAGTACCGCGAGGCTGCCACCGAGCAGAGCCAGGGCGAACTCGTAACCATTGTTGGCCATGAACAGACCGTTGCTGATGTGCACAGTGAAAATGGCCACCAGCGACAGGAAGGTCAGACCCAGTGCCGCCGGGCGCACCAGCAGGCCGATGATCAGCGCCAGACCGGCGAAGAACTCGGTGCCGCCGGCCAGTGTGGCCATCAGATAACCCGGGGTCAGACCGATGCTTTCCATGTATTGCGCGGTGCCTGCCAGACCGTAGCCACCGAACAGACCAAAGAGTTTCTGCGAGCCGTGGGCGGCGAAGATCACGCCGACGGCAATGCGCAGAATGGTCAGACCGTAGCCGGCGCGGGTGAACAGGACCTTGTTGATCAGAGAGCTCATGTTGCGTTTCCTTGTGGTCAGAAGTGCTTGTTGGTTGGCCGCTATATTAATCAGTTAATTTCATGTTAAAAGCGCAAAAAATCCGCCATAACAATCAACTTATTAGATCATTTGCGTGAGACCACTTTTTGCCCTGCGGGCTCCAACGACTCCCGCTCCCGGTCGAACGCCAAGTAATACTTGTTCACGCTATTAACATAGCTGACGGCTCCCATTCCCACCTGCTCCATGGCGATGCGCTCGACCTGGAAGAACCATTGGTTGGGATTCAGGCCGCGACGCCGCGCTTCTGCACGCATGCCTTGCACCCGCTCCGGCCCGATGTTGTAGGCGGCCAGAGTGAACGCCATCCGCTCGCGCTCGTTGAGTTTCGGGCTATTGAAGAACTTGCGGCGGATCATCGCCAGGTACTTGGCCCCGGCCTGCACATTCGCATCGAGATTCTGGATATTGTTGACGCCGACCCGCTGCGCAGCGGACGGCGTGATCTGCATCAACCCGGTTGGCCCGCCGCCGCTGCGCGCGCTGGGTTGCAGCGCAGACTCCTTGAAGGCCAGCGCCGCCAGGTTGAGCCAGTCCATATTTTGCGCTTCGGCGTGTTTCTGCAGCGTCGGGCGCAGTTTTTCCAGTCGCTGACGGTCAGCCTTGGCCAACGGATAGTGCACTTGATAGAGGCGGCGGTAGATCCGCAGGAATGCCGCATCTTCGTTCGACGGTTTTTTGTAGCCGGTCAGGAAGCGGTCGATGCTGGCCCGTAACATCGAGGCATCGCGGCGCACGAACCAGTATTCCTCGCCCGGTTCGCTGATCATCACCTGCCGGTCGAAACGCAGCTTGGGCAGGATCTTGCCCCAACGCTCGGCAATCGGTTGCTCGACGATGGTCAGGTGGAAGATACCGCCCTGGACCATTTCCAGCACATCTTCGACCGCCAGCGTCGGATCGACCCATTCGATCTTGATCGGCGCCAGTTTGTGTAGCGCCAGCTTCTGGTTGAGCTGACTCACCGCCTCCCCTGCCGCACTGCCGGTGGGCAATGCCAGGGTTTTGCCGGCCAGTTGTTCGACCTTGGTGTAGCGCTTCTCGCCCTTGATGCCGACCAACACCAGCGGCACGTTGCTGGCAATCGGCTCGCTGCTGGCGACCGCGTGGCCCGGTTGCAACTCGAGCAGTTCGCCCGGCGCAACAAGATCACCTTCGCCGCGCTGCAACGCGCCGAGCAATTGGTCCTTGGCTTTGGGGATGATCTTGAGGGTGACTTCCTGGCCGTCGCGGGCGTGGCCGTTGAGGTACTGCTCGAAGGCACGCAGACGGTGGTATTCGACGCCGATGGCCTGACCCTGGACTTCGCCAGAGCTATTGCGGCTCTGGTTGACCAGCACCCGCAGGAGGCGGCTGCTGCGGATCTCGGTCAGGTCGCGGACCTTGGCGGCCGGCACGGCTTGCAGCGGCCCGGGCAGCCGCGCGACCGCCGTCATCGGCAGCAGCAACGAACCACACAGCAGGAGCAAAACCGACGGACGAACCATCCACTCTCCGGAAAGAATACGGGCGTTTTCACCGCTGAACGGTCGCAAAACACCGACGAAAACAGAGCGCCTGGAGCGCTGATAAAGTGCGAGAGACTGGCACAGTGATAGCAATGCTGTCACACCAGCCTGCCTCGCGGCCTCAACAGACAGCCATAAGCCGTTGTAGTTCTTGGCTTTTCTTATAAATCTACAGCTCTGATATGCTTTCCGGCCTTCGGCCCGAGGTAGCACCATGCAACTCATCGATATCGGCGTCAACCTGACCAACCCCAGTTTCGCCGACAAACACCAGGCCGTGCTCGACCGCGCCTACGCTGCCGGAGTCTGCCAACTGGTGCTGACCGGCACCAGCGTCGAGGGCAGCGAACAGGCGCTGGAACTGTGCCAGCAACTGGATCCGGACGGCCAGCGACTGTTCGCCACCGCCGGCATTCACCCGCATTCGGCCAGCGACTGGAATGCCGACAGCGCACGGCGTCTGCGCAGCCTGCTGCAAGAATCGAACGTGGTGGCGGTGGGCGAATGCGGGCTGGATTTCAACCGTGATTTCTCGCCGCGCCCGCAGCAGGAAAAAGTCCTCGAAGAACATCTGGCGCTGGCGGCCGAACTGCAATTGCCGGTGTTCCTGCACGAACGTGATGCGAACCAGCGCCTGCTGGAAATCCTCCGAGACTTTCGCGACAGATTGCCCGCCGCCGTGGTGCATTGCTTCACAGGTGAGCAGAAAGCGTTGTTCAGTTACCTCGACCTGGATCTGCACATCGGCATCACCGGCTGGATCTGCGATGAGCGTCGCGGCACTCATTTGCATCCGCTGGTGAAGGAGATCAAACGCGGTCGCCTGATGCTGGAAAGCGATGCGCCGTACCTGCTGCCACGCACATTGCGGCCAAAACCGAAGAACGGTCGCAACGAGCCGGCGTATCTGACCGAAGTGCTGCGTGAAGTGGCCTTGCATCGAGGCGAGACCGAGGAAGATCTCGCGGCCCACACCACCGCCTGCGCGCGGGCGTTTTACGGTCTACCTACCCTGCCCTAGCCGGGGCGACTGCATCACTTGTTGATGCACATCAAAATCCGGGCACCTGGGTAGCGGCACAATAATGGCACCTTGCCAAAACTGTTTCCGCTATCAGAGAAGACCTCCATGGGTGCCTGGCTTAGCAATATCTCGCTGAAATACAAATTCTGGGCGGTCAACGCGGTCGCCTTTGTCACCACCCTGTTGCTGGTGCTGTACGCCGTACAGCTCGAACAACAGGCCCGCAGTCACGCCGCGCAAACCTCGGCCCAGGCCCAGGCACAGGTGCTCAAGGCCTGGCCGGCCGGGCAGGCGCTGCCCAAATCCGATCAAGTGCTGACGTTCAAACGCGGCGAAGCACCGCGCCTCAACGATCAGCCGTTGCTGGAGATCACCGACACCAACGGCTGGATCGAGATCAGTCACTTGCCGTTGTTCGGCGAAAACCCGCTGCTCGGCGCGGAGGTATTCAGCCGTGCCGATGGCCAGCAGGTCGCCGTGATCGCCTGCGCGCCCAGCCTCAGTCAAGTGTTCAGCGAGCGCTTCGCCAACTATGCGGTGGCGGTGTTCATCCTGATGCTGGCGATGCTTGGCGCTTCACAGTTGCTGATCCGCTTTCTGCTCAGCCAGCTCAACACCCTCAAGGACGTAATGCTGCACGTGGAGAAAACCGGCGACCTCGCCGCTCGGGTGCCGCTGGCCTGCAAGGATGAAGTCGGGCAGATGGCCAATGCGTTCAACGCAATGCAGGCCGGTTATCAGCGGGTGGTCACCACCGTGGCCAACACCGCGCGGCAACTGGATATCGGTGCCGCGCGACTGGCGTCGAGCATGAACGAAGTGCGTCACGGCATGCTCGGCCAGCAGAGTGAAACCGATCAGGCCGCCACGGCGATCAACGAAATGACCGCCACCGTCTACCACATCGCTCAGCACGCCGGCGCCACGCGCGACCTGTCGCAAACCGCCGACGGCCTGGCCGGCAGCGGTCAGCAGGTGGTGAGCCGAGTGCAGACGTCGATTGCCGGGCTGTCCAGCGGCGTGCAGCAGACCGCCGAGATGATTCAGCGCCTGGCCGAGGACAGCCAGAAGATCAATGGCGTGGTCAGCGTGATTCACAGCATCGCCGAACAGACCAACCTGCTGGCACTCAACGCCGCCATCGAAGCGGCCCGAGCCGGGGAAATGGGCCGCGGGTTCGCGGTGGTCGCCGACGAGGTGCGCAACCTCGCCAAACGCGTGCAGACCTCCACCGATGAAATCACCACCATGGTGTCAGCGTTGCAGGCCGGCACCCGTGACGCGGTGGACTTCATGCAGGAGAGTTCGTACAAGGCCGACGACTGCGTGCAGCAGGCGCAAGAGGCCGGCGAAGCGCTGGCGGAAATCACGGGGGCGGTGGCGCAGATGCGTGAGAGCAACACGCAGATTGCGGTGGCGGCAGAACAGCAAAGTCAGGTTGCCGAAGAGATGAATCGCGCCGTGGTGAGCATTCGCGATGTCACCGAGAACACTGTGCAGCAGACCGTGGATTCGGCGACCACCAGTAACGAGTTGGCGACGCTGGCCGGGGAACTGAACAAGGCGATCGGTCAGCTCAAGCTCTAGGGCGCAACATCAAAAATGGCCATTGTCCCTATTACTTCAATAGCCAACCTTGATTCGCCGCTCTGGCTGCCCGGGCCTATTCTTCAACCATGTACTGAACATGGATCGAGGAGCAGCAACATGGGCAAACGTCACCCCAACCTTCCCGCGTGGCAATGGCGCGCATATCCGAACAACCATCAGCATCCGACCAATCTGGTGCTGCACCTGATTGCCGTGCCGCTGTTCATCGTCGCGTTTCTGTTGATCGTCTCCGGTGTGTTCAGCCTGAGTCTGGCCAGTGTGGCGATCGGCGTGATTGGTATCATCGCGGCGCTGGGTCTGCAGCGCCATGGTCACAGCCTGGAGGCGCAAGCCTCCGAGCCGTTCAGTGATCGCAAGGACGCCGTCTCGCGTCTGCTGGTCGAGCAGTTTCTGACGTTTCCGCGGTTCTTCCTCAGTGGCGGCTGGTACCGTGCCTGGCGTGAGCGTCACCGCCGCCATTGAGTCAGGCGAAGATCGTCACCGTCTGCCGGCTCATGGCAATCAGTTCACCCTGCGCGCTCCACAGCTTGGCGGCGACATGGCCGTAACCGTCGGCCGCATACTCGATGTCCGCCAGGTACTGGCAAAAATCCAGCGTGCTCAAATCCCGTAACGGCTGAACGAATTCGATGGTCCAGGTCAACGTGCTGCCCGGTGCCGGTTTCTTCAGGTACGGCAACAGCGCCGGTGGCCAGGCATCGACCAGCGCCAGCAGGTGCGCCTCGTTGACCGGCTCTTCCTTCACATCCCCGCGCAAGCGCACCCAACCGCCCATCAGCCGCGATTGAATGCCGGTGAACGGCATGCCGCCGACACTCCAGCGCATCGCCAAATGACGCATGAACTCCGGGGTTACGCCTTTGATGTATGGCAGTTCCTGGCAGTCGTTCCAATGTTTCATCTCGGGTGCCGGATAGGCTTCCACCGCCACCTCCGACGGTCGCGAAGCCCCGAAGCTGCCTTGCACCATCGTCACCACCTGACCGTTCTGCACGGCGCGCCCCAGCACTTGGCTGACCGCCTTGCCTTCGCGCAGCACTTCGACCCCAAAGCTCACCGGCACTTCGGGCTCGACCGGGCCGACAAAGGTGATCGCCAGCGAACGCACCGGCCGATCAGTCGGTACTCGGGTGCGCATCACTTCAAATTGGAGTGCGGCCACCAACCCGCCAAAACTGGCCCGGCCCTGGCCCCACTCCGCCGGAATCGTTACCTCCGGTTGACGACGGACAGCATCGATCAGATCGCAAAAGCGCATGGAAACCTCGGACACGAAAAAGGGAATGACCGGATCTTAACCAGCGCGGCAGAGCCGCGCAGCGTCCATTCCGGTCAAAGAGACTGACAGATAAGACAGCGGCGCTGCGCGCCAGCGGGTTTCAGGATTTGAAGCAGGCCGCGCTGAGTTTATCCAGTACCCGGTCGGCCTTGATTTCGGCTTTGGCCATGGTCGCCTGCCATGTGGCGACGCAGGGTCGCAGATCCGGCTCCAGTTCGGCGCGCGCCAGCCATTGCCAGCAATCGTGCCAGTCACCGAGGGCGCCTTGTGCGGATTTCAGACGGGTTAATGCGGCTTCCGGCAGACGATCGAGTTCCGGGTAAGCCTCGATGCCGTAACGCACGCGCTTGATCAGCAAACGCAGACGATGGCGGTCGTGGGCCGGGTCGTGCAGCGCCACGTCGAGGTTTTTCCATTGTTTGCCCAGACGTTTCTCGATGCGCTTGTCCAGGCGCTTGAGCAATCCCTGGCGCTGGGACGCTCGCAGAAAGCGCGGGAAGGCGTCGAGGATCATCAGCAGCGAAGCCACTTCGGCGCTGGCCGCCAGCGTCGGATACGCCTCGGCCATTTGCGCCATGCGGCGCTGCGCGGCTTCGGGCTGATCATGCTTGATCAGCCAGGCCGCCAGCACTTCGCGGTCGCGCCAGGGCGTGGTCAGTTGCCCCACCGCAGCCGCCGCATCTTCCAGTTGCTCGACACCGGGCAAACCGCGCAACGGCCGCAACAGACTGCGCAAACGGCGCACGGTGGTGCGCAAATCATGCAGCGCCTCAGGGTCGGTCCGCGCAGTCAGACGGGCCTGACAGCCCAGCAGCCGTACTTCGAGGCTCAGGACATGGGCCACCAGCCGATCAACCAACGCAGACATCGCTTGCTCCTGAATTCAATGGCTTTGCACGAGTGTGAACTGGCGCAAGACACCTGCCCTTGCGCCACGTCAGCAGCTTAGCGTCCGGCGCGGGATTCGCGAATGTAGAAACGCGCCTTTTCGGCCTTCTTGGTGCAGCCTTCGAAACCCTCGAATTGCTGCTGAGTCTTGGCCGCCGTCAACAGCGACAACGCCTTGGAATAGCTGACGGTGCCGGCAAACCCTTCGGCCTTCGCCAGGTCCAGTTCATGCCACGCCGCGTCGAGCTGGCTGCCGCAGCTGTCGCGATAAGCAGTCTTGCCGGCGCAACCGGCCAATGCCAGAGCCATCAACGGCACACAGATCCAGGCTTTCATCACTCACACCTCAAAGATAGGTCAACAGTCGTGCAGGTAAGACGGTAAGGCAGCGAAAAAGTGCCTTGTACCCCGCAATTGCACCGCACTGCAAAAGATAGCGCCGACGGGTCATGAAGTATCGAAAAAACGACGCCATGGCCGCCCCGAGCGACCCCGGCGATTGAAGCCCGGCCCTCGATGGGTGCATTGTGGAACCTTGCCGGGAGGAAGACGGATGAAAAAACGTGTCGCACTGGTGCTGGGCTCCGGTGGCGCCCGGGGCTATGCCCATATCGGGGTCATTGAAGAGATCGAACGACGGGGCTATGACATCAGCTGTATTGCCGGCTGTTCAATGGGGGCCGTGGTCGGCGGAATCTACGCCGCCGGCAAGCTCGACGAGTATCGCAACTGGATCGAAAGCCTGGATTACCTCGACGTGCTGCGCCTGGTGGATGTCAGCTTCCGTCTCGGCGCGATCCGTGGCGAGAAAGTCTTCGGCCAGATCCGCAAGATCGTTGGCGAGATCAACATCGAAAACCTGCGCATTCCCTACACGGCGGTGGCCGCCGACCTCACCAATCAGCAGGAAATCTGGTTCCAGGAAGGCTGCCTGCATCAGGCCATGCGCGCCTCGGCAGCGATTCCCAGTCTGTTTACCCCGGTGATGCAAGGCAACCGGATGCTGGTGGACGGCGGCATTCTCAACCCGTTGCCGATCGTGCCGGTGGTGTCGAGCCACTGTGACCTGATCATCGCGGTCAATCTCAACTCGACCAACCAGCGCCATTACAAACTGCCGGTGATTCAACGCCCCGCCGCGTTCCGTACGCGCTTCGACAGCCTGATCAGTTCGCTGGGTTCGAAGATGCCGTTCCGCCGCAAACAGGCCGAGCAACTGCTGATCCTGGAACAGGAAGCACTGCGTGCCGAAGCGGCGGACATCAATCCGTGGGTCGAAAGCGCCGAGCCGGAAGCCCAGCAACCGGCCGCCGCCCCGGAGCGCGACGGCGCACCCAAGTCCGCCACCGGTTCATTTATCGTCGATAACGTCGGGCCGGCGTCATTGCTGGACCTGATCAACCAGAGTTTCGAGGTGATGCAGACCTCGCTGGCGCAGTACAAGATCGCCGGGTATCCGCCGGACATCCTGATCAACGTGCCGAAGCGGGTGTGCCGGTTCTTCGAGTTCTACAAGGCGCCCGAATTGATCGCGCTGGGTCGCGAGATTGCCCGGGATACGCTGGATCGCTACGAGAGCGAACAGAACTAAAGGCTGCTCTCGCTCAACAAGCGATAACCGACACCGGCCTCGGTCACGATGAAACGGGGCCGGGTCGGATCGTCCGCCAGTTTCTGTCGCAGATGACCGACCACGATCCGCAGGTAGTGACTGTCTTCGGTGTGAGTCGGGCCCCAGATGTCCTTGAGCAATTGCTGCTGGGTGATCACCCGCCCCGGATGCCGCGCCAGTTGCGCCAACACTGCATATTCCTTGCGGGTCAGGGCGACTTCGACGCCGTCGAGCAACACGCGGCGATATGCCAGGTCCACGGTCAGCGGGCCGAAATTCAACGCGGCCTGCTGCGCTTCGCCGGCCGGCGCCTGACGCAGCAACGCGCGCACCCGGGCGAGAAATTCCTGAATGCCGAACGGCTTGGTCACGTAGTCATTGGCGCCGCCATCCAGCGCCTGGACTTTCTGCCCTTCGCTGGCACGCACCGAGAGCACCAG
The DNA here is from genome assembly GCF_026341415.1 of Pseudomonas sp. MCal1. Lineage (NCBI taxonomy): Bacteria > Pseudomonadati > Pseudomonadota > Gammaproteobacteria > Pseudomonadales > Pseudomonadaceae > Pseudomonas > Pseudomonas sp. MCal1. The sequence continues at coordinate 129,551 of NZ_JAKUMP010000010.1, forward strand.
CACCGGCGCCGTGGCCCACTCGCGAAACTCGCGCAGCACTTGCTGGCCGTCCATGTCCGGCAGGCCGAGGTCGAGCACCAGCAGATCGGGTTTGTTCAGCGCCGCCTGGGCCAGGCCCTCGGCGCCGGTGCCGGCCTCCAGCACTTTGTAGCCCTGGGAAGCGAGGCTGATACGCAGGAACTTGCGGATCTGCGGTTCGTCATCGATGACCAAAATGGTCGCGGTCTGGCTCATGAATTCACATCAACACAAAAGAGTGGCAAGAGAGTAGCGCAGCGCGGATCAGGCTTCACCGTCCATCCCCGGTTGCGTCTGCAACGGCAAGTGCAGGGTGATGCAGGTGCCGCGTCCGTCGATGCCGTCGCCGACACTGATCCGCCCGCCATGGGCGCCGACCATACCCTGACAGATCGCCAACCCGAGCCCCGTGCCCTGCCCGCCCCGATCACCCCGGGCGGCGGTGTAGAACATGTCGAAAATCTTCGCCCGCTCATCGACGGGAATCCCCGGCCCTTCATCGCTGACCGAAAAAAACACTTCGCTGTCATCCGCCCCGGCACGCAATTGCAGACGGCCGTGAGACGGCGAGAAGCGTGCGGCGTTTTCCAGCACGTTCACCAGCGCCTGTTCAATCAACGCGGCATGCACGTACAGCAGCGGCAGTTCGGCTGGCACATCGGTGCTCACCTGCAAAGATGAGAGCACTGCCCGCAGTCGGTTGAGCGCACTGCCGACGATGTCCGCCGGCGACACCCAGTCCCGCGCCAGCTTCAACGCACCATGCCCGAGACGGGTCATGTCCAGCAGGTTCTGAATGTAGCGATCGAGACGTTCGGCTTCGTCGCGTGTGCCTTCGAGCAGCTCGCGGCGATCCTCCAGCGGGATCGCTTCGCCGAGGGCCAGCAGGCTGTCGATGCTGCCGCGCATCGAGGTCAGCGGCGTGCGCAGATCGTGGGACACCGAGGCCAGCAAAGCGCTGCGCAGTTGTTCGGTTTCGCCGTGCAGGCGCGCGGCTTCCAGATCATCGGCCAATTGCGCCCGGGCCAATGCCTGGGCCAGCGGCTGACTCAACGCGGTCAGCAAACGACGACGCTGGCCGCTCAAGGTTCGGCCCTCTTTGGCGCACACCCCGAGCAGCGCCAGCGGTCCGTCCTCCACCGACAGCGGCCACCACCACCAGCGACCGAACGGCAACGTGCCGGTGCCCATGCCCGCCGGTTGATCGTGTTGCCAGGCCCAGTCGGCGGCGGCGCGTTCGGATTCGGTGAACTGCAACGGTCCGCCGGTTTCAACTTTCCAGCCACCCTGCCCGTCACGATTGAGCAGGCACAGTTGCAGATCGCTCCAGCCATTGAGGTGTTGCGCGGCGGCGCTGACCACGGCCTGGCGGTCGGTGGCGGCGGTGAGTTTGCGCGACAGGTCGAGCAGTTCGGTGGTCTCTTCCTGGGTATCGCGCAGCGCCTGCAATTGCCGCCGCTGTCGCGCCGCGAGGTTGCCGGTGAGCGCCGCCATCAGCAGGAAGAACAGCAAGGTCAGCACGTCTTCTTCGCGCTGGATGCTGAAGGAGAAATTCGGCGGGATGAACAGAAAGTCATAGGTCAGAAACGACAGCGCCGCACAGGCCAGCGCCGGGCCGAGGCTGCTGCGAACCGCCACCAGCAGCACCGCCGCAAGGAACACCAGCGAGATATTCGGCAACGGCAGCACGCTGGACACCGCCCAAGCCAGCGCACTGGCCAGCACTGTGGCGACCAGCGCCAGGGCATAGTCGAACCACACCAGCGTCGGCGCTACACGCGGGCGCGGCTGATGCTGTTCCTGGTCACTGTCCAGCACGTTGATTTCCAGGCCATGAGCCTGACGCAGCAAACGCGCCGCCAGCCCACCGCCGAACAGGCGCCTGCGCAGACGCGGCCGGGACTGGCCGACCAGCACCAGACTCGCCCGTCGTTCAGCCGCATGCTGGATCAGGGTTTTCGCCACTTCGCCGGCCCGCAACAGCACCACCTCGCCGCCGAGGCGTTCGGCCAGTTGCTGGGCGCTTTGCAGGCGCAGGCGCGATTGCTCGTCGCGCACGCTGCCGTTATCGACGTGCACCAGACTCCATGGCAGATGTCGCCGCTGGGCGACGCGGCTGGCGTGACGCACCAGCCGTTCGGCCTGCGCATCGCCATCGACGCCGACCAGCAAGCGCCCGCGCACCGCCGGCGCGGCCTGACCGAGCTGGCGATAGCCTTGAGCGAGATCGTTATCGACCTGCGCGGCAGCGGTCTGCATCGCCAGTTCGCGCAGTGCGGTGAGGTTGGTCTGAGTGAAGAATGCATCGATCGCGGCGCGTGCCTGCTCAGGCACGTAGACCTTGCCTTCGCGCAGGCGCTCGAGCAGTTCGCGGGGCGGCAGGTCGATCAGCAGCAGTTCGTAGGCTTCTTGCAGCACCCAGTCAGGGAGGGTTTCGCGTACCTGGACACCGGTGATGCCGCGCACCTGATCGTTGAGGCTTTCGAGGTGCTGGACGTTGACCGTGGTGTACACGTCGATACCGGCGGCGAGCAGTTCCTGAATGTCCTGCCAGCGTTTGGCGTGGCGGCTGCCGGGGGCGTTGCTGTGGGCAAGCTCATCGACCAGCACCAGTTTCGGCCGGGCCGCGAGCAGGCCATCGAGGTCCATTTCTTCAAGCGTCACGCCACGGTATTCCGAGCGCACCAACGGCAGTTGCGGCAAACCGCCAAGCAGCGCTTCGGTTTCGGCGCGACCATGGGTTTCAACCACTCCGGCGATGACTTTCACGCCCTGGCGCAATTGGCTGTGGGCGGCCTGCAACATCGCGTAGGTCTTGCCCACACCCGGCGCAGCGCCGAGGAAAACCTTGAGCCGGCCGCGTCCATCGCGGGGCAAGTCTGCTAACAGCGCGTCGGCGCGGCCGGAGTCACTCATGCTTGAAGCTCTCTTCCTGAAGTTGATCGTTCCCACGCTCTGCGTGGGAATGCAGCCCAGGACGCTCTGCGTCCCGCACATGCTGACGCACAGCGTCTTTTAAGGCGTTCCCATGCAGACGGTTCGACGCCTGGACATGGGAACGAACATCCACTACAGCTTTTCCAGCGCCATGTTCAGCGTCAGCACATTCACCACCGGCGGGCCCACCAGCGGCTGTTCGATGTGCGCGTCGAGCAGTTGCTGCAAGGTCGCCACCGGCAGATTGCGCGCGGCCGCAACACGCGCCAGTTGATAGGCAATCGCCGCCGGTGGCAAGTGCGGATCGAGGCCACTGCCGGAGGTGGTCAGCAGCGCCAGCGGCACCGGGCCCTGACCGGGCACCTGCAGCTTGTTGGCGTCATCGATCACCCGAGTGGCCAGCGCCGGATTGCTTGGCGACAGGTTGCTCGCACTGCTCGACACGGTGGCGAAGGCACCGGCCGAAGGACGCGGATGAAACCAGGCATCGCCGACAAAGTCCTGCGCGATCAGCGACGAGCCGCGCACCTTGCCTTCGGCGTCGCGCACCAGGCTGCCGTTGGCTTGCTCGGGGAAGGCGACCTGGGCAACGCCGGTCACCACCAGCGGATAGGCAACGCCGGTGACCAGGGTCATCAGCACCAGCAGGCTCAGGGCCGGACGTAACATTGTGGACATTTCAAAATCCTCGAATTCGTGCTTGAAGCGGTGTGCCCGGCACACCGCTGTTCAGGTTCAAACCAGATGCAACGCCGTCAACAGCATGTCGATCGCCTTGATCCCCACAAACGGCACCAGAATCCCGCCCAGGCCATAGATCAGCAGATTGCGACGCAGCAGCGCCGCCGCACTCGCTGCCTGCACCCGCACGCCGCGCAGGGCCAGCGGAATCAGCACCACGATGATCAACGCGTTGAACACGATGGCCGACAGGATCGCGCTCTGCGGACTGCTCAACTGCATGATGTTCAGCACGCCCAGTTGCGGGTAGATCGCGGCAAACAGCGCCGGCAGGATCGCAAAGTACTTGGCCACGTCGTTGGCGATGGAAAAGGTCGTCAGCGCGCCACGGGTCACCAGCAATTCCTTGCCGATCTGCACCACGTCCAGCAGCTTGGTCGGGTCGCTGTCGAGGTCGACCATGTTGGCCGCTTCACGCGCGGCTTGCGTGCCGTCGTTCATCGCCATGCCGACGTCAGCCTGAGCCAGCGCCGGGGCATCGTTGGCGCCGTCGCCGCACATCGCAACCAGACGACCATCGTTCTGCTCGTGACGGATGCGCGCCAGTTTTTTCTCCGGTGTGGCTTCGGCCAGTACGTCATCGACACCCGCTTCAGCGGCAATCGCGGCGGCGGTCAGCGGGTTGTCGCCGGTGACCATCACCGTGCGAATCCCCAGCTTGCGCAGCTCGGCAAAACGCTCGCGGATGCCCGGCTTGACCACGTCTTTGAGGTGGATTGCGCCGAGCAGTTTGCCGTCGGCGCAGACCAGCAACGGCGTGCCGCCGCTCTGGGCGATCCTGTCGATTTCCCGGGACAGCGCCGGGGCCAGGTCCTTGCGTTGTTGGCCGAGGAAGGCCAGCAGCGAATCCACCGCGCCCTTGCGGAACACACGGCCCTGATAGTCGACACCGGACAAGCGGGTTTCTGCGCTGAACGGTACGGGGGTCAGGGTTTCCGGCGAAGGTTCCGGCTGCGGATTTGAGCCGCGAAGGTACTCGACTATGGACTTGCCTTCGGCGGTTTCGTCGGCCAGCGAAGCGAACAGCGCGCCTTCGGCCAGCTCACGGGCATTCACGCCCGGCGCTGCATATACCGCGCTGCAACGACGGTTACCGAAAGTGATGGTGCCGGTCTTGTCCAGCAGCAGCACGTGCACGTCACCCGCCGCTTCCACCGCGCGACCGGACTTGGCGATCACGTTAAGGCGCACCAGCCGATCCATCCCGGCGATACCGATCGCCGACAGCAGACCGCCGATGGTGGTCGGAATCAGCGTGACCAATAACGCCACCAGGAACACCAGCGGCAAGCTGCCGTTGGCGAAGTGGGCGAACGGTTGCAGGGTCACGACCACCAGCAGAAAGATCAGGGTCAGGCCGATCAGCAGGATATCCAGCGCCACTTCGTTCGGGGTCTTCTGGCGTTTGGCGCCTTCGACCAGCGCGATCATGCGGTCGAGGGTCGATTCACCGGGATTGGCGGTGATCTTCACCAGCAGCCAGTCGGACACCAGCCGGGTGTTGCCGGTGACGGCGGAACGGTCGCCGCCGGACTCGCGAATCACCGGCGCCGATTCACCAGTGATCGCCGCTTCGTTGACCGCCGCAATACCTTCGATGACTTCGCCGTCACCGGGGATCATCTCCCCCGCTTCAACGCGCACCACGTCGCCCTTGCGCAGACTGGTGGCCGGTACGACCTGGAAGCTGCCGTTGGCCAGTTTGCGGCGGGCGCTGAGGCCTTCGCTGCCGGCCTTGAGGCTGTCGGCGCGGGCCTTGCCACGACCTTCGGCCAGCGCTTCGGCGAAGTTGGCGAACAGCACGGTGAACCACAGCCACAGGGCGATTTGCGCGGCCACGAAAGTCGGCACGCCGTTGTCGGGAATGAAGCACAGCACGGTGGTCAGGATCGCCGTCAGTTCGACCACCAGCATCACCGGCGAGCGCTGCAACTGGCGCGGGTCGAGCTTGACGAACGCTTGCACCAGCGCCGGACGCCACAGGGCGCTGATCGCGGTTTTCGCTTGTTCCGGCGCCTTGGCGACGACGGGTTTGATTGCGGGCATATTCATCATCAGCTCCTTAGAAGCCCATGCTCAGGTGTTCAGCGATTGGGCCCAGTGCGAGGGTCGGCAAGAATGTCAGGCCGCCCACCAGCAAAATGGTCACGGTCAACAGGGTCACAAACAGCGGGCCGTGGGTCGGGAAGCTGTTCTGGCCGATCGGTGCGGTTTTCTTCATCGCCAGGCTGCCGGCCAGAGCCAGTACCGGGAGGATGTAGCCGAAGCGACCGATCAACATGCCCAGTCCCAGCATCAGGTTGTGGAACGCGGTGTTGGCGCCGAAGCCGCCGAATGCCGAACCGTTGTTCGCACTGGCCGAGGTGTAGGCGTAGAGCAACTGACTGAAGCCGTGCGGGCCGGGGTTGCTCACCGCCGCCACCGGGCCCGGCAGGCTCGCTGCAATCGCGCCGAGCACCAGCACGCCGACCGGCATCACCAGCAGGGTGATGACCAGCAGCTGCACTTCACGGGCCTGGAGTTTCTTGCCGAGGTATTCCGGGGTGCGGCCGATCATCAGGCCGGCGAGGAACACCGCGATCAGCACGTTCAGCAACATGCCGTAGAGCCCCGCGCCGACGCCGCCGAAGATCACTTCACCGACCATCATGTTGACCAGCGCAACCATGCCGCTGAGCGGGTTGAGGCTGTCATGCATGCCGTTGACCGAACCGTTCGACGCCGCCGTGGTGGTCACCGACCAGAGCACGGTGGCGGTGGTGCCGAAGCGCGCTTCCTTGCCTTCCAGCGGCGCGGTCTGTTCGACGGCGACGTTGTTCAAGGCAGGGTTCGGCTGATACTCGGCCCACAGCGAAGTGGCGCCGCCGATGATGAACAGCGCGAGCATGCAGCCGATGATGGCGCGACTCTGACGCAGATCCTTCACGTAGTGGCCGAAGGTGAATACCAATGCCACCGGGATCAGGATGATCGACGCGACTTCGAACAGGTTGCTCCAGGCAGTCGGGTTCTCGAACGGATGCGCCGAGTTGACGCCGAAGAAACCACCGCCGTTGGTGCCCAGTTGCTTGATCGCAATCTGGCTGGCAGCCGGGCCGAGCGGGATGACTTGGTCAACGCCCTGCATCGTCACTGCATTCACATATTGAGCGAAGGTTTGCGGCACGCCCTGCCACACCAGGTACAGCGCCAGCAGCAGACACAGCGGCAGCAGACCGTAGAGCGTGGCACGGGTCATGTCGACCCAGAAGTTGCCGAGGGTTTTGGTGGACTTGCGCCCGATGCCACGGCACAGCGCAACCAGCACGGCGAGGCCGGTGGCGGCACTGACGAAGTTCTGCACGGTGAGGCCGACCATCTGGCTCAGGTAGCTGAGGGTCGCTTCACCGCTGTAGGACTGCCAGTTGGTGTTGGTCATGAAGCTGACGGCGGTGTTGAACGCCTGGGTCCACTCCTGGCCCGGCAGGTTTTGCGGGTTCAGCGGCAGGTGATCCTGAAACAGCAGGATCGCGAACAGCAGCAGAAAACCGGCGAGGTTGAATGCCAGCAGCGCCAGCGTGTACTTCTGCCAGCTCTGTTCATCCTGCGGATTGACCCCGGCAATGCGATAGCAGCCACGTTCGACCGGGCCGAGAATCGGCGTCAGCCAGGTGCGCTGGCCCTCCATCACCTTGTAGTAGAAGCGCCCGAGGAACGGCGCCGGCAGCAAGACCACCGCGAAGAATGCGAGGATCAGCCAATAGTCATAACTGTGCATAGCCGCTCCTAAGTCCGATCCGCGCGCAACAGCGCAACCAACAGATAAATGAACAGCCCCACTGCCAGCAGCAGTGACACCCCGTCCAGAACGCTCATGGAAGATCTCCGTGTTACGGCGTATTGCCGCGTGTGGAGGCATTGTCGGAAAGGAGGCTGTAAAGGAACGAGACCGAGGTTGCGCGCAGGGCATAAAGAAAGCGTAAAGAGTGGGTTTACGCGGGCGTTACAGCAGAGTTTTGCGTCGTGTGGACGGGCCTCTTCGTCGGATCGCCGCCCGGACCAGGCCCACTCCCACGTTTTGAAACGCGCTCCTCCAGACACCACTTACACCTGCGGGCTTGCCCGCGAAGACGGCAACACAGACAACATCGCACCCAACTGGCGCACAACTCTGTGGGCATTGCGCCGCGAACATCCCCGATACGACAGCTTTAAGCGCATTACGACCCGCCAATACAAAATGGCACGCCCACTGCACACGCCTTTCCCCGAGCTTTCCAAACCGTTCAGGGAGCAAACGCATGAACACTCAACTCAAACCCACGCTGGGCACGTTGCATCTGTGGGGCATCGCGGTGGGGCTGGTGATTTCCGGGGAATATTTCGGCTGGAGTTATGGCTGGGGCGTCGCGGGAACTCTCGGCTTTCTGGTGACCTCATTCATGGTCGCCACCATGTACACCTGCTTCATTTTCAGCTTCACCGAACTGACCACGGCGATTCCCCACGCGGGCGGGCCGTTTGCCTACAGTCGCCGGGCTTTCGGTGAAAAAGGCGGATTGATCGCAGGCCTGGCGACACTGATCGAATTCGTCTTCGCCCCGCCGGCGATCGCCTTGGCGATTGGCGCGTATCTGAACGTGCAGTTTCCGGCCCTCGATCCGAAACACGCGGCGGTCGGCGCATACATTGTGTTCATGACCTTGAACATCCTCGGGGTGAAACTGGCAGCGACCTTCGAACTGGTGGTCTGCGTGCTGGCAGTGGCCGAGTTGCTGGTGTTCATGGGTGTAGTCGCCCCGGCCTTCAGCTTCAGCAACTTCGCGCTCAATGGCTGGGCCGGTTCGGACATCTTCGGCGCTCCGGCGATTGCCGGGATGTTCGCGGCGATTCCGTTCGCGATCTGGTTCTTCCTCGCCATCGAAGGCGCGGCCATGGCCGCCGAAGAAGCCAAGGACCCGAAACGTACGATTCCCAAGGCCTACATCAGCGGCATTCTGACCTTGGTGTTGCTGGCGATGGGCGTGATGTTCTTCGCCGGTGGCGTCGGTGACTGGCGCACCCTGTCGAACATCAACGACCCGTTGCCTCAGGCGATGAAAACCGTGGTCGGCGACAATTCCGGCTGGCTGCACATGCTGGTGTGGATCGGCCTGTTCGGGCTGGTGGCGAGTTTCCACGGGATCATTCTTGGCTACTCGCGGCAGTTCTTCGCCCTCGCCCGCGCCGGTTACCTGCCCGCCTCGCTGGCGAAGCTGTCGCGCTTCCAGACCCCGCACCGCGCCATCATTGCCGGCGGCGTGATCGGCATCGCGGCGATCTACAGCGACGGGCTGATCAACCTCGGCGGCATGACCCTCACTGCCGCGATGATCACCATGGCGGTGTTCGGTGCGATCGTGATGTACATCATGAGCATGCTCAGCCTGTTCAAACTGCGTAAATCCGAACCAAATCTGGAGCGCACCTTCCGCGCGCCGTGCTATCCGTTGATTCCGTTGATCGCGCTGGCGCTGGCCGTGGTGTGCCTGGTAGCGATGGCCTGGTTCAATGCGCTGATCGGGCTGATCTTTCTCGGCTTCATGGCGGTCGGTTTCGGATACTTCCTGTTGACCGGCCAATTGCGCGCCAACGCCCCGGCAGACGCCATGCTCACCGGACTGTAAACCGCGACGGGCATAACCGGCCTAGAATGGAACCACTGCGAATGCACTTCGCTCAAAGTGGTATGCAGCGTTGAACGGCGAAACCCTCGCCCGTCGACCTGTCTTTAAGGAGAGCCGTTATGCCCTGGTATGCCTGGTTGATTCTGGTCGTTGCAATCGGCTCGATCGTCGGCGGTCTGATGATGTTGCGTGACACCGCCAACAAGGTCGAACTGACCGATGAACAGCGCAAGCGCGTCGCTGAACGCAATGCCGAAGCGGACATCAAGGACGCGCAGGACCGCTGAACGAAAAACCCCGCCTGAATCGGCGGGGTTTGTTTTTATCGCGGCTACTTTTCCCATTCAGCCTTGGCGATGTGCAAGCCATGCAGGCCTTTGTACGCCGCCCGTTCCGGCTGGCTCCAGCCTTCGAGCAGCGCATCGTCCAGACGATAGATTTCCACGCCGAGCGGGCGGCACACGGTCAGCGGATCCTGCGCATCCGGCCCCCACATCGCCAGCGACAGATCACCGCCGGGGCACGTCGACAATGCACACAGCAAGTCGATTTCCGCAAAGAACTCCAGATAGTCACCCTTCTGCGCCGGGCAGGCCTTCATGAAGTACAGGTCATCGTGATTCAGGCCCGTGCACTGGAAGATGTTCAGCACGTCATGCACGTCGAACTCGGTCAGGCCATGGGGCAACACGGCGCGGGTCAGGTTTGAATGGCAGTGATGATGGAAATCCTCGCCGGTGAGCATCTTGTTCACGTAGGGATCACAGCGCGTGCCGAGCAAATCGTGCAGGCGCCCACCGTGCTCGTCGATGCCATAGTCGGCCAGGCTGTCATCGGTGATGGTCACCAGCGGACGAAGAAAAGGCAGGTTCGACCAGAGCCGGTCGTGGGTGCTGACATGGGCGCCCTGCAGTTGCCGGGTGCGCGCCGCCCACATCCGTTCACGCGGATCGTGTGCGTTCCACACATTGAAATCGCCCACTTGGGGCCCGACCGGTGTGGTGACACGAAACACATGCCCCGCCGGCACATGCCAGGCACGACCGGTGCGGATCGGCACTTCGAATTGTTCGATCAGTGTGCGCCCGTCCTTGCGGTCGCGAATCCGTTCGTAGAAAGGTGTATTGACCTGTAGCGCCGAGCCTTTGCTGACCTGATAGGCGGCCGGGTAGTCTTTGTACATGATTCTCCTGCTCCTCAAGTGATGGCAACTTTGCAAGCTGCAACCACTATCCGTGCCAACCATTTATGGTTGTTACGAACTTGTTGGATTCACCGGCAGGCTTTTTAGAAGTAGAAGTACAGTCACCATTCAATTTGCATTGGTTAAGATGGCGGTCTTGTTGCGGAGAGTTTAAATGCGTTACTCGCAAGATCATAAAGCCCAGACACATCAGCGCATTATCAAGGAAGCGTCCGAGCGGTTTCGCAAGGACGGCATTGGTGCGACCGGGCTGCAACCTTTGATGAGGGCACTGGGCCTGACGCACGGCGGCTTCTATTCGCACTTCGCGTCCAAGGACGAACTGGTGGAAAAAGCGCTGCAAGCTGCCGGCGAGCAGGTAGCGGGGCTGTGCGCGGAAATCTTCGCCCAGGACAAACCGTTGGAGGTGTTCATCGACACCTACCTGTCCGAATGGCACCAGACAAGTCCCCATGAAGGCTGTCCGTTGCTGACCATATCTTCGGAGCTTGGACTGCGTGGCCAGCCTAGTCCGACCAGCGATTCAGTCTTGAAGGCTCGCCTCGACCAGATCGAAGGCACCCTTGAAGGCGAGAACGCCGCCGAACGCAGCATCGTCATCATGGCGACACTGGCCGGGGCGCTCCTGCTGTCACGCAGTGTTGCGGATGCCGAATTTGCGCAGCAGATCCTCGACGTCACCCGCGAACACCTCAAGCGCTCCGAAGGCTAAGCCTGCCAGCGCTTGAACAGCACGCTGGCATTGACCCCACCGAAGCCGAAGCCGTTGGATAACGCATACTCGATCGGCATCGACCGCGCCTGACCGTGGACGATGTCCACGCCTTCGCTCGCCGGATCGGGATTCTCGAAGTTGAGCGTTGGCGGAATGGTTTGATCGCGGATCGCCAGCAACGTGAAAATCGCCTCCAGACCTCCCGCCGCACCCAGCAAATGCCCCGTCGCGGATTTGGTCGAGGTCACGGCAATCTCGTTCTGGGTCCCGAATACCGATTTAATCGCGGCCAGTTCACCGAGATCACCCACTGGCGTCGAGGTCGCATGTGCGTTCAGATGTTGCACCTGATCCGGCGTGACACCAGCCTGGGCCAGCGCCAGAGTCATCGCCCGGCGTGCACCGCTGCCGTCTTCCGGCCCGGCGGTCAGGTGATAGGCGTCGGCGCTGGTGCCATATCCGACCAGTTCGGCTAATGGCTGCGCCCCCCGTGCCAATGCGTGCTCAAGTGATTCGATCACCAGCAGCCCCGCACCCTCGCCCATCACGAAACCGTCGCGCCCGCTGTCGAACGGGCGTGAGGCGCGCTCAGGCGTGTCGTTGTAGCCGCTGGACAAGGCCCGCGCCGCCGCGAAACCGGCAAGGCTGACGCGATCGATGCATGCTTCCGCACCGCCGCACACGGCAATATCGGCCTCGCCGACATGAATCAGCCGAGCGGCATCACCGATCGCCTGCACGCCGGCGGCACACGCCGTGACCGGCGCACCGAGCGGGCCCTTGAGACCGTGCTGGATCGAGACATGGCCCGCCGCAAGGTTGACCAGAAACGAAGGGATAGTGAACGGTGACAAGCGACGCGGACCACGGCTGTCGGTGGTCCGCACCGCATCGGCGATTGCACCGAAGCCGCCGACACCTGAGCCGATGATGGTGGCCGTGCGTTCCTGAGCGTGGGATTGCGTCGGGTGCCAGCCCGCCTGTTCAAGCGCCTGCCGTGCAGCCTCCATCGCGAACAGAATGAAACGATCCATTTTCTTCTGTTCTTTGGGCGGCGTGGCGCGATCCGGATCGAACCCAGCTTCGGCATCCTCCTCCATCGTCGGCACCACCCCGCCGACCCGCGTCGGCAGATCGGCAATGACCGCTTCCGGCAGGTTTCGCAATCCCGAACGCCCGGCCAGCAAGCGCTGCCAGACAACTTCGACGTCGCTTCCCAAGGGCGATACCAGGCCCATACCCGTGACAACTACTCGACGCTGATCCATATCGGGTTGACCTCTCACGAATCAATTTACTTGTAACGGCTGGCCGCCGAACTGTGGGACAGATTCGGGGCCATTACATGACGCGCGGCGACAAAGGCTTGCCATTCCCCGACATCAGGCAGCGAAGGAATGGTGACGAGTTCGCCCTGATCCAGACCGGACAGCGCAGCATCGACCATCTCGCCCGCTTCCATGACCATTTCCGCCGGAATACCGCTGGCATCGAAACCGGAGCGATCCCAGATTTCAGTGCGGGTCACGCCGGGCAATACCGCTTGCACCTTGACCCCGGTGCCTTCGAGTTCGGTATTGAGCGATTGAGTCAGGCTTAGCACGTAAGCCTTGCTGGCGCTGTAGGTGGCGTTGAAACGTTCGGGGAACAAGGCAACCACCGATGCAATGTTGATGATCGTGCCACGCCCGGCGCGGGTGAACGCCGAGGCTGCTGCGGCTGCCAGCCGGGTCAGGGTTGTGACGTTCAACTGGATCAGTTGCTCCAGCACCTCGGGATCGGCGTTGGCCAGCAAGCCGTTTACCGCTACGCCCGCATTGTTGACCAGCAGGCTGATACTGGAGTCGCTGCGCAGGCGCTGCTCAAGCTTGAGCACTTCATTCTTCTGGGTCAGATCGGCTTTCAGGACTTCGACCTGAACGCCATGTGCGTCCCGAAGCTTGCTGGCTGCAGACTCCAGACGCTCCTGATCGCGAGCCACCAGCAACAGATCAAAACCACGTGCCGCCAACCGCTCGGCATACACCGCACCGATACCGGAAGATGCGCCAGTGATCAACGCCGTACCTTGGGATTTTGGGGAATTCATGACGATACTCCTGGAATGCGTAAGGGATGAGCGACCGCTGAAAAGCAGAGGGCTTCAGTGGCGACTGAAATTATTATAGGCATAATCTCAAAGCAATATGATAGCCGTAATTTTCTATTTTCCGACGGAAAGGCTGTCGTCCTTCTGCGATGCACCCAGGAATCGGGAACCAAAAAGGGCCGGTCAATGACCGGCCCCTTGGCGTTGAACAATCAGCTTAGTTCACTTCCAGCTTGTCGCGATTGCGATCCAGAATCGCCTTGCCGATACCTTTCACCTCAAGCAATTCGTCCACCGATGCAAACGGCCCGTTTGTTTCACGATAAGCAACAATCGCTTTCGCCTTGGCCTCGCCCACGCCTGCCAGTTCCTTCTGCAGAGTGGCCGCATCGGCACCGTTCAGATCGACCTTCTGATTTTCAGAAGCGGCTGACGCGTCCATCACCACAGGCGCCCTGTTCGTTTCGGTAGACGCCGGAGGCGCAGCGATTGCGGCAATCGAGGCGCTGGTCAGCAGGGCAAAAATCAGGGAGTAGAAATAACCGGTACGCATAAGTGACGCTCCATCATCAATTGAGAAAGCAGCTTTTCCGAAGCTGCTCTCCAAACTTAGGCGATGATGGGAGCCTGTCAAAAACGTGTCCGTTACAGGATGTGAAACAATCAGGGTTCGAGACGGCGCTGCTGGTAGATCCAGTCAACGATTTCGCCGTCAGGGGTGTAGCCGCTGACGGTTTCGCGCAGAATCTGGCGGACGCGGGAATAGTCATCCGCATCGACAGCAGCGAGCAGCTCTCCCAACCGGGATTTAAGAACATCCCAAGGCAAGTGATCCTCACTGGCGGTCATAATCATCGGATGCGGCGTCGCGGCAACGTTGTCGCCAATCAGCAGTTCTTCGTAGAGCTTTTCACCCGGGCGCAAACCTGTGAACTCGATGGAAATGTCGCCCTGCGGATTGCGCTCGGAACGAATACTCAAACCGGACAGATGAATCATTTTCTCGGCCAGTTCCACGATTCTCACCGGCTCGCCCATATCCAACACGAACACATCGCCCCCCTGCCCCATGGAGCCCGCCTGAATCACCAGTTGGGCGGCTTCCGGGATCGTCATGAAGTAGCGGGTGATTTTCGGGTGTGTGACCGTCAGCGGACCGCCGGACTTGATCTGACTGTGAAACAGCGGGATTACGGAACCGGACGAACCCAGCACGTTGCCGAATCGGACCATGGTGAAGCGGGTCTTGTTGACCCGGGAGACGTTGGCTGCGTCACCAAACAATACCGGCGCCACCTCACGACTCAGCGCCTGGAGAGTCAACTCTGCAAGACGTTTCGTGCTGCCCATGATATTGGTCGGACGGACAGCCTTGTCAGTCGAGATCAATACGAAATTCGAAACGCCTGACTGCAAAGCGGCTTGCGCAGTATTAAGCGTACCAATCACGTTGTTCAACACACCTTCAGCAATGTTGTGCTCGACCATCGGTACATGTTTGTAGGCCGCTGCGTGATAGACCGTGTCGACCCTCCAAGATTTCATCACGTCGAGAAGCTTTTGAGAGTGCCGGATCGAACCGAGTATCGGCAGTAACCGGACAGGGATCGATTCGCGACTGCCACGCTGTTCGAGTTCAGACAGAATGCTGTAAAGGTTGAATTCGCTGTGTTCGAACAGAATCAGGGTAATCGGTCCCAGCGCAAAGATCTGACGGCACAACTCAGATCCGATCGAGCCTCCCGCCCCCGTCACCATCACGGTCTTGCCCTTGATGCAACGCTCCAAAAGGTCAGGCAACGCAGGAACAGCATCACGCCCCAACAAGTCGCCGATATCTACTTCTTGAATATCTTCGACCCTGACCCGACCACTGGCCAGGTCGGTAAAGTTAGGAACACTTCGAACATGTAGTGGAAAGCCTTCCAGAACGTTCAGGATTTCCCTGCGTCTTGCCCGGGTCGAAGAAGGCAAGGCGAGGAGAATTTCCTGCGCACCAGTAACATCAATCATTTGTTGAATATGTTTGGGTTTGTAGACCTGCAATCCTGAAATGGAGCGATCGGAAATACCCGGATCATCATCGATAAATGCTACCGGACGCATGACACGCCCCATGCGAAGGGCCGCCACCAACTGATTTCCGGCAACGCCGGCGCCATAGATGGCTACCTTGGTCAAACCATCATCGCGATTGGTAAAGGGAACGTGCTGGGCGGCAGTGAACCAGTCGCCCATGAAATATTGACGCATCAGCAGGCGCAGGCCGCCGATGATCACCATGCTCACCCACCAGTAATTGAAGATTATCGAGCGAGGAACGACAGTTTCGTGATTGCTGTACCAGTAAACAATCAACGCCAGAATTAACGATGAAAGGCTGACGGCCTTGATGATCGCAACCAGCGCATCATTGCCGAAGTAACGCATCACAGCCCGGTACATACCAAAACGAATGAACAACGGAATAGCCACGAAAGGCGCCGAGGCAAACAACCAAAGATGAACACGCAGCGGGTTGTACATGTCATCGATGCCAAGACGAACGATAAAGGCCAACCAGAGTGCCAGCCACACCAATACTATGTCGGTGGCGACCTGAATCAGCCTTTTACGACGCCGGGGCAAACCCAGCAAATACGTTCTTACCTTGTCCATCATCCCGTCAAACACCTCAGCACTGTTCCTTTCAACTGACCTTACTATCACGCCTTCCCCTCAATGAGAGAGGGAGTAACACAGCATAACCAAACAGTAACATTGTTTTTCACGTGTTTGACGACCGGCTCTCCAACTGCCCTGCCTCGTACCTCACAGCCAGCCAAACAAGAGGCAAGTAGGCCAGGATCAGAACCAGGGCACCATCCCAGTGAAAAACGACGACTCCCAACGCGAGTGGCAACAACCACAGCAAATTGATCAAACCAACCGTCAATGTTACTGGCAAGTGAGCGCCATGGACGCGTGACGCAAACTGATAGGCATGACTGCGATGCGCCTCATAAACCTTATCACCACGTATGAGGCGTCGCAGCAAAGTGAATGTGGCATCAACAATGAAAACCCCCAGTAGAATCAGCCACCCCCATAACAACCCGGGACTGTTCCAGGCCGCCTGCAAAGACATAAGACCTAACACGATGCCAAGAAAGCCGCTGCCCGCATCGCCCATGAAAATTTTTGCCGGCGGGAAATTCCAGCATAGAAATCCCGCTACGCATGCGGCAAGCATTACGGATGGCCAGGCGACATCGGCTGCTCCACTGACCCAATAAAGAAGTGCGGCACCTAAACAGACACTCATCGCTTCGATACTGGCGATCCCATCGATACCATCCATGAAGTTGTAAAGGTTGAGCATCCATACCAGATAAATCACGGCCAGAAGATGTCCGCTCCATCCGGAATCAAGGGTGAAACCGAAGAGTGTCACAGGCGCAAGCCCACCCAGCCAGTAAACGCCCCAACCTGCGGCCACAAAATGCGCAAGCAATCGCCACCGAGCTGCAATGTGTCCGTGGTCATCAAGAAATCCGATGACAGCGATGACTCCGCCTGCTCCAAGGAATGCCACAAAAGCGTCGAAAGAGATCAGTTTCCAGCCATACATCAACCCGAGTGCAGCGAGGAAGCTCAGGACGATCGCCACACCGCCCCCACGAGGCGTCGGCATGGAATGGGAACTGCGATCATTGGGAACATCGAGAAGGCTACGAGACATCGCATAACGGCGCAATGTGGCGGTAAGTACAAAAGAAAGACCGGCCAGCGCCGGAGCAAGCCAACAAAAGTTCATTGTGATTGCGATTCCAGATAAGACTGAACGGTAGTTCTGATTCCGTGATCCAGACTAAAGGGTGGCACCCATCCCAAGAGCTGTCTGTTTTTGCTTATATCAACTTGAAGGGATCCGAAGAGACGCTGAGCGAGCGCATCCTTTCCAACAAGCTTCGCCCCAAATCGCATCAAGACTACGGGGAAAGAAATAAGCCTTGCCGGCTTGTTCAACGCATGACTGATTTTTCTTAGCAACTCAGTGGTGGAGACATCGGCCCCATCACTTGCAAGGAATGTCTGATTTGCCGCCCCGGGATGATCAAAACAAGTGACGATCAGGTCGATCAGATTATCAAGGCTTACCAGGCTGCGTTTATTGTCGACTGCACCGAATGGCAGCGGCACACCACGTTCCAGCCAGCGAATCATGGTGAGAAAATTGGCCTTTACCCCTGGGCCGTAGACCAGTACCGGACGAATGATGACCAGCTCCATTTCCGTCGAAGCAACGAATTCAGCAAGCGCCTGTTCTGCTTCATGTTTGGAAAGACCGTAGGGATCGGCGGGCGAAGCCGGGTCGTTTGCAGTAAACGCTACCCCTGGCGCAGTGTTCTCACCATTGACCTTTACGGAGCTTATATAGATAAACCGCCGCACACCTGCCTGCGCAGCCTGTTGCGCCAGATTCATCGTGCCGTCGACATTGACCAGACGGAATTCTGCGAGTGGGTTCCGAGAGGACTCTTCCATTACATGCACCCGTGCAGCAGCGTGAACGACGATATCGACGCCGGACAACGCTTGTCGCCAATCTTGCTGAGGTGTAAGACCCTCGATCGGGAAAGTTTGTACTGATGACGGCAGATCCGCAGCCTGGCGCCTTGATGCTGTACGCAGAACGTAACGATTCAAGGGAACCAATGTCCTTAACAAGGCGCCGCCCAGAAAACCTGATCCACCTGTAACAAGTAGGGTACTTGCGCTCATTAATCTCGTTCTTCTCAAGCATAATCATTTAAAAGCGAACCTGAAGGCTCAAGTCCTGGAGCGCTCCCCTGGATGCCAGTATCCACAGCGCTCCGCAAAAGGTGCAACCCACAGCTGGCATGTCTTCAAGACCGGCGGGGTTGATAAGGGTAAAGCCTTACAATTTTCAGCGTCACTGGATGAGGAACATCATGAAATCCCTTGGTGAAGACTTCATGCGATCAAAGCGGTGAATCGATATCTTACCTGATAGCGGGTCGTCCGCCGGTCAATCTCCCTGCTCCATGGCAGTCAGGCACTATCAAGCACAAGCGCATTTTCGCTACAATGCCCGTTTTGATTTGGGTCATTCGATCTAGTATGTGCGTTGCATTCAGCAATCATGCTCTCGTTGAAAACCTTTCTGACCTTCGAGTCATTTTTGCAATGGAGTGCTAGGTTGCTTAACCCTTTACCACCAGATCATCAAGTGGACGCCACCTCCCAAAGCCAAAGCAGGCATACAGATACTCTTCTTGGATCTTCGTCTAAAAGCGTTGCAGTGCTTATGTGCACGTATAACGGTCAGCGCTTTCTCGCCGAGCAATTGACGTCCATAGGGCGTCAGACCCACGACAACTGGACAGTCGTGATATCGGACGATGGTTCGACTGATAAGACCCTCGAGGTTATTGAATCGTTTGCCAATCGCCTCGATCAAATCGGTAAAGTCAGCGTCGTGCAAGGGCCTAAACGGGGATTTGCAGCCAATTTCCTGACTTTAGCCTGTCGTAAGGAAATCCAGGCAGATTTCTATGCCTGGTCTGATCAGGACGATATCTGGCAGGAAAATAAAATTGAAACAGCTTTGGACTGGATCAAGACAATTCCTTCCCAGGTACCTGCGCTCTATTGCGGAAGAACCCGAGGAATGGACTCGCAGGGCACCCCCCTCGAATGCTCACCTCTTTTCTCTCGCCCCCCAGCCTTTGCCAATGCACTCGTGCAGAGTCTCGCGGGTGGCAACACCATGGTATTCAACCAAGCAGCGCGGGAGCTGTTCATCAGTGCGGGGGAGCAACTGGATATCGTTTCTCATGACTGGTGGGCCTACCTGCTGGTGACCGGTGCGGGCGGCCAGGTGTTCTATGACGCACAACCGTTCGTTCTTTACCGGCAACATGAAGACAATCTTGTAGGCTCGAATTCAGGCTTTACAGCACGGCTGTCCCGGTTGCGCATGATGCTCAAGGGTCGATTCTCGAACTGGACCGAGCAAAACATCAACTGCCTGGGCTCAGCACGCCACCTGCTGACAGTCGAAAACCAGCAAATACTGGAGCGGTTTCGCCTGGCAAGGCAGAGCCCTCTTCCACGCCGCCTGGTGGGGCTATTGCGTGCTGGTGTCTACCGACAAACATTGCCAGGCAATATCGGACTGTTCCTCGCAGCCATTGTGAGGGGCATTTGACCGATGAACAAAACACGAGTGTTGCATTCCATAATCGTCAACGCATGTCGATGCACGAGCCTCGGCGAGCATGAAACGGGAGAGACTTCTACGCGATCCCTGGATCGGCCATCGTCCCCAACGCACGAAATATTCAGCGCCGCTCATAAAATTTTTCGACATAAAGAACGGCTGCCATTGGAGCTATTGCCTTGAACATGCATGATTCATTTCCAACGTCGCCCCTGAGAATGTTGACGAGTGCGATCAGGAATCGCCAGTTGATCATTCAACTGACGAAACGGGAAATTTCTTCTCGCTACCGCGGTTCTGTCGGAGGCGTGGCATGGTCATTCATAAACCCGCTGCTGCTGCTCGCGATATACACGTTTGTATTTTCAACAGTATTCAATGCCCGGTGGGGAGGTGGCGCGGCCACAGGCTCCAAAGTCGATTTCGCGCTGATCCTTTTTACCGGCCTCATCATTCATGCATTCTGCGCTGAGTGCATAAATACCGCGCCGAAACTGATCACGAGTAATGTCAACTTTGTAAAAAAAGTGGTTTTCCCTATTGAAACCCTCGCACCGACTTCCGTACTGAATGCGTTGTTTCATCTATGTGTCAGCCTTTCAGTCCTTTTGGTTGCGCAAATGGTATTCAACCATTCGATTCCACTTACTGCGCTCCTTTTTCCGTTGGTCCTGCTCCCGTTGATTCTGATGGTGATCGGTCTGTCCTGGATCCTGTCCGCGCTCGGCGCCTATATTCGCGACATAGGCCAAGTAACCGGCATGGCAGCAACGGCCCTGCTGTTCCTTTCACCTGTTTTCTACCCGATCAGCGCCCTGCCGGAAGAGTACCGTGGCTGGCTCTACATCAACCCCCTGACGGCCATCATCGAGAATGGCCGTGCAACCCTGCTTTTCGGTCAAATTCCCGACCTGCATACACTCGGCACAAGCTACATCGTCGGGATCGTCATTTGCTGCCTCGGCTTTGCATTCTTTCAAAAAACTCGCGCAGGCTTTGCTGATGTCCTCTAAAGATGTTGCCATTCACGTCAATGGCCTCTCAAAGCGTTTCAACATGTATGAGAAAGCACACGACCGCTTGCTCCAGATGATCCTGCCATCGAAAAAGCTTCACCATGAATTCTGGGCGCTGAAGGACATAAACTTTGAAGTGGCACGTGGTGAGTCCGTGGGCATCATTGGCAAAAACGGATCGGGCAAGTCCACACTCTTGCAGATCATTTGCGGCACGCTCACGCCAACTACCGGAACGGTCAATGTTGACGGGCGTATTGCCGCACTGCTTGAGCTTGGTTCCGGGTTCAATCCGGAGTTCAGCGGGCGGGAAAACGTTTATCTGAACTGTGCGATTCATGGCCTAAGCCGAAGCAAGACCGACGAACTGATGGACGACATCCTGTCATTTGCGGATATCGGGGAATTTGTTGACCAGCCCGTCAAAACCTACTCAAGCGGCATGTTTGTACGCCTGGCATTCTCTGTGCAGGCCAACCTGAAACCCGAAATCCTGATCGTCGACGAAGCTCTCGCCGTCGGCGATGCGCTGTTTCAGAAACGTTGCTATGAACGCATTGAAAAGCTCACAAGCAGCGGAACTACTCTGCTGTTCGTTTCTCACGATGAAGAATCCGTTCGAACTTTGACACAGCGAGCAATTTTTTTATCGAACGGCAAAATCGAAAGCATTGGTTCATCGGCTGACGTCATTCTCGACTACCGCAGAAACCTGCACGAACAGGAAAGTCTTTACCTGCAACAGCTGACCAAAAGTCTTTCCGATAAAGCGGCTCAGCATCAGAAAGACAGCGGCCAGACAGAGAAGGCTGAATCGAAAACAGCGGATCGTTTCTCTTTCGGGAATCAGGACGCGGAAATTCTGGATGTCAGGGTTCTCAACGCAGCAGGCGAGGAAACTCAGGTTTTTTACGCAACAGACATCGCCGTCATTCGGGTCTCTTTCCGTAGCAATGTGGATCTTGAGCATCTAAACGTCAGTCTGCGTCTACGCAACAAGGAAGGCGTCAAGATTTACTCGTGGGGCACACTGAATCAGGACATGGCCATTGCCGCCAACCTGGCAACGGGCGAAACATTCTGGAACAAGACGTTCTCCGCAGGCACGGAATCATCGGTGGACTTTCAATTTGAATGCAGCCTGGGCGCCAACCTTTATGAAATTCAGGCGGCCGTTTCCCAGGAAGGCAAACCTTACTACGCAGAACAACGCATTCTCCATTGGAGAGACGAAGCAGCATTCTTCACGGTGGCAACCAAGCCACGGGAGTATCACTTCGGCGGTGTATTGGATCTTCGCATGAAAGCAAATGAAATTAAGGGCTGAGCCTATGACTATCTCTGACACAAACATTTGCTCGGCCGCCGAAGCACACACGACCTCGCTGACAGCGGGAGAGCGCGCACAACTGGTGTCGCAGGTACTTTCCGCCTGTGGCAATGGCAACCTGCTGCATATCGGCCTGCCTGATACAGAACTGCTACGCTCGTTCCTGTTGGAAGGCGTCCAGGTTTCCAGCGTTTACCCGGGAGCCGAAGTCGGCAATTACAATGCCCAGCTACCGGGTCGATTCATCGAATGGAAGAGCGACGATCTGCCATTGGGCGATGAGAGCTATTCGACGGTTCTGATCACCACCCGTGCTGACGACATTGAATTGTCGCTTCAGCGCTTGGCCATTGAGGCGACAAGAGTTTCTCGGCGCAATATTTTCCTGTTCCTGGATACTCGCACCGAACCCGATACGAAAGAGGCTCGCAAAGCCTGGGAAATGGTGTTTTTCGACAACGGCGCTCGAAAACATCCGGCCTACTATCGCGTCAACGATTACCAATCCCTGCAATACGAACAGGGCAAAATCGCGATTCCACTTGAAAAACTGCCCAAGGAAGCCGCAGCCATTTATCCATTGGAAGCGCTTAAAGAAGAGCGCGACCTGCATATGGACATGACGCGCGAACCTGGCAGTCGCTCCGATGGCCATATCATTCGCTACTTGCTGGCAAGTCGTTATGTGCGCAATGGCGACCGTGTCCTGGATGCGGCCTGCGGACTGGGCTATGGCGCCTATACCCTGTTCAATTGCTCGGACGCCAGTTCGATCCTGGGTGTTGACGGAAGCAACTACGCGATCAAATACGCAGAAAAGAACTTCTCCGCCGTCAATCCACAACTGACCTTCAAAGAAGGCTGGTTGCCGGAAGCATTGAACGATATTCCGGACAACTCAATCGACCTGATCACATCATTTGAAACACTGGAGCACGTTCCGGACCCGGTCGGCCTGCTTGCCGAGTTCTACCGCGTCCTCAGCCCTTCAGGGCGAATTGTGCTTTCTGTTCCAAATGACTGGTCCGATGAAACCGGAGAGGATCCGAACGAATTCCATTTCCATGTCTATACGTGGGAACGCATTCTCAAGGAACTTGAGAAGGACTTCATTGTTGAAGCGGCGTACGCTCAGACCGCCGATCAATACAAACCGAAAATCAACAACTCCTATGAATGGGCAGTCGGCGTTCGTGAAATGTACGAAGTCGACACCAAGACACTGATCGAAAAAGATCCGTCTTGCGAATGGTGCATTCTGGTCGGGATGAAATCGCCGACACTGGGTGCGACAGTGCCTTACCGTGAAAGCACGTATGACCTTTATCCGGAAAATCCCGAGTGGAAAGTCACGCGCTTCGACGATTACGCCAACCCCTGGCTGGTAAAAGGACTGGTCACGATAGGTGACCGCATCGAGGATCGTCAGCAACTGCTTGAACTGTCCCGCGAAGCAGCCAGTCAGGCGTCGTCGACATCTCCCGATCTCGGCGCGGCGCTCTGCATTCAGGCCTATCAGCTCCTGCAAGCTTCAACGCTGACGGTGAGCGAGTTGGAAGTGTTTGCCCAAGGCACCGACACATACATGAACCAACTCGACCATTCCCCCCAGCAATTGCGCTGGAAAGTGTCGCTGGCGTTCGTCATGGCTCAACTCTGGCAGGTCGTCGGCAATACGGCTCGCGCTATCGAACTGTATGAACGCTGCGTGGCATACGACTGCTTGCAGTACAGCCCGACACTGATCACCAAGCAGATTCGATCGTACCTGAATCTTGGCTTGATCGAGTCGGGCGCAGGCAACTATCAAAAGGCTGTGGAGTATTGGCGTGCAGGTGTTGCCGGCGCAGAAAAAGCGCTTGGTGCAGACTGGCGCTCGTCAATCGGTTCGCTCGACAAACCGACTGATTTCGGCCTGTCCGAGCTCGGTGCCATTGTCGAGCTCGCCTCCTCATGCGCTTATGCCTTACGGTATGTTTCCAACGCTCAGAATCGCACCCCGCAATGGTGGCACCAACACCTTCGCGACCGCGACTCTCAATTGTCGAAAGTACCAGGTATCGTCGCCGAAACCGCGCGTCTGAATAAGGTGATCCTGCAGAAGGATGCGGCACTGCAGTCCATTATTTCAGACGCCAGCAAGGCCGCTCTGGAAGAGGCCAGGGCGGCAGCCAATGCAGCTCGGGAAGAGGCCAATGCAGCTCAAGAGCAGATCAACGCCCTGAACCAGCACCTGGAGCAGAAAAACGCGATTGTCCAGCTGCTGAATGCTGAAGTTGCACAGCGTGAACAACGCTTGCAAACCATTGCCCGGAGCCGTTTGTTCCGTTTGAGTCAAGCGTTTGCAGCTCAGCCCAGCGACCTGAAAAAATACCTTCGCGTGGCTTACGTACTGGCTTCCTTGGTGACACCAACACCGGTTCGACGCTTGCTGAGTCCGGCAGTTTCAGCTCTGAAGAAAAATCTCAAGCGCGAACCTGCCGCCACGCAGGTCACCGAAAAGACTTTCGACATCAACCAAGACACCTACATCGTCAAGCAACCGACCTCGCTCAACGCAGCAAGGCCGCAAGTGTTGCATGTGATTGCGAACTTCATGACCGGGGGCTCCTCTCGTCTGGTGGTGGACATCTACGAGTACCTGGGCGGTCGGTTCGATCAAAGCATCCTGACCAGTTTCGCACCAAATCCAGCGGCTTATTCCGGTATTACCATCAAGGAAATCAAACTGTCTGCAGATGAAGCGCCTTTTGTCGAATATCTGCAGACCTTGCAGCCAGACGCCATCCACATGCACTACTGGGGTGATTGCGACGAACCCTGGTATGACCAAACCATGCGCGCTGCACAACAACTCGGCATTCCAGTCATTCAGAACATCAATACACCCGTGGCTCCCTATGTATCGCCGGCCATCAAGCGGTACGTCTATGTCAGTAACTATGTGCGCAATGTATTTGGTACTGCCGAGGCACCGAACGCAACGGTATACCCTGGCTCTGACTTCTCGATCTTTGAAGCCGACGCTCCCAACCAATCGGCGACCGACACAATTGGCATGGTTTATCGACTGGAGACGGACAAACTCAACGCTGATTCCATTACGCCGTTCATCAAAGCCGTACAAAAGCGCCCTCAGACTCGCGTACTGATTGTCGGCGGCGGCAGCCTGATGGAGACGTTCAAGGAAGCAGTAAACGCTGCGGGGTTGACCGATAACTTTGAGTTCACCGGCTATGTGGCTTACGGGCAACTGCCGGACCTGTACCGCCGTATGAAATTGTTTGTGGCACCGGTCTGGAAAGAAAGCTTCGGCCAGGTCAGCCCTTTCGCAATGAATATGCACGTTCCCGTCGTCGGGTACGACATTGGTGCAATCGGTGAAATTGTCGACGATACAAGCTTGCTGGCACCTTACGGTGACGCAGACAAACTGTCGGACATCATCGTCAACCTGCTGGATGACAGCGCACGTCGAACCTTGATTGCCAACCGCCACAGCGAGAGAGCGCAGGCTCACTTCTCGATCAAAGCAATGATTGAGAACTACGACCAGATCTATGCCGAGACCCTGGCGGAAACCAAACAATGAAGATCGTATTTTTTGTGCACTGTTTCTTTCCTGACCACTTCTACGGAACAGAGACCTATACGCTGGAACTGGCCAAGAACTACCGCAACTGGGGACACGAGGTGGTCATCGTCAGCGCCTTGTTTCAGGGTGAACCCGCGGCAGCGGAGCTGATTACTGCCTATGAGCATGAAGGCTTTAAAGTTGTCCTTATCGACAAAAACAAAATCCCTCATGCCAACATCAAGGAAACGTACTACCAGGCAGAAATGCGCCCGGTCTTGACCGATATCCTCTCCGACTTGAAACCGGACATCGTTCACGTCACGCACTTGATCAACCATACCAGCGCCTTGCTCGAAGCCACCAAGGCTTTGGGCATTCCAACCTATGCAACTTTCACGGACTTTTTCGGCTTCTGCCTGACCAATAAGCTGGAAGCCGCCGATGGTGCACTTTGCGCAGGCCCGTCCAGGACTCGCAGCAACTGCGTGGCGTGCTACTTGAAAGAGACGGCGCGCACCTCGAAAGACGGTTGGATCAAATACGCAAATAATGGCACTTCAGCAAAATTGATCGCGAGCGCTGTCACCGCCCTACGAAAACTGCCGGGCGTGAAAAACAGTGTTTTCGATAAAACGATCGACTACATCGCAGAGCGACCTGACATCCTGGGTGCCCTCTACAACGGTTCTTACGCGGGAGCCGTCGCCCCAACCACCTTTTTAAGGGAAGCCTACGTCAAAAACGACATCAAGGTACCTATGAAAACCTTGTGGTTCGGCATCGACGTCGATCGTACACCGAAGCCGGTACGAGACGCCGACCACATACCCGTGATTGGTTTCATTGGCCAGATAGCACCGCACAAAGGTACAGATTTGTTGATTGATGCCTTCAATCGATTGCCAAAAGGCAGTGCACGATTGTTGATCTATGGGCCGACCGATCAGGATCCGGCATACATGGAAGAGCTGAAAGCCAAAAGCGCCGGCACACAAATCGAGTTCCGCGGCGTTTTCGAGAGCAAGGACATGGTCAACATCCTGCGTGACATGGACACTTTAGTGATTCCTTCGCGCTGGTATGAAAACAGCCCGCTGGTACTGTTGAACGCTCTCGCAACCCATACCCCGGCACTCGTTTCGGATGTGCGCGGGATGACGGAGTTCGTTGAAGCCGGCGTAAACGGAGAGATCTTCGATCGTGGCAGCGCAGAAGACCTGTATCGAAAGCTGTCGGCCTGGGTTGCCAACCCGAAAGTCCTCTATGACCTGGCGAAAACCACGAACTACGAACGGACGCCGGAATTAATGGCGAGGGAAACATTTGCCATGTATTCAAAAACAGCAGCTGCGTCTAACAAGATAGCTTGATCAACGAGGGCCAAGGAGGGCCCTGACAAGTTTTTTTAAAATTCGCATCAAATATCAAGCTCACAGGATTCATGTTATGCATGCGACAGTAAAACTTGACGCCCTGACATCATTACGTTTTTTTGCCGCCGCGATGATTGTATTGGGGCATACTCACGGCGCCTTCGGTTCACTGGGTCTGGCAACTACATTATCCTTGGCACAAGGTGTATCTTTCTTTTTTGTACTTTCCGGCTTTATCCTTGCTTATAACTACCCCTCTCTATCATCGCGCCAAGAACTCTCCCATTTCTTTAAAGCCCGAATTGCACGTATCTGGCCAGCACATATTGCAGCAATCATTTTGCTTTACCTGCTCACGTCAGGTCTCAACCTCGGAGGATTGACACATTTACAGGCTGCCTTCACTGCTGTAGCAAACATATTTCTAATTCAATCACTTATACCGCTAAGAGATGTGTATCTGACATTTAACGGTGTCGCCTGGAGCATCTCTACGGAGATGTTTTTTTACTTCAGCTTTCCACTTCTAATTTCCAGCCTTATACCGGGATGGAAAATAAAAATACTGTTTTTAGGTACAATCGCGGCGTTGTTTTTCGGATTCGCCATTGCCTGGAACCTCCCAGCAGACGATGGAGCCCCCCAAGTCAGCCTGATGGGATTACTTTACGTAAATCCGCTTGTCCGAATCGTCGAGTTTTTTGCGGGAATTCTCGCTTGTGGCGTATATAAAACAATATATCACCGCATCAAGAGCGAAACAGGCGTCCTTTTTTCCGTAATCGAATTACTGGCCATCTGCTTGGCAGTAGTCGCCATGTGGCTGACCCCCAAGCTTATAATGTATATTGGAATTCACAGCACTTTCGGAAGTGTCATAAATTATTACTTGATCAAATCGGGGAGCTTCCCGGTATTTGCAGCTTTAATTGTTATTTTCGCCTTGGGCAAAGGAATATTTTCAAAAGCGCTCTCCGCCCCTTTTCTGGTACTGCTGGGTGAAATAAGTTTCTCTCTGTACCTGGTACACATGACAATATTTCAGTGGTACCAGTCCAACATCTTGTACTTCAGTCATGTTCCGCTCATCGTTCAGACTACAGGTTATTGGGCTATTGCCCTTTCTATGGCTTTTCTCATGCACAAAGCAGTAGAAAATCCGTGCCGCAAGTTTATTCTTGGCATCAACAAAACCACAGTTTCAAACGCGCTGTCCTCAGCTTACAACGTCCGCTCACTTGCTTATCTCGTAACAGCAAGTGCTCTGATCCTGGCGCTTAACACACTACCTGCGGCGTTTGCCCCTAGAGGTTGCCAGTCGGATGAATGCACCTCGCTGGTAAGAAACCATGTTTTAAACAACTCACCTATATTTGGTGAAAACCTGCGTCTTATTGCTGCAAAGTCTCTGAAAAACGACTCAGGCAGTAACACTATCGAACTGGCGTTCGAACTGATAAAACCTCTTCCCAAGGGATATATACTGGCTGTTCACCTCTTGGATAAAGACGCGCAGATTCTCGACAAATCGGATTCGGCACTCTCGAAGTCTGAAAAATTGAGGCCCGGCGATCAATGGGAAGAAGTTGTTACTCTAAAATCAGGTTTAGACAAACCCATGCCGGAAATGCTGGGGTTGGCGATATACTCGGATCCCGCCAGCCCTATAACAGTACATGACACTCGCTCTGACTATAATGGGCGCCGAGCACTACTACAACTTTCGAACATTCAGACGAATTGAGAACTACGACCTTGGTAAAAATGACTGGATATATCGACATGGACATCGTTGCTTATCATGCACAGTGATTTGGCTATTGCCAATGGCAAACGCATTCTATTGTGCGCCCATCAATTTTTCCCGCATTTTTCTGCTGGAACAGAAGTGCTTACCTTGTCGACCGCTCAAGCGTTAAAAGAAGAAGGTTATGCGGTAGAAATTGTAACTGCACAGCTTGGGGCGCAAGATACGCTGAGAACCCGCTCCTATAATCACAAGGGCTTCACAGTACATCAGTTGGAGATTCCTTACATCGCAGGAAAATTCTCCAGCACAATTGTAGTGAACGAATACAACAACCCATCGGTATACACGCCATTCAAGAATCTGCTCGAGCAGATCAAACCGGATCTGGTGCACTTCTTCCATCTCAAGAATCTGACTTTATCGGCGCTTCAGGCCTGCATTGATAGCAAGATTCCGACGGTGTACACGCCCACAGATTATTGGATCAACTGTCGCTCCTGCCAGTTGGTTAAGCCATGGGGCAAAAATGAATGCCCCGGGCCAAGCTTATTGGCCGGAAACTGCCTCAAACACATAGTCGTGAACAACAGAAGGGGTATTGTTAGAAAGATTTCAGCGATGACTCCTCAGCTCCTGTTTTCAACAATAGTGGCCCTTGCCCCCGCGTTTGTAAGAACACGACTGAGGAGTGCCGCTCAGGCGATGACCGATTTACGCGATCGAGAACAGACCATTTCCCAAGCGCTGCTCAAAATCGACCAGATCCTCCCGCCGACCCAATTTATAGAGAATTTGCTCATCAGTGCCGGGGTCCCACAACAGAAGATCAGACGACTAAAATACGGGATTCAGCCTCCGATCATTTACCCGGTCGCGCCGGACTTGATCAATACAGCGAAAAAACGCGCTGCAATCGGCTTCATTGGAACGCTGTCTGATCATAAAGGCTGCCATGTACTTATACAGGCAATCAAATTAATCCCCAATATCGATGCCGACTTTCTAATTTACGGCGACATTCAACAAAACCCTGATTACCTGAAAAAGCTAAAGTCTATTTCTCAAGGCGACCCCCGAATACGCTTCGTGGGAACTTTCCCTCATGAAAATATCGGCAATATTTTGAGCACATTGGATGTACTCGTCATACCCTCAACCTGGAGGGAAAACGCTCCATTGGTTCTTTTGAATGCTTTGGCTTGTGGCACCCCTGTGATTGCCAGCGATGTAACAGGCATAACTGAATATCTTGGAGAGGAGGACAATGTAACCGTCTTCAAGCCTGGGAACGCCCAAGAGCTGGCCCAACAGCTTAAGTCGTACCTTGCATTGGGTGGTGAGCCAGCCCACAATCGGGGCGCAGGAAGGATAGCGGGTGAACCACTGCACGCCTATGTCAGCGTACTGTCGGGCGTTTATGCGGACCTCATCCAAATCTCATGAAAAATTGGAATAAATTATGAAGTACGTAATCTTTGGCGGCGGGGGCTTCATCGGCTCGAACATAGCAGACAAGCTCCTCGAAGAGGGGCACAGCCTGCGTATTTTCGAGCGACCACGTGTCCCGCCGTACCGCACGTTTGAATCCCATGAGGACGTTGAATGGATCTCTGGAGATCTTCAGAGCAAACACGACCTTGAAGAAGCAATCCGGGGCGTAGATGGCGTACTCCACCTGGTATCTACTACCCTACCTAAATCGTCTAACGATGATCCAATTTATGACATTCAAACTAATGTCATCGCAACTCTAAACATGCTGAATGTCATGGTAGAGCAAAAAGTAGAGCAGATCGTCTTTATTTCATCTGGAGGAACGGTTTATGGCAAACCTATCCAGTGCCCACTACCGGAAAGTCACCCTACCGATCCAGAAGTTTCTTACGGCATCAGCAAACTGACTATTGAAAAATATCTATATCTGTATAAGAAGCTTCACAATATCAAACCGGTAATTTTAAGGGTTGCCAACCCTTATGGTGAAAGACAAAGAATTGAAACTGCACAAGGAGCAATCGCCGCCTTTGTTAGCAGAGCTACAGCAGGAAAAGCGATAGATATATGGGGTGATGGTTCAGTCACAAGAGACTATATATACATAAAAGATATCGCCAATGCTTTTTCAAAAGCCCTTCAATACAAAGGTTCAGAAACAATTTTCAATATTGGCTCAGGTGAAGGAACTTCACTCAACACCTTGATCGGGCTTATTGAGAGCATAACTCACAACGTGGTGGAATGTAATTTCTCACCCGCAAGAGCTTTTGATGTTCCCATCAATGTACTTGATTGCTCACTTGCAGAAAGAGAACTGAACTGGAAGGCAGAGTTCAGCCTTCACGAAGGTTTAACACAAACAATAAACTGGTACATTGATAGCCTGAAATCTACCGGAAAATAATATAACGCTTAATATCCAAACGGGGTAAGAAGCAATCTTTACCCCGCTTTACAAATCAATATCAAGAACACTATTTCGGGTTGTAGTAACCACTGCATGCACGAAACAATACGGCCAAAACTGCAAAATTCCCCTTCATGCCGTTAATTTTTGTCGGAACTTTGCCGACAGGGTAACGCCTTACCGTTGCCAACTCTTTGCACCAAAATCCGAGTTTGGGGGCTATATAACTCAGATAGGCAAGCAGTTCATATGTCATAAAGACACTACGAAATGGTGAAATTCTAGTATCCAAGAGCATTTTCCGACTATAAGCGCGGAAACCTTGAGTAGTGTCGGTCCATTTAAACCCTGAAGAAATACTTAGTAAGGGTGCATGAATCAGCCGGATGGCCAGATCTCTGGATTTCGGCGTATTTTCAGCAAGTCCCCCCTCCAGAAATCTGGACGCTTGAACGAAATCAACTCCTTTCTCCAGCTCGCTAATGAATCTCGGGATCGCTTCTGGATCATCCTTATCATTACCGTCGATAGTTACAATTCCGTCATAGCCCTGATCAAGAGCGAAAGCATATGCGCAACGTAACTGCGCACTCAGCTTCCCTGGACCGCGCTTGATCAACAAACCGCGAACGTTATTATTATGCAAAAACTCTAGAGCGAGAGAGTTATCCGTACTCCCACCATCCACAATAATGACATCTGCGATCTCACTGATATTCAGATGTGTCATTCTTTCAAGAAGATTTCTAATTCGATCACCTTCGTTAATGACGGGAATCACAACACACCAAGGTTTTACACGCCCCTGCCAAAAGGCTTCCTCGTACGCCGGCACCTCCCAACTGAAACGCTCATCAACCATTTTGTCTACTTTCATGTTCGTTATTACCATTAAGTCGAGCGAAGTGTGATCAAAAACACACCGACAATTACTAATACTATTCCAGCTATTGTAGTGGTATGAAACGGCTCTCTAAAAATAACCACAGAGGAAACAGCGACCGTTGCAACTGCACCGGCTGTAAGAACAGGGTGCGCTATATTCAGTGGTAGGCGCGCTAGCGCGGCTGCATACAACAGGAATGCAGCGCCGTACAATCCCAAGCCAAGCCAAAATGGCCAGTTCGCCAACGCCGCGAGCGGGTCAGTAAACGAAGGAAACTTACGCGGCGCCATCATGGCCATTTTAATTAATACACTGGCGGATGCATTAGACAAAATCCCTACGATCAAAATAAGCCATTTCATGATAAACATCCGGAGATATTTTCTCGATAGCAACCGACAGCAATGCCCAAGGCACGCTCAATCGATACAATATTTGGCTCGTTTTTTTGACCTAACATCTCGATACAGACTATATGTTTCGGTAAGTAATCGTGAAGTGCACGGCTCATCACTTTATGGTCAGTGGCACCATCGCCAAGCGGGACCAGGTTGGGCTCACTGGAGTGAACATGGCCAATCAGATCAGCAAACTGCTCCAAAGCCGTTGAGGGCTGTTCACGAGTAATCGTCAACGCTCCAGTATCAAACTGCATCTTGATGAATGGATGATCGACTTCGCGGACGACCTGCGCGGTTTCAGCACTGGTTACCATATAGTTTGCACCATAGCAGACAGGGTTCGGCTCCAGGCATAGAGTGGTGCCATACTCTCCGGCTACGTCTCCGAGTTTTCGGAAAAAAGGAATTGCAATTGAGGCGGCTTCCGCATCCGTTAATCCGCTGCGATCCCTGTTTTTGGGGGATCCAAAAACCAAATGCTTTGCACCCAGCCCTTCCCCGATCCGGCATATATTAGACAGATGCTTGATCATCTCACTTCTACTTTCATCTGTGCCGAATACATTTAATCCGGTAGTTCCGAAAAGCAAGGACTGCATGCCGACTATTTCAATGCCCCTAGAATTCCACCAATCTCTGACACTCGATATGTCTGAACTTCGAGCTTTGGCTGGTTCCGAAAAATACTTACTCGGAGCCACATCTATAGCATCAACCGAAAACCTGTTCAATATACTCGCAACAGCTTCGTCGTGTTCAACGCTCCAAGCTATATTTGAAATGGAAATCCTCATAGAGCAGACCCCTTGGTCTTTGGCTCGGATTGCGCGTAAGCTCTGACCGCCTGAATTGTTTCACGATAACTATATTGATAATTACTTTTCACACCGAAAAGACTAGCATGTATAGTTCGCATATCGTAAACAGGGGATGGCTTATCATTAGTATTCTGAAATTCCACGCCGAAACCGGATTTTGATATATCACCAACCGATATGGGAGCAGCTGTCAGATGAACAAGCTTTAGATTTGCATTAACTGCTATCGATATATCGTACCAAAGGTTAACCATAGGATAAAATTGAAAAACCGCATTACTGTCGATAGACTCAACATTATTATTATTCAAAAAATCATAAATAACATTTTTTCGCAACCCCGGTCCTACTAAGCCAGGCAACCTTACAATCAGGTGGTTGGAAAACTGTTCTTCTACAAATTTCTCAAGTAGCCGTCTATGAAGACCATAGGGATGAAGGTCAATCTCGTTAATCTGTGTATTTTCATCGACAGCTACTGCATGCATGAAAACATCTACTGTACTTATCAAAATAAATTTTTTACATTTTAAGCTCTTGAGAATATCAATAAGCCCCAGTATGTTTTCTAGGTCAGCTTCAGGTCGGGAGTTGGCAATCCATTTTTGCGCAGGTGCGCCGGCGCAAACAACAGTGTCAAATTCCTTACCCTGAATTTCAGCAATATTCGTGGAGCGATAAAGAAAATCAAAATGGGTTTGATTTTGCAGTGTTCCTCCGACGAAACCACTGTAACCGATAAGTGCATTAGCCATTCTACCCTCCATTTAAGAAACATTGACCTTCATTACCGAACCTCAATAAGATTCGGGTAGCCATCAAGACTTGGACTTAAGGTCTTACCACTAACTGTCACATTAATAAATTGATCGCTATATTCCAGCGCAGTAACTTTACGAAAGCCAGAGGCGGAAAAATTCAGTCCAACATCAAGAAATAGAGACTGTCTATTTGAAAAATTATTTTTAACGAAAAACCGAACTCCAGAAACTCCATTAACCCAGTTCAAGTCCGTCATATTAAATGCAACGATTTTTTTATTGTTTGCCTGCTTATCAAGAACCATTGAGTCACGCCAAATGATATTTATGGAATTACCCAAAACGGTATACTGGCCAAAATCAATTTTTTCGACACTGTAATTTGGCAGTTTTACCAGGGCCGCGCACGATGCCGCATATTTTGAGGGCCACAACGGCGAGGGCAATTCAAAGCGCTTCCATTCGAAATCCAGATTTTCATATTGATTGGGACTTGATGACGCGCCATTTTTGTATACATGCAGATAAAATGTCTTACTTGTGTCTAACTGACTGCAATCGTGGGAGTAAAAAGCCAACTCTCCTTGCTGGGTGACTTTCACCATTATACCTACCGAAGTTTTAATCTCACGACCAGGATCCGCCAGTAGATTCGCGAAAGTCTCCTCGAACAACGTTCCACGCTCGTAATTCGCCCCGAACACCACCATCAAAAGCAGTACTAAAATATGACAAACCAATAACGCAGGCTTATAAAATGAGCGCTGCTTCGCCGATTGCCACAGATCCTGAACACAAAGAATTAGACAAGAGATCGTAATATACGCTAACGCTTGAACAAAACCAAAATACCACAGCACGTAGTTTAATTGAGTGTGGATATAAGAGTGGCCTTTAGCTAAGACCAGCCAAGATGCAGAAGCAGCAAAAAACACTAAAAACACAACACTGTTCTTTGCGCAAAACTTCCGACTGGAAATAGATACATAAAGAAGGCCCGCCAAAGATATCAGTATCAGCCACTTAAAAGCAGCACCAGGCAAGTAAAAGAAAAGCTGAGTTTCCCAGACATTAATATAGCGCTGCACTACATCAAATGGAGAGCTTTGAAGCGATGCTTTGAAAACATCATCAAAAGTAGATGGATCACCGTAGGTTCGTCGCTTCACATCTTGCTCGAAAATGTTCTGCAGACCAGCGACGATAGTATCTCCACGCATTCCAGCATGAAGCAATAGTGCAAAAATAAAACCAACCACGCAAAACGAAAACGTTAATAAAAAGAACTTCAGATTGCGACGACAATCAGATTCTTGCCTACTAAAAAACGGTGCAACGATAAATATGGAACAGGCAAATAGAGTAATCGCCGAAAGATATTCATATCCCGCCAAGCTCTTTATAAAAACTGCCAAACCTGTCAGTACGCAGTAGGCCAGTCTTTTGGCATTCCCAATAGACTTGTATGCTAAAGCTGAAAAAACTGCTGGTAAAAACCAAAGCACCGGAACCCAATAAAGATTTCTGGCAAATGCAACGACCCATGGAGAGCTAATCATTACGACAAAAAAAACCAATGCAAAGCGACTACTGTAGACTTTCGAATACAATAGTGAAAGAACACCAACAACTAAAGCAAACAATACAGAATTAATAAGTTGCAACTTATCGATGCTATCAAGACCAAGCAAAGCATATGCCGTTGAAAAGAAAAGTCCCTGAATACCATATTGCGATTTGTAGGGTGAAAAATATATATCTTTACCAGACGCATCTCCGGCAAATACAGGATAAGCGTCCAGCATATTTTTTGCGTAATCAAATTTCTGCCCAATCGAGATAAAACCTATATGGGCACCATCTTTGGCAAGTCCGGAGTTATCAGCCGTAATCCCCCCTAGGATTAACGCCTGAGACCCCTTGTCGAAATTATCAAAAAAATACTGGTCGGAGAATTTGAAATAATTAAACTGATAGCTGAACGTGGCCACGACCACCATAAAAAATAAAGCTAAAAGATTGAACTTATTCTTAGTCAAGATGTTCAGCATCGAGCTTCTCCAGCACATCATAGATATTATCGATTTTTCCACCAAGTATTGAAAAGCATCTCGGTAAGTCTTCATATTTCTCGAACAAGATTGGACGACCGTCATCACTTTCGTTTTTCATCAAGATCGTCTTTACTTCAAACAATGATTCAACGTACTGCGCCTTTGAAAGCGACGGAAGATACCTGGACACGTCTCGCACCATACGGTCTACTTGTGAAATCCGCGGATAATCGCTGAGTTTTTCATAAGGACTTATCCCGGGTTCATCACGCCATTGAAGGTGTGGCGTGTATCGAACGTGAGATAACGTATGAAGCCCTTTTGCGGGGAAAGGCATTAACGAAAAAAAAGGCCCATCCATCACGGTGATACCCAAATCTGCCAGAGGAGCAGGCATTTTCATGAGCGCCATTTCGGTAATTTCCTGCTTCAACTCCGTTTTTACACCTGGAAAATCACCCTTCAATTGGTTTATCCCGCTATAACTGCAATTGAAAATATATCGACTTGATAATACTTTACGCTCTCCGCCCGTATCGCAAATCGCGATGGAGAGTTCTCCGGATGTTGCCTTGGAGATGGATGCCACTTGGGTATCAAGCAACAGGTCAACCCCTGACTCTAACAGTTCAAGCCGTGCTTTATTGGCAATCAAAGTTGAGTTGAAAGCATACTCCTTGACCAAGTAAACATCTTCAATCAGCCGAGGTTCAAATAGCTTGCGCATTGCCGGATCGGCTGTTTGTATTTCCGCACCAATATCGGTACAGAAACGAACAAATTGCTTTGCGGTGACTTTTGAGTTTCGTCGAGAAATAGCGTACAGCTTTGTGAACTCTTGATTTACGGCTTCAGGCCAATCTCGCACAAATTTTGGCAAATTCAGGCGGCTGCGGTAAGCGGTAGTGAAGCTTCGCGGATAATGATAGCCATTGTGCACACGCGCTTGATTATTGTAAGAAGCTCTTTGGAGAAGAGACGATTCTCTTTCTACTAAAAGCACTCTTTTAAATCCGCGATTTTTTGCAAGATAGATAGCGATGGCACAGCCATAAAAGCCGCCACCAATAATTACTGCGTCGAAATCCGTTTCAGACATTGGCATTATCAACTTGCTCATCATCTGAATTTGCGTTTCGTTTGGAATAGGCGGACACTTCTTCTATGTTCAACTTTTCACGGCGCGTAACTTTCGAACTCGTCATTTCCTGAGCCACATGATATAGCGGTGCTTCGTTAGAAAGGCTCGCCATATGCAGGATATATTCGCCAAGCACAAGCAGCACTAAAGAAATCAGGAAAAACATGCCTGACTGTTGAAGCGAGACACTAATCCACCCTGGAGCAACATCAGTTTTAAACAAGCCTACTGCAATAACATAAACACAATAAAGTAAATTCGCCATCGCCCCAAACAAGGAGAGAGAAGTGACAAGTCGCATAGGTGCTCTGGTAGTGGATACCAACAATCGCATCCCTCTATCAATACTTTCTGCCAGTCGTTTTGGCTGAGATGCCTTAGGTGGCGCGCTATACGAAAGTCGAACCTGTGAAAACCCTCCCGTCGCCGGCAGATGGCGATATGTCATGGCTGACTGAGGATGTTGCAAAATAAAATTAATTACCTTCTTGCTCAACAGCCTAAACTGCGGCGCCTCTTTAGCAAGGTGAACTCCGTTGAAATGATTGTACATACCATGAAAAACGGCGAAAGCTGCTCGGTATGCGAGGCTATGAGTAGGTTTTTTCTCGTTATTTGCAAAGACGACATCAACTCCATCAATTGCCTTTTGCAGCATTGATGGCAAAAATTCTATACTATCGACAAGCGGATCAATTACTGCGACATAGTCACCCAAAGCACTTTCTAGCCCAACCCACGACGCAGTATCTGAATCGACTTCTTTTGTCAGTGCGTAAACTTGCAGATTGGCAATGCCATCTTCACTTGTCAGTCGCTTCATTACTGAAATGCTTTCATCTTCAGAAGCATTATCTACAATAATAATCTCGTAATCACGCACGACTTCAGAGACTACACTAGTAGCATCCGTGATAATCTTTTCAAGATCCAGCGCTTGATTCCTGACGACAAAAACAACAGAAACAAAACAAGGAAAAAAACTCATACCATCGCCCCTCTAAAGCCCACAAAAAAATCAACTTCCAAGTCACCCTTTTGTTATCGTTGCTGCAATTGTCGCCCCTCCGAGCAGCAAAGACTTTTCAAGATCAAATTTCAGCTCCCCCGATTCACAGCCCGGAGGCAACAGACAAAGAAAAAGAGAATTTTATCTCGCAAACGGCGACGACACTTCCAGGCATGCAGGGATAGCGTCAGAAACTCCAACCTTCCCATCATTTTCCATGAACTGAAAAATGGATGTTGGTTCATACCCACTAGCGCAGCTATTAACCTGACCTGTGAAAACCACCAACCATCCTGAATGGTTTTATATCTTGAAATAAGCGACTTTATCCCAGCATTCGCACCGACCTGATTCCTTTCATGCTGTCGATAGCGCAGTGTTGAGCGAGGATCGATAAACCATTCAAACCCCCTGCTTCGGGCAAACGCATAAACATACCAATCATGCAGGGAAACAGATTGAAGTTTTTCCCAACTCTGCAGCATTAATGCCTTTAACGGGTCGGCGACTTTCCGGCTCATCAAATAAGTACAGCCCGGACCCGCGGCCTCAAATAGATAATCCCACTCGACCTGAGGTTGCGCCTTGTCCAACAAGAGAGTTTTGCCGCTTGGCCAAAATGCGGTCACGTTACTGGAATACGCATCAACATTATGACTCTGAAGCATCCGGACAGAGTGATCGAGCTTGTTCGTATCCCAGATATCATCCTGATCAGAAAACGCTACGTAGTCATAGCCTTCAAAACTAACGTCGCGAATCAGACGGAAAAAGTTACGGGCAGCGCCTCCGAACTTCTCGGAGACAGGCAGGAGAACCACCTCGGTATGCTCGGCTGCACAAGCGGCGCACCACTGCTCGGTACCATCAGAGGAAGGGTCGACACTGATGTAAATTGTCAGGTCCACCGCCGTCTGGTGGCGGATTGACTCAATCTGTTCCTCTAACCAGTGCACGCCATTATAAGCCGCCAGTAAAACAGCGATTCGGGGTTTTACTGGCATATGGTTTTTTCGAGCACTCACGAAACATCCTTTGCATCAAATCGCTATTTTCAGCGATTAGTTGGTTCCAAGAGTTTCTGCAAGTACTGTCCGTATCCCGTCTTCTTCAGCGCATCAGCCTGCGCACCCAGCTGCTCAGCATTGATCCAGCCATTGTGGTACGCGATCTCCTCCAGGCAAGCCACCTTGAGCCCCTGACGCTGCTCGATGGTGTGTACGAAGTGGCTGGCTTCAAGCAGCGAATCGTGTGTACCTGTATCGAGCCAAGCGAACCCACGACCGAGCATTTCAACACTCAGTGTCTTTCTCTCAAGATACGCACGGTTGACGTCAGTGATTTCCAACTCACCGCGCTCCGATGGCTTGATGCTCTTCGCAATCTCGACGACATCGTTATCGTAGAAATAAAGACCGGTCACGGCGTAGTTGGATTTTGGCTTGAGCGGTTTTTCTTCAATACTCAGAGCACGACCCGTTTTGTCGAATTCGACAACACCGAAACGCTCTGGATCGGACACGTGATAACCGAAGACCGTAGCACCTTTCTGCTGAGTAGTTGCCGAACGCAAATTATCCGAGAAATGCTGACCATAGAAGATATTGTCGCCAAGAATCAGGCAGCAAGGGTCTTTGCCGATGAATTCTTCACCGATGATGAAGGCTTGAGCCAGACCATCCGGGCTAGGCTGCTCGGCATAGGTAAGCTTGATACCGTAGAGGCTGCCATCACCCAACAACTTGCGGAAACATGGCAGATCTTCCG
This sequence comes from Pseudomonas sp. MCal1, assembly GCF_026341415.1. Lineage (NCBI taxonomy): Bacteria > Pseudomonadati > Pseudomonadota > Gammaproteobacteria > Pseudomonadales > Pseudomonadaceae > Pseudomonas > Pseudomonas sp. MCal1. The sequence goes on from NZ_JAKUMP010000010.1 coordinate 169,413, forward strand.
GTGTGGAGATGATCAGAATTTCACTCATTCCCGCCAGCATCAGTACAGATAGCGGATAGAAGATCATCGGCTTGTCGTAGATCGGCAGCATCTGCTTCGACACGCCAAGGGTTAACGGATGCAGGCGTGTGCCCGAGCCGCCAGCGAGGATGATGCCTTTACGATTTGTCGTAATCATTTGTTCAGAACTTCCCTAAGCATTCGGGTTACACCACTTTGCCAATCCGGCAAGTGTAGAGAAAAATTGTCACGCAGCTTCTGAGTATTCAGTCGCGAATTCAGCGGCCGACGCGCGGGCGTGGGATAAGCGGAGGAATCAATCGGATTGACCACCTTGACGGCGAGTTCCTCGCCATTACCCCTCGCAAATGCAATCACATGGCTGGCGTAGCCGTACCAGGACACTTCGCCACTCGCTGCGAGGTGATACACACCTGACAGCTCTGGCCGCTCCGCAGCCTGGCGGATGGCCAGCGCGGTGACATCGGCAATCAGATCAGCTCCTGTAGGGGCGCCGACCTGATCATCAATCACGTTCAACGTTTCACGGTCTTTAGCCAGGCGCAACATGGTCTTTGCAAAGTTATTGCCGCGAGCGGCATACACCCAGCTCGTGCGAAAAATCAGATGCTTGCAGCCCGACGCAATGATCGACTGCTCCCCAGCCAGCTTACTTGCGCCGTATTGATTCACCGGGGCGACAGGATCTGACTCCTGCCACGGCTTGGAGCCTTGGCCATTGAAGACATAATCAGTCGAGTAATGAATCAACCAGCCCCCCAGAGCCTTGGCTTCCTCCGCCATGAGCTGGCTGGCTTGAGCATTCACGCGATCGGCCAGCACCGCCTCCACTTCAGCCTTGTCGACAGCAGTATAAGCTGCAGCGTTGACAATGATGTCTGGCTTGAGCTTTCGAATTGTGACGCGAAGCGCCTCCAGATTGGACAAGTCGCCGCATAATCCATCATCGGCATGGCGATCAAGCGCTATCAGCTCGCCCAGTGGCGATAGCGAACGCTGCAGCTCCCAACCTACCTGGCCATTTTTGCCCAACAGGAGAATTTTCATGCCTTGTCAGAGCGATCTGCGTAGTTCTGATCGATCCATTGCTGATAGGCACCGCTCTTCACGTGCGACACCCACTCAGAGTTATTCAGATACCACTCAACTGTTTTGCGGATACCTGTTTCGAAGGTCTCTTCTGGCGTCCAGCCCAGCTCGCGCTGGATTTTGCTGGCGTCGATGGCATAACGCTGATCATGACCCGGGCGATCCTGAACGTAGGTGATCAGGCTCGCGTGCGGGCGGTGTGCGGAATTCGGGCGCAATTCATCGAGTAGTGCACACAGTGTATTAACTACTTCAATGTTTTGTTTCTCGTTATGGCCGCCGATGTTGTAGGTCTCACCGATGACGCCTTCTGTAACAACCTTGTACAGCGCGCGAGCGTGATCTTCGACATACAACCAATCGCGAACCTGATTACCTTTGCCATAGACAGGCAGCGGCTTGCCTTCCAGGGCATTGAGAATGATCAACGGGATCAATTTCTCGGGGAAGTGGCAAGGACCATAGTTATTCGAGCAATTGGTGACCAGCGTCGGCAAACCATATGTACGAGCCCAGGCGCGGACCAGGTGATCGGAACTGGCTTTACTGGCCGAGTACGGCGAGCTTGGCTGATACGGGGTGGTTTCCGTGAAGAGATCTTCCGGGCCTTCCAGATCGCCGTAAACTTCATCCGTCGAAATATGGTGGAAGCGGAAAGCGGCCTTGCGGGCATCATCCAGCGCCGCCCAGTAATGGCGCGCGGCTTCCAGCAAGGTGTAAGTACCGATGATGTTGGTCTGGATGAACTCGGAAGGACCGGAAATAGAGCGATCTACATGGGACTCTGCCGCCAAGTGCATGATTGCATCCGGTTGATGCTCCTTCAGAACGCGGTCGATCTGCTCACGATCGCAGATATCGACGCGCTCAAATGTGTAACGCGAGTTTCCGCTGACTTCGGCCAGCGACTCAAGGTTACCGGCATACGTCAGCTTGTCGACGTTTACCACTGCGTCGGTAGTATTGGAGATGATATGACGGATAACAGCTGAGCCGATAAACCCGGCGCCGCCGGTTACTAGAATTTTCACGCGAAACCATACCCTTGAGTTGCTGACAGGGCTGCCAACCGAGCGCTGTCTAATCCATGAATGCAAAAGCCATCAGCTAGCTGTGACTTCTGACAGAGTCAGTCTGTACCGATGTGGGAATACGTCACTATCGGACAAGCACAGCATTTTACAGCTTAATGAACGTTTTACTAATGGATATAGACAAGCTGTGGCTAAAGTTTAGTTCGCCTTTCCTTCCATGTTGCAATCAGACCAGACGCTTGCGTAAGGCCCTGGACGAACGTCCCAGAAACCAGCCAAAAACCGGCCCGATCAGCATACCCACCAGAAATGCACCAACCGCAATCACTGATATAGGAAGTTGTGGTCCTGCCCAACCAAGAAATAACAGGGAGACCGATTGCTGATTTTCGAGAACGAACGCAAGGATCGCCAATACAACCAATAGAATTAAAACTGAAAACAAAATGCGCTTGAGATTACTCATGAGCGGCTCCTCGCATAACGGTGACCGTCAAACCCCCTCCTCCTCTTCTTCATTCACGCGATCTCTCAGCTCTTTGCCTGGCTTGAAATGCGGAACGAATTTTCCATCAAGGCTGACGGACTGGCCGGTTTTCGGGTTACGCCCCACACGCGGCGCACGATAGTGCAAGGAAAAGCTGCCAAAACCACGGATCTCGATGCGATCGCCGGTGGCCAGGCATTGGGACATTTGTTCAAGCATAGTCTTGATGGCCAGCTCCACATCCTTGGATGAGAGCAGCCCCTGATGGGTGACAATTCGTTCGATCAACTCCGACTTCGTCATATTTTTCCCTTCTTTTTCAAGCAGCTAGATCAGCGCTTGAAAGGTTTTAGCACGCCCTGAAGATTTTGAACAGCCCAGGGCTTGACATATCTTTCCGCTCGCCGAAACGCCCATTTTCAGGGCATCGGATCGCAAGCAGGCCAACGCTCACTCACCGACAAATCACCAGCATTGTTCGAGTTACGTAACCGGCAGGATTAAAGCCAAAGGGAAACTCATCCTCATCCCGGGCATAATCAGATCGCGTAATCACCTTATAACCCGCACCCTTGCACTCCTTGGCTGCGCGCTTCTGACACCTCTCCCAGCCCGACCCCAAACCCGAGCAATCGACTTCGATGCCGCTAACTCCGCGCACCGCATGGGTCTTGGCGCTGGTAGTACACCCTGCCAACACCAACACACCCAACAGAACTATAAACTTGTTCATTCACATCCTTATGCCAGGCACCTGCCCGACTACTGCGATCTTCAGACTAAGCCTAGACGCGAATAGACGATTGATCCGATTAAAGAAACAGACCGCCGCACAAAGGGAATGGTTTCACCGGGACAACGCACAGCATGACGCCAAATAAATCACAGGCACAAAAAAGGGCGACCGAAGTCGCCCTTTTTTTAATGATCAGACAGAACTCAGTTCTGTTTGGCCATTGCTTGACGCAGCAGTGCCGCCATGGTGGTGTCAGCTGCTTCACCTTCCGGAGCTGCTTTCAGGCTCTGGATGGCTTCTTTCTCTTCAGCATCGTCTTTCGATTTGATCGACAGCTGGATTACGCGGCTCTTACGATCAACGCTGATGATCTTGGCTTCTACTTGCTGGCCTTCTTTCAGAACGTTGCGCGCGTCTTCAACGCGGTCACGGCTGATTTCGGAGGCTTTCAGAGTCGCTTCGATATCGTCGGCCAGAACGATGATGGCGCCTTTGGCGTCAACTTCTTTCACGGTGCCAGTAACGATTGCGCCTTTGTCGTTAACCGAGACGTACTCGGAGAACGGATCGCTTTCCAGTTGCTTGATACCCAGGGAGATACGCTCACGCTCCGGGTCAACCGACAGGATAACGGTGTCCAGCTCGTCGCCCTTCTTGTAACGACGCACGGCTTCTTCGCCGGTTTCGTTCCAGGAGATGTCGGACAGGTGAACCAGACCGTCGATGCCGCCGTCCAGACCAATGAAGATACCGAAATCGGTGATCGACTTGATGGTGCCGGAGATCTTGTCGCCCTTGTTGAACTGGCCAGAGAAGTCTTCCCATGGGTTCGACTTGCACTGCTTGATGCCCAGGGAGATACGACGACGCTCTTCGTCGATATCCAGAACCATGACTTCCACTTCGTCGCCGACTTGTACGACTTTCGAAGGGTGGATGTTCTTGTTGGTCCAGTCCATTTCCGAAACGTGTACCAGACCTTCAACGCCTTCTTCCAGCTCAGCGAAGCAGCCGTAGTCGGTCAGGTTGGTTACGCGAGCGGTAACGCGAGTGCCTTCTGGGTAACGGGCTTTGATAGCAACCCATGGATCTTCGCCCAGTTGCTTCAGGCCCAGGGAAACACGGTTGCGTTCGCGATCGTATTTCAGAACCTTGACGTCAATCTCGTCACCAACGTTGACGATCTCGGAAGGATGCTTGATGCGCTTCCAGGCCATGTCGGTGATGTGCAGCAGGCCGTCCACGCCACCCAGATCGACGAATGCGCCGTAATCGGTGAGGTTTTTGACGATACCTTTGACTTGCTGGCCTTCCTGCAGGGATTCCAGCAGAGCTTCACGCTCGGCGGAGTTCTCGGCTTCCAGGACGCTGCGACGGGAAACGACAACGTTGTTGCGCTTCTGATCCAGCTTGATGACCTTGAATTCCAGCTCTTTGCCTTCCAGGTGCGTGGTGTCGCGCACTGGACGGACGTCAACCAGGGAACCTGGCAGGAACGCACGGATGCCGTTAACGTCGACAGTGAAGCCGCCTTTAACCTTACCGTTGATAACGCCCTTGACCACTTCCTCAGCTGCGAAGGCTGCTTCCAGAACGATCCAGCATTCAGCGCGCTTGGCTTTTTCACGGGACAGCTTGGTTTCACCGAAACCGTCTTCAACCGAGTCCAGAGCAACGTGAGTTTCGTCACCGACGTTGATGGTCAGTTCGCCAGCTTCGTTGTAGAACTGCTCAAGCGGGATGAGCGCTTCAGACTTCAGGCCCGCATGAACGGTAACCCAGCCATTTCTGTCGTCAATATCAACGATAACGCCGGTGATGATGGAGCCTGTCTGAAGGTTCAGAGTCTTCAGGCTTTCTTCAAAGAGTTCCGCAAAGCTTTCGCTCATTTTAATTCCTGTTGATTAGGGCGAAAAATACGCCCATCTCCACATCCCAGACGATGCGGGTCAGTTTCATGTAAAGGAAGCCACCGCAGGACTATGACTGGTCCCCTGCGGCCTTCCTGGTCACCCGGCGATATCGCGAATGGCAATCTCGCTCATGATGCGTTCAAGCACCTGATCGATGGACAACTCCGTGGAATCCAGCAGTATCGCGTCGGCCGCCGGCTTGAGCGGGGCCACCGCTCGCTGGGTATCACGCTCATCGCGCGCACGGATCTCATCTAGCAGACTCGACAGACTAACACCCTCGACTTTGCCCTTCAACTGCAAATATCGACGGCGCGCCCGCTCCTCGGCACTGGCGGTCAGGAAAATCTTCAAGGGTGCGTTCGGAAAAACCACCGTTCCCATGTCGCGACCATCGGCCACCAGACCAGGCACTTCCTGGAAAGCGCGCTGGCGCTGCAGCAGCGCCTCGCGAACGGCCGGCAATGCAGCCACCTGGGAAGCGCCGGAGCCGACGCTCTCGGTGCGAATGACATCGCTGACTTCGTCACCTTCCAGAATGATGCGCTGCAACTGACCGTCGGTCGCGGCGATGAACTGCACATCCAGATGAGCGGCCAGTTTCTTCAGCAGCTCTTCATTGGTCAGGTCGACACCATGATTGTGCGCAGCAAACGCCAGCAGGCGATACAGCGCGCCGGAATCCAGCAGATTCCAGCCCAGACGCTTGGCCAGAATCCCGGCTACGGTGCCTTTGCCCGAGCCGCTTGGCCCATCGATGGTGATGACCGGTGCAATGTTGTTCACGACTGAGCCTCTTGCGCCACACGAATGCCGACCTGCGCGCACAGCGCCAGGAAGTTCGGGAACGACGTCGCGACGTTGGCGCAATCATGGATGCGGATCGGTGCAGTGGCGCGCAGCGAGGCCACGCTGAAAGCCATCGCGATGCGGTGATCGCCATGACCATGCACTTCGCCGCCGCCGATCTGGCCGCCGTCGATGATGATGCCGTCCGGGGTCGGCTCGCACTTGACGCCCAGCGCCAGCAAACCGTCCGCCATGACCTGGATACGGTCCGACTCCTTGACCCGCAGCTCCTCGGCGCCGGTCAGCACGGTGCGCCCTTCGGCACAGGCCGCAGCCACGAACAGCACCGGGAATTCGTCGATGGCCAGAGGAACCAGCGCCTCCGGAATCTCGATACCCTTGAGTTTAGCTGCCCGCACGCGAAGATCCGCTACTGGTTCGCCGCCTACTTCACGCTGGTTTTCCAGGGTGATGTCGGCGCCCATCAGGCGCAGGATGTCGATTACGCCAGTACGGGTCGGGTTGATGCCGACGTGTTCGAGCACCAGCTCCGAACCTTCAGCGATCGACGCTGCCACCAGGAAGAACGCCGACGACGAGATATCACCCGGCACTTCGATGTGGGTCGCAGCCAGCTTGCCACCGGACTCGACGGACGCAGTCGCGCCGTCAACGCTCACCGGATAGCCAAAGCCGCGCAGCATGCGCTCGGTGTGGTCACGAGTCGGAGCCGGCTCGGTCACGGTGGTCTTGCCTTCGGCGTACAGACCCGCCAGCAACAGGCAGGATTTAACCTGGGCACTGGCCATCGGCATGGTGTAGGTCAGGCCTTTGAGCTTGTGACCGCCACGAATGGTCATCGGCGGACGACCGTCGGCAGCGGTTTCGATCACGGCACCCATTTCCCGCAGCGGGTTGGCGACGCGATTCATCGGGCGTTTGGACAGCGACGCGTCACCGGTCAGGGTGCTGTCGAAGTCCTGCGCGGCCAGCAGGCCGGACAGCAGGCGCATCGAAGTACCGGAGTTGCCCAGATAGATCGGGCCCGGCGCAGGTTTCAGGCCATGCAGGCCGACACCGTGGATGGTCACACGGCCGTGATGCGGGCCTTCGATGACCACGCCCATGTCGCGGAACGCCTGCAAGGTCGCCAGGGCGTCTTCACCCTCGAGGAAGCCTTCGACTTCGGTGACGCCTTCAGCCAGCGAACCGAGCATGATCGAACGGTGGGAAATCGATTTGTCACCCGGTACGCGAATCCGACCGGAGAGGCGGCCACCAGGTTGAGCCAGGAAGATCAGATCGTTGGAATTCATAGCGTCCACATAGGCCCTGCGGGCCAGGATTTTACTGAAATGCTCGCGGGCAACCCGGGCGCGCGTGAAGACGCCCAACAATTGGTGCCCATCCCCTGCATCGACCGCGTCGCGCAAGGCGTCGAGGTCGCTGCGAAATGTATCGAGTGTGCGCAGGACAGCCTCGCGGTTGGCGAGAAAGATGTCATGCCACATGACCGGGTCGCTTCCGGCAATTCTTGTGAAATCACGGAAACCGCCCGCAGCGTAACGGAAGATCTCAAGATTTTCATTGCGCTTGGCCAACGAATCGACCAGACCGAAGGCCAGCAAGTGCGGCAGATGGCTGGTCGCGGCCAGCACTTCATCGTGACGCTCGACCTGCATGTGCTCGACGTCGGCGCCCAGCTCGCGCCACAAGCGATCAACCACCGCCACGGCAGACGGATCGGTCTGCTCCAGCGGGGTCAAAATCACTTTATGACGGCGGAACAGCTCCGAGTTGGAGGCTTCCACCCCGCTCTGCTCGGAACCGGCAATCGGATGCCCCGGTACGAAACGCGTCGGCATGCCGCCAAACGCTTCGGTCGCCGCGCGCACCACATTGCCCTTGGCGCTGCCGACGTCCGTCAGGATTGCCTGCCCAAGATCCATGCCGGCCAGACGAGCCAGCACTTTTTCCATGGCCAGGATCGGCACCGCCAACTGGATCACGTCCGCGCCCTGGCAAGCGGCCACCAGATCGTCTTCGCAGCGATCCACCACGCCCAACTCGACCGCCAGCTTGCGCGATTGCGGGTCGAGATCAACGCCGACCACTTCGCGGCACACACCGCTTTCACGCAAGCCTTTGGCAAACGAACCACCGATCAACCCCAGACCGACCACCACCAGGCGCCCGATCATAGGTGCAGCAGATTGCAGCGCAGTGACATCACCCACGAGCCAGAACCTTGCGCAGCGCTTCAAGGAAGCGGCTGTTTTCCGCCGGCAGACCAATGGTCACTCGCAGATGGTTCGGCATGCCGTAGTTGGCCACCGGACGCACGATCACGCCTTCGCGCAGCAGGCCCTGGAACACCGGAGCCGCCACCTGGCCGAGATCGACGCAGATAAAGTTGCCCTTGGACGGAATCCAGCTCAGACCCAGCTCGCGAAAACCCGCTTCCAGCTGTTGCATGCCGGACTCATTGAGCTGACGGCTCTGCGCCAGATATTCCTCGTCCTTCAGCGCCGCACAGGCCGCGGCCAAGGCCAGGCTGTTGACGTTGAACGGCTGGCGTACACGGTTCAGCACGTCTGCCACTACCGGAGTGGACAGACCATAGCCAACGCGCAGCGCCGCCAGACCGTAGGCCTTGGAGAAGGTGCGCGAGACCAGCAGGTTCGGGTAAGCCGCGAGGAAGTCCAGGCCATCCGGCAGATCGCTGCCTTCGGCATATTCGATGTAGGCTTCGTCCAGTACCACCAGCACATGCTCAGGCACGTCCTGCAGGAACTCATCCAGCGCTTCAGCGCCGAACCAGGTACCGGTCGGGTTGTTCGGGTTGGCGATGAACACGACGCGAGTATTGGCGTCGATGGCCGCCAGCATGGCCGGCAGGTCATGGCCCCAATCCTTGGCCGGAACGACCTTGGCCTGAGCGCCGACCGCCTGGGTCGCGATCGGGTAGACCGCGAACGCGTGCTCACTGAACACCGCATTCAGGCCCGGCGCCAGATAGGCACGCGCCACCAGTTCGAGAATGTCGTTGGAGCCATTGCCCAGCGTCACCTGGTTCAGCTCGACGCGACACTGTTCGGCCAGCAGGGATTTGAGTGCGAAGCCGTTGCCGTCCGGGTAGCGGGTCAACTCGTCCAGCGCTTCGCGGATCGCGGCCAGCGCTTTCGGACTTGCGCCCAACGGGTTTTCGTTGCTTGCCAGTTTGACGATGCTTGCCGGATCCAGGTCCAGCTCGCGCGCCAGCTCGTCCACGGGCTTGCCCGGCACGTATGGCGAAAGTTGTTGCACGCCCGGCTGTGCCAGAGCGAGGAAGTTGCCACTCATTGCTACCACCCCTTAAAGAACTGCTTTCGGGTAGGAACCCAGCACCTTGAGTGCTACTGCTTCCTGACTGATCTTTTCCAGTACACCTTTGATCAGCGGATCACGGTGGTGACCGACGAAGTCGATGAAGAACACGTAGGTCCACTTACCGCTGCGCGATGGACGGGTTTCGATCCGGGTCAGGTCGATCCCGTTGTCATGGAACGGCACCAGCAGCTCATGGAGCGCGCCGGGTTTGTTGCTCATCGACACGATGATCGAAGTTTTGTCGTCGCCGGTCGGCGGCACTTCCTGGTTACCGATCATCAGGAAGCGCGTGGAGTTGTCCGGACGATCCTCGATCTTCTCGGCCAGACGCGTCAGGCCGTACAGCCCGGCCGCCATGTCACCGGCGATCGCCGCCGAGTTCCACTCACCCTTGACCCGCTTGGCCGCTTCGGCGTTGCTGGACACCGCCACACGCTCGACATTCGGGTAATGGGCATCCAGCCATTTGCGGCACTGGGCCAGCGACTGGGCGTGGGAATAGATGCGGCTGATGCTGTCGGTCTTGGTGTTTTCACCGACCAGCAGGTGGTGGTGAATCCGCAGCTCGACTTCACCGCAGATCACCATGTCGTGCTCGAGGAAGCTGTCGAGGGTGTGGTTGACCGCGCCTTCGGTGGAGTTCTCCACCGGCACCACGCCGAAATTCACCGCACCAGCCGCCACTTCACGGAACACTTCGTCGATCGCCGCCATCGGCTTGCTGATCACCGCGTGCCCGAAGTGCTTCATCGCCGCCGCCTGGGTGAAGGTGCCTTCCGGACCGAGATAAGCGACTTTCAGCGGGTTCTCGAGGGCCAGGCACGAAGACATGATTTCGCGGAACAAGCGCGCCATCTCTTCATTGCCCAGCGGCCCCTTGTTGCGCTCCATCACGCGCTTGAGGACCTGCGCCTCACGCTCGGGACGATAGAACACCGGCTGCTCGCCCTCGGCCAGACTGGCCATCTTGACCCGGGCAACCTCTTCGGCACAGCGCGCGCGATCGCTGATCAACTGGAGGATTTTCTCATCCAGGTTGTCGATGCGAACGCGCAGCGCCTTGAGCTCCTGCTCGGACATCAGGAATGCTCCTTCTCGAATTCAGCCATGTAGCCAACCAGGGCTTCGACGGCGTCCAGCCCCAGGGCGTTGTAGATCGAGGCACGCATGCCGCCGACCGAACGATGGCCCTTGAGGTTGAGCAGGCCACGGGCGTCGGCGCCAGCCAGGAACGCTTTGTCCAGACGTTCGTCAGCCAGACGGAACGGCACGTTCATCCACGAGCGGGCGTTGGTGCTGATCGGGTTGGTATAGAAGTCGCTGTTGTCGATGAAGCCGTACAGGCGATCTTTCTTCGCCTTGTTGCGCTGCTCCATCGCGGCGACGCCGCCCTGCTCCTTCAGCCACTCGAAGACCAGACCCGAGAGGTACCAGGAATAGGTGGCCGGCGTGTTGTACATCGAACCGTTGTCGGCCGAAACCTTGTAGTCGAGCATGGTCGGGCACGAACTGCGGGCACGACCCAGCAGATCCTCACGAACGATCACAACGACGAGACCACTCGGGCCGATGTTCTTCTGTGCGCCGGCATAAATCAGGCCGTACTGCGACACATCGATGGGACGCGAGAGGATGTCAGAGGACATGTCGACCACCAGCGGAACGTCACCGGCCTCGGGAACCCAGTCGAACTGCAGGCCGCCGATGGTTTCGTTCGACGCGTAATGCAGATAGGCCGCACCCGGGGTCAGCTCCCACTCGTTCTGACCAGGGATGGCCAGGTAGTCATAAGGCTTGGCGCTGGCAGCGACGTTGACGTTGCCGAAGCGACGCGCTTCCTCGATGGCTTTCTTCGACCAGATGCCGGTTTCGACATAGTCGGCAGTGCCGTTCTCGGGCAGCAGGTTCAGCGGAATCTCGGCGAACTGCTGGCTCGCACCGCCCTGCAGGAACAGCACTTTGTAATTGGAGGGGATGGACAGCAGGTCGCGCAGGTCTTGTTCGGCCTTTTCGGCGATGGCCACGTAGTCATCACTGCGATGGCTCATTTCCATGACCGACAGACCCTTGCCATGCCAGTCGAGCATCTCGGACTGGGCACGCAACAGGACAGCTTCAGGCAGCGCAGCGGGACCTGCGCAGAAGTTAAAGGCTCGTTTGCTCACATCCACTCTCGCTATGCAATCACGGTAGCGGACAGAGCAAACACTCTGCCCTGCTACGATTTGGTTAGTCTTGCGACTCTTCTTCGTCTGCGGCGTCCGCCTGCAGGTTATCGACCGCATCGTCCGGTTCGGCGCCGGTCACGCCTTGTTCCAGCTCGACACCTTCTTCACCTTCCAGCTCGTCACCTTCGACTTCCGACGGTTCCTGGACTCGCTCCAGACCGACCAGGGTTTCATCCTTGGCCAGTTTGATCAGGGTCACACCCTGGGTGTTACGACCCAGGCTGGAAACTTCGTCGACACGGGTACGCACCAGTGTGCCCTGGTCGGAAATCAGCATGATCTCCTCGCCGTCGAGCACCTGAACTGCACCGACCAGACGGCCGTTACGCTCGTTGCTGACCATGGCGATCACGCCCTGACCGCCACGCTTGTACTCAGGGAACTCGGTGATCGCGGTGCGCTTGCCATAACCACGCTCGGAAGCGGTGAGGATCTGGCTGCCTTCTTCCGGGATCAGCATCGAAATCAGCTTCTGCCCTTCTGGCAGACGCATGCCGCGCACACCACGAGCGGTACGGCCCATGGCACGAACGTCGGATTCCTTGAAGCGAGTCACCTTGCCGCCGTCGGAGAACAGCATCACTTCACGCGCGCCATCGGTGATGGCTGCGGAAATCAGCACGTCGCCTTCGTCCAGCTCCAGCGCGATCAGACCGACGCTGCGCTGACGGCTGAAGGATTCCAGTGGAGTCTTCTTCACGGTGCCGTTGGCGGTGGCCATGAAAATGTAGTGACCTTCGGTGTATTCCTCGACCGGCAGCATGGTGGTGATGTATTCACCGTCATCCAGCGGCAGCAGGTTGACCAGCGGACGACCACGGGCAGCACGGGATGCTTCCGGGATTTCGTAGGTTTTCAGCCAGTACACCTTGCCCTTGCTGGAGAACAGCAGCAGCGTGGTATGGCTGTTGGCAACCAGCAGGTGAGCGATGTAGTCCTCATCCTTGACGCCGGTAGCCGATTTGCCTTTACCGCCACGTCGCTGGGCCTGATACGCAGCCAGCGGCTGGGTCTTGGCATAACCGCCGTGGGAGATGGTCACGACGCGCTCTTCTTCCGGGATCATGTCGCCCAGGGTCAGGTCGAGACGGGCATCGAGGATTTCGGTGCGGCGCACGTCGCCGTATTCGGCGCGGATCACTTCCAGCTCTTCGCGAATCACTTCCATCAGGCGCGTGGCGCTGTTGAGGATGCGGATCAGCTCGCCGATCTGGTTGAGGATCTCTTGATACTCGGCCAGCAGCTTTTCGTGCTCCAGACCGGTCAGACGGTGCAGACGCAGCTCCAGAATGGCTTGCGCCTGTTCCGGCGACAGGAAGTACTTGCCGTCGCGCAGGCCGTATTGCGGGTCGAGGTTTTCCGGACGGCACGAATCGGCACCGGCGCGCTCGACCATGGTCATCACCGCACTGGATTCCCACGGCGTGCTGACCAGCGCTTCCTTGGCTTCCGACGGGGTCGGCGAGGCCTTGATCAGGGCAATGACCGGGTCGATGTTCGACAGGGCGACGGCCTGACCTTCGAGAATGTGACCACGCTCGCGCGCCTTGCGCAGTTCGAACACCGTGCGGCGGGTAACCACTTCACGACGGTGACGGACGAAGGCTTCCAGCAGGTCCTTGAGGTTCAGGATCCGTGGGCGGCCGTCGATCAGCGCAACGATGTTGATGCCGAATACCGATTGCAGCTGGGTCTGGGCGTAGAGGTTGTTGAGGATCACCTCAGGCACTTCGCCGCGGCGCAGCTCGATCACGACGCGCATACCGTCCTTGTCGGACTCGTCGCGCAGCTCGGTGATGCCTTCGAGTTTCTTCTCTTTTACCAGCTCGGCGATCTTCTCGATCAGACGCGCCTTGTTCAGCTGATAAGGGAGTTCAGTGATGACGATCTGCTGACGGCCACCGACCTTGTCGATGTCTTCAATGATCGAACGGGCGCGCATGTAAATGCGGCCGCGACCCGTGCGGTAGGCTTCAATGATGCCGGCGCGACCGTTGATGATCGCGGCCGTCGGGAAGTCCGGACCGGGGATGTATTGCATCAGCTCATCGACGGTCAGCTCAGGGTTGTCGATGAGGGCCAGGCAACCGTCGATGACTTCACCGAGGTTGTGCGGCGGAATGTTGGTTGCCATGCCCACGGCGATACCGCTGGAACCGTTGACCAGCAGGTTCGGCACGCGGGTCGGCATGACTGCGGGGATCAGTTCGGTGCCGTCGTAGTTCGGCACCCAGTCCACGGTTTCCTTGTGCAGGTCGGCCAGCAGCTCGTGCGCCAGCTTGGTCATGCGCACTTCGGTGTATCGCATGGCCGCGGCGTTGTCGCCGTCCACCGAACCGAAGTTGCCCTGGCCGTCGACCAGCAGGTAACGCAAGGAGAAAGGCTGCGCCATGCGGACGATAGTGTCGTACACCGCGGTATCACCGTGCGGGTGATACTTACCGATCACGTCGCCGACGACACGGGCAGATTTCTTGTACGGCTTGTTGAAGTCGTTGCCCAGCTCGCTCATCGCGAACAGCACGCGACGGTGCACGGGCTTCAAGCCATCGCGCGCATCCGGCAGTGCACGGCCGACGATCACGCTCATCGCGTAGTCGAGATAGGACTGTTTCAGCTCGTCTTCGATATTGACCGGGAGGATTTCTTTGGCCAGTTCGCCCATGAGAAGCCTGATTCCTTTTTCTGGTGAAACTTCGCCATATCCATAGGGGACGCACGAAGCTCGTCGATGCAGGCCGAGTGCCATGCGCCGACTTACGACAAATCGACAAGTTGACCCTGGATTTGCGCAGTGAAGACAACCCCGTGGGACTGCCTCGGAAAACGCCGGATGTTATCACAAGAGCCGCCACGCACCTATCCCCCAGATGCGCATGGAGCATAGTTAGATGACCGATGACAGGCTTAACGGGGACGAGAGAGGCTCAGAGCTTCCCTGAATGCAAATTTGAGGTCAGGTTTGGGGATGTTTATTGACATTTATGGCCTCATCGCTGGCACGTCGAGTCGTCGCACCGCAGCTCCCACAAAATCGGCGGCATGCACAAAACCTGTGGGAGCTGGCTTGCCAGCGATAGCGTCCGAACAGAGGCCAGAGTCAATCAATGCAGGCGCTTGCGGCACATCAACTGCGCCATTTTCGCGGTATCCGGGCGCTCTACGATGCCTTTCTCGGTGACGATCGCATCGATCAGGTCTGCCGGGGTCACGTCAAACACCGGGTTGAACGCTTCAACTTCAGCGCCGACGCGCTTGCCGCCAACTTCCAGCAATTCGGCGCCGGCGCGCTCTTCGATCGGGATGTCATCACCGCTGGCCAGATTCATGTCGATGGTCGAACTCGGCGCCACCACCATGAAACGAACGCCATGGTGCATGGCGTTGACTGCCAGTTGATAGGTGCCAATCTTGTTCGCCACGTCGCCGTTGGCAGTGATCCGATCGGCGCCGACGATCACCCAGGTCACGCCTTTGGTTTTCATGATGTGCGCAGCGGCGGAGTCAGCGTTCAGGGTCACCGGAATGCCTTCGTTGGCCAGTTCCCACGCGGTCAGGCGCGAGCCCTGCAGCCACGGCCGGGTTTCGTCGGCGTAGACGCGCTCGACCATACCCTCGATGAATGCTGCGCGAATCACTCCGAGTGCCGTGCCGAAACCGCCGGTGGCCAGGGCGCCGGTGTTGCAGTGCGTCAGAATGGCCTGAGCATTGCCCTGATGCTTGCGAATCAGATCAACGCCGAGCTGAGCCATGGTCAGGTTGGCTTCGCGATCGCTTTCATGGATGGCAATGGCTTCGGCCTCCAGCGTCGCCAGCGGATCGGCGTTTTCTTTCAACCGGTCCAGCCGGTCATGCATGCGGTTCAACGCCCAGAACAGATTCACCGCCGTCGGCCGGGAATCGGCCAGCAGCATGAAATCCTCTTCCAGCGCCGCGTACCAGTCGCCACCTTCGGCAATCCGGGCACGGGCGGCCAGCACGATGCCGTAGGCTGCACTGATGCCGATGGCCGGCGCACCGCGCACTACCATCGAACGAATCGCCTCGGCCACGCCGGCGGCGCTGGTGTAGGCGATCCAATTTTCCTCGAACGGCAAAACGCGCTGATCCAGCAGGTGGAGCGCGCCATCACGCCAATCGATGGCCTTTACTTTCTCCGCAGCCAATAGTCGATCGCGCATCCCTCACCCCGCACTCATGAACAAAAGCCGCCGATTATAGCGATCCCCCCGCGAAGACGCTCGGGTATACTTCGCCATCCTTTACAAAAGCACTGGAACCGACCCTCGATGCCGAAACCTGCCGTTGCGCTCGACTTATTATTGCTGCCGACCTGGCTGGTACCCGTCGAACCTGCAGGCGTTGTGCTCAAGGAGCATGGCCTGGGCATCCGCGACGGCCGCATCGTGTTTATCGGCCCGCGTGCCGAAGCGCTGAAGTGTAACGCCGCCGAAGTCCACGAACTGCCAGACGTCCTGATCAGCCCCGGCCTGATCAACGCCCACGGCCACGCCGCGATGACGCTGTTTCGGGGCCTGGCCGACGATCTGCCGCTGATGACCTGGCTGGAAAACCACATCTGGCCGGCCGAGGGCAAATGGGTCGATGAAGATTTTGTGCGTGACGGCACCGATCTGGCCATCGCCGAACAGATAAAAGGTGGCATCACCTGTTTTTCGGACATGTACTTCTTCCCGAAGGTTGCCAGCGAGCGCGTACACAACAGCGGAATCCGCGCACAGATTGCGATTCCGATCCTCGACTTCCCGATTCCGGGGGCCGCCAGCGCCGATGAAGCCATTCGTCAGGGTGTCGAACTGTTCGGCGACCTCAAGCATCACGAGCGCATCAAGATCACTTTCGGCCCTCATGCACCCTACACGGTTGGCGATGAGAACCTGGAAAAAATCCGTGTGATCGCCGAAGAACTGGACGCCTCGATCCACATGCACGTCCACGAAACCGCTTTCGAAGTACAGCAAGCAGTCGAACAGCGCGGCGAACGCCCGCTGGCCCGGCTCGGTCGCCTCGGCCTGCTCGGCCCGCGCTTCCAGGCCGTGCACATGACCCAGATCTGCGATGACGACCTGGCGTTGCTGGTAGAAAGCAACACCAGCGTGATCCACTGCCCGGAGTCGAACCTGAAACTGGCCAGCGGTTTCTGCCCGGTGGAGCGCCTGTGGCAGGCCGGGGTCAACGTGGCCGTCGGCACCGATGGCGCGGCGAGCAACAACGATCTGGACCTGCTGGGCGAAACCCGCACCGCTGCATTGCTGGCCAAAGCTGTCGCCGGCTCGGCCACCGCGCTGGACGCCCACCGGGCGCTGCGCATGGCCACGCTGAACGGCGCGCGGGCCTTGGGGATCGAAGCCGAGACCGGCTCGCTGGAACTCGGCAAGGCGGCAGACATCGTCGCCTTCGACCTGTCCGGCCTGGCGCAGCAACCGGTCTATGACCCGGTCTCGCAGCTTATTTACGCCACCGGCCGCGACTGCGTGAAACACCTGTGGGTTGCCGGCAAGCAGTTGCTCGACAACCGCCGCCTGACCCGCCTTGACGAACAACAGCTCGGCGAAACCGCCCGAGCCTGGGGCCGACGCATCAGTGGCCACACCGAATCGTAAACACCCCGGGACAAACTCCGGGGCTACAGCCTTTTTCAAGTTTTAGAGGATTGAATCATGAGCAACGTCGACCACGCCGAAATCGCCAAATTCGAAGCCCTGGCCCATCGCTGGTGGGACCGCGAAAGCGAATTCAAACCGCTGCACGACATCAACCCGCTGCGGGTCAACTGGATTGACGAGCGGGTCAATCTGGCCGGCAAGAAGGTTCTGGACGTCGGTTGCGGCGGCGGCATCCTCAGCGAAGCCATGGCCCAGCGCGGCGCGACCGTGACCGGCATCGACATGGGCGAAGCGCCGTTGGCGGTCGCGCAACTGCATCAGCTGGAGTCCGGCGTGAACGTCGAGTACCGGCAAATCACCGCCGAAGCCCTGGCCGAAGAAATGCCCGAGCAGTTCGACGTCGTCACCTGCCTGGAAATGCTCGAGCACGTACCGGATCCATCCTCGGTGATCCGTGCCTGCTTCCGCATGGTCAAGCCCGGCGGCCAGGTGTTCTTCTCCACCATCAACCGCAACCCGAAGGCGTACCTGTTCGCCATCGTCGGCGCCGAATACATCATGAAGCTGCTGCCGCGCGGCACCCACGACTTCAAGAAATTCATCCGCCCTTCCGAGCTCGGCGCCTGGAGCCGCATGGCCGGCCTGACCGTCAAGGACATCATCGGTCTGACCTACAACCCGCTGACCAAGCACTACAAACTGTCGGCGGACGTTGACGTCAACTACATGATCCAGACCCTGCGCGAGGAATAAGCCGATGGCCATCAGAGCAGTCCTTTTCGACATGGACGGCACTCTGCTCGACACCGCGCCGGACTTCATCGCCATCTGCCAGGCGATGCGCGCGGATCGTGGCTTGCCGCCCATGAACGACAAACACATCCGCGATGAAATTTCCGGCGGTGCCAAGGCCATGGTCGCGGTGACATTCTCGATGGATCCGGAGTCGCCGGGTTTCGAGGAACTGCGCCTGGAGTTCCTTGAGCGCTACCTCGTCGGTTGCGCCGTGCACAGCAAGCTGTTCGAGGGCATGGGCGAATTGCTGGCCGACATCGAGAAAGCCAATCTGATCTGGGGCGTGGTCACTAACAAACCGCTGCGCTTCGCCGAGCCGATCATGCAGCAACTGGGGCTGGCCGAGCGCTCGGCACTGCTGATCTGCCCGGATCACGTGAAGAACAGCAAGCCGGATCCCGAGATGCTGATCCTCGCCTGCAAGATGCTTGATCTGGATCCGTCAACCGTTCTGTTTATCGGCGATGATCTGCGCGATATCGAATCCGGCCGTGACGCCGGCACCAGGACCGCTGCCGTGACCTATGGCTACATTCACCCGGACGACAACCCTCGGCACTGGGGCGCGGACGTGGTGGTGGATCATCCGCTGGAGCTGCGCAAGGTGCTGGATAACGCACTTTGCAGCTGCTGAGGCCTGACGCGGAGCGTTATTGGCTGCATTCCCGCGCCGACGGTTCGACGCCTCGACGTGGGAATGATCTGACTCTTGATGAGGTTTTTTATGTTTGATTACTCCGCTCGCCCCGAATTGCTCAAGGATCGGGTCATTCTGGTCACCGGTGCCGGTCGTGGCATCGGCGCGGCTGCCGCCAAGACCTACGCCGCCCACGGCGCGACCGTGCTGTTGCTGGGCAAGACCGAAGCCAACCTGACCCAGGTCTACGACGAGATCGAAGCGGCCGGGCATCCGCAGCCGGCCGTAATCCCGTTCAACCTCGAAACCGCCCTGCCCCATCAATACGATGAGCTGGCGGCGATGATCGAGACCGAGTTCGGCCACCTCGACGGCCTGCTGCACAACGCCTCGATCATCGGCCCGCGCACGCCGATCGAGCAGTTGTCCGGTGAAAACTTCATGCGCGTCATGCAGGTCAACGTCAACGCCACTTTCATGCTGACCAGCACGCTGTTGCCGCTGCTCAAACTGTCGCAGGACGCGTCGGTGGTCTTCACCTCCAGCAGTGTCGGGCGCAAGGGTCGTGCTTACTGGGGCGCCTATGGCGTGTCGAAGTTCGCCACCGAAGGCTTGATGCAAACCCTGGCCGACGAAGTCGAAAACGTGGCCCCGGTGCGCTCCAACAGCATCAACCCGGGTGCCACCCGCACCAGCATGCGCGCCCAGGCTTACCCGGGTGAAAACCCGCTGAACAACCCGACACCGGAAGAGATCATGCCGGTCTATCTGTACCTGATGGGCCCCGACAGCACCGGTATCAATGGCCAGGCCTTCAACGCCCAGTAATGCCATACGTCGCATTTGTTGCCGTGGCGGAATCCCGTCGCGGCATGCAATTGCCGCTCTGAGCAGCGCAAACTCAGTCAAATATCCATCATCTTTACCGCCTACAAAGCCCCAACCTGTTGATTCAAAACGGTTTTCAAAAAATATGAACCGTATGGCACGACTTTCGCTCTACATTTCCTCAAAGCACGCCGAGTGAAGGCAGTCGGGCGAGGACCGATTCGATAGCTGACTAATCGTCATCGCGCAGACTAAACTTGTGACAAATGTCCTACGGGACTGATGGATCAGTATGACGCGCAGCCCATAGCCGCTCTCACCCAGCCTGTAAGACAGACTTACTGCTTAGGGGCTCACGCCATATGAAATCACCCTCCCAGACCACTGCAATTGACTTCGACAGTGCCAAATTGCAACGCCTGGGCTTTGGTCAGCATCCGTCTCTGCTGGCGCGACCTGTCAGCCTGGCGCAATTGCGCCAGCAAATGAGCCTGCAACTGCAAACCAGCCTCGAGCCACAACGCATCCTCGGTCTTTTTTTCCGCGAAGTTCAGCGCCTCGTGCCGCTGGACGCTCTGACTTATGTGCACAGCGGCAGCGACCTGCGCCTGGAATTCGGCGCCCGCGGACACCACTCGGCCAGTTACAGCCTCAGTCACGAAGGCGAGCACATGGGTGAACTGGTATTCCGCCGCAACCAGCGCTTCAGCGAACAGGAACTGGGCAATCTCGAGTCGCTGCTGTCGGCCCTGCTGTATCCGATGCGCAATGCCCTGCTGTACCGTGCCGCCACGCAAAGCGCCTTGCGTGATCCGTTGACCGGTGCCGGCAACCGCATTGCCATGGAGCAGACGCTGCAACGGGAAATCGAGATGTCCCGCCGACACCTGCAACCTCTGTCGTTGCTGATGCTGGACATCGATCATTTCAAACAGGTCAACGACCTTCATGGCCACGGCGCCGGCGATGACGTACTCAAAGCCGTAGCCGCATCGATCAAGGGCCAGTTGCGCAATGTCGACATGGTGTTTCGCTATGGCGGCGAAGAGTTTCTGATCCTGCTGTCCAACACCGCTCGCGATGCGGCCGCCATGGTCGGCGAGCGCCTGCGTCAGGCAGCGCAGGCCCAGGATTACTACGCCAATAATCAATTGATCGAACTCACCGTGAGCCTCGGCTGCTCGACCCTGTTGCCGGGCGAATCCGCCGACAGCCTGCTGCGCCGCGCCGACAGCGCGCTATATGTCGCCAAGCGCGAGGGTCGCAATCGCCTGACCATGGCGGGCTGATTTTTTGCAGCCGACAAAAACGGGAGCCGAGGCTCCCGTTTTTTATTGATGTCGCCGAAATCAGCTCTCGACCAGCGCCCGACGCTCACGTCCGACCATCACCCGCTCCGACAGCTCAAGCTGCATGCAGCGCTCCAGGAACAGGTACATGTAGTCGTAGCTCTTGCAAATCGCCTGTCGCAGTTCCACCTGCAAGGCCTTGCTAGGGTTCGTCCCGGCCAGGGTGCAGATGATCTCCAGCGCTTCCCAAGGGTGGGCATCGTCGTACTGGGCGTGCATCTTCAGCCACTTCATCGCCCGCTTGCGATCCTCTTCAGGGAAGGCGGCGGCATAGACACCCGTCGAACACACCAGCGCCGACCACTCCCCGGTCGCGCCTTCGATGGCGTAGTTGGTGGCTGCGATGGCCACGATCAGTGAATCCGCCGAACTGGTGTGCCAGCACCAATGGCTCAGAGCATGCAGCTCCGGTGGCACTTGCTGCGCCTGCAAATCTTCCAGGCTCACCCCATGGGCCCGGCTCCAGTGCAGCCAGTAATCGGCATGGTTGAGTTCGACGCGGATGTTGCGCATCAACCAGCGCCGCGCCATGTCTTCACCCGGGTGACGGGCGAATTTGGTTTTGGTGAGGTTCTGCGCCATGTACAAGGCGAATTGCTCAACGACGGGCCAGCCCCCGATCAGGTACTGGCGCATGGTTTTGGCGCTGAGCTTGTTATCACGCATGCGCAGATAAAGTTCATGTTCGACAACCCGGCGTTTGCTCTCGCTGCAATCCTGGATCAACTGTTGCGCCCAGGCGGGATAACTTGCAGCTTCCATGAGTGGTCCGGTTCGGTTGAATGTGTCGATCACTGTTCGGCTCCTTTTGATTTGTGATTGTAAGGATCGGCAAGAGACTTCAACGGAATTTGCCAGGCGCCTTGAATAACAGTGGCTGCGGTCTGGCGGGCCGACTTTGCAAACTGTCACAGGTAAACAACTGCGGGCGTTCCACAACATAACCCTGAGCGTAATCCACGCCGATTTCAAGCAACGCCTGCTCGATCTGCGCCGTTTCAACAAACTCGGCAATTGTCTGCTTACCCATGACATGCCCGATGTGATTGATCACTTCGACCATTGCACGGTTAATCGGGTCGTCCAGCATATCCTTTACGAAACTCCCGTCGATCTTCAGGAAGTCTACAGGCAAATGTTTCAAATAAGCGAATGAAGACATTCCGGCACAAAAGTCATCGAGCGAAAAATAACAACCCAAGCCCTTGAGTTCATTAATAAATCTGATTGCACTACCGAGATTTGCAATGGCACTGGTTTCTGTAATTTCAAAACAAATCATTTCAGGCGGTATGCCGTAGTTATCAAACTGCTCGCGTAGAAAGTGCAAAAAAGCGTCATCTCCGATAGTAATGCCTGAAAGATTAATCGCACACATTGCCAGAGGCCCTTCGCACTCTTCGTTAATACATTGAGCAATAACCTTAAATACATTCTGCACAACCCAGCGATCCAATGAGGTCATCAAACCGTAACGCTCAGCCGCCGGTATGAAACTGTCCGGGAGAATCATCCGACCCGCTTCGTCATGCAGGCGCAGCAGAATTTCGATGTGCCCGCGGGAGCCTCCGGCAACCGAATTCAGCGGAGCGATTTCCTGGGCGTAGAGACAGAAGCGGTTTTCCTCCAGGGCCATGTGCAGGCGCTGTACCCATGCCATCTCGCCGAAGCGCAGAGACAGCTCCGAATCGTCGGCGTGATAGACCTGCACCCGGTTGCGGCCCTTTTCCTTGGCCATGTAGCAGGCCATGTCGGCGGCCCGCAATGAGGCTTCGAGGGTGGTCGGGGTTTGCGCGACGTGCACCAGGCCGATGCTGACAGTGGTCAGGAACGGCCGGCCCTTCCAGACGAAATGCAGGTTCTGCACGGTCTGGCGCAGCCCCTCGGCGATTTTCTCGGCCGCCTCCGGCGCGCAGTTCTCCAGCAGGATGCCGAACTCGTCCCCACCCAGCCGCGCCAGGGTGTCGCCCTCGCGCAGGCCCGATTGCAGCAACGCACAGATATGCCGCAACAACTCATCGCCGGCCGCATGCCCGCAAGTGTCATTGACCAGCTTGAACTGATCGAGATCGAGGAACATCAGCGCATGCCGTCCCGGCTGCCGGGTCAGGTTGTGCAGGGCCTGTTCGAGGCGGTATTCGAACTCGCGACGGTTGGCCAGCCCGGTCAGCGCATCGTGAGTGGCCTGCCACGACAGATTGGCGATGTATTGCCGCTCCTGAGTCATGTCATGCAGCACCAGCACGGTACCGCTGACCTTGCCGGCGTTGCGGATCGGCGCGCCGACCAGGGTCACTGACACGGTGCTGCCATCCAGCCGCTGGATCAGCTTCGAATGCTCGCTGCCGCCCGTGAGCTGGCCGCTGAGAATGTGCTCGATCAGCGTCAACCCCTCATTCTGGGCGTTGTCATCCAGCAGGTTGAACAACGCCGCCAGCGGGAGACCGGCAGCCTGCTCGGCCTTCCAGTGGGTCAACGCCTCGGCGGCCGGGTTCATATAGTCGATCGCCCCGCTCACATCGGTGGTGATCACCCCGTCGCCAATCGAGTGCAAGGTGACATGGGCGCGGTCCTTTTCCAGTTGCAGCGCTTCGGCGAAAGCGTGCCGCTGCTTGAGCAATTTGCGGGTACGCAGCAGTGCCAGCACGATCAGGCCCAGCGCGGTGGCAAGGTTGGTGAACAGCAGCAGGCGCAGGATCATCCGCGAGCCTTCGCCCAAGGCATCGCTGAACGCCTTGGCGGCCGGGGTCACGCCATCATTGATGGCAAAAATCCGCTCTTTCCAGCGCCGGATATCGGCCTCGGTGGCGGCATTGGCAGTGATGCGCTGATGCATCTCCTGCGCCACGCCGTCGAGCTCCACCAGATAGGCATCGCCCAGCGTCCAGCGGTCGATGGCGGTTTCCAGGTAACTGAAGTGACGGAAATTCAGGTACAGCCAGATCAGACTGGACACATCGTCCGGATGATTGCCGCCCTTGAGGATGCCTTCGCGCGCCGCTTGCAGGTCGGGCGGTTGCTTGTCCAGCGCCAGACGCAACTGATGGCCACCCTGAGGCACGGCAATCGCCGTCTGGTATTTGAGGTAAATCGCCTCGTCTCGGCTGTCGGCATACAGGTTGAGGTAATAGATGGCGTCTTTCTGGCCCTTGGACCAGAGGCTTTCGCCTGCCACATACCCTCGAACCGCAGAAAGGACGTAAAGACTCACGCCCCCCAGCAAGGCTTGAAACAACACGACGGCAATGAATGGCCAGACGATGCCCAGCAACCGAGGCGTTCCGAGAGTCCGCTTTTGTTTCATTGGATTCCTTGCGTGGTCACTGCCTGATCGTCCGTCTCTATCAGACCAACTCCCAAAGACTAGGAGGCGTTCGGGGTTACGGCAAGCGGCGGATCGGCCCTGATTCAGTACAAACGCAGCCTTATACATATGTAACGCCGCACAATTGGCTGGCGGCGTTTCACTGGCACTCCAGTTGTTCCCTCTCAGGGCAGGAAATCGTTCTCGCGGAGTGCTGCATCACATCGATCTCTCTTGCTACAACCGACACACCAGACACTCAGGAGTTTCGTGTCAGACAGGCATCGGGACTTGATTCGGGCCCCGACATCAAAGACCTGGCTCCCTCACCCGCCGCACGGGAAAACCATCAATCGCATAAGGCGAGAAACATCGCGCATGCCGACGTCGTGACCGCCAGGACAGCGAGGCCAAACAGGTCAGCTTGTTGCGCAAAAAGTATCGCCTCGGTGGACGTGGCCACAAGCCTGCCGCCGAGCAACAGCTGGTCACGACGCCACGACAGATGGATTGAAGGTGCTGCGCAGCTGATCTACAACCGCTGCAAATGCCCATAAAGCTTGGCGTACAACCCGCCATCGGCAATCAGTTGCTGATGGTCGCCATCCTCGGCCACTTGCCCGCCGTCGAACACCAGCACCCGGTCCGCCTGCTTCACCGCTGACAAGCGGTGGGCGATGATCAGCGTGGTGCGGCCATGGAGGAACCGCGCCATGGCCTGGTGCAGGTTGTATTCGGTGGCGGCGTCGAGGGCTGACGTCGCCTCGTCGAGAATCACCACTTTGGGTTCGGCGAGAATCATCCGCGCGATCGCCAGACGTTGCCGCTGACCGCCGGACAAGCGCACGCCGGAGCGGCCGACGATGCTGTCCAACCCGTCCGGCAAGGCGCGGATGGTGGGTTCGAGCTGGGCGATTTCCAGTGCCTGCCAGCAGGCTTCGTCGCTACGGGTGCGGCCCATGGTCAGGTTGGCGCGCACGCTGTCGTTGAACAGCGCCGGATGTTGCAGCACCACCGCGACATTTTCCCGAACCGTTTCCAGGCCGATTTCCTGCTGGGTCGATCCGCCGAAACGGATCGTCCCGGCCAGTGGCGTGTAGAGCCCCAGCAGCAATTGCACGAGGGTACTTTTGCCGCCACCACTGGCGCCGACAATCGCCACTTTTTCACCAGGAGCGATGGACAGATTCAACTGGTCCAGCACCAGTTCGTCGCCGTAACCGAAGCTCAACCCTTGCACCTGAATCCCGACGGTATCGCGGCCCTTGAACGGATCGACACCGCCGGGGTATTGCGGCTCGTCGGCGCGCGCCAGCAGTTCGTTGATCCGCGACAGCGCACCGCCTGCCGCGTAGTAGGCGTATTGCAGGTTCAGCAGTTGTTCGACCGGGCCGATCATGAACCACAGATAGCTGAACACCGCGAGCATCTGGCCGATCGACAGATCGGAGAACAACACCGTGAGCATGGCCGCCGCGCGGAAGATATCGATGCCGAACTGAAACAGCAGACCACTGGCCCGGTTCGAGGCGTCGGTCTTCCATTGCGAATTGACTGCATAGTTGCGCACTTCCTGCGCTCGCAGGCCGAGGCGCCCGAGAAAAAAGCCCTGACGGTTGCCGGCGCGCACTTCCTGTATCGCATCAAGGGTTTCGCTCAGCGCCTGAGTGAAGCGCGAGGTGCTGTCGTTCTCCAGTTTCTTCAGGTGCTTGACCCGCTTGCCCAACTGCACCGTGGCGTAGATCACCAGCGGGTTGAATAGCAGGATCAGCAATGCCAGTTTCCAGTGCATCCACATCAGGATGCTGGCGGTGCCGACCAGGGTCAGCATCGCCACCAGGAAACGGCTGAGGGTTTCGCCGACAAACTTGTCGAGGGTGTCGAGATCGGTGACCAGGTGGGTGGTGACCGTGCCGCTGCCCAGGCTTTCGTATTCACCGAGGGAAATGCGTTTCAGACGCTCGATCAGCCGCACGCGAATGCGATAAACGATGTCCTTGGCCAGCCGCGCAAACAACCGCGCCTGCAATACGCCAAAACACAGGGCGCTGCAGCGCAGGGTCAGCGTCACCACCAGCATCAGGCCGATATAGCCTGCCGCCTGCTGCCACATCGAAGGCAGCACATGGTTCATGACTTTCAGCGCCGCATCGCCGTGACCGAGCAGGACTTCGTCCACCAACAACGGCAACAGCAGCGGAATCGGCACGCTGCACAGCGTCGCCAGTACGGCCACGCCGTTGGCGATCCACAGGGACTTTTTGTGATGAAGTGCCAATCGCCGGACTTCAGCCCAGCTCAGCCGGTCGACACGCTTGACGGCTGGCGTGTCATCGGCCGGGTCAGACACAGGCGGCGCGCTCCAGCCATCGACCGAGCAACGGCGACAGTTCACTGAGCGGCTGGTAACCGTTGGTCAGCAACGCCAGTTGGCCATTACGCTCGGCGAGCAGCGTCGGGAATCCGGCGATGCCCAGATCCTGCACCCAGCTGAAATCGGCCTGGGTCGCCTTGTGTTGATCGGCATGATCAAACAGGGCAGCAAATTCGATGCGCGGGACGCCGGCCTTCTCGGCCAGCTCCACCAGAACGCTGGCCTGGGTGACATCGCGACCTTCGACGTAAAACGCGTGCTGGATCAACCCGACCAGTTTCCACGCGCAATCCGGCGCCAGGCTGCGCGCGGTGACGATGGCCCGGCAGGCAGGTTCGGTGTCGTAGACAAAACCGTCCGGCAATGCGCCTTCCAGCTTGAACGGCTGGCCAGTGGCCTCGGTAACCGCCTGCCAGTGTTCGAGAATGTAGCGCCGGGTGGTCGGCTCAAGCGCCGCACCGCTGCCGGTACGCAACCCGCCGACCACCAGGTGCAGTTCCACCCCGGCTGCCTGCGCCTGCTCCACCAATGCCTTGGCTACCGGAGCAAATCCCCAGCACCACGAACACATCGGATCCATCACATAGAGCAGGCGTGCAGACATGATTAAGCCTCGGTGGATGCTTGCTTATCTTGCTTATAGTTGTAGCCGATCGGGTGCGGCATGTTGCGCGCTTTTGCCAGCTCGATCTGCTTCTGGCGGTCGATGGCGCTGCGGCGGGTCTTCTCGCTCAGGGTGTCCCAGCAGTGCGGGCAGCTGATGCCGGCCACGTAATGCTCGGAGGCGCGATCTTCAACGCTGACCGGGGTGCGGCAGGCATGGCACTGATCGTAGTCGCCTTCGCTCAGGTCATGGCGCACGGTCACGCGGTTGTCGAATACAAAGCAGTCGCCCTGCCATTTGGTTTCTTCCTGCGGCACTTCTTCGAGGTACTTCAGGATGCCGCCCTTGAGGTGGTAAACCTCTTCGAAACCTTCGCCGAGCATGTAGCTGGAGGCTTTTTCACAACGAATGCCGCCGGTGCAGAACATCGCGACCTTCTTGTGCACGGCCGGATCGAAGTGTTCTTTGATGTAGTCGGGGAATTCGCGAAAACTGGTGGTTTTCGGATCGATGGCGCCTTCGAAGGTGCCGATCGAGACTTCGTAATCGTTGCGGGTGTCGATCAGCAACACTTCCGGATCGCTGATCAGCGCATTCCAGTCCCGCGGTTCAACGTAGGTGCCGACCTTCTTGTTCGGGTCGACGCCTTCGACGCCCAGGGTCACGATCTCTTTCTTGAGCTTGACCTTGGTGCGATAGAACGGCTGCTCGTCGCAGTACGATTCCTTGTGATCGATATCGACCATGCGCGGATCGTTGCGCAGCCAGGCCAGCAGGCCGTCGATGCCTTCACGGCTGCCGGAAACCGTGCCGTTGATGCCTTCTTCGGCGATCAGCAGAGTGCCTTTGATGCCGTTGTCGACCATCGCTTGCAACAGGGGCTCGCGCAGGCTGACGTAATCTTCGAGGGTGACGAACTTGTACAGTGCCGCCACGACAATCGGTTGTGTCATGGGTATTTCTCCAGGTGGCTACCCTCGTAAAGGGTGAACCGGATGCGAAAAAAAACGCGCCGGGTGAGCGGCGCGTTGCGGATTCTAGCAAAAAACCTCAGTTCATTGCTGCAAGGCTCAATGCTTGCTGCCGCCGGCACAGGTCGGCGACGCCGGAGCGGCACCTACCTCTGCCCATTCCTGCGGGGTGTAGGTGTGCAGCGCCAACGCATGGAACTCGCCCATCAGCTCGCCGAGCGTGCCGTAGACTTTCTGGTGGCGCTTGACCCGGTTCAGGCCTTCGAACTGCGCACTGACCACCACTGCCTTGAAGTGGGTCTGCAACCCTCGACTGTGCATGTGGCTTTCGTCCAGCACTTGCAGATGCTCAGGCTGAAGCAGCGCCAGCGTCGATTCGATGCGTTGTTGCATGGTCATCACGAACTCCGCTTACTTCTTCTTGGCCGGAGCCGCGCCTTTCGGTGCCAGCTCGTTGGTCATGTCGTCCAGCAGCTTGTTGACCACCGGTACCGCGCTTTCCAGTTTGGCCTGGGTCATCTGGGCCGATTGCTGAGTCAGCTGCGGCATCTTTTCCAGGACTTTCTTGCCCAGTGGCGACTGGTAGAACGCGACCAGATCTTTCAACTCCTGTTCGCTGAAGTTGCTGGTGTAGAGCTTGACCATGTCCGGCTTCAGCTTGTTCCAGCCGATGGCCTGGTCCAGGGCGGCGTTGGCCTTGGCCTGGTAGGTATCCAGTACGGCTTTCTTGGATTCCGGCGCCTTGGTCTGTTCAAAACGCTGGGCAAACATCTGCTGAACCTGCATGTACACCGGAGTGCCCAGCTTGTCAGCGTGCGCCAGGGTCAGGAAAGTTTCGGCACTGGCGTTGTGGCTGGCGGTATCGGCAAACACCTGGCCGCTGGCGCAAACCAGGGCAACCGCGGTGCAGATGGCACGAAGACGAATCATCGAGTTTCCTTTTCAGCTAGGCGAGGTCAAACCCCAAGGGCGACCATTCTGCGCCTGAATAACGCTGCGGCTCAACCCCCGGCCCTTGCCGCGCTTGATTGGCGGGGATTTGCCAGTCAACAATCGGCCGGAGGGAACCACCCGGGCCGACACCGGCCTAAACTGCGCAAACAGACCAACAGGAGTGTGCACGATGAGCCGTAACGAAACCGACAGCCTGGGCCCGATCGAAGTCCCGGACGACGCTTACTGGGGCGCTCAGACGCAACGCTCGCTGATCAACTTCGCCATTGGCCAGGAACGCATGCCCTTGCCGGTCCTGCACGCCCTGGCCCTGATCAAGAAAGCCGCGGCCCGGGTCAACGACCGCAACGGCGACCTGCCAGCCGACATCGCCCGCCTGATCGAACAGGCCGCCGACGAAGTGCTCGACGGCCAGCATGACGACCAGTTCCCGCTGGTGGTCTGGCAGACCGGCAGCGGCACGCAAAGCAACATGAACGTCAACGAAGTGATCGCCGGTCGCGCCAACGAACTGGCCGGCAACCCGCGCGGCGGCAAGACGCCAGTGCACCCCAACGATCACGTCAACCGCTCGCAGAGTTCCAACGACTGCTTTCCCACCGCCATGAGCATCGCCACTGCGCAAGCGGTGCAGGCCCAACTGCTGCCCGCCATCGCCGAGTTGTCGGGCGGCCTCGCCGAGCTGTCGGCACGGCACATGAAACTGGTGAAAACCGGTCGCACCCACATGATGGACGCCACGCCGATCACTTTCGGCCAGGAAATCTCCGGCTTCATAGCGCAGCTGGATTACGCCGAACGAGCGATCCGCGCAGCGTTGCCCGCAGTCTGCGAACTGGCGCAGGGCGGCACGGCAGTCGGCACCGGACTCAATTCGCCACACGGTTTCGGCGAAGCGATTGCCGCGGAACTGGCGGCACTGTCGGGCCTGCCATTCGTCACCGCGCCGAACAAGTTCGCAGCCCTCGCCGGCCATGAGCCGCTGAATACGCTGTCCGGCGCCCTGAAAACCCTCGCCGTGGCGCTGATGAAAATCGCCAACGACTTGCGTCTGCTGGGCTCGGGCCCACGCGCAGGTTTTGCTGAAGTGAAATTGCCGGCCAACGAACCAGGCAGTTCGATCATGCCCGGCAAGGTCAACCCGACGCAGTGCGAAGCGTTGTCGATGCTCGCCTGTCAGGTGCTGGGCAACGACGTGGCAATCGGTTTTGCCGCCAGCCAGGGTCATCTGCAACTGAACGTGTTCAAACCGGTGATCATCCACAACCTGCTGCAATCGATCCGCCTGCTGGCCGACGGTTGCAGCAACTTCCAGCAGCACTGCATCGCCGGGCTTGAACCGGATGCCGAAATCATGGCGAAACATCTGGAACGCGGGCTGATGCTGGTGACGGCGCTGAACCCGCACATCGGCTACGACAAGTCGGCGGAAATCGCCAAGAAGGCCTACAGCGAGGGCAAGACCCTGCGCGAAGCCGCGCTGGAACTGGGTTATCTGACCGATGAGCAGTTCGACGCCTGGGTACGGCCGGAGAACATGATCGAGGCCGGCGCCAAGGGCTGAATCCCGTAGCGCCAGAAAGTCCGTCATCGCGAGCAAGCTCGCTCCCACAGTTGACCGCATTCCCCTGTCAGGAATGCGGTTTAATGTGGGAGCGAGCTTGCTCGCGAATGAGGTTGACGCGGTTTAGCTGGCGGCCATCTTCATCCGCCGGGCCTTGAGCCCGGCAATCAGCGAAGGCCCGAGCGCCACCAGCGCCGACCCCAGCACCACCAGCACCGCCCCACCATACCCCAGCAGATTGATTTGCTCGGCATGCACATACTCGGGCCACACCCCGGCCGCCACCGCTACTGCGCCGAACGTCACCAGCGGCGTGATCGCGAGCGTCGCACTGACGCGTGAGGCTTCCCAATGCGCCAGTGCCTCGGCAAATGCGCCGTAGGCGATCAGGGTGTTCATGCAGCACGCCAGCAGCAGCCAGCCCTGCAACGGGCTCAGCGACAGTGCTTCGAGCGGATGCACCCAAGGCGTCAGCAACATGGCGCAGAACAGGTAGATCACCATCATCACCTGCAACGAATTCCACACCGTCAACAATTGCTTCTGCCCCAGCGCGTAAAAGGTCCAGACGGTCGAGGCCAACAGCACCAGCAACACGCCGGCGGTGTAATCAGATAAAGAGGTGAGCAATTCCGCCAGACGCTGGTTGAAGAACAGCGCAAAACCGATCAGCAGTACCGCCAGGCCAATGCCCTGGCCGATGCTGAAGCGTTCCTTGAACACGAACAGGCTGGCGATCAGCAACATGATCGGCCCCATCTGCACCACCAGTTGCGCAGTGCCGGGGCTGAGCAGGTTCAGGCCCATCAGGTACAGCACGTAGTTGCCCACCAGCCCGAGCACGGCCATCAATACCAGCCATCCGCCCTTCGGCCCGAGCACCTTGCGACTCGGCAGCCGTTTGGTCGCCGCCAGATAAATGAACAGACAGCCGCCGGACACCAGCAGACGAAACCAGGTCACCGTGACCGGATCCATCACCATCAGCACCTGCTTGAGCTTGATCGGCAGGATTCCCCACAGAAACGCCGTCAACAGCGCCAGGAACATGCCGTACACCCAACGACCCGATGAAACGTGCATGAGAACCCCAAGCGCCAGAGACAGGAGCGCTCATTCTAGGCGCACACACCCGCCCGACACAGGGACAGTTGCGCTCAAGCCGCAAATGAAACTGTGCAGGTCGCAGCAGAAAATTGACGAAGGGCCGTTGATCGGCTGGCCGGGCAAGGTAAGTGGTTCAGGCATAAGCTCCTTGGATCCACCCCGGGACAACACTCACCAAGGAGACGCCGTCATGTTAGGCATGCGCGCCCAGGACACCGCCCCCGCCATGCACTTTCGCAGCGACCGCATATGCCGGGTCAATGGCGAGCTGTATTTCAGCACCCGGGAAAACACCCTCGAAGGGCCGTTCGACAGCCCCGAGAAAGCCGAGCAGCAGATAAAGGCCTACATCGCGCGGATGCAGTTGCTGGATTCCGGCAGGTAGATCCGGTCGCCCCATTCGCGAGCTTGCTCGCGAAAGCCATCGAGAGAGCAAAACAAATTCCCGGACTTAACGCACGGCCTCAAACAATCCGGTCGCGCCCATCCCGCCGCCCACGCACATGGTCACGATCCCGTAGCGCAGATTGCGTCGCTGCAACTCGCGCACCAGATGCCCGACCTGCCGCGACCCGGTCATGCCGAACGGGTGACCGATGGAAATCGAGCCGCCGTTGACGTTGTATTTCTCGTTGTCGATTTCCAGTCGGTCACGGGCGTACAGGCACTGCGAGGCGAACGCTTCGTTCAATTCCCACAGATCGATGTCCGCCACCTGCAAGCCTTTGGCCTTGAGCAGTTTCGGCACCGAGAACACCGGGCCGATGCCCATTTCGTCCGGCTCGCACCCGGCTACGGTAAACCCACGGAAAAACGCTTTCGGCTTGAGCCCCAGTTGCAGGGCTTTTTCCAGGCTCATCACCAGCGTCATCGAG
Organism: Pseudomonas sp. MCal1; assembly: GCF_026341415.1. Taxonomy (NCBI): domain Bacteria; kingdom Pseudomonadati; phylum Pseudomonadota; class Gammaproteobacteria; order Pseudomonadales; family Pseudomonadaceae; genus Pseudomonas; species Pseudomonas sp. MCal1. The sequence goes on from NZ_JAKUMP010000010.1 coordinate 202,068, forward strand.
GCGCCATCGGACAACTGCGACGAGTTGCCGGCGGTCACCGAACCGTCCTCGGCGAATACCGGTTTCAATCCGGCGAGGCTTTCATAAGTGGTATCCGGACGGTTGCAGTCATCGCGATCAACGATGCCGTCGAGGATCTGCACTTCACCGCTGTTCTTGTCTTCAACGCGGTACTTCACCGCCATCGGCACGATTTCATCGTTGAACAGGCCGGCGGCCTGCGCCTGAGCAGTACGGATCTGACTTTGCAGCGAGTAACGATCCTGCGCCTCGCGACTCACGCCATAACGGCGCGCCACCACTTCGGCGGTCTGGCCCATGGTGTAGTAGATCCCTGGCGTCTGCTGCTTGAGCAACGGGTTGATCAGGTGATCAGTGTTGACGCTTTTCAGGGTCAGGCTGATCGACTCGACGCCGCCGGCGACGATGATGTCGCTGCAACCCGATGCAATCTGGTTGGCGGCAACCGCAATCGCCTGCAAGCCCGACGAACAGAAACGGTTGAGGGTCATGCCCGCCGTGCCAGTGCCCAATTGCGAGAGCACCGCCACGTTACGACCGATGTTGTAGCCCTGGGCGCCTTCGTTGGAGCCGGCGCCGACGATGCAATCCTCGACGCTGGCCGGGTCGATGTCGTTGCGCGAGAGCAACGCATTGACGCAATGGGCCGCCATGTCATCGGGACGGGTCTGGTTGAACTTGCCGCGAAAGGACTTGGCCAGGCCGGTCCGTACGCTGTCGACGATCACCACTTCACGCATGGCATACCTCATTGTTGCAGTCAGTTGAGAGTGGACCGAGCATATGTCCACTCAATCGCCGACCGCGACAATCATTCACCTCGCGTATGCGGGCCCATCGGCTCAGTCCTTGTGTTTCCTGGCTCGTTTGTCGGACTTCTCGAAAGCTTCTTCCAGCGCACGGTTGATCGTGCGCAAGACCTTGACCCGAGCCCAGCGCTTGTCGTTGGCCTCGACCAGGGTCCAGGGGGAAATTTCGGTGCTGGTGCGGTCGACCATGTCGCCCACCGCGGCACGATAGGCGTCCCACTTGTCGCGGTTGCGCCAGTCGTCTTCGGTGATCTTGAAGCGCTTGAAGGGGATTTCTTCACGCGCCTGGAAGCGCTCAATCTGCGTGTTCTTGTCGATGGCCAGCCAGAACTTGACCACGATCACCCCGGCATCGGCGAGCTGCTCTTCGAAGTCGTTGATTTCGCCGTAGGCACGCATCCAGTCGGCGGTGCTGCAAAAGCCTTCGATCCGCTCTACCAGCACCCGGCCGTACCACGAGCGGTCGAACACGGTGAACTTGCCCCGGGCCGGGATGTGTCGCCAGAAACGCCACAGGTAAGGCTGTGCCCGCTCCTCCTCGGTCGGCGCGGCAATCGGCACGATGTTGTACTGACGCGGATCGAGCGCCGCCGCCACCCGACGGATCGCCCCGCCCTTGCCCGCCGCATCGTTGCCTTCGAAAACCGCCACCAGTGCATGGCGGCGCATGCGTTTGTCGCGCATCAGGCCGGACAGCCTCGCCTGTTCGGTGATCAATTGTTCTTCGTAATCTTTCTTTTCCAGACGCTGATCCAGGTTGAGGCTGTCGAGCAGATTCAACTGATCCACCGACGTGCCCAGCGGTTGGGCACTGACTGCACTCGAATGCACGTCGGGGCGCTTCAACGCGTTTTGCAGGCCTTCAAGCAAAATCTTGCCAACGGTCAGGCTGCGGTAGTTTGCGTCCACCCCTTCGATGACATGCCACGGCGCATAGTCGCGGCTGGTTCGGCGCAACACACGTTCGCCGTATTTGACGAACTTGTCGTAGGTCTGCGATTGCTGCCAGTCCAGCGGGCTGATCCGCCAGCTGTGCAGAGGGTCGTCGGCCAACGCCTTGAGCCGCGCCTTCATTTGCTTCTTGGACAGGTGGAACCAGAACTTGAAGATCAGCGCACCTTCGTCGCACAGCATCTTTTCCAGGCGTTCGGCCCCGGCGATGGCCTGATCCAGTCGCGGATCCTTGAACAAGCCGTGGACCCTGCCCTGCAGCATCTGGCTGTACCAGTTGCCAAAGAAAACCCCCATCCGCCCCTTGGCCGGCAGCATCCGCCAGTAACGCCAGGCCGGTGGCCGCGCCAGCTCTTCATCGGTCTGCTGGTCGAAAGTGCGCACTTCGATCAGACGCGGATCCATCCACTCGTTGAGCAATTTCACCGTCTCGCCCTTGCCGGCGCCTTCGATGCCGTTGATCAAAATGATCACCGGAAAACGCTTCTGCTGCTGCAACTCGAACTGGGCTTCCAGCAACGCTTCACGCAGAGCGGGCACGGCGGCTTCGTAGGTGTCTTTGTCGATGGCGTGACCGATTTCAGCGGATTCGAACATAGGGACGGCTCCTTCCAGGATTCAGCAAGACTAGCGGATTGGGCTCTGGCGCGGCACAGAAATTCCCGTCGGCGGCGGATTGTCCTCGAGTGATCGTCAGCCAGGCTTGCCATGGATCAAGCGCCGCCTGCGTGATCGGCTAGAATGGCCGCCTTGTCGTTGCCGAGCCTGCCATGAAACCTGTAATGCCCCACGCCCAAATCGACTGGGATGACCAGGGACGCCCGCGTTCGCGAGTGTTCGACGATGTGTATTTTTCCGACCAGTCGGGGCTGGATGAAACCCGCTACGTGTTCCTCGAACAAAACCGTCTGGCCGAGCGTTTTGCCGCGCTGCCGGCGGGTGGGCGACTGGTGATCGGTGAAACCGGCTTCGGCACCGGGCTGAATTTTCTCTGCGCCTGGCAGTTGTTCGAACAGCATGCGGTGGCCGGTGCGCGGCTGCATTTCGTCAGCGTGGAAAAGTACCCGCTGAGCCCTGCCGACCTGCAGCGGGCGTTGGCGTTGTGGCCGGATCTCAAGCCGCTGTCCGATCAACTGCTCAAGCATTACGTGGCAATCCATCAAGGCTTCCAGCGTATTGTTCTGGATAACGGTCGCGTGACCCTGACGCTGCTGATCGGCGATGCGCTGGAACAGTTGCCGCAACTGGACGGCCAGATCGACGCCTGGTTTCTCGACGGTTTCGCCCCGGCGAAAAACCCGGAGATGTGGACCGCCGAACTGTTCGCCGAACTGGCGCGACTGGCGGCGCCCGACTCGACCATCAGCACCTTCACCAGTACCGGCTGGGTGCGGCGCCTGCTCAACGCTGCCGGCTTCAAAATGAAGCGCACGCCGGGCATCGGCCACAAGTGGGAAATCCTGCGCGGCGAGTTTCTTGGCTGGCCCGAGAATGAGCCTTTACCCGCCGCGACCAAACCATGGTTTGCCCGCCCGATTCAGTTGAGCAGTGAGCGTCGCGCTCTGGTGATCGGCGCCGGTCTGGCCGGTTGCGCCACGGCGGCCAGCCTCGCGGCGCGGGGCTGGCAGGTCAGTCTGCTGGAGCGACATGACGCCGTGGCCCGGGAAGCCTCGGGCAATCCTCAAGGCGTGCTGTACCTGAAACTGTCCGCCCACGGCACCGCACTGTCGCAGTTGATCGTCAGCGGTTTCGGCTACACCCGGCGCCTGCTGGAAACCCTGCAACGGGGTACCGACTGGGACGACTGCGGCGTGCTGCAATTGGCGTTCAATGAAAAGGAACGCGAGCGTCAGGGGCAACTGGCGGCGGCGTTTCCCGAAGACCTTCTGCAGTGGCTTGATCAACCCGAGGCGCAGGCCCGTGCCGGGGTCGGTCTGGCCCATGGCGGTTTGTACTATCCCGAGGGCGGCTGGGTGCATCCGCCCGCGTTGTGTCAGGCGCAATCCGCACAACCGGGCGTCACGCTGCTCACCCATCAGGAAGCCGTGGAACTGCGCAAGGTTGACGGCCAGTGGCAGGCCTTCGACGGTGATCGATTGATCGCAACAGCACCCGTCGTGGTGTTGGCGGGTGCCGCCGAGATCAAGCGTTTCCCCCAGAGTGCCGACCTGCCCCTCAAACGCATTCGCGGACAAATCACCCGACTGGCGCAGACCACACGAAGTCAGGCACTGGCCACCGTAGTGTGCGCCGAGGGTTATGTCGCACCGGCACGCTTGGGCGAGCACACCCTCGGCGCCAGTTTCGATTTCAACAACGACGACCTGACCCCGACCACCGCTGAACACCTGGGCAATCTGGCGATGCTCGAAGAAATCTCCACGGATCTGGTCGCACGCCTGCACATCAGCGAACCCGACGCCGACCGCCTCGAGGGTCGCGCCGCCTTCCGTTGCACCAGTCCCGACTACCTGCCGATTGTCGGCCCGCTCGCCGATCACGAAGCCTTCACCGACGCGTATCGCGCCTTGAGCAAGGATGCCCGGCAAGTGCCGGACGTTCCCTGCCCATGGCTGGACGGTCTGTACGTCAACAGCGGTCATGGTTCACGCGGATTGATCACCGCACCACTGTCTGGCGAGTTGCTGGCCGCGTGGCTCGATAACGAACCGCTGCCGCTGCCGCGCAGTGTGGCCGAAGCCTGTCATCCCAACCGGTTTGCCCTGCGCCGTCTGATTCGTGGCAAATGAACCCGGGCTCGATCAGTCAGCGGGCACAATGCGATCGGTCAGGCCGACACGCTTATAACCGATCGTTCTAAAACTCCCACATGCGTGCCGGGTCAGTTTCTGGGTACCGGCCATTTCGGCGCGGTTCAGCAACACCCTCCCCAACGGAAAAACCGGTAAGGACCTTATGTGCGGATTAGCTGGCGAGTTACGTTTTGATCAACAACCTGCAGACCTTGCAGCCATCGAGCGAATCACCCATCACCTGGCCCCTCGCGGCCCCGATGCGTGGGGCTTCCATGCCCAGGGACCGATTGCCCTGGGCCATCGACGCCTGAAAATCATGGACCTGTCGGACGGCTCGGCGCAGCCGATGATCGACAGCCAACTGGGCCTGTCCCTGGCCTTCAACGGCGCGATCTACAACTTCCCGGAACTGCGCGCCGAACTCGAAGCGCTCGGTTACGCGTTCTATTCCGGCGGCGACACCGAAGTGCTGCTCAAGGGGTATCACGCCTGGGGCGAAGCGCTGCTGCCGAAACTCAACGGCATGTTCGCCTTCGCCATCTGGGAGCGTGACGCCCAGCGCCTGTTCATCGCCCGCGACCGTCTCGGTGTGAAGCCGCTGTACCTGTCGCGCACCGGCCAGCGCCTGCGTTTTGCGTCAGCCCTGCCGGCACTGCTCAAGGGCGGCGACATCAACCCGATCCTCGATCCGGTGGCGCTCAATCATTACCTGAATTTCCACGCCGTGGTGCCCGCGCCGCGCACCTTGCTGGCCGGCATCGAAAAGCTGCCGCCAGCGAGCTGGATGCGCATCGAAGCGGATGGCACCACCGAGCAGAAAACCTGGTGGACCCTGCCCTACGGCCCACGCGACGACGAGAAAAATCTGACACTCGAAGACTGGCGCGACCGCGTGCTCGACAGCACCCGCGAAGCCGTGGCGATCCGCCAACGAGCGGCAGTGGATGTGGGTGTGCTGCTTTCCGGCGGCGTCGATTCCAGCATGCTCGTCGGCTTGCTTCGTGAAGTCGGCGTGGAAAACCTGTCGACCTTTTCCATCGGTTTCCAGGATGCCGGCGGCGAGCGCGGTGACGAATTCCAGTATTCCGATCTCATCGCCAGGCACTACGGCACCCGGCACCATCAATTGCGCATCGACGAAAAAGAGATCATCGAGCAACTGCCCGCCGCGTTCCGCGCCATGAGCGAGCCGATGGTCAGCCACGATTGCATCGCCTTCTATCTGCTGTCCCGCGAAGTGGCCAAGCACTGCAAAGTGGTACAGAGCGGCCAGGGCGCCGACGAACTGTTCGCCGGTTATCACTGGTATCCACAGGTGGACGGCGCGGCCGATCCGTATGCGGCCTATCGTGAGGCGTTTTTCGACCGCAGCTACGACGATTACGCCGCCACGGTGCAGCCGAAATGGCTGACCGCCAATGACGCCGCTGGCGACTTCGTGAAGGAACATTTCGCACAGCCCGGCGCCGATGCAGCAGTCGACAAGGCTCTGCGCCTGGACAGCACTGTGATGCTGGTGGACGACCCGGTCAAACGCGTCGACAACATGACCATGGCCTGGGGCCTGGAGGCGCGCACACCGTTTCTCGACTATCGCCTGGTGGAGTTGTCGGCCCGTATTCCCGGCAAATTCAAACTCCCGGACGGTGGCAAGCAGGTGTTGAAAGAAGCCGCGCGACGGGTGATTCCGAGCGAAGTGATCGACCGCAAGAAGGGTTACTTCCCGGTACCGGGTCTCAAGCATTTGCAGGGCGATACCCTGAACTGGGTACGCGAACTGCTGCTCGATCCAAGTCAGGATCGCGGCCTGTTCAACCCGGCCATGCTCGACAAATTGCTGACCGATCCACAAGGTCAGTTGACCCCGCTGCGCGGCTCCAAGCTGTGGCAACTGGCGGCCCTGAACCTGTGGCTCAGCGAACAAGGAATCTGATCGATGAAACCTCACGCCACGGCTTACAGCCAACGGCTGCTGCGCGGTCAGACGCCGTCCTACGAGCGCTTGCAGGCGCGACTGGCCGAGGACGGCAGCGAGCCGGCCGCCGAACCGATTGCAGTGCACTGCGGCTGGGGCCGATTGCTGATCGGCCACACCTTTCCCGATCCGGCGAGCCTTGCCCGGGAACTGCTGAACGAGCAGACCGGCGAGCGCGACATCGCGTTGTACGTCGCCGCGCCGCAGCAGATTCTCGGCCTGGAACCGACCCAACTGTTTCTCGACCCGTCCGACACCCTGCGGTTGTGGTTCAGCGATTATCGTCAGGCAACCCGGGTATTTCGTGGCTTTCGCATTCGTCGTGCGCAAAGTGACGCGGACTGGCAGGCGATCAATAAGCTGTATCAGGCACGCGGCATGTTGCCGATCGATCCCACCCTGCTCACCCCGCACCATCAGGGCGGCCCGGTGTACTGGCTGGCGGAAGACGACGACAGCGGCGCGGTAATCGGCAGCGTCATGGGCCTCAATCACCAGAAGGCTTACAACGACCCGGAAAGCGGCAGCAGTCTCTGGTGCCTGGCAGTCGATCCACAGTGCTCGCGTCCCGGTGTCGGCGAAGTGCTGGTACGGCATCTGATCGAGCATTTCATGAGCCGCGGCCTGAGCTACCTCGATCTGTCGGTGCTGCATGACAACCGTCTGGCGAAAAATCTCTACGCCAAGCTCGGTTTTCGCAACCTGCCGACCTTCGCCATCAAGCGCAAGAACGGCATCAATCAGCCGCTGTTCCTCGGGCCGGGGCCGGAGGCACAGTTCAACCCTTATGCGCGGATCATCGTCGAGGAAGCCCATCGGCGCGGCATCGATGTGCAGGTGGACGACGCCGACGCCGGGCTGTTCACCCTCAGCCACGGCGGGCGCCGGGTGCGCTGCCGCGAATCCCTGAGCGACCTGACCAGCGCCATCAGCATGAACCTGTGTCAGGACAAGAGCCTGACCCACAAGGTGTTGAAAGCTGCCGGACTGAATGTGCCGTCGCAGCAATTGGCGGGGAACGCGGACGACAATCTGGCGTTTCTCGACGAATACCAGCGAGTAGTCGTCAAACCGCTGGATGGCGAACAGGGCCAGGGCGTGGCGGTGGATCTGCAGACCATCGAGGACGTGCAGCAGGCCATCGAAGCCGCCAGGCAGTTCGACACTCGCGTACTGCTCGAAAGCTTCCACGAAGGCCTGGACCTGCGGATTCTGGTGATCGGTTTCGAGGTGGTTGCAGCGGCAATCCGGCGGCCGGCAGAAGTGGTCGGCGACGGTCATCATTCCATCGGCGCGCTGATCGAAGCCCAGAGCCGGCGACGGCAAGCGGCGACCAGCGGCGAAAGCAAAATCCCGCTGGATCACGAAACCCAGCGCACCCTGCACGCGGCCGGTTATGACTACAACAGCATCCTGCCGGCCGGTGAGCATCTGTTCGTGCGACGCACGGCGAACCTGCACACCGGCGGCACGCTGGAAGACGTCACGGCGATTCTGCACCCGACTCTGGCCGACGCTGCCGTGCGCGCGGCCAGGGCGCTGGAGATCCCGATGGTCGGCCTCGACCTGATGGTGCCAGCGGCGGATCAACCGGCGTATGTGTTCATCGAAGCCAACGAGCGGGCGGGTCTTGCCAACCATGAGCCGCAACCGACGGCCGAGCGGTTTGTCGATCTGTTGTTTCCGCACAGTCAGCCGGCCGTTTGATTTCTCTTCGGCGTCATTCCCGCGTTCAACGCGCGAATGACGCCCCGCAACAGGAGTTTCCATGACCACCCAAATTCCCGAACCGGACCTGAACTACCTGCAGAAAGTCCTGCTGGAAATGCTCGCCATTCCCAGCCCCACCGGGTTCACCGACACCATCGTGCGCTACGTCGCCGAGCGTCTAGAAGAACTTGGCATTCCCTTCGAAATGACCCGTCGCGGCACGATCCGCGCCACCCTCAAAGGCAAGAAAAACAGCCCCGACCGCGCAGTGTCGGCGCACCTCGACACCATCGGCGCCGCCGTGCGCGCGGTGAAAGACAATGGGCGTCTGACCCTGGCCCCGGTAGGTTGCTGGTCGAGCCGGTTTGCCGAGGGCAGTCGCGTCAGCCTGTTCACCGACAACGGCGTGATTCGCGGCAGCGTGTTGCCATTGATGGCTTCCGGTCATGCCTTCAACACTGCCGTGGACGAGATGCCGATCAGTTGGGATCACGTCGAGCTGCGTCTGGACGCCTACTGCGCGACCCGCGCCGATTGCGATTCGCTGGGCATCAGTGTTGGCGATGTGGTGGCCTTCGATCCTTTGCCCGAGTTCACCGAAAGCGGCCACATCAGTGCCCGCCATCTGGACGACAAGGCCGGTGTCGCCGCGCTGCTGGCCGCGCTGAAAGCCATCGTCGACAGCGGCCAGGAGTTGATGATCGACTGTCATCCGCTGTTCACCATCACCGAGGAAACCGGCAGCGGCGCGGCGGCAGCGTTGCCGTGGGACGTCAGCGAATTCGTCGGCATCGACATCGCCCCGGTCGCACCGGGCCAGCACTCCAGCGAACATGCCGTGAGCGTGGCCATGCAGGATTCCGGCGGCCCGTACGACTATCACCTGTCGCGGCACCTGTTGCGACTGGCGGGTGAACACGAGTTGCCGGTGCGCCGCGACCTGTTCCGCTATTACTTCAGCGACGCCCATTCGGCCGTCACTGCCGGTCACGACATCCGCACCGCCCTGCTCGCCTTCGGCTGCGACGCGACCCACGGCTACGAACGTACGCACATCGACAGCCTCGCGGCACTTAGTCGCTTGCTCGGGGCCTACATTCTGAGCCCGCCGGTGTTCGCCAGCGATGCGCAACCGGCCAATGCTTCACTGGACCGATTCAGTCATCAGATCGAACACGAAACGCAGATGGAGAGCGACACCCGTGTGCCGTCGGTAGACAGCCTGGTGGGGCAACGCTCGGAGAGTTGAGTCTGGCCCTCGGCGGTCATTCGCCGTAGCATCCCGACATTGATTTAGCCGAGGTGCCCATGCTGATTCCCTACGACGCGCTAGAAGTCGACACCCTCACCCGCCTGATCGAGGATTTTGTCACCCGTGACGGTACCGACAACGGTGACGACACGCCGCTGGAAACCCGCGTGCTGCGGGTTCGCCAGGCACTGACCAAAGGTCAGGCGCTGATTGTCTTCGATCCGGAAAGCGAGCAATGCCAATTGATGCTCAAGCACGACGTGCCCAAGCACCTGTTCGACTGAAAACGGTCAGCGGCCCTTGCCGCTGGCCTGTTTGCGCTGGATCCGTTCGTAGACCTCGGCGCGATGCACGCCGACCTGCTCCGGCGCTTCGACGCCGAACCGCACACTGGAGCCGTTGACCGCCAGAACGCGCAGAGTGATGTTGTCGCCGATGGAAATCAGTTCACCGACAACACGGCTGAGTACAAGCATGGGAGGTGTCCTTCAAGGTTTGCGAGCCTTGAAGATGCGCGGGTTTCGCCCGCCCTACAATGCACGCCGGGCAATTCAGTCATTCCCTACGCGCCAAGGCGCGCAAGCCTTCAGACGTTTCCTTCAGGCCTGCGAGATTCAGCTCGCGGAAAACCTCGGCCCGAACAGAATCACACTCGCCCCGATCACACACAACGCCACTCCGATCCAGTCCGAACCCAGCGGGCGGATGCGTTCGACCACCGCCAGCCAGCCAATCGAAGCAATGATGTAGATGCCACCGTATGCGGCATAGGCGCGACCGGCGTAGGTCGCTTCGACGCGCGTCAACAGCAGCGCGAACAGGGTGAGGCTGATCAGCGCCGGGATCACCCACAGGGCGCTCTTGCCCTGGCGCAACCACATCCAGAACGCGAAACAACCGGCGATTTCGAACAGCGCGGCGAGGAAAAACCACAGGTAGTTGAGCATGCAAAACATCTCGTCGGGGTGACTGTTGCGGCCACCCTAACGATGCGGCGAACGCGGGGCAAGTTCAGCCGTTGTTCTGTCTGGCCTTGGCGCGCATCTTTTCAGCCATCGCGGTCATTTCGTTGTAAAGCAATTGCGGGTTCTTCTGCTTGAGCGCCCAGGCCATGCGTCCTTGTTCGTGGGGCAGGATCATGAACTCACCGGCCGCGACTTGTTTGTAGATGTAGTCGGCAATATCGCTGGCGGTAATCGGCGAACTTTCCAGCAACTTGCCGACCTGGGCTTTCATCGCCGGCGTCGGGCCACGGAAAGAATCCAGCAGATTGGTCTGGAAGAACGACGGGCAGACCACATGAACCCCGACTTCCTGTTGAGCCAGTTCGATCAACAGACTTTCCGACAGCGCCACCACACCTGCCTTGGCCACGTTGTAATTGCTCATCGCCGGGCCCTGCATGAGCGCGGCCATCGAGGCAATGTTGATGATCTTGCCCTTGCTCTGCTCCAGCAACGGCAGGAACGCCTTGCAGCCCTTGACCACGCCCATCAGGTTGATCGCGATCTGCCAGTCCCAGTCCTCCAGCGACAGCTCGCTGAAGAAACCGCCCGAGGCCACCCCGGCGTTGTTGACGATGATGTCGATGCCGCCAAGTTTCACTTCGCAGGCCTGGGCGAATGCGGTGAGCTGGCTGTAATCACGCACGTCGCAGCGCTGGATGAAGCCATCGCCGCCAGCCTCGCGAACGAGTTTCAGGGTCTCTTGCAAACCGGGCTCGCTGACGTCGGACAAGGCCAGTTGCCAGCCTTCACGCGCCCAGCGCAGCGCGATTTCGCGACCCAGGCCTGAGCCCGCGCCAGTGATCATCATGCGATTTTGCATAGCAGACAGCCTTGTTGTTCCGGGGAAGATGCGCGGAGTGTAGCGAAGGATCATCAGCGACCCACGCTCCATCAGATTGCTGAATGGCGAGGGCAAACCGCGACAACAAACGAAATAAGCACGCGAGCCAAATACCTTAAAAAAACATTGAATTTTCTTTCATGCGCACCAGTCGGAATTTGTAAGCCGTCTGGAATTAGTTCAACTTCCAGCCGCCCTTGAACACCAAGACTTCACAGACGCTATCAACAAGGAAATAGACATGGGCACAATTCTAATCATCATCCTGATCCTGTTGCTGATCGGTGGTCTGCCGGTCTTCCCGCACTCCAGAAGTTGGGGTTATGGCCCTTCGGGCATTATCGGTGTGGTGCTGGTAGTACTGTTGGTGCTGTTGTTACTCGGTCGGATATGACTGTTTGACCGACAAAAAAAGAGGCCCTTCAAAAGGGCCTCTTTTTTATTGCGCCGAATGATCAGTCCGGCTTGCCGTTAATCACACCGGCGGTATTGTCGAGCAGGCTCTTGGTAGCCGTCTGCAGGAACGCTTCGAGCTTGAGCTTCAGCTCGGCGGTGCGCGGTGCGTCCGGAATGATTTCGGCAGAAGGATTGGCGCCCAGTTGGTACTGATAGATCTTCGGTGCCATTTCCTTCTCTTTCGGCAGCACCAGAATCTGGTCGGCGGTGACAATGGCGGTGGTCTGCTCGCTGCCCGACGGCTTGATCACACCGAAACCGGTGTCACCCTGCGGCAGGTTCAGCAGATCGCGGCCCCAGCACTGATGGCGCACTTCGCCGCCGAGGCGACCCATGATGGTCGGCACGATGTCGATCTGGGTGCCCACAGTGTGGTCGCGGGTACCGAATTTCTCCTGGATGCCCGGTGCGATCATCAGCATCGGCACGTTGAAGCGGCCCAGGTCCATTTCGGTGATCTGACGCTCGTTGCCAAAACCGTGGTCGCCGACGATGACGAACAGGGTTTCCTTGAAGTACGGCTCCTTGCGGGCCTTCTCGAAGAACTGGCCCAGCGCCCAGTCTGCGTAACGCATGGCGGTCAGGTGCTCGTTGAGCGGGCCACGATCGGTGACGCGCTCGACCGGCAACGGCGTAGGCAAGGCATACGGCGTGTGGTTGGACAGGGTCTGCAGCAGCGCGTAGAACGGCTTGCCGTTTTCCCGCGCCTTGAGCTCCACCAGACCACGGTCGAACATGTCCTGGTCGGACACGCCCCAGGTCGGATCGGAGAACACCGGGTTCACGAAGTCGTTGCGGCCGACGAAGTTGGTCATGCCCTGGTTGCTGAAGAATCCGGACTGGTTGTCCCAGGCAAAGTCACCGTTGTAGACGTAGACATCGTCATAGTTGCGCGCGCTGAGCAACTGCGGCAGGCCGGACAGTTTGTGGCTGCCCTCCGGTGTCTGCATCAGATACTCGAAACCCGGCAGGTTCGGGAAGCAGGCCATGGTGGCGAACATGCCCTGGTGGGTATGGGTGCCGTTGGAGAAGAAGCGGTCGAACAGCAGGCCTTCCTTCGACAGCTTGTCGAGGTACGGCGTGATGTTGCCCGGCGCGCCCAGAGCACCGACCGAGTGACCGGCCATGCTTTCCATCAGGATCACGACGACGTTCTTGATCGGCAGGGTCTTGTCGGCAGGCGGCGTGTATTCACGACGCACGGCGGCGATATCGGCATCTACCAGTTTGTCGTCCGGCATCACCAGCATCTCGCGCACGACTTTCTGCGCCTGATCCTGCGGCAGCGTGGCTTTCCAGATGTTGTCGCGATCCTCGCCCATCCGGTCCTTGGCCGCCGCGATCAGCGACAGCGTGCCGTTGAGGCCGAGCTGGTTGGCGAAGTTCGAATCGGTGGTGTACACGTCACCCCAACGCAGCGGCGGGCCTTGACGCAGAGTGCCGCGAGCGGCGACCACGCAGATCAGCAGGCACACCACGAACACCGCCAGACGCGCATACCAAGGCGCCACTTGACGGGTGCCGACGTTGCCACCGCTGAACGGGCCACGTGGGCGGGTCAGACGGTCGGCGCCCTTGAACGCCAGGGTCAGGATCAACGTGCCCACGACCCACGCCAACAGGTAGCGCACCACCGGGAAACCGTACCAGAGCATGCTCATCACGGTTTTCGGATCTTCCTTCACGTACTGGAACACCAGGCCGTTGAGGCGCTGGTGGAACTCGCGATAGAAGTCCATCTCCATCAGGCCGAGGAACAGCGCGATGCTCGAAGCGACAGTCAGCCACAGACGGAAGAACCCGCGCGCCGCCATGGCCCGGGCACTGAACAGCGCCAGCACCAGCGGAATGCAGACATACACCACCAGACGAATATCGAAGCGCAGGCCGTTGGCGAAGGCTTCGAGGAACGTCGAGGCTGGGGTATCGAGGATCATCTCGCGGTTGTAGACCAGCAGCGCGAGGCGCAGCACGGAAAACATCACCATCATGACCAGCGCGCACAGGAGCGTGTAGGCCAGATGCGATTTGACGGTCGGTTGCAGCAGGCGACTGGAAGATCGCTGCTGACTCAGGGCGTCCGGGTTTGCCATGTCGTTTTAGGACCCATTGGAAGTTGAAGTTGCAAAAATTCAGCTGCGCCCTGCCCTCTGTTGGCCGTTCCAGGCCCCGGGGCTTGCGCGGAGCGCAAATGTTGCACGATCACCGGCGGCATTGCCATTGATTAGTGCCCGCTGCCGGACGCTTTCATTCAAGGCACAGCGCATCGGGACAGGTGCAAACAGCGCGGGCGAATTGTCTTGGAGACTTTGTGAAAATTTCGTTCAACGCATATCCGGAAACACAATAAGCCTTGAAAACAAAACGCCCCGAATTCTTCGGGGCGTTTACAGATGAACGCGAAATTTATTTCTCGGCGCGTTCTTTCAAGGCTTTCAGGGTGTTGAACGGTGCATCGACCACAAACTTGTTGGCGATCATCGACGGCACGCTGCCACCTGGCTCGGTGTGAACCTGATAAGTCACTTCAACCTGATCGCCCTTTGGCACGAACTTCCAGAAACCTTTGACCTGCGCGACCCGCACAAAGCCCTTCTCTTCGGGCAGGTACTTCGGCAAGCCTTCCAGATTGCGGGTCAGGCTGCCATCGGCGCCTTCAACAGTGGTGACATGCAGGATGGAGTCGCGCGGAGTGACCGGCCATGGCGTGTTGAACTGAGTGTAGGTCCAGCTCTGGTCACCTTCGTGCTTGAGCAGTTTCTGGGTCTTGCACTCGTGAATCCAGGCGCACGCACCGGAAACGTCTTCCTGCAAGGCGCGCAGTTTGGCGACGGTGGTCTTCATCAAGGTCACGCCCTGATAAGACTTGTAGTCCGAACCCGGCACTTCGCTCAGGGAGACCTTGATGCCGTCCTCGTTCTTGGCGACTTTCCAGTCTTCAGCCTGGGCGGCCGAGGTGGCCAGCACGGCAGTCAAACCACACAACACAGCGATACGATGCAGCGAACCCATAGTCTTATTCCTTATTGTTGAAGTTCCGTTCGTTTGACACATCACGCCGCCGTCATCTGCTCCCACCAGCCGAGCAGTCTGATCGCGTCTTCCTGGCTGCTGCCGCAGACGTCGGGATCGGCCTTGAAGCCTGAACAGACCGCCGGACGCTCCGGTCGGCCGAAAATGTTGCACAGGTTATCGACCGACAACTGAACGCAGCGTTCACCGGCAGGTTTGCCATCGGGCATGCCTGGAATCGGCGAACTGATGGAGGGGGCAATGCAGCAGGCGCCACAGCCTTCACGGCATTTCATGACGACGCGTTCCTCGCAGCGGGCAATGTGTTAAAGGGACGCGGAACAGGGTAACCGCTTAAACGGCTGTTTTAAATTCCCTGAACCGGGGTTTTTACGCAGAAACGAAAGTGACTGACCAGTCTCCGACAAAGCGTCTGGTCTGCGGGTCACCGATGGGGACGATTTATTGCTTGAACTCGAAATCCAGCGCCGCGCCTTCGACTTCCCGACGCTCCTCATTGCGCAGCTGCAACTGCATTTCGTTGCTGAGCAAACGGCCGTTGAGCTGGAACCCGCTGTTCTTGTCGCCGAACATTTGCGGCAGGATCGGTTCGCGCTTGGGCAGCGTCACGGAGCCAGGCGGTTTCAATTCCTGGACCATGTCCTTGGGCAGACTCAAATCGAGCTTCGTGGACGGCAACGGCGTCTTGGCCACTTCTTTCGCCGACTTGGACTTGGAAGCGACCGGAGCGCGCTTCTTGGCTGGAACAGCCTTTTTCGGCGGTTCTTTCTTCGCTGGAACGGCTTTCTTGACCGTGACCGTTTTTTTCGCGGTGGCTGCATCCGGCGTCTTTTCCTGAGCCGCGGCCGCCGTCGCGCCAGGCACATGACCCATCATCAACAGGCAGAGCACAACCCAGGCGACAGAAAATTTCGCTTTCATGAACCCAACGAAGCTAACGGCAGAGGGCCATATGCTCGCCTGTTGGACGCCACATGACAAGCTCCGCCACTGTTTCAAAATCCGCCGGCCATCTCCTGGCAGAGCTGGGTCGCCAACATGCCAAGGGTCATCAGCGCCCGTTCCGCTTCACGATTCCACGGTATGCCGCAGTTCAACCGGATGCAGTGGTTAAACTGCTCGGTGTTGCTGAAAATCAGGCCCGGCGCAATGCTGATGCCCTGTTGCAGCGCCCGCACGTGTAATTCCTGAGTATTGACCCGCCCCGGCAGACTGACCCACAGAATGAATCCGCCGGTCGGCCGGGTCATCTGTGTGCCTTCGGGAAAGTATTGCTGAACCGCCAGCTGGAACGCACTGAGATTTTTTCGGTATTCCTGGCGGATGTACCGTAAATGCCGGTCATAACCACCGTTTTCCAGGTAAGCCGCGATGGCCATTTGCGTGACACTGCACGCCGAATGGGTGCTGAAGGTCTGCAAGCGCTGGATTTCCTGCTGATACTTGCCGGCGATCATCCAGCCGATGCGCACACCGGGGGACAACGTCTTGGAAAAACTCGAGCAATAGATCACCCGATCGAGCCGGTCGTAGGCCTTGAGCGACTTGGTGCGGCCCTGCTCGAACATCAACTCGCCATAGATGTCGTCTTCGACAATCTGGATATCGAAGTCCGAAGCCAGTCTCAGCAGTTGTTTTTGACGCTCCTCTGGCATGGTGCCGCCGAGCGGATTACTCAGGCGCGTGGTCAGCACCAGCGCCTTGATCGACCATTGGTTGGCCGCCAGTTGCAGGGCTTCGAGGCTCATGCCGGTGGCGGGGTCGCTGGGGATCTCGATGACTTTCAGGCCCAGCAGATCCGCCAGTTGCAGCAGTCCGTAATAAGTCGGTGATTCGGCGGCGATCAGGTCGCCGGGGCGGGTCAGCACCCGCAACGACATCTGCAAGGCGTCGACGCAGCCGTGGGTGATCACCACTTCCGAGGGGTCAACGACCACGCCTGCATCGCGCATGCGAATTGCCACTTGCCGGCGCAACGGTTCGAAACCGGGGCTGAACATGTAGCTGAACGCCCGGGGGCTGTGAAATCGGGTGACCTTGGCCAGTTGCTGATGCAGGGCGCGCACTGGCAAGTAATCGACACTCGGCACCGCCGCTCCCAGCGGGAACACGCCTTCACGACGTGATTCGACCAATACTTGCTGAATGATGCTGCTGCGGGTGACCAGGCCTGGCCGTTCGACCCGGGCGATGTCCGGCGTGGGCGCCGTCAGTGCGGGAGTCTGGTGCACGTAGTAACCGGACTGCGGCCGCGCGCGGATCAGGCCCTGATCCTCGAGGTTGGCGTAAGCCTGCAGCACCGTGGCATGGCTGACGTTGAGCTGCGAACTCATCTTGCGCACCGAAGGCACGCGCTCGCCCGGTTGATAGACGCCACGGCGGATATCTTCGGCCAGCTGTTGAGCAATACGTTGGTAGAGCAAGAGATTGGTCATGACGCAGCACTCGATTTCACGGGCGTTTTATTCTTGTGTGAAACAATACCGGAACAGTTTGGAAGTGTACTGGGACAGTTGCCATATTAGTCAACCATACAGTGCTGTGTCGGTGAAATCTGTACTGCTTTGTGAGGTAATCGACAGACGTAAAAAAGCCCGGCGCTGCCTGACAGCCCGGGCTTTCCAGTAACGCCACCCTCAGCGGGCGGCGCCGAGCTGGCCTTTTTCGTCGGAGAACACGATTTCAACCCGACGATTCTGTGCACGCCCGCGCTCGGAAGCGTTGGCGTCCACCGGGTATTCGTCGCCGTAACCTTCGACCTGAATACGCTTTTCGTCGATGCCCAGATCCGTCAACACGTCTGCTACCGACTGCGCGCGATCGCGGGACAGTTTGAGGTTTTCCTGTTTGCCACCGGTGCTGTCGGTGTAACCCTCGATACGCACCACGCGTTTCGGGTTGAGTTGCAGGAACTGCACGATTTTCAGCACAACGCGGTTGGCCGAGTTTTTCAGTTCGGCTTCACCGGTGTCGAACAGCACGTCACCCAGGGTCATCACCAGACCACGGTCGGTCTGGGTAGTGGCCAGTGCAACGATCTGCTCTTCCAGCCATTTACCCTGCTGTTGCACGCTCAGCAGTTTGGACTCGCGCAGTGCCAGTTGCAGGCGTTGGCGCTCCAGCTCCAGCTTCGCTGCGCGCTCTTCGTTGAGCACCTGATTGGTGTGCTCACGGGCAATTTCGCTGTAGCGCTGACTCAGGTAGGCGTAATGCACCACGTCCGAGCCGCTGCCCCAGTACGTCGACAGTCGATCGGCACGGGCCAGGGACTCGCCGGCACGAATCACGTCTTTCGGCGCGATGCGCAGCACGTTGGAATCCTCCTTGACCTTCTGGAAATCGGTGCTGGCCTGCTGCAATGCGGATTCGCTGTGCTGACCGGCGCAGCCGTAAAGGCTGGCGCAACCGGCAAGGATCAGAGCGCCAATGGCTTTGGACTTCAGGCTCATTGGGCATCCCCCAGTTGCTTGCGCAGTCGGACGATGCGGGTATTGAGCACATTCACATGCTCTTCGCTCTTCTGGGTCAACACTTTGGCTTCCGCCAGACGTGCGTCGAGTTCGGCCTGTTCGAATCGCATTCGCGCATTTTTGTAAGACTCACCCGCCATACTGCCTTTGGCCCGGTTGAACTTGTCTTCTGCCAGTTTCATTTCCGGCACGTCTTCGGCGGTGGCGCCCACGGCTTTGGCTTGCTCAAGTGCCTGCTCGGTCAGGCGCATTTGTTCGTTGGGTGCCGGATCGCTCGCGCAACCGGCCAGGGCCAGAACGGCCATGGCCGCGAAAAGAAGTCGATTACTCACTAAAAATCCCTACTGTTTTGGGGCGCTGACAGGTGCTTGCGGTGGCTGTTGCTGCTGCGCCTTCCAGCGCTCGATGTTGCGTTGCAGCGCGGCTTCCGTCAGGCCGGATGCGGGCAATTCTGTCATCTTTTTGGCCAGCTGTCCGCGCAACCACGGATCGTTGCAGGCCGAGTTGTGCGAAACCGCCAGGAACAGACCAGGCCGATCGATAGGTTGTTCAAAGGCCAGCAGATCATTGGCCATACCCAGTGCCTGCGCGGCCGCCATGCCCGAGTAGCGACCGGCGAGTACATATTCCACCTCGCCCAGCAGAAGTTTCTGAAACGCCTGGGTCAGGTTTGCCGTACGGCTCAGGGTCAATTGCTGCTCGGCGAAAGTGCCGAATGCCGGAGTCATTCGAGACTTTTCCGACAAGCCGCCGGTATGCCCGTGCAGATCAATGGCTTCGGTGTAAACCAGCGTCGAGCCTTTACGCGTCCATACCAGGTAATCGTTTTCCAGCAACGGCGGGTGAATGTAGTCGAAATTTTCCAGCTCATTGAAGGTCATCGGCGCGTCGGCCAGCATGTCCATGCGCCCGCTGCGCACTTCGTCGAGGGCCCGGGAACGCTTGCCGGCATACAGCAGTTCGACTTTGATGCCCAGATCCTTGGCCACCTGTTGCAACAGGTCGGCACTGGCACCGATCAGTTGTTTGGGATTCTGCGGATCCTGCCAGAGGTACGGCGGTGCATCCGGGCTGCCGGTCACGACGAGCCGCTCGCACTTGCCCGCCGCCACCGACAGGCCCGGCAACAATGCCAGCCCCAGCAACCACGAACAGCCCAACCGAAGATGCAGATCCATGGCGAAACGCTCCCACTCAAATCCGAGACAAAAAAAAGCCCGACCAAAAGGTCGGGCTCTTTATAAGTGAAGCAGCCGGATTAGACCAGCTTCTCCAGCTCAGGTACGGCTTCGAACAGATCCGCCACCAGGCCGTAATCGGCCACCTGGAAGATCGGTGCTTCTTCGTCCTTGTTGATCGCAACGATCACTTTGGAGTCTTTCATGCCGGCCAGGTGCTGGATCGCGCCGGAGATACCGACGGCGATGTACAGCTGTGGCGCAACGATCTTGCCGGTCTGACCGACCTGCATGTCGTTCGGTACGAAACCTGCGTCGACCGCGGCGCGGGAAGCACCCACGGCAGCGCCCAGCTTGTCGGCCAAGGCGTACAGGTGTTTGAAGTTGTCACCGTTCTGCATGCCGCGGCCGCCGGAAACGACGATCTTGGCAGCGGTCAGCTCAGGACGATCGGACTTGGCCAGTTCCTCGCTGACAAAGCTGGAAGTGCCGGCGTTGTGAGCAGCAGCAACCGCTTCAACAGTAGCCGAACCGCCTTCAGCGGCAACCGGGTCGAAACCGGTGGCACGCACGGTGATCACTTTGATCGCAGCGGTCGATTGCACGGTAGCGATGGCGTTACCGGCGTAGATCGGGCGCTGGAAGGTGTCAGCGCTTTCTACCGAGATGATCTCGGAGATCTGGTCAACGTCCAGTTGTGCAGCAACGCGCGGCAGGATGTTTTTACCGTTGGAAGTGGCAGCAGCCAGGATGTGGCTGTAGCCAGCGCCCAGCTCTGCTACCAGCGGAGCGACGTTTTCCGGCAACTGATGCGCGTAGGCAGCATTGTCAGCGTTCAGGACTTTGCTCACGCCAGCGATTTTCGCAGCGGCTTCAGCCACGGCGCCAGCGCCCTGGCCCGCAACCAGAACGTGGATGTCGCCACCGATTTTGGCAGCGGCAGCAACGGTATTCAGAGTGGCCGGGGCCAGCACCTTGTTGTCGTGTTCGGCGATTACCAAGATAGTCATGATTAGATTACCTTCGCTTCGTTTTTCAGTTTCTCGACCAGTTCAGCCACCGACTTGACCTTGATGCCCGCGCTGCGTGCAGCCGGCGCTTCGACTTTCAGGGTCTTGTTGGTGGAGGCGGTGGAAACGCCCAAAGCATCCGGAGTCAGCGTCTCGAGAGGCTTCTTCTTGGCTTTCATGATGTTTGGCAGGGACGCATAACGCGGCTCGTTCAAACGCAGGTCGGTGGTGACGATCGCTGGCAGTTTCAGGGAAACGGTCTGCGCGCCGCCGTCGATTTCGCGGGTCACGGCGACGGTGTCACCGGAAACTTCGACTTTAGAGGCGAAAGTGCCCTGACCATAGCCGCTCAGTGCAGCGAGCATCTGGCCGGTCTGATTGTTGTCGCTGTCGATGGCCTGTTTGCCCAGGATCACCAGCTGAGGCTGTTCCTTGTCGACCACGGCCTTGAGCAGTTTGGCCACGGCCAGGGAAGTCAGGTCTTCAGCGGATTCGACGAGGATGGCGCGGTCGGCACCCAGAGCCAGTGCGGTACGCAGCTGTTCCTGAGCAGTGGACGGACCGATGGAGACGACGACGATTTCAGTCGCAACGCCTTTTTCTTTCAGGCGTACGGCTTCTTCCACTGCGATTTCGCAGAACGGGTTCATCGACATCTTGACGTTGGCGAGGTCTACGCCGGAATTGTCCGCCTTGACGCGAACCTTGACGTTGTAATCCACAACGCGTTTGACAGCTACAAGAACCTTCATGGATTCCTCGTTACTCTCCGGTGAAAAGAAAGTCGCCTAGGCGAACCTGGCGGTTGATGCTCATCGGGCACAAGGGCACCTCTAAAAACGCCGGCTGAGCGGGATGACCGTTCGTCAGTCGTGACCGACGAGTCATGCCGCGCCGCGGTGTGTAAACTGCGCGCCAAACCTGCGCTGCGCATCACCGGTTACCGCCTACGCCCTGTCTTTAGAGGTGCTCTTGAAACCACCATTCAGCCTACGGCGAGCGCAAAACCGCCCGTATCTTGACCGGAACGCCCATTCTGGTCAATACGCCAAAATGCCCTGTCATAAGCCGCGCTTCTTTGATTTCTCTGGCCTGGAGCCGATTCAAACAAACGTTTGTATTGGACGCTAAGAGTGGTGTAGATATAATGCGCCGCCTAGAGAGAAAGGTGGTTTGCCCATTATTAGCCTTGACGTTAACGTAAAGGCAATAACGGATACGACACCGAACCTCCAAATTAGAAAAAAAACTGTTGAGCCTTGAGTAGGAGATAGCCTGTGGAACGCGAATACATGGAATTCGACGTGGTCATCGTCGGTGCCGGCCCCGCTGGCCTGTCCGCCGCCTGCCGTCTGAAGCAGAAGGCCGCCGAAGCCGGTAAGGAAATCAGCGTCTGCGTGGTCGAAAAAGGCTCGGAAGTCGGCGCGCACATCCTGTCCGGCGCCGTATTCGAACCACGGGCCCTGAACGAACTGTTCCCGGACTGGAAAGAACTCGGCGCTCCGCTGAACACGCCAGTCACCCGCGATGACATCTTCGTGCTGAAAAACGCCGAAAGCGCGCAGAAAATTCCTGACTTCTTTGTGCCCAAGACCATGCACAACGAAGGAAACTACATTATTTCCCTCGGCAACCTTTGCCGCTGGCTCGCTCAGCAGGCCGAAAACCTGGGCGTGGAAATCTACCCTGGCTTCGCCGCTCAGGAAGCGCTGATCGATGAAAACGGCATCGTGCGCGGGATCATCACCGGTGACCTCGGCGTCGACCGCGAAGGTCATCCGAAAGAAGGCCTGTACACCCCGGGCATGGAACTGCGTGGCAAATACACGCTGTTCGCCGAAGGCTGCCGTGGCCACATCGGCAAGCAACTGATCAAGCGCTACAACCTCGACAGCGACGCCGACGCCCAGCACTACGGCATCGGCCTGAAAGAAATCTGGGAAATCGACCCGGCCAAACATCAGCCAGGCCTGGTCGTACATACTGCCGGTTGGCCGATGGACATCATGGGCACCGAGAACACCGGCGGCTCCTTCCTCTATCACCTGGAAAACAACCAGGTGGTGGTCGGTCTGATCGTCGATCTTTCCTACAGCAACACTTACCTGTCGCCGTTCGACGAGTTCCAGCGCCTCAAGCATCACCCGGTACTGAAGCAATATCTGGAAGGCGGCAAGCGCATCAGCTATGGCGCACGTGCGATCTGCAAGGGCGGCCTGAACTCGCTGCCGAAAATGGTGTTCAAGGGCGGCGCATTGATCGGTTGCGACCTCGGCACCCTGAACTTCGCCAAGATCAAGGGCAGCCACACCGCGATGAAGTCCGGCATGCTCGCCGCTGAATCCGTGGCCGACGCGTTGTTCGCTGAAAAGGACGGCACCGAAGAGCTGACCACTTATGTCGACGCGTTCAAGAAGAGCTGGCTCTACGAAGAACTGTTCGCCAGCCGCAACTTCGGCCCGGCGATCCACAAGTTCGGCGCCATCGTCGGCGGCGGTTTCAACTGGCTGGACCAGAACATCTTCGGCGGCAAACTGCCGTTCACCTTGCACGACACCAAGCCGGACTACGCCTGCCTCAAGCTCGCGGCCGACTGCAAGAAGATCGACTACCCGAAACCCGACGGCAAGATCAGCTTTGACAAGCTGAGCTCGGTGTTCATCTCCGGTACCAACCATGAAGAAGAACAACCGTGCCACCTGAAGCTCACCGACCCGAGCATCCCGCTGAGCAAGAATCTGCCGCTGTACGACGAACCGGCGCAGCGCTACTGCCCGGCCGGCGTTTATGAAGTAATCACCAAGGAAGACGGCGAGAAGCGCTTCCAGATCAACGCCCAGAACTGCGTGCACTGCAAGACCTGTGACATCAAGGACCCTTCGCAGAACATCACCTGGGTGACGCCGGAAGGCGCTGGCGGCCCGACCTACCCGAACATGTAAGTCGACCCGCTGGACATCAAGGCTCCCGAAACGGGGGCCTTTTTGTTGCCCGCGATTTGTACAGGATCACGCCGCGCGTTCATCCCCCGGACTGCGTTCGAAATAACGTTTGTACTCGCGACTGAACTGCGACGTACTCTGATACCCCACCCGATGCGCCACCTGTGCAACCCCCAGCCCCTCGGCGATCAACAACGTCTGCGCCTTCAACAAACGTAAACGCTTCAAGTACTGCACCGGCGACAGCAGCGTGCTGCGTTTGAAGTGTTCGTGAAAGGTCGAAACGCTCATGTTCGCGCAACTGGCCAACGTCTCGACGTTCAAGGGCTCGGTGTAGTGCGAGTGCAAATGGCTGATCGAAGCCGCGATACGGGCAAACTGCCCCTGCTGCTCCACCAATGCCCGCAACACATCGGCCTGAGGTCCGCGCAACGCGACGAACAACAATTCACGCACCCGCGCCGGCCCCAGAATCTGGCACTCCAGCGTATCGTGCAGACAACGCAGCAGGCGCTCGACGCAACCGCGCATGTCATCGTCGAGCACCACCGAGGTCATCGATTCCGGTGTCTGCGCCGGAATATGCCGTCCCGGCGCCAGCCCCATGGCCAGCACCAGTTCACCGAGCAGCACCCGGTCGATCGCCACCGACACGCCAAGCAACGGTGCGTCCGGCAACGCATAGGTTTCGCACTCGAACGGCACCGGCAACGCCTGAATCAGATAATGCCCAGCGCCGTACTCCATGGTGCGCGGCCCCAGATACGCGAGCTTACTGCCCTGGGCGATGATCATCAGGCTCGGTTCATAAATATGCGGGCCACGGGCGACATCGCAACTGGCGCGCAACACCTGCACGCCCGGCAGCCCGGTCTGGCTGTAACCATCGCGCAGCGCCAGCGGTTCGATCAGCGAAACCAGGGTGGCGTTGGCGTCAAGGTGGCGGGTCAATTGCATCGGGCGGCTCTTCAGAAAAATCACGGAAAAAGGGATGAACGCATCATCGCAGATCCTTTTGCCAATGCGACCGATCAACCCCGCATGCCGGAGGATTAGGCATGACACCCGGAGGAATCGCCATGGCCGGACGACCGGGCGGCGCCCAGAATGCGCCGCCTCACCTGTCACTGCTTTTGCGAGGTTTCACATGTACACCGCCATTGGCTACGCCGCTCAAACGGCCACCACTCCCCTCGCCCCGATGAAGTTCGAACGCCGCAGCCCACGGGCCGACGACGTCGCCATCGAAATCCTGTACTGCGGCGTCTGCCACTCCGACATCCATCAGGCGCGCAACGAGTGGGGCATCGCCGTTTACCCGTTGATGCCCGGCCACGAGATCGTCGGAAAAGTCACCGCCGTCGGTGCGAATGTCACCAGGCACAAGGTAGGCGATCTTGTCGGCGTCGGCTGCATGGTCGACTCCTGCCGGACCTGCGAAGCCTGCCAGTCGAACCTGGAGCAATACTGCCTCGAAGGCCCGACCATGACTTATGCCACCCCGGATCGGGTCGATGGCAGCAACACCATGGGCGGTTATTCGGACAGCATCGTGGTCAGCGAGCACTTTGTGGTGCGCATCCCCGAGAAGCTGGATCTGGCAGCCGCCGCGCCGATTCTCTGCGCCGGCATCACCACCTATTCGCCGCTCAAGCACTATGGCGTGAAGGCCGGCGACAAGGTCGGGATCCTCGGCATGGGCGGCCTCGGCCATATGGGCATCAAGTTCGCCAAGGCCATGGGCGCTGAAGTGACGCTGTTCACCCGTTCGGCAAGCAAGGCTGAGGAAGGTCGTCGTCAGGGCGCCGATCACGTGATCGTCTCAACCGACGAGGAACAGATGAAAGCGGCGGCCGGTCGATTCGATTTCCTGCTGGACACCATTCCGGTGCAGCACGATCTGAACCCGTACCTCGATACCCTGCGCTTCGACGGCGTGCACATTCTGGTGGGCCTGATCGAACCGATCGATCCGCCGGTCCACGCCGCCAAACTGGTATTGGGCCGTCGCGTATTAGCCGGCTCGCTGATCGGTGGCGTCGCAGAAACCCAGGAAGTGCTGGATTTCTGCGCCGAGCACAACATCAGCTGCGACATCGAAATGCTCGATATCCGCCAGATCAACGAGGCTTACGCCCGCATGATTGCCGGTGATGTGAAGTACCGCTTCGTGATCGACATGGCGACTTTGAAGCTTTAAACCTTCAAGCCTGCACTTTTAAACCAAGTTCAGCCGAGAGCCGGGCCGTGACCCCTTTGATCAGGGGAATCAGCTCGGCCATTTTCTCCAGCGGCATGTACGGCACGGTGCTGGCGATGCTGATGGCCGCGACGATGCGCTTGCTCGCGTCGCGGATCGGCGCCGCCACGCAACGGATCGACGGTTCGTTGTCTTCCAGGTCGAACGCGTAGCCGCCGGCCACGTATTCAGTCATCCGCTGCTCCAGCTGTTCCCACGACTGTTGCGGATGCTGCGGCCAGAACTGACTTTTCCCACCTGCCGGCAGGCTGATGTCGTACAGACGCTGCCAGTCCTGCGGCGCGTCATCCAGCATCAGCGCCTTGCCGATTCCGGTGCGCGCCAGCGGCATGCGATGGCCGACCCGCGAGCGCATTTCCGGGCCGTTGCGCCCCGGATTCTTCAGCAGATAAAGCACCTCGTCGCCTTCACGGATTCCCAGGTGAACGGTGTCGCCGGTCAGCGCCGACAACTCGTCCAGGTAAGGCCCGGCCAACGTCACCAGCGGTAACTCTTCGCGCGCCTGAAAACCCAGCTCAATCAGTTTCGGCCCCAGCAGATAACCGACTTGCGGCACGACGCGCAGGTAGCGCTCGTCCACCAGACAACTGGCCAGACGATGGGTGGTGCTGCGCGTGGTGCCGATCAGGCGGGCGATCTCTTTGAGATCGCGGGCGCCACTGGCGACGGCTTGCACTACACCCAACCCGCGCAGCAGGGTCTGGGTGCCGGTCGGCGCGGCGTCCTTGGCGGTTTTTGGGGCGTCTTCCTGCATATCCAGCCTTTAGCGTTGAGCGAGGGAACGGGCGGCATTATGGTCGCCCGACATAGCCGACTACAACTCGATGCGTTCGACCTTGCCCACCAGCAGCACGTAGGACAAAGCACCGATCAATGCCAGAACCGCGATGTAGGTGATCGCCGGGGCGAACGAATCACCACTGGCCAGGAAGCCGATGACAATCGGCGTGGCAATCGCCGACAGATTGCCGATGAAATTGAACACCCCACCGGTCAAGCCGAGCAAGCGCGCCGGTGCCAGTGTCGAGACCAGCGACCAGGTGATCGACGCCAGCCCGTTGCCGAAAAACGCCAACGCCAGGAAGGCAATCACCAGCGGCGTCGACTCAACGAAGTTGGCGCCGATGATCGAGGTGGAAATCAGCAGCCCGCCAATGATCGGCAACTTGCGCGCAAACCCGACGGTGCAACCACGACGAATCAGGAAGTCGGAAAAGAACCCGGAGCACAGCACGCCGATGAACGCGGCGAGAAACGGCAGCGACGCCAGCAGGCCGGACTTGATGAAGTCCATGCCGCGATATTTCACCAGATAGGTCGGGAACCACGTCAGGAAAAACCACAGCGTCGAGTTCAGGCAGAACTGGCCGAGGTAGATCCCCCACAACTTGCGTTTGCTGAGGACGATGCCGAGATCGGTCCAGCTGAATTTCGCCTTCACCTTGGCAGTTTCGGCTGCGATATCCACCAGGCCGCCGCCCTCGCGAATCAGGTCGATTTCGCCTTGGTTGGCACCTTTGAAATCACGTGGTTCGCGATACACCGCGTACCAGATCGCCGCCCACACGATGCCCACCGCACCGGTCACGACAAACACCATGTGCCAGCCAAATTCATGTTGCAGCCACGCCAGCACCGGGGTCAGAAACGCCAGCCCGACAAACTGCCCGGAGGTGTAGAAACCGATGGCCGTAGCCCGTTCACGCTCGGGGAACCAGGTCGTCACCACGCGGCTGTTGATCGGATACGCCGGCGCTTCCAGCGCACCGACCGCCATGCGCAGCACAAACAGCGCGATGAAACTGGCGGCGAAACCGAGCATCACGGTGGCCAGCGACCACAGCAGCAATGCGACGCTATAAAGGATGCGCGGCGGCACCCGGTCCACCAGCCACCCGCCGGGGATCTGCATTGCGGCGTAGGTCCAGCCGAACGCAGAGAAGATCAGCCCGACGTGCACCGGGTCGATGCCCAGATCCGTCGTCAGTGCCGGGGCGGCAATCGACAGGTTGCTGCGGTCGAGGTAGTTGATGACCACGGTGATGAACAGCAACACCATGATGAAAAATCGCTTGCGGCTGGGCGTGACTGACGTCGCTTGCCCGGTGAGGGTTTGCGGTTGCATGGGGAGCGCCTCTTCTTATGTTTATTGAGGTCGAGGGTTGTTGGCGAGATCGTTCCCACGCTCCGCGTGGGAATGCAGCCCGGGACGCTCTGCGTCCCAAGAGCGGACGCAGAGCGTCCATTGAGGCATTCCCACGCGGAGCGTGGGAACGATCGCTTAGAAGGGAATCAGCGACTCACCACTCGGCAAAACTGCCATCGGCATGACGCCAGATCGGATTGCGCCAGCGGTGGCCGACCGCCGCGCGTTCGATGACGTATTCCTCGTTGATCTCGATCCCCAGTCCCGGGCCGTTGGGGATTTTCACAAAGCCTTTGTCGTAGTCGAACACCTGCGGATCCTTCACATAATCGAGCAGGTCATTGCTCTCGTTGTAATGGATGCCCAGGCTCTGCTCCTGGATAAACGCGTTGTAACAAGCGGCGTCCAGTTGCAGGCACGCCGCCAGCGCGATCGGCCCCAGCGGGCAATGGAGTGCCAGCGCCACGTCGTAGGCTTCGGCCATGTTGGCGATCTTGCGGGTCTCGGTGATGCCGCCGGCGTGGGACGCATCCGGCTGGATGATGTCGACGTAACCTTCGCTCAACACCCGTTTAAAGTCCCAGCGCGAAAACAGCCGCTCGCCGAGGGCAATCGGGGTGCTGGTCAGCGGTGCCAGTTCTTTCAGCGCTTCGTAGTTTTCGCTGAGCACCGGCTCTTCGATGAACATCAGCTTGTACGGGTCGAGTTCCTTCATCAGCACCTTGGCCATGGGTTTGTGCACCCGGCCATGGAAGTCGACGCCGATGCCGACGTTCGGCCCGACCGCATCGCGCACGGCGGCAACGTTGGCCAGCGCCAGATCGACTTTCTCGAAGGTATCGAGAAATTGCAGTTCTTCGGTGCCGTTCATTTTCACCGCCGTAAAACCACGGCCCACCGCCTCTTTCGCGGCCCGCGCGGTGTCCGCCGGACGGTCGCCGCCGATCCACGAGTACACGCGGATCTTGTCCCGCACCTGACCGCCAAGCAGATCGCTGACCGACACACCGAGGGCCTTGCCCTTGATGTCCCAAAGCGCCTGGTCGATGCCGGCCAGTGCGCTCATATGGATTGCGCCGCCCCGGTAGAAGCCGCCGCGATACAGCACGGTCCAGATGTCTTCAATGTTGCGTGGGTCTTTGCCGATCAGGTAGTCGGACAATTCCTCAACCGCTGCGGCGACCGTGTGGGCGCGGCCCTCGACCACGGGCTCGCCCCAGCCGGTCACGCCCTCGTCGGTTTCGACCTTGAGGAAGCACCAGCGCGGCGGGACGATGAAGGTGGTGAGTTTGGTGATTTTCATCTTTTGTCTCTCTTGTTGGATGCAGCGCACGCAGCGCCGGAAAAGTCTTAGTGAAGGGCTTTCCAGGCCGCCACGTAGGCCTTGGCATTGGCCGCCACTTGCTCAGTCGTCATGCCCGGCTTGAACAGCCCGGAGCCGAGGCCGAAGCCTTTGACGCCAGCGTCGATGAACGCCTGCATGTTGTCCGGTGTGATGCCACCGACCGGCGCCAGAATCGTCCCGACCGGCAACACTGCCAGCCAGGCTTTCACCACCGCAGGTCCCGTCTGCTCGGCCGGGAACAGCTTGAGAATGTCCGCGCCCTCCTCCAGTGCTGCGAAGGCTTCAGTCGGTGTGGCAACACCCGGCGACAGGTACAGCCCCGCCGCTTTTGCAGCCCGCAACACCTTGGCATCGCTGTGGGGCATGACAATGACCTGGCCGCCAGCCTCCTTCACCCGTTCGACCTGTTCCGGGGTCAGCACCGTGCCGGCACCGATCAGGCAATCGGCGGGCAGGGTCTTGCGCAGGGTGCGAATGCTTTCGTACGGCGCGGGGGAATTGAGCGGTACTTCGATGACGCGAAATCCGGCGGCATACAGGACTTCTCCGACAGCGGCGGCTTCCTGCGGATGCAGGCCGCGCAGGATCGCGATCAGACCGTTTTGCGCCAGTGCTTGCTTGAGCATGTCAGGCCTCCAGTCAGGGTTAACGGGGTGAGGAATCGATCAGTCCGGCGGCGAGCGCCAGTTGCCACAGACCACGCTCGGTGGCTTGCTCGGCCAGAGTCACCCGGGCGAAACCGCAGGCGTCGAGGGCCCGGCTGTAACGGGCGCACAATTGCGCGTTGCCGATGAGGATGATCGAAGGAAGATGTGCGCTGTTGCGCCGGCGTCGTTGCACTGCGGCCAGCGCCGACAGTTCATGGCCGATCAACAGGCCGGACAGATAATCCGGTTGCGCGGTGGCGCTGAGTTCACCGGTCAGGCCCAGACTGCGGGCGCTGAACAGGGTCGACAGCACGCCTATCTCGCCCTCTGCCGACAACGCCACTTGCACGCCGCGATCAAATGCCTCGGCGTCGAACGTCGCGCTGTGCTGTTGGGTACGACCGAGAATGCTGTGTTCGCTGAGCACGGCGAACACTTCGCCGGTCATGAAGGTATCGAAACGGGTGATGCAGCCGTCGGCCACTTCCACCCATTTTGAATGACTGCCCGGCAGGCCGATCAGCAGATCATGGGTCGCCTCGAGCGGCAGATTCTGCAGGACGCCGAGGACCTGGGTTTCTTCGCCGCGCATCACGTTCGGCAGTGCCGAGCGCTGAATCACACCCGGCACGATATGCACATTTACACCGCGAAGACTGCGAACGGTTTGCAGGGATTTTCCGAGATCGGCCACATTGGCCGGCGTATCGCGGTAGGACGCTTCGCGCCAGCCCTGAGCGCTGCCGACCATGCCGCAGGCAATCACCGGCAAGCCGGGCTGCGCATCGAGCCAGTCGCCGCATGCCTCGTCGAACGCCAGTTCAAAACCCTCGGCGCATTCACGACCGTTGATGACCCGCGGCGTCTTCGGCAACTGCATGATCCCGAACGACAGCGACCGCTGCGCCAGCACCTGCCCGCCCGCCCCAAGTTTGTAAGCACGTAGTGAGGTCGTCCCCCAATCGAGCGCGATCAATTGCGCCAGCATCGCTTCACCTGTTTTGTTATTGGCAGTGAGTGAGCTGGACTATAAACCCGGGCACAACAAAATCTCAATATATAAATATCATTCCCACATTATGGGATGAGGCAAAAAAATATCGCAGGCAGAAACAGCGCCTACAGAGAAATTCAATTTCCCTGCAGGAATCGTCTCGGGCTGCGATATTCCTGGCGCGGCTCAGTTGCCCTCGGCAAACTCGCGCAATACCTTGCCATCCATGCGGTAACGCACCCACTCTTCCTGCGGCTGGGCGCCAAGGGATTTGTAGAATTCGATGGCCGGGGTGTTCCAGTCCAGCACGCTCCATTCGAAGCGGCCGCAGTCGTTGGCGCAGGCTATTTTCGCGAGATGGCGCAGCAGGGTTTTGCCGGCGCCGCCGCCCCGTTGTTCCGGGGTAATGTAGAGGTCTTCGAGGTACAGGCAGTTGCTGCCCAGCCAGGTCGAATAGCTGAAGAAGAACACCGCGAAACCGATTGGCAGACCATCGCGCAGGCAGATCAGGCCATGGGCGGTGGCGCCTTCGCTGAACAGACTGCGCTCGATGTCGGCGACGCTGGCGATAACTTCGTGACGGGCCTTTTCGAAGTCTGCCAATTCGGTGATGAACGCGAGGATTTGCGGAGCATCGCTGGGGGTCGCCGGGCGGATTTCGATCGTCATGGACGGGCCTTGTCGGAAAAAGGAAAACGCCATACTAAGGTGCCGCGCGGCGCTCGTCACATGGCAATCCAAACACTACCCTACTCAATCACAGAAACACGGCGATCCGCGCTCCCGCAAGGATTGTTGTTTGCTTTATAGGACATGCATGAACACGATCGCTTTCGAACCACTGGCCCCACTCGCCGCCGAACTGCTACCCCATGCGCTGGAACCGTCGGAGGACGGCGCTCATGACCTGTCGCACCTGCAACGGGTCTGGCACAACGTGCGCACTTTGCAGGCCGAGGAAGGTGGCGACCTTGAGGTGCTGCTGGCGGCGGTGTTGCTGCATGATTGCGTCGCGGTGGAAAAGAACTCGCCGCTACGTTCACAGGCTTCACGCCTGGCAGCGAAAAAAGCATCAACAGTATTGGCAAACCTGAACTGGCCCGAAGCCAAAATCAGCGCCATCATCCACGCCATCGAAGCCCACAGTTTTTCCGCCAACATCACCCCGCTCACCCTCGAAGCCCGACTGATGCAGGACGCCGACCGTCTCGACTCCCTTGGCCTGCTCGGCGTTGCCCGCACCTTCTACACCGCCGGGCGTATGGGCAGCGCGCTGTACGACCCGAACGATCCCGAGGCTCGGGAAAGGGACTACGACGACAAGCGATTCTGCCTCGATCATTTCCAGACCAAACTGCTGCACCTCGCCGACGGTTTCCAGACCGCTGCCGGTCAGCGTCTGGCGCAAATCCGTCATCAGCGCCTGAAGGGTTTCATGGAGCAATTCAAGGAAGAGATCGGCCTCGAAAGCACTCAGCCCTTCTGAACCGTTCGTCGATCATCAGGCACCAATCTTTCACGAGGGCAGACCAACATGAGGTAAGGATTTCAATCACTGGAGACACCCTATGATCCCGTCAAGGTTGACTGCGCTCGTATTCGCAACCCTCCTCAGCCCGGCGGCATTCGCCGCCTCGACCACCGCCGCCGGCACCGGGCCGACCGATCCGGTCACCCAGCCCAGAGCACCCGCCATCAACAGTGCCCCCGGTATGAATACCGACGGTTCGGGTGTACCGCTGATCAACCAGCCACCCGCAACGGGAACCGATCCTCGCACCCAGGGCAGCGATCCCGGCCGCCAGGGCGGGATGAACACCCCCGACGCTCCGGCCGCCCCCGACAACGCCGGTCCCGGCGTCGGCTCGAAAACCACCACGGGTGGTTCGGGCTCTGAAGGCGCAGGACAGTGATCCGTGCTTCATCCACGCAACGTGTCTATCCGCTTCCCTGAAGAGGTAACCATGAACGTCGATAAAAACCTGGAAAAAGAAGTCCTCACCCGCCTGTTGCATGCCCACCCAAGCGGCCTCGGCAAAGAGGTGCTGGACAATTATCGCGGCGAGAAAGTCGTGGCCAGTGCCCTTGCCGCCCTGCAGGAGCGTGGACTGATTCACCACGGCCACATCACTTGCAATGAAGCGGGAGAGCATTCGCTGAATCTGCCGATCAAGCTCAGCGCTGCAGGTGTGGAAGCGGCGCGTAAGCTCGATAACTGACGCTTCCGGTCACTGGCGCAAGCAGTGTTCGGATGCATTGCCTGCGCCGGTCATTCCGAGATTCATCCAGCCACCAGGAGACCTGCCATGCCTCGTGGAAGCAAAGCCAAATACACCGCCGAGCAAAAGCGCAAGGCCGCGCACATCGAAGACAGCTATGAACAGAAAGGCGTTCCGAAGGACGAAGCTGAAGCGCGAGCCTGGGCGACGGTAAACAAACAGTCCGGCGGCGGCGAGAAAGCCGGTGGCTCCGGACGCCGAAAACCTGCCAGCGCCAAGGCCGACGATCGCAAGGAATCGGCGCGACGCGCGACAGTAAGCCGTGAGGGACATTCGCGCGATAGCAAGGCTTCACGCGAAGTGCAAACGGTCGAGAGCCTGCGCAAGGAGGCCCGGGAGCGGAAAATCCCCGGGCGTTCGTCGATGCGTAAAGATGAGTTAATTGCGGCGTTGCGCAGAGCCGGTTAGGTCCAGACTGGATGTAACGGCTGAAGGCCTTATCGCTGGCAAGCCAGCTCCCATAGAAATCAAAGGGCTCGCAAAAACTGCGCCCCCTACTGAAACTTGTGGGAGCTGGCTTGCCAGCGATTGCGAGCGTTCAGTCAGTGCATTTTTTGCTGATCAGCACATCAACCTCGGCAGTGCCAGGAGCGGTCGCCGGGCCCCATCGGGTGACGGCCAACGCAGCCGCAGCGTTGGCGCGCCTTGCGGCCTGGTGAGCGGTCAGTCCCTGCGCCAACCCGGCCATGAACACGCCGGCATGCGCATCACCCGCGCCATTGCTGTCCACGGCTTGTACCTTGAAACCCGGTACGTGCTGGCGTTCGCCCCGCTGATGAATCCAGCAACCTTGCGGGCCGTCGCGCACGACCATCAGCACTTCCTGCGGCAGGTGCACGGTCAATCGGTCCAGCGCGGTTTCGATGTCGGCTGCGCCAGTGAAGCGCAACGCCTCGACGCGGTTGCTGGTCCACACATCAATGCGCGGCAACAACGCCTGCATCATCGATGAGTCCGGAGTTTCCACCATTGGCCCCGGATCGAACACCACGTTGATCGCCTTCGGCAACGCCAGCGTCCAGTCCAGCAACGCCTGGGCCTTGCCGCTGTGCAGCAGGCTGTAACCGCTGACGTAGACGTAGTCCCCCGGCTCGGCGGCGACGCTGTTCAGCTCCGCCGCCGTCACTTCACCTTCTGCGCCGATGTAGGAAATGAAACTGCGTTCCGCCGACGCATCGGTCAGCGCCACGCAGATCCCGGTGTCGCGTTCTGCAGGCTGTTGGATGCCGATGCGGATGCCTTCGGCGTTCATCGCCTGGCGCGCCAGATCGCCGAACCGACCGTTGCCGTGGCGACCGAGGTAGACCACCGGCAAGCCGTTACGCGCGGCGGCGGCCATCACATTGAAGCCGCCGCCGGCTTCGAAACTGGCGGACTGCGCCAGCACGTCACCACCGATTGGCGGCAGCGCATCCACGGCCATGACCAGGTCGATGATGACCTGGCCGGTGTGCAACATCTTAGGCATGAGCATTCTCGGATTGCGCAGCGCGGCGATCTCTCGCCCCGCCGAGTACGAAGTAAATGCCGCCGGCGACCACGAACGTCACAATCCAGCCGAGGCCGTTGTGGCCCAGCCACGAGTCGGACAGGAAGCCCTTGAACCAGACGTTCTCGGCGGTGGTGCCGATGGTGGTGAAACTGAAACCCAGCACGATCGCAATCGCCCACGCGCCGAATGCGCGCCACTCGATGCCGCCGTTGTACCAATAGGCGCTGCTCGGGCTGACGTCGAGCAGGTCTTTGGGGCTGTAGTAGTGACGGTGAATCAGGTCGACGACGAAGATCCCGACCCACGCAGTGATCGGCACGGCCAGCAACGAAATGAAGGTGATGAACGGGCCGTAGAAACTGTCGGCGATCAGCATGAAGTAGATCGAACCGGCGAAAATCGCAACGATATCGACCACCACCGCGTACACGCGTTTGACCTTCAGGCCGAGGGTCAGCGTGGTCAAACCGGCGGAGTACACCGACAGGTTATTCGACAGCAACAGACCGCCGAACGCGGTGATCAGGTACGGCACGGCCATCCAGGTCGGCAGCATGTCGCGGATCGCCACGATCGGGTCAGTCGCCGAAGCGAGGTCGTTGTTGCCCACCGACAGCAGGCCGCCGAGGGTGATCAGCAACACCAGCGGAATCCCTGCGCCGAACGCTGCCGAAGCCACCAGGCGCACGGCTTTGACGCTGCGATGCTGATAACGCGACATGTCGGCGCCGGCATTTGCCCAGCCGATCCCGGTGCCGGCCGCCATGGTGCCGATACCGATGATCATGGCGCTCATCGGCGCCGGGGTGGCGTTGAACACCGCGCTCCAGTCGATGGTCGCGCAGAGGAAGCCACCGACCAGAATGTTCAGCGCGCCGAACACGTAAGTCGCCCACTTCTGGATCACCAGCAAAGTGGCGTGGCCAAGGCCGGACACCGACAAGGTCAGCAGCACGAAAATCGCGATGAAGATCAAAGTCAGCACCGGTGCGCTTTTGGCTTCCACCGGCGAGCCGAACAGGATCGAGCACAACGACAACAGCACAAACGCCGCCGTGGTTGTGTTGACGGTTTCCCAGCCCAGGCGCGACATCAGCGACACCAGCGTCGGGCCGATATTGCCGCGCACCCCGAAGATCGCCCGCGACAGGGTCAGGCTCGGCGCACGACCGCGACGGCCGGCAATCGAGATGATCCCCACTACCGCGAACGAACCGGCAGCGCCGAGGATCGCGACAATGATCGCCTGCCAGATCGCCAGGCCGCGAAACGCAACCAGCGTGGCGCCCAGCGGCAGGCCGAGGATGGAAATATTGGCAGCAAACCAGACCCAGAACAGTTGCAGCGGATGGCCGTTGCACTCGCCTTCCGGCACCGGTTCGATGCCCCGGGTTTCCAGTTGCCCGGCGCTTTGCCCGGCGTTCGATGAACTCATGAAAAATGCTCCTGTTTGCCTTTATTGTGGTTGTGGCAATGACGCAGAACGACTGGACATCCCGCCCTTCCTGGGCCTGTCTGCGCGATCCATTGCGGGTGATTATTCAAGACTTGTGGTGCGCCTTTCGCGAGAAAGCTCGCTCCCACAGGTTCGAAGTGAACCTTGAGATTGCACTGTCCCTGTGGGAGCGAGCTTGCTCCGGGCGGCGATCCGACGAAGGCGTCAGTTCAATCAGCGCAAGGCCAACAGCCCTGTCACCAACGGCTCAAGCTCCAGATCGTTGACGGCCTTCACCGTTTCAATCATCGGTGCCGGCCAGCTCTGCAGGCCCAGGCAGGCCCCGAGCATGGCGCCGAGAATCGCGGCGATGGTGTCGGTGTCCCCCCCCAGGCTCGCGGCCATGCACAGCGCATCGAACGGCGTCATTTCACCGACCGCGACTTGCTGCGCGAGGGCGAACGAGACCACCACCGATTCCTGCGAGGCCACCGAGGTGCCGATCACGTCGTACAGCAGATCCGCGAGCAACACTGGATCGCTCTCGACACTGATGCTGCGCGCCCAACCGATCCGCGACGCGATGCGCCCGCCGGCCACCCAGTGCCCGTGCGCTTCCGCTTGCTGGGCAATCTGTTGACCGAGGTTCAGCGCCTCGCCCAGATCCAGGCCGTTGATGCCGGCCGAGACCACCGCCGCCACCGCCGCCGCGCTGGAAATCCCCAGCGTGGTGTTGTGAGTGACCTGACACGCTTGCACCACCGCCGCGATAAAGCGCTCGGGATTGGCGACATCCGCCGCGATTCCCACCGGGGTGATGCGCATCGCTGCGCCGTTGGTGGTCCCATAGCGCCCGGCCTCTTCCGGCGAATGGCCGGCGAGGATCATTTCGATCGCACGTTTGGTCGACGGGCCGAGCAAGTCCTGCGAGCCCTTGGCCTGCATCTCGGCTTCCCATTCGATCAGCCGTTGCGCCAGCACCGCCGGCTCGATCCGGCCGCGACCTTCGACCAGCAATTCGCCGACCAGAATCGCCTGTTCGGTGTCATCGGTGATCGAGCCCTTGGGCATGTTCGCGGCAATCGGTTGCAACGGGCCGGCGTCTTGCAGATCGGTGATCTGGCCGAAGCGCTGCCTGATGGTTTCGCGGTTCAGGGATTGCGTCGGCATCCCCAGCGCATCGCCGAGGGCCAGGCCGTAAAACGCGCCCAAGGCACGGTCAAGGGCGGTCATTTCGATTCTCCGAATTGCAGGTGCAGACGAAAATGCACCGGGTCGAGCAGGCTTTCGACCTGTTCCATGAAACGGTTCTGCCGGTCGTAGGTGGTGCGCAATGCCTTGAGGAACACCGTGCCTTCCGGACGACCGAGCAGTTCGGCGTCCACCGCGTTGAGCGGTTCGGCGCCGATCCATTGATCGCCGCGCTCGCCGATATAGCCGTAAGCGGCCAGGGTGATGGTCAGGGAATTGTCGATCAGGCCGACCCGCGGCAAGCTTTCCAGGCCTCCGGAGGCGGGCATCAGAGAGCGTTCAAGGGACACCGCCGTGCCATCGTTGGAACGGCGGCGACGTTCGAGAAGAATGAATTGATCGGAGCCGAAACGCGCAAGCAGATCCGCGCGAGTCACGGCTTCCAGACGCAGCACGTCGGTATTGATCATCGCCCCGCTGTCGGCCAGGGCCTGGGCCCAGCCGCTGCGCTGATCGAGCACCATCCCGTCAAATGTGACGATCGAGCCGACCCCGCTTTGCGTGGCGATGTAATTGCGCCGCTTCAATTCGGCCAGCGCTTCGCGCAACGTGCCTCGGCTGACGTTGAATTCCTGAGCCAACTGATGCTCGCCAGGCAACAGAAAACCGTCCTCCATGAGGCCGCTTTCGATGCGTCGGACGAGCTCGTCGACCACCCGTTGTTTCTTGTCAAATCGTACCTGTCTAATCATGTACAAATTGATAACCGAAACAAGACAGGACGAGCAAGGAGTATTTATCCGGGAGTGACGGAAGGTTCGGTAGAAAAGGTTAACTGTGGGACCTGACTTGCTCGCGATAAGGCCTGCACATGTGCCGGATCTACCGCTATCGCGAGCAAGTTCGCTCCCACAGGGTATTGCGGATTACCGTTGCTTGAGGCGGTCGATAACCACAGCCAACAGCAGAATC
Organism: Pseudomonas sp. MCal1; assembly: GCF_026341415.1. Classification (NCBI taxonomy): domain Bacteria; kingdom Pseudomonadati; phylum Pseudomonadota; class Gammaproteobacteria; order Pseudomonadales; family Pseudomonadaceae; genus Pseudomonas; species Pseudomonas sp. MCal1. The sequence continues at coordinate 240,240 of NZ_JAKUMP010000010.1, forward strand.
GAACCCCGAATCACATACTGATAAAACGTGTCGATATTCTTCAGGTTCATCGCATTCTCGATAATCGCCAGAATCAACACCCCGGCAATCACATGACGGATCATCCCGATCCCGCCGCTCAACGAAACCCCGCCCAGCACGCAAGCCGAAATCACCGTCAGCTCGAAACCCTGCCCGATCATCGGTTGCCCGGACGTCATCCGCGACGCCAGAATCACCCCCGCCAGCGCACCGATCACACCATGCACCGCGAAGATGATGATCTTCGTGCGATCAACATTCACCCCCGCCAGCAGAGCCGCTTCCTGGTTGCCACCGATGGCCATGGTGTTGCGCCCGTAGGTCGTGTAGTTCAGCAACCAGCCGAAAAACAGGAAGCAGACAATGGTGATCAGGATCGGCACCGGCACGCCGAACAACTGGCCGTTACCGAACACGAAGAACGATTCCTGGGACACCCCCACCGCTTTGCCATTGGCAAAAATGTAAGCCAGGCCCCGGACGATCTGCATGGTCGCCAGCGTCGTGATCAGCGCATTGACCCGCAACTTGGCGATCACAATGCCGTTGATCAAGCCGACGATCAGGCCCATCACCAGCGCGGCGCTGACGCCGAGGAACACGCTGTTGGTATCGCGCATCACCACCGCCGCAACCACCCCGGCGCAGGCAATCACCGAACCTACCGACAGGTCGAAATGCCCCGACGCCAGGCAGTACAACATGGTGCATGCCGCGATGCCGGTGGTGGAAATCGCCAGGCCCAGGCCACGCATGTTCAGCGGCGAGAGGAAGTTGTCGATCAGCAAAGTGCAGGCGAGAAAAATCCCCACCGCTGCCAGCAACATGACCCAGTCATCGAGGAAGCGCCGCATATCCAGAGGTTTGCGCGCGGTCGGCAGGGTTTCGTTTTGGGTTGTCATCATAGTCACCTCTCAGTTCGCCACGCCGTCAGCGCGGTGGCGCGGCAAAGCCAGTTGCAGCAGGTTGGATTCGTTGGCCTGGTCGCGGCTGACTTCGCCACGCAGGGCGCCCTCGCACAGCACCAGAATGCGGTCGGAAATGCCCATCACTTCCATCAGATCGCTGGACACCACGATTACCGAAATACCATCGGCGGCCAGGTTATGGATGATCTGGTAGATCTCGGCCTTGGCGCCGATGTCGATGCCCCGGGTCGGCTCGTCGAGCAGCAGGACTTTCATCGGCATCGACAGCCAGCGGCCGAGAATCGCCTTCTGCTGATTGCCGCCGGACAGGAACTTGATCTGTTGCCCGGCGTGGGGCGTTTTCACTTTCAGGGCCTTGATCTGTTTGTCGGCGTTGCCCTTTTCCCAGATCCCGCGCAGCAGGCAACCGAGCCCGGAGTTCGCGCCGCGCGCACTGATGTTGATGTTCTCGGCGACACTGGCCAGCGGGATGATGCCTTCCTTCTTGCGGTCCTCCGGGCACAGCAGAATCCCGGCGGCGATCGCATCGCGAGGCGACCGCAGCTTCAGTTCATGGCCGCGCAATTCCAGGCGTCCGGCGGTGTTTCGCTCCAGACCGCTGAGCAGCCGGAACAACTCGGTGCGCCCTGCCCCGACCAGCCCGAACAGGCCCAGAATCTCGCCTTTGTGCGCATCGAAACTGATCGGCTCGCGCAGGCCCGGGCCGAGCAAACCATCGACTCTCAGCGCCACGGCACCGCGCGGGCGGCCGCGATAATCGTAGATGTCCTGAATGTCGCGCCCGACCATGCAGGTCACCAGTTGATCGTGGGTCAGCTGGCTCATGTCGTCGAAAGTGCGCACGTAGCGACCGTCCTTGAACACCGTCACCGCGTCGCAGATACGGAACACTTCCTCCATGCGATGGGAGACGTAGAGCACCACTTTGCCCTCGTCGCGCAGTCGGCCGATGATCGCCATCAAGCGGTCGATTTCCCGCGCCGAGAGACTGCTGGTCGGTTCGTCGAAAGCAATCACATGGGCGCCACGGGACAGTGCCTTGGCGATTTCGACCAGTTGCCGCTGGCCGAGGGACAGGCGTCCGACCTTGGTCTGCGGGTCGATTTCATCGGCCAGCCCCTTGAGACAAGCCAAGGCCTGCTGACGCAGCGCGCCGCGATTGATCAAGCCGAAACTGGCCGGCAGATGACCGAGGAACAGGTTCTCGGCCACGGTCATTTCCGGCACCAGATGCAGCTCCTGGTGAATCACCGCCACGCCGCTGCCGATGCTGTCGGCAGTGCACTTGAAGGCCATCGTCCGCTCGCCGATCTGCAACTCGCCGCTGCTCGGGATGTAGGCGCCGCCGAGGATTTTCAGCAGGGTCGATTTGCCGGCGCCGTTCTCGCCCATCAGGGCGTGAACCTGCCCCGGGTGCGCGATGAAACTGATGCCGTCCAGCGCCTTCACGCCCGGAAAGGTCTTGCCGATCCCGTTGAAACGCAGGCTGCCACTGGCGCTTTGTTCTTGTGTCTGTACTTGCGCGTGCATTTAAGCCACCTCATCACACCGTTCAAGCGGCCCGGCTGCCCGGGCCGCCGCTGCCGTCAGTTCCACAGGCCGATCTTCTCCAGCTCCTGCTTGAAGTTGTCGCGGGTGATCAGAGTGACGTCGTCCATCGCGGTGTACTTCGGCGGTTCCTTGCCGGTGGTGACCCACTCAAACATCATCTCGGCAGTCTTGTAGCCTTCGATGTGCGGGCTCGGCAGCATCGAACCGTAGAAGCCGCTGTTGGGCTTTTTCAGCTCGCCGATGGCGTCGGTGCCGTTGATGCCGATACCGATCACGTTGCCGGCGGCAAACCCGGCGGCTTCGGTGGCGCGCACGCCGCCCAGCACGGTGTTGTCGTTCATACCGCCGATGATCAGGTTCTTCGCCGCGCTCGGCAGCTTGACCAGCGCCGAGTTGGTGGCGTCCATGCTGCCCGGTACGTCGAGGGTTTTCAGGGCGGCGGTCAGGATGTGCTCTTTCGGCAAGCCGGCGTCTTCGAGCGCTTTCATCGAACCGTCGGTGCGTTTCTTGCCGGTGTCGAGTTCGTTGTAGGTGTTGACCACCGCGTAGGTGTCCTTCCAGTCCCAGTTACGCTTTTTCGCCTCGGCGGCCATGGCAGCGCCCTGCTTCTGGCCGACTTCGAACGCGGCCATGCCAAGGTACGGCACGTCTTCCATGAACTTGCCATTGGCGTCGACAAAACGGTCGTCGACGGCAATGACTTTCAGATCATTGAGCTTGGCCTTCGCCATGATCGCAGGGCCGAGGGACACGTCCGGAGGGCAGATGACGAAACCCTTGGCGCCGTTGGCCGCAAGGCTGTCGATGGCCGAGAGGGTTTTCTCGCCGTCCGGCACGGCGATCTTGATCAGCTCGAAGCCTTTGTCCTTGGCAGCTTTCTCGGCGAAGGCCCATTCAGTCTGGAACCACGGCTCTTCGGCCTGCTTGACCAGGAAACCGATTTTCACAGGGTCAGCGGCCAGCAGCGAACTGCTCAGGCTGAACGCAGTAACCGCCAGCGCGGTACTGCAAAGGGTACGAATCCCGAAACGACGTTTCATAAGCAGACTCCTTGTTATTTTTCTTGAGCGTTATTTGAAAAGCGTTACAGCGGTCGAAGCGTTTGCCGCAAATCATGACGACAATAGTCATATCGTATGATGATTGGATTTCAGGCAGACCTTCCCGCCTGAAATCCGCTTTTTCAGTCGTGGTACATCACCGAGCGACCACCATCGATGGTGATGCACGAGGCGTTGATGAACGGCGCTTCGTCGCTGGCCAGGAACACGGCGGTCATCGCCACTTCAATCGGCTGACCGATGCGTTTCGGTGGATGCAGATCAAAGGCGCGCTGGCGTTCGGCGTGCGGATCGGCGAAACCGTTCCAGTAATCGACGTTGAGCTGGGTCTCGATGTAGCCAGGGGCAATGGCGTTGACGCGAATGCCCTTCGGCGCGTACTCGATGCCCAACGCGCGGGTCAGTCCGAGCAAGCCGTGCTTGGCCACCGGGTACGGGAAGCAGCCGGGAATGATGTTCGTGGAATGGGTCGAGGCAATATTGATGATGCTGCCGATGCCTTGCTCGATCATCTGCGGCAGCACGGCCTTGCAGCCATACCAGGCGCCGTCGAGGTCGATGGCGAAACAGCGTTTCCAGTCTTCTTCGGTCATCTCCAGCGGATCGCGGAACACGTTGACCCCGGCGCAGTTGACCAGCACGTCGATACGACCGTGCAGTTCGATGGCCAGTCTGGCCATGGCGTGCAGATCCTCCTGACGCGATACGTCGGCCTTGATCGCATGCACATCGGCGCCCTGCTCGCGCCAGTGTGCGGCGACTTTCTCGACCTTTTCAGCCTGGATATCGCTGATCACCAGTTTGGCCTGCTGGGAGGCGAAGGTTGCGACGATCGCTTCGCCGATGCCTTGGGCGGCGCCGGTCAGCAACACAACCTTGTTTTTCAGGCGCTCACCTTTCGGCGGCTCGGGCACCGGTGGCAGGGACAGAGGTTCAGCCATGAATCAGGACTCCTGTTCGAAAGCATAAAAAAACCGGGCATCTGACGATGTCCGGTCTGGAAGGCTTCTGGAACAAAACAGGCGAGCGCACGCCGCGGAACCGGAACGGCCCGAAGCGCTGACTCCGCTGTGGAGTGCGATGGAAATTCGCTGCATCACTTCACCTGTTTTGTTCTTTTTAAGTGTGAGTGCGTGTTACTGCTGGAGCCGACTATAAACCCGACCGCCAAATAATCTCAATATATAATTTTGCGTCCCATATTTTGGGATTTAACTGGAAAATCGCGTACACAGCTTTCCGGAGACATCCACCCGCAGCGACAGCACGGCGCCGTCCAGCGGATGGTTCAGCGGACTTTTGGCGCTGGTGATGTAAAGGGTTTTCAGGTCTGCGCCGCCGAATACGCAACTGGTCGGGCGACTGATCGGCAGGTCGATCTTGCGGTCGATCTGCCCATCCGGCGTCAAACGCAGCAGGCAGCTGCCGTCCCAGCGGGCGTTCCACACGTAGCCTTCGGCGTCCATCGCCGAACCGTCCGGGCCACCGTGCTGATCGGCGCTGTACCAAGGCTGAGCAGTGTCGAGGTTGCCGTCGGTGTGAATGAAATAGCGGTACAACGTGCTGTCGAGGCTGTCGCCGAATAGCAGCGTGGTGCCGTCGTCACTCCAGAGCAGCGTGTTGGGAATGCCCAGGTTGCGCAGCAATGGCGTGACCCTTTTATCCGGATCAATCCGGAACAGCCCGCCGGAACGTCGAGTGATCGGCAGATCCTCGCCCCGTTCGCCGATGTTGTTTTGCATGGTGCCGAGCCACAAGCGGCCCTGGCCATCGCAACGTGCTTCGTTGGCGCGGTTGCCCGGTTGTGGATCGGCGACGCAGAACAGCGTCAGTCGCGGCTCAAGTCCGGGGGAGTCCAGATCGAGCCGGTAGACGCCGCTGCTCAGGGTCACCAGTGCGTCGCCGCTGGCGCAGGGAATGAACGCCGAAACGTGCTCCGGCATCTGCCAGATCTGCACGTTCTGCCCGATCAGCCGCAGCGCCTGCTTGCCGGCAATGTCGACCCAATACAGCGCCTGGGTCGGTGCGTCCCAGAACGGTCCCTCGCCCAGTTGCGCCCGATGCTCTGTCACCGCAGTCCACGTCATGCAACCTCCTGTCTTGTTGTTTTTGTCAGCTGGCTTTTTTGTCGGCCATTACCTGCGGGTAAAACCGCTTGATGGCCAGGTCGGCATTGTCGATCAGGGTCATGCAGGCCCATACACCGCGCGCGGCATCCCGGGCGGCGATGGCGTCGGCCATGTCTTTATGGATGGGCAGAGTGCGGCGCAATTCATCAGGGTCGGCCGCAGAGACTTCGAAGGACACCGCGAGCAACGCGCCGAGGGCCGGCACCATCTGCTCGATGAATTGATTGTGGCTGGCAGCGAGAATGCATTCGTGGAAGAACTGGTCGGCGCGGTTGTAATCGATGCCGCTGTCCACCGCCCGCTCCAGCGCGTTGTAGGCCTGCCGCACGGCTTGCACCTGTTCGACGGTCGCCCGCTCACAGGCCCAGCGCACCGCCATCGGTTCGATGGTGCGGCGCAGGTCGAGCAAGTCATCGACAAAGTTTTCCGGCAGGCCGCTGCGTGACAGCCAGCCGACGACTTGCGGATCGAACAGGTTCCAGCGCTTGATCGGCAGCACCCGCGTGCCGACTTTCGGCCCGACTTCCAGCATCCCTTTTGCGACGAGGGTCTTGATGGCTTCGCGGATCACGGTGCGGCTGACCCCGAGCTGCTCGCCCAGATCGGCCTCGACCTTGATCGCCTGCCCCGGTTTGACCTGGCCGGCGGCAATCCAGGCGCCCAGCCAGTCAACCGTTGATGCGTGAAAACTGCTCGACATGGACACCTCGAAGCCGTTCGCTGTGGGTGCCTAAGCTAATCATCATACGATTGAGAGTCAACGACAAAAAACCGCAGCCTGCTTCCACAGACTGCGGTTTTTCAAGGTTCGAGGCCGATACGAAAGAACTCGCCGCCACTCCAGACGCCGAGCCAGCGCTGGCCATCGATTTCACGGCTGACTGCCAGCTCGACCAATTGGTAGAACACGTTGCGGTGGATCAGCGCCTCGAGATTGGTGCGCACATGCACGTAGGGCGCGGGTTCTTGCGTTGTGGGATCAATCTCGACGCGGATCGGATGTTCCGCGCCGGCTTCGGTGGTTTCATCGACATTGGTCGTGAAGCGAAGCCGTTGCGCCTCGCCCTCGCCTTCCACCTCGACGGCAATCGCCACAAACGGCGCGTCGTCGACCTTGATCCCGACTTTCTCTACTGGAGTGATCAGGAAATAGTCATCGCCATCGCGGCGGATGATCGTGGAGAACAACTTGACCATCGGCTTGCGCCCGATCGGGGTACCCAGGTAGTACCAGGTGCCGTCGCGGGCGATGCGCATGTCGATGTCGCCGCAGAAATCCGGGTTCCACAAGTGCACCGGCGGCAAGCCTTTGGTTTTGGGGATTTGCCCCAGCAGGTCATTGGCTTTTTGCGGGCCACTCATGGCGTACTCCTTGAATTACTGGTCCCCGACGCCCAGCAGGCTGCGCGCGTACTGCGCAAGCGGTGGGCCGATCAGGTCTTCGGGTTTGTTGTCGTGGAACGTCAGTAAACCGCCACGACTCTTGATCCGTGCAGTATCAATCAAATACTGGGTGCTGGTCTCGATCAACATGATCTGAATCACGCCGCCGTCGATGCCGAGACGATCCACGGCTTCCTGATCCAGCCACTCATCGGAGTTGCCGATGCGGTCGTCGGCCTTGGCGAAACGCGTGTACAGCAGGTAGTGGGCACCGGCGTCGCGGGCCTCGCCCATCGCCTGGTCAAGGCCTTCCGGCGCACGGGCGCGGCGGACCATTGGGAAGTATTCGACGAAGCCTTTGAAGGCCTCTTCGGCCACCACGTTGGGACGCGGGTAAGAACCGCCCGGCGGTGCGAACGAGCCTTGCGCGATGTAGATGAACGAATCCGGCTGAATGCGGAAATTGTTTACGCGACGGCTGTCGCTGTGGTCCAGCAAGCCCGCGTCGCTCATCTGGTAGCGAGTCCCTTCGGCCATGTCACTGACAGTCATACAGCCGCCCAGCGCCAAAACGGCCAGCAGCAAAACCAGGCTACGCATCTTAATCCTCCAGAAGCCGGTGACGGAAAACCGGCGAATGGCCGTAGGATGCAGCTTTTGCGCCAGTCCTTGGAAATGTGCAGGTATCCGCTTTGAAACAGGGCTTTTTGTGGCGAAGGACTCAGCCGCCGATGATCTTCATGACGGTGGCGCCGCCGGAGAATGCGACTTCCTGCTTGTCACCCAGCGCCTTGACCAGCAGTCGCTGCAGCGCCGGTAGCGCCTCGTGACGTGGTTTGTCGAGCAGGTCACCGACGTAGTGGCGGTTGCTCGACGACAGACAACCATGCAGCCATCCGGTGGACGAGAGGCGCAGGCGCGAGCAGGTTCGGCAGAACGGCACGCTTTCGTTGGCAATCACGCCGAAGTTACCCCGACCGGGAATCGCATAACGAACCGCCGTGGCGTCCACCGGCGCGTCGGTTTGCGCGTACTCGTAATGCTCGCCGATCAGGCTCAGCAACTGTTGCAGGCTCACGAACTGTTGCAGAAAGGCGTTGGAGTCAGTGGCCAGGTGGCCCATGCGCATCAGCTCGATGAAGCGCAGCTCGAAACCACGCTCGAGGCAGTAATCGAGCAGCGGCATCACCTGGTCGAGATTCTGTCCGCGCAACGGCACCATGTTGACCTTGATCTTCATCCCCGCCGCGGCCGCCTGATCCATGCCGTCCAGCACGGTGGCCAGATCACCGCCACGGGCAATGCTGCGGAACGCGCCGGCGTCCAGGGTATCGAGGGAAACGTTGATGCGTCGCAGGCCGGCATCGACAAGCAACGGGAGTTTTTTTGCCAGGAGCTGGCCGTTGGTGGTCAGGCTGATGTCTTCCAGGCCCATCTTGCCGACGGCGCTCATGAAAGATTCGAGTTTGGGGCTGACCAGCGGCTCGCCGCCGGTGATGCGCAGCCGCTCGATGCCGGCGGCTTCGATCAGATAAGCCACGCCGCGCGCCATGGCCTCGGCCGACAGTTCATCCTGCGCAGCCACCAGCCGCTTGCCGTTTGGCACGCAGTAGGTACAAGCGTAATTGCAGGCTGAAGTCAGACTGATCCGCAAATTGCGAAAACGCCTGCCTTGACGGTCAACGATCATGAAGCACTCCGGCGATGGAAAATCGAGCGACTAAAACTTGACTCACAATTCAAGTTTTAGCAAGCCCTATGCCTGAGTATATTCCTGCGGTACTGCGCCATGTAATGAAAAACACGGCGCATAAGGCGACTGAATGATTCAGCTGCTTGGCGTTTCCGGGTCGCGCTTGCGCTTGTTGCCCATGCGCACGCCGATATCCATCAGGAACTGGAAGAAACCTTCCTGATCTTCCAGCACATTGCTCCAGAACGGCGAGTGATACAGCGCCACCGCGCCGTGCACCAGCGCCCAGGATGCGCAGTAGTGGAAGTACGGCGGCACGTCTTCGAGCTTGCCTTCGCTGATGCGGCCCTTGATGAGCAGCGTCAGGCGTTCGAAGTTCGAGGCACGGATCTTGTGCAGTTCCTCGACCATCTCCGGCACCTGATTGCCCTTGACCACTTTTTCTTCCAGGCGATCGAACAGACGATAGCGCTGCGGATCGCGCATGCGGAATTCAAAGTAGGCACGGGACAGCGCTTCCTTGTCCTTGTCGACATCGGCCGAATGCAACAGCTCGTTCAAGTCGCGCTCGTAATCGAGCATCAGGCGCAGATAGATCTCGGCCTTGGACTTGAAGTGCTTGTAGATCGTGCCTTTGCCGATACCCACGGCATCAGCAATCATCTCGACGGTGACACTGTCTTCACCTTGTTCGAGGAACAGCTTGAGCGCGGTATCGAGAATTTCTTGCTCGCGGCGACGAAACTCACGGACCTTACGAGGTTCTTTGTGCATAAGAAAAGGTCTGTAGGGGTCAAAATTCGAAGCCGCGTATTATGCCTAACCTGCGCAAAAATGCACGGATCATCCGACCATATCTGTGTTTCTTGTTCATTTCACGAACGTTTCGGGGGGAATGAGAACATAACCGAAGCGAACGTATTCCAAATTTGTTTAAAAACCCCGACCGGCCAACTGGACTGAACGCCAGACTGATCAATACTTGAACTGTCGGGCGACATCTCCCCCAAGTGTCGCGCCGGTAAAGGTACCAAGGGACCGCGTGCCTTTGTTTTACTCCTAATGGTCTTAACCCGGATTCACCCCCCAGAACCCGGGTTTTTTTTGCCTGCGATTCAGGCTTTTACATTCGCCAGCGGAAACAATCGCTTGAAGTTCTCGGTGGTTTGCTCGGCAAAACGCTCATAGTTCTCGCCGCGCAGCATCGCCAGAAACTCTGCCACTTCCCGCACGTATTGCGGCAGGTTCGGTTTGCCGCGATACGGGATCGGCGCCAGGTAAGGCGAATCGGTTTCCACCAAGAGGCGATCGGCCGGAACCTTGCTCGCCACATCGCGCAACGCATCGGCGTTGCGGAAGGTGACGATGCCCGACAGGGAAATGTAGTAACCCATGTCCAGCGCGGCCTTGGCCATGTCCCAATCTTCGGTGAAGCAATGCAGCACGCCGGCCTGGGGCAACGCGGCTTCGCGCAGCAGCTCGAGCGTGTCGGCGCGGGCGCCACGGGTGTGGATGATCACCGGTTTGCCGGTTTGCTGGGCGGCTTGCAGGTGCAGACGGAACGACTCCTGCTGCAATTCAGCGGCTTCCGGCTCGTAGTGGTAATCCAGACCGGTTTCGCCGATCGCTACCACTTTCGGGTGATTGAGCTCGTGCAGCAGCCAGTCCAGCGCCGGCGCCGCGCCCGGCTGCACATCCAAAGGATGCACGCCGACCGAACAATCGACATCCTCGTAACGCTCGGCCAGGGCTTTGACGTCGGCCGCGTTGTCGGCACTGACGCCGATGCACAGGAAATGCCCGACTCCGCGCAGACGGGCCGCATCCAGCGCGGCATCCAGGGAACCGTCGTGAGCGGCGAGGTCGAGGCGATCAAGGTGACAATGGGAATCTACGAGCATAAAAAGGACTGCAACTTACATCGTATGAGTGGGACGGTCGGACTTCAGGGCTCCGGCCAGATGAGTTTCAATGCGACTGCGCGCGGTGTTGTCGCCATCGTTGAATTGCACGCCGACGCCAGCTGCGCGGTTGCCCTGGGCGCCTTTGGGGGTGATCCAGGCCACTTTGCCGGCCACCGGAATCTTCTCCGCCTCGTCCATCAGGTTCAGCAGCATGAACACCTCGTCGCCCAACTTGTAGCTCTTGTTGGTCGGGATGAACAGGCCACCGTTCTTGATGAACGGCATGTATGCGGCGTAAAGGACCGACTTGTCCTTGATGGTCAGGGACAAGATGCCGTTGCGCGGCCCCGGGCTGACAGGTTCGTTCATGTTGACCTCCACTGCTGATGTTCAGAGTCTAGGTACACATTCTTATCTTTGGCCAGGCAAGCTCGCCCATTGCACCAGCAACGCTTCCAGCAACAACGCCGCATTGAGGTTGGCCTTGCTCAGGACTTTCTGGCGCTGGGCGAGGATCCAGTCCTGAATATCGAGCACTTTAGCCTGGGCACTTTTCTGCGCCAGATACTGCACGACTTTGCGCATGTCGGTCAGGCCGAGGCCCGCTTCATCCTGGGTCAATTGATAGCGCAGGATCAGGCTCGACCAGTCACAGAACCAGTCGAACAGCCGCAGCATCGGAATGTTTTTCCACTCCTCGGCCAGTTGCGTCGGCGATTGCTGCTGTTTGAGCAACTTCTTCACGCCTTCGACAACCTGCGCGCGCTGGTCACGCACGCCCTGCCCGTGCAACGTGACAGCGGCCAACGGCGAACCGGCGGCCAGGGTCAACAGTTCGACACGTTCGTCTTCGGAACATTCCGGCAATGCCTGAGCCAGCCATTGCAGGCTCATGGACTCGCTCGGCAGCGGACAGGCCTGCTGCACGCAGCGGCTCTTGATGGTTGGCAACAATCGGCTCGGCTGGTGGCTGACCAGCAACAGCACGGTATCGCCGGACGGTTCTTCAAGGCTTTTGAGCAAGGCGTTGGCGGCGTTGATGTTCATCGACTCGACCGGCTCGATCAGCACCACCTTGCGCCCGCCCAGCTGCGCGGTCTGCACCACGAAACTGACCAGATCGCGCACCTGGTCGACCTTGATCGCCTTGTCCGCCTCTTCCGGTTCAAGGATGTAATTGTCCGGGTGGCTGCCGGCATTGAGCAGCAGGCAGGATTTGCACTCGCCGCAGGCTTCAGGTGTCGGCCGCAGGCACAGCAGGCTGGCCATCAGCCGCTCGGCCAGCGCGCGTTTGCCGATCCCGGCCGGCCCGTGCAGCAGATAGGCGTGGGCGTGCTGAGCGCGACCGGCCAGTTGCTGCCAGAGGCTGTCCTGCCACGGATAGGCCTCAGCCACGGCTCAGCTCCAGCAGGTTCGGAATCAAGGTATCCAGCGATTGTTGAACCTTGGCCAACGGCTGACCGGCGTCAATCCGCACATACCGCGCAGGATCTGCCTCGGCGCGCTTGAGGAACGCATTGCGCACCGCCTCGAAAAACTCACGGCCTTCCAGCTCGAAACGGTCCAGACGACCACGGGCACTGGCGCGGGCCAGGCCGATTTCCACCGGCAGATCGAAAATCAGCGTCAGGTCGGGACGCAGGTCGCCCTGCACGAAAGTCTCCAGCGCCGCGATGCGCTCCAGCGACAAGCCGCGACCGCCGCCCTGATAGGCGTAAGTCGAATCGGTGAACCGATCACACAGCACCACCGCGCCACGGGCCAGCGCCGGGCGAATGACTTCAGCCAGATGCTGGGCACGGGCGGCGAACACCAGCAGCAGCTCGGTGTCCGGGTTCATCACTTCGTCGACCGGAGCCAGCAACACCTCGCGAATGCGCTCGGCCAGCGGCGTACCGCCGGGTTCGCGGGTCAGCACCACTTCGATACCGGCGGCGCGCAGGCGCTCGGCGAGGTATTCGCGGTTGGTGCTTTTGCCGGCGCCTTCCGGGCCTTCCAGGGTAATAAACAAGCCAGTCACAGGCAGTCCTTAATCAAAGTCATTGCGTGTTTTGGGGAGCGGAGGCTTCCGGTTCAGGCGCCGGTGCAGGTTCTTGAGCAGGCGGCTGCGGCAACGATTCCGGTGCGGTATCGGGGGAGGCGGCAGGAATCGCCTCCTCGCCTGCCGGAGAGGCCTCGGGCGCGGCCGCTGGCGCCGGGCTGGAGCGGTAATCCGCGCGCCGCTTGAGCTGGTACTCGCGCACCGCGTTGTTGTGCGCGTCCAGATCATCGGAGAACACGTGACTGCCATCGCCACGAGCAACGAAATAGAGGCTGGTGCCATCCACCGGGTTGAGTGCGGCGTGAATCGCTTCGCGTCCGACCATGGCGATCGGCGTCGGCGGCAGGCCGGGAATCATGTACGTGTTGTACGGCGTGGCTTCTTTGAGATGGGCACGGGTCAGCTTGCCGGTGTAGCGATCACCCAGGCCATAGATCACCGTCGGATCGGTCTGCAGCTGCATGCCCAACGCCATGCGACGCACGAAAACGCCGGCAATCTGCCCACGTTCCTGAGGCACGCCGGTTTCCTTCTCCACCAGTGACGCCATGATCAGCGCCTGATAGGGCTCGGTGTAAGGCACATCGGCGGATCGCTTTTCCCACTCCTTCGCCAGCACCTCGTCGAGGCGATCGAAGGCCTTTTTCAGCAGTTCGGCATCGGTCACACCGCGCACGAAGCGGTAGGTATCGGGGAAAAAGCGCCCTTCAGGGAACAGACCCTTGTGACCGATTTTGGCCATCACATCACTGTCGCTCAGGCCATTGAGGGTCTGTTCGATCTTTTCGTCTTTGGCCAGCGCGGCGCGCACTTGATGAAAGTTCCAGCCTTCGACCAGCGTCAGGCTGTACTGAACTACATCGCCGCGCTTCCACAGGTCGATCAGACCGTTGACGGTCATGCCCGGCTGCATGCGGTATTCACCGCTGTGAATCGGCGTGCCGGCGAGATTGAAACGCCAATAGACCCGCAGCCAGAACGCGTCCTTGATGACGCCATCGGCTTCGAGTCCAAGAAAAGTACGGGTCGGGGTGGATCCCTTGGGCACATCCAGCAGTTCTTCCTGCGTGATGTTCAGGGGCTGTTCCAGTGCCGAATGAATCTTCCAGGCGCTGGCGCCCAACAGCAGCCCTGCCAGAACCAGTCCGGTTTCCAGCAGCAGCAAAAGTTTACGTCTCACGAATCAGGCATCCAGTAGCGCGCGGGCAATGGTTTGCAGTTTACGGGTGAGCGGGCCAACCGGCCAGCTCAGAGCAGCACAGGCGCGTACCGGCCAGACGCCATACACGCTGTTGCAGACGAAGACCTCATCGGCCCATTGCAGCTGTTCGAGGGGGATGTCGGTGATCTGCACAGGAATGCCCAGGGACTCGGCCTGAAACAATATTTCTGCACGCATCACACCGGCCACGCCGCAGCGTTTCAGGTCCGCCGTGATCAACACACCGTCACGCACCATGAACAGATTGCTGAACACGCCTTCAATCACCCGACCGGCCTGATCGAGCATCAAACCTTCGGCATGTTCACTGTCCTGCCATTCGGCGCGGGCAATGACCTGTTCCAGTCGATTGAGGTGTTTGAGCCCGGCGAGCAACGGCTGCCTGGAAAGGCGCGTGCTGCACGGAAACAGGCGCACGCCCTGCTCGGCGTGGGTCGCTGGATAAACGGCGGGAGGATTGCCTTGCAAAATGCGTCGGCCCTGCGCCGTAGGGTCCGGCGCATAACCGCGCAATCCGTCACCACGAGTAAGGATGAGCTTGAGCACGCCCTCGCCCATCGCGGCGGCATAGGATTGCAGCTCATGGCGAACCCGCTCGATGTCGGCAGCAATGGCCAGACGCGCACAGCCTTCGGCCAGACGCGTCAGATGCCGATCCAGCAGCAACGGCTGACCACTTCGCACGGCGATGGTCTCGAACAGACCGTCGCCGTAAGCCAGGCCGCGATCTTTCAGCGACAGAGCGTCAGCCGGCAGACCGTCGACCCAGCAGTCCATCAGCCGGCGAACCGACGGAACGCCAACGTGCCGTTGGTGCCGCCAAACCCGAACGAGTTGGACAGCACGACATCGATATCCATGTTGCGCGCGGTGTGCGGCACGAAATCGAGGTCGCAGCCTTCGTCCGGCTCATCGAGGTTGATGGTTGGCGGCGCCACCTGGCTGTTGATCGCCAGCACGCTGAAGATCGCCTCGACCGCGCCCGCCGCACCCAGCAGGTGACCGGTCATGGACTTGGTGGAGCTGACCGCCAGCTTGTAGGCGTGATCACCGAACACCGACTTGATCGCGTTGGCTTCAGCGAGGTCGCCGGCCGGCGTCGAAGTGCCGTGGGCGTTGATGTATTGCACTTGATCAACGTTGATCTTCGCATCGCGCAACGCGTTGGTGATGCAGCGTGCAGCACCGGCGCCATCGGCGGGTGGCGAGGTCATGTGGAACGCGTCACCACTGGTGCCAAAACCGATCAGCTCGGCGTAGATGGTCGCGCCACGAGCCTTGGCGTGTTCGAGTTCTTCGAGCACCAGGGCACCGGCGCCGTCGGACAGCACGAAGCCGTCACGGCCCTTGTCCCACGGACGGCTGGCACGGGTCGGCTCGTCATTGCGAGTCGACAGTGCACGGGAAGCACCGAAGCCGCCCATGCCCAGACCGCACGCGGCCATCTCGGCACCGCCGGCAATCATCACGTCGGCTTCGTCGTACATGATGTTGCGCGCAGCCATGCCGATGCAGTGCGTACCGGTGGTACACGCTGTGGCGATGGCGTAGTTGGGCCCCTGTGCACCCAGGTGGATGGACAGGAAACCGGAAATCATATTGATGATCGAGCCAGGCACAAAGAACGGAGAAATCCGGCGCGGGCCAGTCTCGTGCAGGGTGCGGCTGGTTTCTTCGATGTTGGTCAGACCGCCGATACCCGAACCCATGGCCACGCCAATGCGTTCACGGTTGGCATCGGTGACTTCCAGACCGGCATTGCGTACGGCTTGAAAGCCGGCCGCCAGACCGTACTGAATGAACAGGTCGAGCTTGCGCGCTTCCTTGACCGACAGGTATTCCTCGACATTGAAGCCCTTTACCGAGCCGCCAAAGCGGGTGGAATAGGCAGAAAGGTCGGTGTGTTCGATCAGACCAATGCCACTGCGGCCAGCCAGAATGCCCTGCCAACTGCTCGGCACATCCGTGCCCAGTGGCGACAACATACCCATACCGGTGACTACGACGCGTCTACGCGACACAGCACTCTCCTTTTTCAAATGACGACTTTGCATCAGGCCTAAAGAAAAAACCGCACGCCATGATGGCAGTGCGGTTTTTCCATGACAGCAAGCAACGATTACAAACTATTACGCCTGGTGGCTAGTAACGTAGTCGACTGCAGCTTGTACAGTAGTGATCTTCTCAGCTTCTTCGTCAGGGATTTCGGTCTCGAATTCCTCTTCCAGAGCCATCACCAGCTCAACGGTGTCAAGGGAGTCGGCACCCAGGTCGTCAACGAAGGAAGATTCGTTCTTCACTTCTTCTTCTTTAACACCCAGTTGCTCGGCAACGATTTTCTTGACGCGCTCTTCGATGGTGCTCATACCTTGTTTTCACTCCTAATGGACAAATTCAGGCAGCTGGCCAGTGGGTAAGTGTATAGAAAGACTTTTCAGCTTTTCAACTGAAAGCTTCACTCCTCAAACCCTGGAGCCCTCTGCCTATAAATAGATTGCAGCTTTATAACGGATTTTAGACAGCTCGTATGACATTTTTTTGAAGCAATCCGTCACATTTGAATTACATGTACATCCCGCCGTTAACCGGGATTGTAGCCCCGGTCACGTATGCCGCACCGTCGGATGCAAGAAAAGCGACCACGGACGCGATCTCTTGAGCCTGTCCCAGACGGCCCAGCGGAATCTGCGTCTGCAAGGCTTCACGCTGTGCTTCAGGCAGTTCGCGGGTCATATCGGTGTCGATGAACCCTGGGGTTACCGAGTTGACCGTAATCGATCGCGAACCGACTTCACGCGCCATGGCACGGCTGAAACCTTCCAGACCGGCCTTGGCGGCTGCATAGTTTACTTGGCCAGCGTTGCCCATGGCACCCACCACCGAGCCAATACTGATAATTCGGCCCCAACGCGCCTTGGTCATGCCGCGCAGAACGCCTTTGGACAGGCGATACAGACTGTTCAGGTTGGTATCGATCACGTCGTACCACTCGTCGTCTTTCATACGCATCATCAGGTTATCGCGGGTGATGCCGGCATTGTTGACCAGAATCGCCACCGGCGCCCCGAACTGCTCCTGAATGTTCGCCAGCACTGCGCTGACCGATTCGTCACTGGTGACGTTCAGTTCGAAACCTGCGCCCTGAATGCCGTTTTCCTTCAGGGTCGCAGCAATGCGCTCGGCGCCCGAAGCGGAAGTCGCGGTGCCAACAACGATGGCACCCTGACGGCCCAGTTCCAGTGCGATAGCCTGGCCTATGCCACGGCTTGCGCCGGTGACCAGTGCAACTTTACCTTGCAGACTCATGCAAGCTTCTCCTGATTCAGACAGCCGCTGCACGAGCGGCAGCGAAAGCGTCTGGGGTATTGAGGTTGGAAGTCGAAACGCCCTCGGCGCAACGTTTGTTCAGACCGGCCAGCACCTTGCCAGGGCCGCACTCGACCAGATTGGTCGCGCCTTTGGCGGCCAAGGTCTGTACGGACTCGACCCAGCGAACCGGCTTGTAGAGCTGTTCGAGCAGATCACGCTTCAGGGTTTCCAGATCCGCCGGCACCTGAGCGCTGACGTTCTGTACCACAGGGATCTGCGGTGCCTGCCAGTCGATGGCAGCAATGGATTCCGCGAAGCGCTCGGCAGCCGGACGCATCAGTTCACAGTGCGACGGCACGCTGACCGGCAGCGGCATGGCACGCTTGGCGCCACGGGCCTTGCAACCTTCGATGGCGCGGTCTACTGCCGCCTTGGCACCGGCGATCACCACCTGGCCCGGGGAGTTGAAGTTCACCGCGCTGACCACTTCGCCTTGCGCCGCTTCAGCGCAGGCAGCGAGAACGTCGGCATCTTCCAGACCAAGGATGGCAGCCATGCCGCCCTGCCCCGCTGGAACAGCTTCCTGCATCAACTGGCCACGGCGCTCGACGAGCTTCACCGCGTCCGCCAGGCTCAGGCTGCCGGCGGCAACCAGCGCGCTGTATTCACCTAGGCTGTGACCGGCAACAAAGGCCGGACGCGCACCACCTTCCGCCAGCCACAGACGCCACAGGGCGATCGAGGCGGTCAGAATGGCCGGTTGGGTTTTGTCGGTTTGATTAAGCAGCTCTTCCGGGCCCTGCTGGGTCAGCGCCCACAGGTCGTAGCCCAGAGCATCGGATGCTTCTTTGAAAGTTTCGAGGATCAGTGGATATTGCGCGCCCAGCTCGGCCAGCATGCCGAGGGACTGCGAACCCTGTCCTGGAAAGACGAATGCGAGGGAAGCAGACATGTAACAAGCCCCTAATGATCTTGTCGTCGGAAAAATGGCATCCCGCTAGTGGGACGCAAGAAACTGACAGTTGGATGGCCCTTTGAACCGGGCGGTCACATTTAAGCATTGTCCGACGAAAACGCCTAAGACAACAAATCCTCCAGACGGCCGTGCAGGCGCTCGGGAAGATTCTCCTGAATCTCGATAAGCGCCCGCTGAATGGCACTCTGAAATCCCTGAACCCCGGCCGAACCGTGACTTTTAACGACAATACCCTGCAAACCGAGGAAGCTTGCGCCGTTATGTCGCGCCGGCGCCAGATCAGCCTGCAGACGTTTCATCAATGGCAGCGCCAGTGCACCGACGACGCGCGATGCCAGGTTTTTCTTGAACAACGCCTCGATGCGCGCAGCAATCATGGTCGCCAGGCCTTCGCTGGACTTGAGCAGGATATTGCCGACAAAACCGTCGCAAACCACCACATCCGCCTCGCCGCGATACAAACCGTCGCCCTCGATGAAACCGATGTAATTGACGCCCCGGGCAGCCTGCAGCAACGTCGCGGCCAGCTTGACTTGCTGATTGCCCTTGATGTCTTCGGTGCCGATATTCAGCAATGCGACTCGAGGGCGGGCAATGCCCAGCGTTTGCGCCGCCACGGACCCCATCACGGCGAACTGCAAAAGATGCTCGGCGCTGCAATCGACGTTGGCGCCCAGATCGAGCAGCTGACAGTAGCCCTTCTGAGTAGGGATCGCCGCGACCATGGCTGGACGGTCGATTCCGGGCAGGGTCTTGAGCACAAATCGCGACAGAGCCATCAACGCACCGGTATTGCCGGCGCTGACACAAGCCTGGACCTTGCCATCACGCAGCAACTCGAGGGCGACACGCATCGACGAGTCCGGCTTGCCACGCAGGGCCTGGGCAGGTTTTTCGTCCATGGTGATGACTTCGGACGCCGGAACAATCGTCAGGCGCGCGCGATCGGCAGCCGATTGGCCGGTGATCAATTCTTCAAGAAGGGAGGGTTGACCGACGAGGGTCAGGTGCAGCGAGGGCGTAGCAGAAAGGCAAGCAAGGCTGGCCTGAACAATGCTGCGGGGACCGAAGTCCCCGCCCATTGCGTCAATCGCGATGACTTGAGCGGACAAGTGATTACTCGTCAGCGCCCTTGTCGATCACTTTACGGCCACGGTATACGCCTTCTGGCGATACGTGGTGACGCAGGTGAACTTCACCAGTGGTTTTTTCTACAGACAGAGTGCTAGCCTCGAGAGCGTCGTGCGAACGGCGCATGTCACGGGCAGAGCGGGATTTTTTGTTCTGCTGAACAGCCATAATTGATTAACTCCTAAACGTTTGGGTCACGCTTTAACTGCGCCAATACACTGAACGGGTTGGACCGCGTTACCTCGTCCTCGCTCGGTTCGGGCTCATCTGCTCCCGCCGGCTGCTGGCATTCTTCCGGATGATGAGCAGGCACAATGGGCAAGGCGAGCAGAAGCTCCTCCTCGATCAGTGACTGCAGATCCAATGGATCTTCGCCCAGTTCCAGCACGTCATAACCTTTCGGTAACGACTGGGTATTCGCACCCTCCTTCACTACAGCGTAACTGCATTCGCTGTGGATCGGCAGGGTGACCAGCTCAAGACAACGCTGGCAAACCATCTTGACTTCGGTGTCGATAAAGCTGTGGATCACCACAGATTTACGTTCATCTCGTTCAAAAACGAATTTTGCCTGCACCGTACCGACATCGTCGGAAAGCGGGTCGCAGAGTCTCTTCAAATCGGCCAGCAGCAGTTCACCTTGAAGGGTGGTGCCACGGTCAGCCAATTTGCGCGGGTCAACGTGAGGTGGAATCGGGTCATTCAACATAGGCGCAGCATTATAGGGATGCACCCACCCATGTCAAAGGAAATTGTGCCCTGTCCGTCACTTGCGCGGCTCCGCTAGAATCTGTCGCCTGCCTCAGGAGATGCGAATGCTGCCTTTATTACTCGCTTCAAGCTCGACCTATCGTCGGGAATTGCTCAGCCGTCTGCACCTGCCGTTCGTCTGCAGCTCGCCGGATATCGATGAAAGCCGTCGCCCGGACGAGTCAGCCCTCGAACTGGTCAAGCGCCTCGCCGAACAAAAAGCCCGAGCCCTGGCCGCCAGCCACCCCACTCACCTGATCATCGGCTCCGACCAGGTTGCCGTACTCGGCGAGCGCATCATCGGCAAGCCCCACACCTTCGAAAACGCCCGCGAACAACTGATGGCCGCCAGCGGCGCCAGCGTGACCTTTCTCACCGGCCTTGCCCTGCTCAACAGCCAGACCGGCCACTGCCAGGTCGACTGCGTGCCTTTTACCGTGCATATGCGCGTACTGGATCAGGCCCGCGTCGAGCGCTATCTGCACGCCGAGCAACCCTACGACTGCGCCGGCAGCTTCAAAGCCGAAGGACTGGGCGTGAGCCTGTTTCAATCCACCGAAGGACCGGACGCAACCAGCCTGATCGGCCTGCCACTGATTCGCCTGATCGACATGCTGCTGGCCGAAGGCGTACAGATTCCCTGACCCACAAAAAAACCGGCTCTCAGGCCGGTTTTTCTTGCAGCATTCGATCAGCGTAACGACGGGCCGCTGAAACCCATCCACATTGCCAGTTTCTCGGCAACGCTGGCACCCAGCTTCTTCGAGAAGCGGTCGAACGGCGATTCCTGAACGGTGAAGTCCACCAGTTCCTTTTCGCCAATCACGTCGCGCGCCACCGAACTGGCATTACCCAGCCCATCGATCAACCCCAGCGGCAGCGCCTGTTCGCCAGACCAGACCAGCCCGGAGAACAACTCCGGATGATCCTTGTCTTTCAAGCGATCGCCACGCCCTTGCTTGACGCTGTTGATGAACTGCTTGTGCGTGGTATCCAGCACGCTCTGCCAGAACGCCGTTTCTTCCGGCTTCTGCGGCTGGAACGGGTCGAGGAACGCCTTGTGTTCGCCGGAGGTATAGGTGCGACGCTCGACGCCAAGCTTCTCCATGGTGCCGACAAACCCATAACCGGCCGCCGTCACGCCAATGGAACCCACCAGACTGGCCTTGTCGGCATAGATCTGATCCGCCGCGCTGGCGATGTAATAGGCACCGGAAGCGCCCAGGTCGGAAATCACCGCGTACAGCTTGGTATCCGGATGCAGACCGCGCAGGCGCTTGATCTCGTCATACACATAACCCGACTGCACCGGACTTCCGCCCGGACTGTTGATGCGCAGGATCACGCCCTTGACCTTCTTGTCCTCGAACGCCGCGCGCAGACTACCGACAATATTGTCGGCGCTGGCAGGCTCTTTATCGGCAATCATGCCGGTGACGTCGATCAGTGCGGTGTAGTTCGGACCGCGAGTGGCGCTTTTTTCCATGTCCATCAACGGCGTGAACAGAATCAACGCAACAAACAGATAAACAAAGGTCAGCAACTTGAAGAAGATGCCCCAGCGCCGCGACCGACGCTGCTCCTGCACGCCAGCCAGCAGTGTCTTCTCCAGCAGCTTCCAGCTTTTCGCATCACCGTCGTCGGCAGTTGCCTTGGCCGGTGCTTTCCATTCGTCGGTCATGCCATCCACCCCAGCAAAAACGTATTAGGCCTGCTTCTCCAGCCAAGCGTGCAATTCGGAAAAATGGTCGATCGACAGTCGCGGCGCAAACTGCTGCAGCGATTCGATCGATTGCGCGCCATAACTGACCGCCACCGAATCCATCCCCGCATTGCGCGCCATCAACAGATCGAAGGACGAATCGCCGACCATCAGCGCCTGCCCGGCACGCACACCGCAATGCGCAAGGATCTGCTCCAGCATCAGAGGGTGCGGCTTGCTCGCAGTTTCATCGGCAGCGCGGGTGATATCGAAATAATCTTCCCAACCATTGGCCTTGAGTACCCGATCCAGCCCGCGACGGTTCTTGCCAGTCGCGACAGCCAGGTGATAGCCCTGCTCGCGAAACGACGCCATCGACTCGACTACACCTTCGAACAACGGCGAAGGCACGGCTTCTGCAGCGATGTAGTGATCGGCGTAATACTCGCGGAACAAGGTCATTTCCGCATCGCTGATTTCCGGATACAAGGTACGAATCGCCTCGGGCAAACCCAGACCGATGATGCCTTTGACGGCAAGGTCATCACGCAACTCGAAACCTGAACGCCCGGACGCCGAGTGCATTGCCTCGACAATCCGATGAATGGAATCGGCCAGCGTGCCGTCCCAATCGAAAATCAGCAGTTTGTAATCAGATGGGCGCACTCAATCGCTCCACAGTCTTGGCCCACATTTCATCGACCGGGGCCTGCAACTTGAGTTCACCACCATCGGGCAGCGGCACGGTCAGCATGTAAGCGTGCAGGAACAGGCGCTTGCCGCCCAGATCACGGATTTCCTTACTGAAACTGTCATCGCCGTATTTGGTGTCACCGGCAATGCAGTGCCCGGCGTGCAACGTGTGGACGCGGATCTGGTGCGTGCGGCCAGTAATCGGCTTGGCTTCGATCAAAGTGGCAAAATCGCCAAAGCGACGCAGGACCTTGAACACGGTCACAGACTCCTTGCCCTCCTCCTCATCGACCTCGACCATGCGCTCCCCGGAGCGCAGATTGCTCTTGCCGAGCGCGGCCCGGACTTGCTTGATCGAGGTCGCCCAGTTGCCGCGAACCAGTGCCATGTAGCGCTTGTCGACACCGTCACCGCGCAACGCGGCATGCAAGTGGCGCAACATGCTGCGCTTTTTGGCGATCATCAGCAGGCCGGAGGTGTCGCGATCGAGACGGTGAACCAGCTCGAGCTCCTTGGCATCGGGGCGCAACTGACGAAAGGCTTCGATAACGCCGTAATTCAGGCCGCTGCCACCGTGAACCGCAATGCCGGCGGGCTTGTTGATCACGATCAGAGCCTTGTCTTCGTAGACAATCGAGGCTTCCAGGCGCTGCAGCAGGCCTTGAGCCAAAGGCACCGGTTCGTCACGCTCAGGCACGCGAACCGGCGGCACGCGCACGATATCGCCGGCCTGCAGCTTGTATTCGGGCTTGATCCGACCTTTGTTCACCCGCACTTCGCCTTTGCGCAAAATGCGATAAATCAAGGTCTTGGGCACGCCTTTGAGCCTGGCGAGGAGAAAATTGTCGATTCGTTGGCCGGCATATTCCGGCGAGACCTCAAGCAGTTGAACGCCTGGAGTCGTAGGGGCAGTAGTCGTCATGGCGCGGATAATAACAATTTTTTATGGAATTGAAGCACTTAATCATTGCTGCTATAGTCGCGAACGCCGCCAAAAGCGGCCTGGACAGCGGAACCACGGTCAAAAACCGGCCCTGACCAACGCAATTCACCAGGACGCGAGGCCGTCCTACGGGGCTTTTGCTACGTAACGGTGGAGTTTGCAGCTGTAACAAGCGCAGGTGACATGAGGCCTGAATCACGCCGCAAAGCAGAGTTTTCACTCGCCACGCGAGCCATATTCACGGCCAGTTCACAAAGTGCAGTCAGCCGCGGATGACCCCGAGCGAAGGCTCCGGAAACACCGCCTGAATTAGCCATGATGCGTGACCTCCCCTTTCGGAGCTCACGGTAAATGCCAACCCGCTGCGGATTCTGCGCGCGGCAGCACCCGAATTATCAGGGATACGTGTAGGGTGGAGATGCACAACCGCTGGACTGTGTAGCAACAGGCTTTATCAAGACGCTTCATCTCGTCCACAGCCACCGGTTGATTCCTCCTCCTGACTGAGTGCTTAAGTAGCCACAGCAAGCAGGACGCGTACGTCGCGATAACGGCCCAATTGGCCGGACATCGCTGGACACGGGAATGGCCAACCACTCCCGACGCACCTGACACCGACCGTGAGAAGTCGTGTGTGCCGAACGCCGTTTCCGGCAGCCCGGAAACCGACGGTACTACATGAAAAGAATGCTGATTAACGCAACTCAACCCGAAGAGTTGCGTGTTGCACTGGTAGATGGCCAGCGCCTCTACGACCTGGACATCGAATCCGGTGCACGCGAGCAGAAAAAGGCCAACATCTATAAGGGCCGCATCACTCGCATCGAACCAAGCCTTGAGGCTGCCTTTGTCGATTTCGGCTCCGAGCGCCACGGCTTCCTGCCCCTCAAAGAAATCTCCCGCGAATACTTCAAGAAAGCCCCTGAAGGCCGCGTCAACATCAAGGACGTCCTGAGCGAAGGCCAGGAAGTCATCGTCCAGGTCGAAAAAGAAGAACGTGGCAACAAGGGCGCAGCCCTGACCACCTTCATCAGCCTGGCCGGTCGTTACCTCGTTCTGATGCCGAACAACCCGCGTGCCGGCGGCATCTCCCGCCGCATCGAAGGCGAAGAGCGCAACGAACTGCGTGAAGCCCTGAACGGTCTGGTCGCTCCAGCCGACATGGGCCTGATCGTGCGCACTGCTGGCCTTGGCCGCAGCAGCGAAGAAATGCAGTGGGACCTCGATTACCTGCTGCAACTCTGGACCGCCATCAAGGAAGCCTCGCTGGATCGTTCCGCGCCGTTCCTGATCTACCAAGAAAGCAACGTCATCATCCGCGCCATCCGCGACTACCTGCGCCAGGACATCGGCGAAGTGCTGATCGACAGCGTTGAAGCCCAGGACGAAGCCCTGACCTTCATCCGCCAGGTGATGCCGCAGTACGCCAGCAAGATCAAGCTGTACGAAGACAGCGTTCCGCTGTTCAACCGCTTCCAGATCGAAAGCCAGATCGAGACCGCTTTCCAGCGCGTCGTCGAACTGCCGTCCGGCGGCTCCATCGTCATCGATCCGACCGAAGCCCTGGTGTCCATCGACATCAACTCGGCACGCGCCACCAAAGGCAGCGACATCGAAGAAACCGCCCTGCAGACCAACCTTGAAGCGGCCGAAGAAATCGCCCGTCAGTTGCGCCTGCGCGACATCGGCGGCCTGATCGTCATCGACTTCATCGACATGACCCCTGCCAAGAACCAGCGCGCCGTGGAAGAGAAAGTCCGCGAATGCCTGGAAGCCGACCGCGCCCGTGTGCAGATCGGCCGCATCTCGCGCTTCGGCCTGCTGGAAATGTCCCGTCAGCGCCTGCGTCCTTCGCTGGGCGAAAGCAGCGGCATCGTCTGCCCGCGCTGCAGCGGCACCGGCATCATCCGTGACGTCGAATCGCTCTCTCTGGCGATCCTGCGCCTGATCGAAGAAGAAGCCCTGAAAGACCGCACCGCCGAAGTTCGCGCTCAAGTGCCGATCCCGGTAGCCGCGTTCCTGCTCAACGAAAAACGCAACTCGATCACCAAGATCGAATTGCGCACCCGCGCCCGCATCGTCATCCTGCCGAACGATCACCTCGAAACCCCGCATTTCGAAGTTCAGCGCCTGCGTGACGACAGCCCGGAAGCCGCGACCAACCAGTCCAGCTACGAAATCGCTGCCGCTGCCGCCGATGTCGAAGACGTCCAGCCAGCCGCCGCGACCCGCACCCTGGTTCGCCAGGAAGCCGCGGTCAAGACCGCTCCGGCCCGCGCCAACGCTCCGGTTCCGACCGAAGTCGCCGCGCCGGCCCCGGCACCTGCTCCGGTTGCCGCGCCAGAACCAAGCCTGTTCAAAGGCCTGGTGAAGTCGCTGGTCAGCCTGTTCGCCACCAAGGAAGAGCCTGTTGCGCCGGTTGTGGTTGAAAAACCTGCCACCGAGCGTCCGGCCCGCAACGAAGAGCGTCGCAACGGTCGTCAGCAGAGCCGCAACCGTAACGGTCGCCGCGATGAAGAACGCAAGCCGCGCGAGGAACGTGCACCGCGTGAAGAACGCGCCCCACGTGAGCCGCGTGAAGAGCGTCAACCACGCGAAGTCCGCGAGCCACGCGAATCCCGTGACGAAGCACCGACAGCCCGCGCAGAACGCGCACCGCGCGCGCCTCGTGAAGAACGTGCACCACGTGCCCCGCGTGAAGATCGCAAGCCACGTGGCGAGCGTGAAGAACGCGTACGCGAACTGCGCGAGCCTCTGGATGCCGCTCCCGCCGTTGCTGCCGCCGCCACCGCTGAAGAGCGTCCGGCCCGTCAGCCGCGTGAAGAACGTGCGCCACGTCCTGCGCGTGAAGAGCGTCAGCCGCGCGCCGAACAGGCCGCTGCCGCTGCCGCCGAAGAAGAAACCAACATTAACGAAGAGCAACTGCCGGAAGACGGTTCGGAGAACGCTGAAGGCGATCGTCCACGCCGCCGCTCCCGTGGTCAGCGTCGTCGCAGCAACCGTCGCGAACGTCAGCGTGATGCCAATGGCAACGTGATCGAAGGTTCGGAAGAATCCGAGTCCGGCGAAAACGCTCAAGCGCCAAGCACTGCCGATCTGGCCGCTGGTCTGGCTGTTACCGCTGCTGTTGCCAGCACCGTGATCAGCGCTCCGGCTGAAGCTCAGGCCCATGAACAAGCTGAACGCGCCACCGCTGCCACTCTGGAAACTGCTCCAGCAGAAGCGCCGGTCGTTGAAGCAACCACTCCGGTAGAAGTAGTTGCCGCTCCGGAAGTCGAAGTGGCTCCGGCTCGCGAAGCTCAGCCCCTGGTTGAAGCGGCCGCTGAACCAGCGGTGACCTTCGAAGCACCAGCCGCAGTCGAAGAGTCGGTTGTCGAGACCGTCGCTGAAACCGTGACTGAAACCGTGCGTGAAGTTCGCGAAGAGCAGACCACTTTCAACTGGGTTGCCGAGCCGGCTGTCGCTGAAACACCAGCGCCAGTGGTCCAAGCGCCTGTTGTTGAAGAAGCCAAGGCTGTCGAGCCAGCAGTGGTTGCCGAACCGGCACCGGTCGTTGAAGCCCCAGCGGTTGAAGCGCCAGTGGTCGCCGAAGCACCTGCCCCGGTAGTTGAAGCGGCTCCACTTGTCGCCCCGGTCAGCGCCCTGACCCCAAGCGGCCGCGCACCTAACGACCCGCGTGAAGTGCGTCGTCGCAAGCGTGAAGAAGAGCGTCTGCAGAAGGAAGCGGAACTGGCTGCCGCTGCCGCCGCTGCTCCAACTGCCGAAGTGATCGAGGCAGCGCCTGCCCCGGTCGCTGAAGAAGTTGCCGTTGAAGCCGTGATTGCCGAAGCTCCACGCTCCGTTCAGGAAGCGGTCGAGCAACACGAAGAGGCCCAGGAAAAAGAACACGAGCCTAAACCCCTCGTCTGATTCCAAACGCCACTAACAAAGCCCCGCCTGGTAATCCAGGCGGGGCTTTTTTATATCTCAAGGTTTTATCAGGACGGCGGGAAAACCAGCGCATCCGGCACGTCGATATCCCACAACACGCCCGGATCATCCACCGCGACTTCAACCACCCGCCCTTGGGCAAACAGCGGTCGCGCGCCCCGGTCACCGGACAAGCCCATCAGCCCCGCTGCGAACGAACGCCCAAACCCGACCGGATGCCCATAGTCACCATTGAACGTCGGCACGCTGACCGCATCCTCGGCAATCGCCGCCACAACCCGTTCAAAACTCGACGGCAGGATGAACGGCATATCCCCCAGGACAATCAGCCAGCCATCGGCATCCGGGCAAGCTGCCACGCCCGCCGCAATGCTGTCACCCATCCCGGTGGACTCGATCGAGACAATGTCACACCCATAAGCCTGCGCCATGCGCATTGCCTGTGGTCGCGCCTCGGTCGTCACCAGCACTCGCTGATCGAGACTCGCCGGCAGGTTCACCAACACCTGCTCGATCACCGAACGCACCGCGCCATCGCGCCCGGTGCAATCGGCCAGCAGCTTGTCCTTGTCTGCGCCCGCCACTTCGCGAAAACGGCTACCCTCGCCCGCCGCCAGCACAATCACTCCTATGGTTCGGCTCATACACTCTCAACGGTTTTCTTCTGCTTGAGCTCGACACCATTCTTGATCGCGACGATCTCCGCCAACAGCGACAAGGCGATTTCCGCCGGTGAATGGCTGCCAATATGCAAACCGATCGGCCCGTGCAAACGGGCGATGGCCGCTTCTGACAAGCCTAGTTCAGCGAGATTTTCCCGACGCTTGCGGCTGTTGACCCGAGAGCCCAGCGCACCGACATAGAACGCTTTGGAGTCGAGCGCCGTGAGCAGCGCCATGTCGTCCAGCCGTGGATCGTGAGTCAGCGCGACGATCGCCGTGCGCTCATCGGACTGGATATTCAGCACCGCTTCGTCGGGCATGCCGGGGACAAACCGTCCATGCTGCTCTTCCCAGCCATAGACGAATTCGGTACGCGGATCACAGATCAGCACTTCGAAATCCAGCAGTCGCGCCATCTCGGCCACATACCGTGACAACTGCCCGGCACCGATCAACAGCAAGCGCCAGCGCGGACCGTAAATGGCACGCAGGGTCTGGCCGTCGAAGCTCAAGGTGTCGGTCTTGCCGGCGGGTCGCAACACCACTTCGCCAGTGCCGATGTTCAACTCGCGCGCGACGATTTCATGGGCCTCGCAGCGATCCAGCAACTCGGCAACCCACGCCGGATCGCCGACCCGCTCCTCGGTCAGGCGCAGAGTGCCGCCGCAGGGCAGGCCGAAACGCGCGGCTTCCTCCTGCGTCACGCCGTAGGTGATCAACTGCACCGGCGGCCCGTTGGCGGGAATCCGCCCATCGTGCAACCGGGCGATCAGATCGTCCTCGACGCAACCGCCGGACACCGAACCGATCACCACGCCGTCCTCGCGCAACGCCAGCATCGCGCCAGGCGCCCGAGGTGCGGTGCCCCAGGTCTGCACCACCGAAAACAACACTACCCGTTGCCCGGCGCGGCGCCATTCGAGCACGCTGCGCAGGACATTTAGATCGGCGCTGTCCATTACGCTTGCGCCTTTTGCCAGCCCTGCAACTGGTAACGCACCGGCAGGCTGCGGATGCGCTGGCCGGTCGCGGCAAAGATTGCGTTGCACAGCGCCGGCGCAATCGGCGGCACGCCCGGCTCACCAACACCGCCCAATGGCACCTCGCCCGGCGGCGTCACCAGGTGCACCGCGACTTCCTTCGGCGCCAGCGACATGCGCGCCACTTCATACATATGGAAGTTGTCCTGCTGCACCTTGCCGTCCTTGAAGCTGATTTCGCCCCATACGGCATTGCCCAGGCCCATCACGCACGCGCCTTCGAATTGCGAACGGATCCGCTCGGGGTTGATCTGCGGGCCGCAATCGACGGCGATATCGGCCTTGTGCACGATCAGCGTGCCGTCGTCCTTGACCTCGACTTCGATCACCGCCGCCACATAGGTAACGAAGCTGTAATGCACCGCCAATCCGAGACCACGGCCCTTGGGCAACTGACGCCCCCAACCCGCCGCCTTGGCCGCCGTTTCCAGCACGGTGCGCATGCGCCCGGTGTCGATCGGATAACGCTCGGGGGACTCGCCGTAGTTCCACTCTTCACTGAGCGTACGCGGGTCGATCTGCCGGTCCGGGCCGAGCAATTCGATCTGGTACTTGAGCGGATCTTCCTTGGCCTTGTGCGCCAGTTCGTCGACGAAACTCTGAATCGCAAAACCATGGGGAATGTTCGACACCGAACGGTACCAGCCAACCCGTGTATGCACCGTGGCCTCGGGGTTTTCCAGGCGCACGTTGGGAATCGCGTAGGCCATGTTGGTAAAGCCCATGCCCAACTCGAACGCGGCTTCGTGATTCATGCCCGGTGCAAACAGCGCAGTGATGCTCGGCGCTACCGTGCGGTGCAGCCAGGCGGACGGCAAGCCATCCTTGCCCACGCCGGCCTTGAGGTATTCGGCGGACACCGTGTGGAAATACGAATTGTGGATGTCATCTTCGCGGGTCCATTGCACGCGCACTGCCTTGCCAGGAAATTCCTTGGCGAGCACGGCCGCTTCAACGACGAAGTCCGGTTTGGACTTGCGCCCGAAACCACCGCCCAACAGCGTGACATTGAAGGTCACGTTATCGAATGGCAGCCCCAGACGTTCGGCGATCCGCTCGCGGGTGACCTGCGGCGCCTGGCTCGGTGCCCATGCCTCGCAGGTGCCATCCTTGTAACGGGCAATGGCAACCATCGGCTCCATGGGTGCCTGGGCCAGATGCGGCAAATAATAAGAGGCTTCCAGCGTGCTGGCAGCACTGCCGATGGCTTTGTCGGTGTCACCGGTGTTGCGCACGACTTTGCCCGGCTTCTGCGAAGCGGCTTCGATCTCCTTGCGATAGGCGACCGAGTCGTAACTGGCGTTCGGGCCATCGTCCCACTCGATCTTCAGTGCCTCGCGGCCCTTCAATGCGGCCCAGGTGTTGCTGGCCACCACGGCCACGCCACCCAATGGCTGGAATTCCGAAGGCAATGGCCGGGGTTCGATCTGGATGACTTTGAGTACGCCCGGCACTTTCAGCGCGGCGCTGTCGTCCACCGACTTGACCTTGCCGCCGTATACCGCCGGACGCGCAATGACCGCGAACAGCATGCCGTCGAAATGCACATCGGCCCCGTACACCGCGCGGCCATTGACGATGTCGGCACCGTCGATGGCTTTGGTGCCTTCCTTGCCGATGTAGCGGAATTCCGCCGGTTGCTTGAGCCGCAGGCTGTCACGGGCCGGCACCGTCAGTGCACTGGCCGCAGCAGCCAGCTCACCGTACCCCAGCTCGCGCCCGGACGGTGTGTGAATGACTTTATGCAGTTGCGCGCGGCATTCGCCGACCGGCACCTTCCACTGCGCGGCGGCGGCCTGCTCCAGCATAGTCCGGGCGGCAGCGCCGCAACGGCGCATCGGCTCGTACCAGTGACGCATGCTGCGCGAGCCGTCGGTGTCCTGGTTGCCGAAGCGCACTTCATCCCCCGGCGCCTGCTGAACCTTGACGTGCGCCCAGTCGGCTTCCAGTTCATCGGCCACCACCATGGTCAGGCTGGTGCGCACGCCCTGGCCCATTTCCGAGCGGTTGCAGACCACAGTCACCGTGCCATCGGCGGCAATGCTGACGTAAACCTTCGGATCGTCGATCCAGCCATTGGGCATGCCGTCGGCGCCGAACTGCTTCGGTTTGTCTTCGGCCAGCGCATCCTGCCAGCCCCAGCTCGCCGCCAGTACCAGTGCACCGGTGGCGCCGACGCCCTTCAGGAAGCCCCGGCGACTCAGATTGCTCAGGGCGAAATCGTTCGGTAAACGGCTCATGCCTTGGCCTCCTTCAGATGAGTGGAGGCCTGACGGATCGCAGTCTTGATCCGGTTGTAGGTGCCGCAGCGGCAGATGTTGCCGACCATCGCTTCTTCGATCTGTTCGTCGCTCGGGTTCGGGTTGGTCTTGAGTAACGCAGTGGCGGACATGATCTGTCCGCCCTGGCAGTAACCGCATTGGGCTACAGCCGTGTCGAGCCAGGCTTGCTGGACGATCTGGCCAACCGGGTCGGCATGCAGGTTGTCGATGGTGGTCACGTTCTGCCCGACCACCGAACCGATCGGCGTGATGCAACTGCGCGCCGGCGCGCCGTCGATATGAATGGTGCATGCACCGCACAGGCCCATGCCGCAGCCGAACTTGGTGCCGTTGTAACCGGCGACGTCACGGATCGCCCACAACAGCGGCATGTCCTCGGTGACATCGAGTGGATGATCTTGACCATTGAGTTTCAGGGTAATCATGGGCACGCCCGCATATTCATGGAGGTTATGGGGTCGAGCCATCTGCCACCGCAGGGACAGTGGTGGTTCGCGCAGATCGGCTCAGGCTAATCAGGCTCTCTTGTGCCGACGGGAACGTCTGCACCGGGCCTTTGGTGAAACAAATAGTGGAGTAAATGACCGGTATCGTTAGCTGGCTACGTTAACCCGCGATTAACAAAAAAGCCCTGTACTTTTTAAAAAGTGCAGGGCTTTTTGTTCAGCCTTGAAAGCGTAGCCTCAATAGCGATTGGGCTCCATTTCCAACTCGACATTGAAACGCTCTGAAATGTCTTTCTGGATGCGCTGGGCCAGATCGAGCAATTGCAGCCCGGTCGCCGCGCCGTAGTTGACCAGCACCAGCGCCTGCAATTTATGCACGCCCGCATCGGCCTCACGAAAACCTTTCCAACCGGCACGCTCGATCAACCAGCCGGCCGCCAGTTTCATCTGCCCGTCCGGTTGCGCGTAGGCCACCAGATCCGGATGCTGTGCCTTGATCTGTGCGACTACGGCCGCCGACACCAGCGGGTTCTTGAAGAAACTGCCAGCATTACCGAGCACTGCTGGATCCGGCAGCTTTTCGCTGCGGATGCTGCAAATCGCTCGACTGACGTCCGTCGGTGTCGGCTGCTCGATACCCTGCTCGATCAGGCGCTGACGTACCGGGCCGTATTCCAGGTGCAGATGCGCGGCCCGAGCCAATGCGAAGCGCACCCGCAGGATCAACCAGCGACCCGGCTGCTGTTTGAACACGCTGTCACGGTAGGCGAAGTTGCACTCTTCCAGACTGAAGTCACGCAGCTCGCCGGTCTGACGATCCAGCGCCGTCAGGCCGGCGAACACGTCCTTGATCTCGACACCGTAGGCACCGATGTTCTGCATCGGTGCGGCGCCGACGGTGCCAGGGATCAGGCTGAGGTTTTCCAGCCCGGAAAAGCCCAGCGCCAGCGTGTGCTGGACAAACGGATGCCACGGCTCACCGGCTTCGGCTTCAATCACCACGCGATTGCCGTCGTCACTGATGACGCGGATGCCACGGCTGGCCATGCGCAGTACCAAAGCCGGGATATCCGCCGTGAGCAACAGATTGCTGCCGCCGCCGATCACCAGCAAGGGCACGTCGTGGGAGGTCGCGTAAGCCAGGGCTTCGCGCACATCAGCATCACTGTGGGCTTCGGCAAACAGCTGCGCGCTAACGTCAACGCCAAAGGTATTGAAGGGTTTCAGGGAAACCTGCGGTTGCACCTGCAAACTCATAACCGCCCCTTCACTTCGATCAACAGCTGATCGCAGGCACGCTCGATCAGATCCAGCACCTGCTTGAAGCCCTGATCGCCGTCGTAATAAGGATCCGGCACTTCGTCGACCACACCTGCATAGCGGCGCAGGAACAGGTCCAGCTCGGCCTTGCCGGTGGACGGCTGCAGAGCCTTGAGGTTACGCAGGTTGCTGTTGTCCATGGCGAGGATCAGGTCGTAGCTGGCGAAATCGGCGCGGCTGACCTGCTGAGCGCGCTGCGCCGACAGGTCATAACCACGCAGCTTGGCCGCGGCCTGACTGCGCTTGTCCGGCGGATTGCCGACGTGCCAGTCGCCAGTGCCGGCGGAGGCCACTTCGACCTGATCCGCCAGCCCCGCTTCGCGCAACTTGTGGCGCAACACACCTTCGGCAGTGGGCGAACGGCAGATGTTGCCCAGGCACACGAACAAAACGCGCATCAGGCCTCCAGCAGGCGACGGACGCGCTCAAGGTCTTCGGCGGTGTCGACTCCGGTTGGCGGCGCGATCAAGGCGTCAGCCACATGAATCCGCACGCCGTGCCACAGGGCACGCAGCTGTTCAAGGGATTCGGTGTTCTCCAGCCAGCAAGGGCCCCAGCTCACGAAGTCCTGAAGGAAGCCTGCGCGGTACGCATAAATGCCGATGTGGCGACGATACGGCACGCCTTCCGGCAGCACGTCGCGACTCTTGGCGAAGGCATCGCGAGCCCATGGCAGAGTCGCGCGACTGAAGGTCAGCGCCAGACCGTTGAGGTCACTGACAACCTTGACCACGTTCGGGTTGAACAGCGTTTCGACATCTTCGATCGGCTCGGCCAGAGTGGCCATGCCTGCTTCGGTGTGGGCCGCGAGGTTGGCGGCGACCTGATCGATCACGCTCGGTGGGATCAGCGGTTCGTCACCCTGCACGTTGACCACGATGGCATCCGGCTCCAGGCCCAGCTTCGCGGCCACTTCGGCCAGACGATCGGTGCCGGAGTTGTGATCTTCACGGGTCAGCACCACTTCGGCGCCGAAGGCCTTGCAGGCTTCGACGATGCGCGCATCGTCGGTCGCCACGACCACACGGCTGGCGCTGCTTTTGCTGGCCTGCTCCCAGACGTGCTGGATCATCGGCTTGCCGGCGATGTCCAGCAGCGGCTTGCCCGGAAGACGGGTCGAGGCGAAACGCGACGGGATGACAACGGTGAAGGCTGTGGTCATTTATCCAGACGCTCGTCGGTGGTCAGGGTGCGGGCTTCGCTTTCCAGCATCACCGGAATGCCATCGCGGATCGGGTACGCCAGGCCAGCGCCCTTGCTGATCAGTTCGGTCTTGTCGGCGCTGAGCTTGAGCGGGCCTTTGCAGACCGGGCAGGCGAGGATGTCGAGCAATTTGGTGTCCATGAACATTCCCTGGATAAAAACGGATTAAGGCAAAAGACGATCCGGCAACAGGCGCATCAACTGCGTATCGAACCAGGCCACGAAGGCCGGAGACGGCACGGCATCGACCGCCAGGTACCACCAGTCGGCAGCAGCGAAGGCACGGCACTTCACCGCATCCTTTTCAGTCATCACCACTGGCAATGACGGCGTGAAACTCAAGGCCTGCACGCTGTATTCGGCGTGGTCGGCAAACGCGTGGGGCACAGGCCGCCAGTCTAGCGCTTCGAGGGTATTGAAGAAACGTTGCGGGTTGCCGATCCCGGCCACCGCGTGCACGGCCTGACCGGGCGAAAAATGATCGAGCGGCCGGCGTTCGCCGCTGCGCAGATTGACCAGCGCCGAAGGCTTTAGGCGGAAAGCGAAACCGCCATCGCGATCGTCGAGGGCGCCGTTGAACAACACGCCGTCGACGCTTTGCAGACGCTCGATCGGTTCGCGCAGTGGGCCGGCGGGCAGGCAACGCTGATTGCCAAGCCCTCGGGCGGCGTCGATCAGCACCAGCTCAAGATCGCGGGCCAGACGGTAATGCTGCATGCCGTCATCGGACAGGATCAGGTCCAGCGGCTCGCTGTCCAGCAGGGCTCTGACGGCGGCGCTGCGATCGGGATCGATCATCAGCGGCACGCCGGTGCGCTGCACAATCAGCAAGGGTTCGTCGCCGGCGATGTCGGCAGTCTGATCGGCTTCGACCCGCCATGGCAGTTGCGCCGGTTTGGCGCCGTAACCACGGCTGACCACACCGACCCGCAGTCCGTGGCGTCGACAGTGCTCGATCAGCCACAGGATCATCGGGGTCTTGCCGGTGCCGCCAACGGTGATATTGCCGACCACGATCACCGGCACCGGCGACTGATAAATCTCGCCTTCGCCGTCGAGAAAACGCTGACGCTTGCCGGCCACGACGCGACGGTACAGCCACTCCAGCGGCCGCAACAGCGTCAGGGCCGGGTGCCCCTGATACCACGCGGCGAGCAGACGATCGGACATGGCCATCAGGATTTTGGCGCCGCCTCGACCGTGGTCATGCGCAGATGGCTGAAACCGAGCTTGCCGGCCGCATCCATGGCGGTGATCACGGATTGGTGCTGAGTCTTGCCGTCAGCACTGATCGACAACGGCATGCTGGTGTCGCCATTGGCTTCCTTCTGCATGGCTTCCATCAGAGTGGCCAGGTCGTTCTTCGGCAGAATCTTGTTGTTCACCGAGAACACACCTTCGGCGCTGATGGCGACGTCCAGTTGCTTGACCTGCTGATCCTCGGCCGGTGAACCGCTGACCGCTTCCGGCAGATCGACGCGCAGCTGGGTTTCGCGGGTGAAGGTGGTGGTCACGACGAAAAACAGCAACAGGATGAACACCACGTCGATCAGCGACGCGAGGTTGATGTCGATCGTTTCCCGGGGTTTGCGACGGAATTTCACGCTTTGCCCCCGGCCAGATCGACGTCACGGTCGCCCTGCACCACTTCCACCAGTTTGATCGCTTCCTGTTCCATGCCCACCACCAGCTCATCGATGCGGCGTTGCAGGAAACGGTGGAAGAACACCGCCGGAATACCGACCATCAGGCCCGCGGCGGTGGTGATCAGCGCCTTGGAAATACCGCCGGCCAGCACCGCAGCGTTGGTGGTCATGCCGGAACCGGTGAAGGCGCTGAAAATGTCGATCATGCCCAGCACCGTACCCAGCAGCCCCAGCAACGGCGACATCGCAGCGATGGTGCCCAGCGCGCTGACGTAGCGTTCCAGCTCGTGGATGACCCGGGCGGCGGCCTCTTCGATGCACTCCTTCATGATCTCGCGACCATGCTTGGAGTTGGCCAGACCCGCGGCGAGGATTTCCCCCAATGGCGAGTTGGCGCGCAATTCCTTGAGTTTTTCCGTGTTGAGCTGCTTGTCCTTGATCCAGACCCAGACCTGACCCAGCAAATGCTCAGGGGTGACGCGACTGGCGCGCAGGGTCCACAGGCGCTCGGCGACAATCGCCATGGCGGCGATGGAACTCAGAATGATCGGCAACATCATCCAGCCGCCGGATTTGACCAATTCCCACACAGTGACAGCCCCCTCGAAAAAGTGCGCCACTTTACCATACCGGTTCGCGATAAAGACCCGTCGCCCCGACGACCGTGCTCAACGGTACTCTGCCTCCGACAACGGCGGGTCGCGCCAGAACCGGCGTTGTTGACGCATCGACCGGGCCGGCTGAAACCGTCCCAGTTGCAGATGAATGGCACCCTGCTCGGCGCTGTCGTGGATATGCACTCCCTGTTTGCGGTAGCGGGCAATGACGGTCGGGTGCGGATGGCCGAATGAATTGCCCTGTCCTCGGGAAATCAGCACGGCCCGGGGCTGCAAAGCCTTGAGCAAGGCCATCGAAGAGGAACTGCGGCTGCCGTGATGCGGGGCTTGCAGCCATTGGGTATGAACTGCCAGCACGCTGTCGAGCAGGTCCCGCTCGGCAGCGCTGTCGATGTCGCCGGTCAACAGCAAGCGTTCGCCATTGGCTTCGATCTGCAGGACGCAGGACCGCTGGTTGCTGTCATGGGCGTCGGCCCACTGCCATAGCTGAAAGGCAACGCCGTCCCACTGCCATTGCCGGCCGCTTTCGCAGGCCTCGGCGGTCAGCGCTTCGGGCAGCCCCGGCGGATCGCCGCTGATGATCCGCCTGACAGTCATCCCTTTCGCCACGGCGAGCGCGCCACCTGCGTGGTCGGCATCGGCATGGCTGAGCAGCATCAGATCGAGGTGTTCCACCCCTAGTTTGCGCAATGCCGGCAGCACCACTCGCTCGCCGAGGTCGAAGTCACCGAAACGCGGGCCGCTGTCGTACAGCAAGGTGTGATGGCGGGTGCGGATCAGGATCGCCAGGCCCTGACCGACGTCGAGTTGCCAGACATCGGCCACGCCTTCGGCCAGAAGCTCTCGCGGCGGAAATGCCAGCACCAGCAGCAACGGCCAACCCAATGGACGCAAAGGAACGCCCCGGGGCAGCAATAACAACACGGCACCAAGACCTCCCAGCACCCAGACCCACCCTTGCATCGTCGGCGGCACCCACGCCGGCCAACGCCCGGCAATCAGGGCCAGCGTGCTGAACAAGCCATCGATCAGCCCGCCGGCCAGCCACAGCAACCCTTCCCCGACATGAGGGATTGGCAGCAACAAAGTGCCCAGCAGCGCCGGCGGCAGCACCGCAAAACTGACCCACGGCACCGCCAGCAGATTGGCCAGTGGCCCACTGAGGCTGATCGGCAGGCTCAACGCCACCAACACCGGGCACAAGCCGATCGCGATCAGCCACTGCGCGCGGGTCCAGGTCTGCCACCAGCGCCACGGCCCCAGTCGGCCGCCGAAGGTAAAGATCAAAACACCCACTGCCGCGAATGACAGCCACAACCCGGGACGCAGGCTGGCCAGCGGATCCATCAACAACACGCCGTCGA
The DNA here is from genome assembly GCF_026341415.1 of Pseudomonas sp. MCal1. Lineage (NCBI taxonomy): Bacteria > Pseudomonadati > Pseudomonadota > Gammaproteobacteria > Pseudomonadales > Pseudomonadaceae > Pseudomonas > Pseudomonas sp. MCal1. Next base: position 278,188 of record NZ_JAKUMP010000010.1, read on the forward strand.
ACGCCAGCAGCAAAGGCCACCACGCACCGAGATGGCGAAAACGCAAACGCCACAGCAACACCAGTGCAACCATTACGCACGCCCGCCGCACCGGCACGTCGAACCCGGCCAGCAGGCCGTAACCCAGCGCCGCCGTGAACGCCAGACCACACGCCCAAGGCAGCCAGGGCCAACGCAACGGCCAAATCCCGACCCTTGCCAGGCCGGCGACCAGCGCATACATCAACGCCGCCAACAGCCCAATGTGCTGCCCGGAAATCACCAGCAGGTGCACGGTGCCGGTATCCTGCAAGGACTGCCAGTCTTCGCGACTGAGTCCCGAGCCATCGCCCAGCACCAACGCGGCCAAGGCTCCGTTGCGTCCCTGAGCATCCACCGCAAGCAAGCGCTGACGAATGCTGTCGCGCCAGGCCCGCTGCGCCGGCGCCAGACGCTGGCCATCCTTCACCGTCCCGGTGGCGCCGATGCGCTGCGCCAACAGCCAGGCTTCGTAATCGAACGCATCCGGATTGAGCAGCCCACCGGGGCGCTTGAGCTTGACCGCCACTCGCCAGCGTTCGCCACTTTTGACCTCAGGCCCGGCATACCAGGCCAGACGCATCAGTGATGGCAGTTTCTCGTGACGTGAGTGCGCATCGGCCAGTTCAAAACGTACGACGCCCTCCACATTCTGCGGCAAGCCGACGACCCGCCCTTCCACCCAGCGCGTTTCGCCATCCAGCCGGTGAGGCAGTCGATCATTCAGCGCCATCTGCGCATTGAAACCCGCCCATGTAAATCCAAGCAGCAAAAACGCCAGTGGATAGCTGCGAAACGGCAGCAGCATCAGCGCCACCCACGGCAACACCACCAATACCCCGACCGGCGGCAAGGCCGGTAAAAAAACCGCAGCCAGCAGACCGGCTGCCAGCGCCATCATCCCTGTGCGCATAAGCCCGTCCTTGAGAGTCCCACCCTCAGGCATAGCGGTTGCGGGACACGGGCGTCGTTATCAATTGTCACAAAGTCTGAATGGGCGGTTCGTAGAATCCAGACATACTTGCCGCCTTAACCGACCGAGAAGCCTTATGCCCCGGCGCTTATTCAAACGTTACATGCCCGATCCGACGAGCATCAGGGAACACAAATCCTTACGCTTTCTCGGCACGTTGCTGCATGACCCGAACCTCTGGCACCTCAACCGACACTCGGTGGCCCGCGCCATGGCCGTGGGCCTGTTTGCCGCGTTCCTGCCGATTCCCGCACAAATGCTGGTGGCCGCCGTCCTCGCGATCATGGTGCGCGGCAACATGCCGATTGCTGTCAGCCTGGTCTGGCTGACCAATCCGATCACCATGCCGGCGGTGTTTTTCTGCACGTATCAGGCCGGGGCCTGGCTGATGGATGTGCCCGCCCGCACCCTCCCCGATGAATTGACCTGGGAATGGATCAGCGGTGAACTCTCGACCTTGTGGCAACCGTTCCTGCTGGGGTCGGTGGTGGTCGGGCTGGTACTGGGTGCCCTCGCCTATTGCCTGGTGATGATGTACTGGCGCTGGTGGGTGGCGCGGCAATGGGCGCGGCGCAAAAAAAGTCGTCAGGCGTGAATGCAAAACGGCCTCCACTGTGGGAGGCCGTTTTTCATTGCAACATCGAAGAAATCAGGTACGCATTCCGCGCCCGCTTACCAGCAGCCGCGCGCAACCGAAATACAGCACCACCGTCGCCACCAGCATGAAAGTGATCGCGATACCGATGCGGATATCCGACACACCGAGGATGCCGTAACGGAAGGCGTTGACCATGTGCAGCACCGGGTTGGCCAGCGACACGGTCTGCCAGAACGGCGGCAGCAAGGTGATCGAATAGAACACGCCACCGAGGTAGGTCAGCGGGGTCAGCACGAAGGTCGGGATGATCGAGATGTCATCGAAGTTGCGCGCAAACACCGCGTTGATAAAGCCCAGCAGCGAGAAGATCGTCGCCGTCAGCACCACCACCAGAACGGTCACGCCCAGGTGATGCACCTGCAGGCTGGTGAAGAACAACGACAGAATCGTCACGATCACGCCCACCATAAGGCCTCGCAGGACGCCACCAATGGTGTAACCGATCAGAATCGTGTGCGGCGACACTGGCGACACCATCAATTCTTCGATGGAGCGCTGGAACTTGCTGCCAAAGAAGCTCGACACCACGTTGCCGTAAGAGTTGGTGATCACCGACATCATGATCAGACCCGGCACGATGTATTCCATGTAGGTGAAGCCACCCATGTCGCCGATCTGCCGGCCGATCAGGTTACCGAAGATCACGAAGTACAGAACCATGGTGATCGCCGGCGGCAGCAGGGTCTGCGGCCAGATCCGGGTAAAACGTCTGACTTCGCGGTAAACGATGGTGTTGAGGGCAATGAGGTTGGGGCGCAGCTCGGAACTCATACCGCCACCTTCGACAGATTTTTCTCCACCAGGGACACGAACAGCTCCTCGAGGCGATTGGTTTTATTGCGCAGGCTCAGCACTTCGATGTTCTGCAGGGCCAGTTGGCCGAACAGCGCAGTGATGCCCATGGACTTGTCGACCTGGACTTCCAGCGTATGCGCATCCACCAGACGGGCCGGGTAGCCGGCCAGTTGCGGCGCGACCGCCAGATCGTTCTTCAGGTCGAGCAGGAAGGTTTCCACATGCAGTTGCCCGAGCAACTGACGCATGCTGGTGTTCTCGACAATGGTGCCGTGGTCGATGATGCCGATGTTGCGGCACAGCTGCTCAGCCTCTTCCAGGTAATGGGTGGTGAGGATGATGGTGATGCCTTTCTGGTTCAGTTCGGTGAGGAACGTCCACATCGAGCGGCGCAGCTCGATATCCACCCCGGCGGTCGGTTCGTCGAGGATCAGCAGACGCGGTTCATGCACCAGCGCCCGGGCGATCATCAGACGGCGCTTCATGCCGCCGGACAGCGAACGCGACGGCACATCGCGCTTGTCCCACAGACCGAGCTGAGTCAGATACTGCTCGGCGCGTTCCTTGGCGATCTTCGCCGGAATGCCGTAATAGCCGGCCTGCGTCACGACGATGTCGAAGGTCTTTTCGAACTGGTTGAAGTTGAATTCCTGGGGTACCACGCCGATGGAGCGCTTGAGCGCCGCCGGGTTCTTGTCCAGGTCGTTGCCAAAGATATTCACGGTGCCGCTGGTCTTGTTGACCAGGGTCGAGAGAATGCCGATGGTCGTGGATTTGCCGGCGCCGTTGGGGCCGAGCAAGGCGAAGAAGTCACCTTCAGCGACGTCCAGATCGATACCACTCAAGGCCTGGAACCCGTTGCCGTAGGTTTTGGTTAGCTGCCGGATGGACAGAGCGGAACTCATATCGGATTACGCACCAAGAAGAGAAAAAGGACTGAATGACGGCGGGCGGCGAGGGAGACAACCGCGGCGCACAAGCGCAATGGTGCTTGCCGCCGCCGCACAAGTACAGTCAAGTGTGTCGATAGTAGGTATTAAGTCAACGCGGTCATGACGGCTTTGCGATACGCCGGACGCTGCTTCAGTCGCGCGTACCAGGCCTCCAGATGCGGCATCGGCGCGCGCTCGATCGGCATCTCGAACCAGGCATAAATGAAACTGCCGAGCGGGATATCGCCCATGCCGATTTCGTTGCCGGACAGATACGGCTGATGCTTCAGCGCCTGATCGGCCATCGCCAGCAAGCCGTCGCACTCCTTGATCGCCGCATGGATCGCCGGCCAGTCCTGCTTGTCTGCCGGGGTACGCAGTACGCCCCAGAACACCGTGCGAAACGGCCCTGCAAAACTGGAAGTCGTCCAGTCCATCCACTTGTCAGCGGTGGCACGGGTCTGCGGATCCGCCGGGTACCACGCGGTATCGGCTGCATGTTTTGCCAGCAGGTAACGCACGATGGCATTGGATTCCCACAGCACAAAACCGTCGTCCTGTATCACCGGCACCCGCCCGTTCGGGTTCATTGCCCGGTACTCCGGTGTGTCGACCACACCAAACGCGCCACCGGCATCGATGGCCTCGTAGGCCAGCCCGAGTTCTTCGGCAGCCCACAACGGTTTTCTGACATTCGACGAATTCTTGCGACCCCAGATCTTCAGCATGACCGCCTCTTTTCCAGTGAATGGGCAGGCAGCATACGCCGGATCAGAGGCTGCCGACATCACCGCGCATGTCACTGGACAATGGTTTCTGCTGATCGTTGAACAGGTGGGGATAACATTTCTGCAGATGTTCGAAGAAAAAGGATTCCGGTACATCGGCGAACTGGCCGTGATCGACCAGGTACTCCATCAACAGCGCGCCATCACTGTTGTAAGGGTGAAAAACGCTGTCGTTCATGCCGTCGAATTCCAGCGGGGCCACGTTGAACATTTCGCAGAGCTTCTGGTTGAACGCGGGTGTGGCTTTCACCCAGCGACCATTGAGAAACAGCTCGGTATAACCATGCATGGCGAACACCTCGCTTCTCAGCAGCTCAAGCAGACGCGGCGTCGACAGATGATTTTTCACATCCGCCAGACCAATCCGTGCGGGGATCCCGCAATGGCGCGCGCAACCGGCGAGCAGCGTGGCCTTGGGCACGCAATAGCTCTCACCCGCCGCCAGCGCGTAACTGCCACGCAAGGTTTGCGGGTCGCGGCTGAAGGTGTACATGTTGTAACGCACCGCCTCGCGCACGGCGTAATAAAGACTGATCGCCTGCGCGAGCGGATCGCGGCTGGTACCACGGTGCTGCTCGGCGAACTCCACCACCGAGGGGTGGTCACTATCGATGAAGCGGCCGGGGCTCAGATACTCGTGCATGACGACACTCTCCTGATTGAGCCTCGAGTCTAGCGAGAGGTTCAGCACAGAGATAACGACGTTTCGGCCAAACATGCACGCAAAGACGCGGAAGCTGCGAACGATTTCCCACGCGTGTTGCCCACCGAACCTACAAAAGACATCCGGGGTTTCCCACGATTTCAATCACCTTGCTCTGACCGCCCCGTTTTGCAGATGCCGTCTAAGCTCTGGAGGGTCGGTTCGCCCTGGTTCACGGAGGATTAAATATGCTGTTGTTGTGGATACTGGTTCTGATCGTCGGCGTGGCGTATCTGGCCCACCGGCGCATCGCCCCGCTGCCTGCACTGGGCATCGTTGCCGCTTACCTGTTGGCGATGGGGATTTTCAGCCACGCGCCGGGCTGGCTGTTGCTGATTTTCTGGATCGTGCTGGCCCTGGTTGCTGCCCCGCTGCTGTTACCTGACCTGCGCCGCAAACACTTCACCGCGCCGCTGTTCAGCTGGTTCCAGAAAACCCTGCCCCCGATGTCGCAGACCGAACGCGACGCGATCGATGCCGGCACGGTGTGGTGGGACGGCGAACTGTTCAGCGGGCGCCCGGACTGGGACAAGCTGCTGTCCTATCCAAAAGCGCAACTGAGCGACGAAGAACAAGCGTTCATCGACGGCCCGACCGAAGAGCTTTGCGCCATGGTCACCGACTGGCAGATCGGCCAGTCGATGGACCTGCCGCCAGAAGCCTGGACGCACATCAAGGAACACGGATTCTTCGCCCTGATCATTCCCAAGGAGTTCGGCGGCAAGGGTTTCTCCGCCTACGCTCACTCCCAGGTGGCGATGAAACTGGCGACCCGCAGCGGCGACCTTGCCTCCACCGTGATGGTGCCCAACTCCCTCGGCCCGGCCGAACTGCTGCTGCACTACGGCACCGACGAACAGCGCAATCATTACTTGCCACGACTGGCCCGAGGCGACGACATCCCGTGCTTTGCGCTGACCGGCCCGCTCGCCGGCTCCGACGCCGGCGCCATGCCCGACACCGGGATCGTCTGCAAGGGCGAATGGGAGGGCCAGGAAACCCTCGGCCTGCGCCTGAACTGGGAAAAACGCTACATCACCCTCGGCCCGGTCGCGACCTTGCTCGGCCTGGCCTTCAAGGCCTATGACCCGGATCACCTGCTCGGCGACAAGGAAGACCTGGGCATCAGTCTCGCGCTGATCCCGACCGACACCCCCGGCGTGGAAATCGGCCGTCGCCACCTGCCGCTGGGCGCTGCGTTCATGAACGGACCGAACTCCGGCAAGGACGTGTTCATCCCGCTGGAGTTCCTCATCGGCGGCCAGGAAATGCTCGGCAAAGGCTGGATGATGCTGATGAACTGCCTGTCGGTCGGGCGTTCGATCTCGCTGCCGGCAGTCGGCACCGGCGCGGCCAAGTTCACCAGCCTGGTGACCGGGCAATACGCGCAGATTCGCGAGCAGTTCAACGTGCCGCTGTCAGCGTTCGAAGGCATTCAGGAGGCCATGGCGCGGATCGGCGGCAACGCGTGGATGATGGATGCTGCGCGGATGCTGACTGCCAATGCGGTGGATCTGGGCGAGAAGCCGTCGGTGCTGTCGGCGATTCTCAAGTACCACCTCACCGAACGCGGTCGCGAGTGCATCAGCCACGCCATGGACGTGCATGGCGGCAAAGCGATCATCATGGGCCCGAACAATTATCTGGGCCGCAGCTGGAACGGCGCACCGATCTTCATCACCGTGGAAGGCGCGAACATTCTTTCGCGCAACCTGATGATCTTCGGCCAGGGCGCGATCCGCTGCCATCCGTTCGTGCTCAAGGAAATGGCCCTCGCCGGACGCGAGGACAAGGATCAGGCGCTCAAGGAATTCGATGGCCTGTTGCTCAAGCACATCGGGTTTGCCGTAAGCAACGCCGCCAGCACACTGGTGCTGAACCTTGGTTTCGGCCATTTCGAACATGCGCCGGGAGACAGACTCAGCCAGGGTTACTTCCGCGCCCTCAACCGACAGGCCGCCGCGTTTGCCATGCTTGCCGACCTGAGCATGATGCTGTTGGGTGGCGAGCTGAAACGCCGCGAACGTCTGTCGGCACGACTGGGTGATGTGCTGAGCAACCTCTATCTGGCCTCGGCAGCGCTCAAGCGTTATCACGATCTCGACTCCCCGGCGTACATGGAACCGTTGTTCAGATGGGCCATGGAAGAAAGCCTCGGCCAGTCGGAAAAGGCGCTGGACGAATTGCTGACCAACTTCCCGAACCGGGTCTTCGGCTGCCTGCTGCGGGTGATCGTGTTCCCGTTCGGTCGCCGTCACAAAGGGCCGTCGGACAGACTCGGTGCAGAAGTCGCTGCGGTCATCGGCCGGGCCAAGGGCGATCCGGCGCTGGAAGAACTGCTTGCCGGCTGCTATCGCCCGCAATCGGCAGACGATGCGGTCGGTGCGCTGCAACACGCCTTCGATCAGTTGAACGCTGCGCAACCACTGCACAAAAAATTGCACACTTCACTCAAGAGCGGTCAGGTCAAACCGGTAGCCGGCGAACACGTCATCGATGCAGCACTGGAGGCCGGGGTGTTGCAGGCCGTGGAAGCCCAGTCCCTGCGTGATGCCGAAGCGGCGCGGCGCAAGGTGATCGATGTCGATGATTTCGACAAAGAGGAGCTGAAACCCGCGGAAGGCAAAATCCGCTGATCCCTTCAATCAGTGAAAAACGGGCGCAGGGGCTTTATACTCCCGCGCCCGTTTTGCTCTTGAGGACTTATCTCGTGTCCAACGTCGTTGCCGATCATCTGGTTTTGCTCGACCACCTGCGCAGCATCCTGGTCGCCGTAGGTGAGGCCGATCAGGTTCCCGAAGAAAGCCATGCCCTGTTCCTGGAGCGTTTCGACGAACTGCTGGCTTCACTGCCGATCGAGCCGATCGAAAGCCAATACCTGGGCCAGGACATCCTGACTCAGGTGATTACCCGTTACCCGCAAATTGCCCACCTGATCCCGCGGGATCTGCTGTGGTTCTTCGCCGGCGACTGCCTGCACTACCTGTCCGACGAAGAAATCGACATGTATCAGGCGCTGGAAGAACGCCGCTACGAAGCCGAACAGAACGACGAACCGTTCGACTGGAACCAGGAAAAACAGCTGCTGGCGATGTCCGCCCAGGACAGCAAGCACTGATTTTTGCCTGATAAAAAAAGGCCCGCATGGTGATCCATGCGGGCCTTTTTCATGGGGTCAAAGCAACCCTTCACTCTCGGGCAATTCGTACTCGGCCAAAGGTTTTGTTCCGCCAGACTTTCCCGGTTTGCTCAGGGTCGGCTCTTTCCCCAGGCACTCCACCAGATAGTCGATGAACACCCGCAGCTTCGGCGGCAAATAGCGCGTCGGCGAGTGCAGCAACCACAATCCGCCGTGGTAGGACGCCAGGAATGTCCAATCCGGCAACACCTGTACGATCAGCCCCTGCTCCAGTGCATAACGCGCAGTGAAATACGGCAGGCTGCCAATACCGATGTGCTGCAACACCGCGCCCAGGCGCACGCCAGTGTGATTGGCGGCATACCGGCCGCGCACGCCGACGGTGACGGCTTTCGTGCATTTCTTGAATTTCCAGCGCGCATCGCTCGGAGTTTCGCCCAGATAGATGCAACTGTGGTTGAGCAAGTCGTGGGGATGAGTCGGCGTCCCGCGTTCAGCCAGGTATTGCGGTGTCGCGCAGAGCAAATGATCGATGGTCAGCAGTTGTCGTCCGACCAGTCCGGCCGGTGGACGATCCGTGATGCGAATGGCCAGATCGACATGGTCGTCGATCAGATCCACCTGGCGGTCTTCGAGCAACAACTCCACATCGACTTTCGGATAGCGCCGCAAAAACTCCGGCATGTGCGGATGAATCACGAAACGCCCCACCGCTTTCGGCACGCTGACCCGCACCAGCCCTTCGGCTTCGTGGTTGAACTGGCCGCTGATCTCCATCACCGACTTCGCTGCACTGACCATTTCCTGACAGCGCTTGAACACCTCTTCCCCGCCATCACTCAAGCGCAGTTTGCGCGTGGTGCGTTGGAGCAGCCGCGTGGCCAGTGCCTTCTCCAGCCGGGAAATACTGCGGCTGACCGCCGACGGCGATGAGCCCAATTGGCGAGCGGCTTCGGAGAAGCTGCCGGTCTCGACGACCTTGACGAAAATCGCCATTTCACCGAGCAGCGGCAGGGGAAGATTTATGCTCACAGCGCAACAGTCCTTTGATGTTTGAACGGATTATCACGTTATTGCACGATTCATATAATTAAAAAAGAAACTTTAATAAGGGCATGGAATATGACGCTTCGCCTCTTTTTCCATAGTGATGACCTCAAGGCCAATGTGGAAGTCCTCGACTGCACGCCCCACGAGAACGAATTCGCCGTTGTGTTGCGCGCCACGCTTTTTCATCCTCAGGGTGGTGGCCAACCCTGTGATACCGGCTGGATTGGCGACAGCCAAGTGCTGCGGGTCGTCCAGGAAGCGGACCGAATCATTCATTTCATCAATCAACCGGTGCCGCTGGGCATGACCCAGATTCGTGTCGACGAAGAACGCCGCCGCTTTAATACCCGCATGCACTCTGCCGGGCATCTGATCGGCCACTTTGTCCAGGCCCTGGGCTGGATGCCGGTCAAGGCCCACCACTGGCCGGACGAGGGCCGGGTGCAATTCAAACCTGGAGATTCGGCCCAGGAAGTCGATGCACAAATTGTTCAGTTCGGCATCGGCCAGTGGATCGAACACGATCTGCCACGCCTGACATCCCTGCGCGAAGGCGCGCGGGAAATCGGTTTCGGTGAACTGCCAGCCTATGGCTGCGGCGGCACCCATGTACGCAGCCTGAAGGATCTGGGCACAGTCACGATCGCGTCCCTTTCGCAGAAGAAAGGCACGTTGTCCGTCCACTACAGCGTGGATTGAGGATTTCGGGCGCTGCCAGATGCAGCGTCCGGCGCCGGGGGAACCGCGTTCGCCGGTTCCGTTGACTATTCGATAGATGGACCTGAAACCATGATGCTTGACGTCGAGCGTCTCGATGAGACGTGCATAAAAAAACTGGCCAACGAAGAAGTCCTCGCCATCCGCGTCAAAGGCTTTCTGCCCCACGCGCAGGCGATCCAGATTGGTGACAAGATCCTCGCCCCTGGCTTCGAGGGTTACATCAACGCGCCCAGCATCGGCCGGATCGGCATGGCGTTCTACGAGGCGGAAAACCAGCCGCTGCTGATCGAAGATTATTTCGAGCGCGCCACCAGCAACATCGCCGAACTGCGTAACCGTTGCGCGCCCTACTCGTCGCCGGTCGACACCCTGCGCTGCATGCTCGATGAATCCTGGCCCGCAGGCGCCCATCTGGAGAACCTCTATGGGCGCAAGATGTACGTTGGCCTGTCCCGGGTAGTGAAACCGGGCGTGTGCTTCCTCGCCCACCACGACATATTCGCCAAGGATGCGCCGGAGAGTTTCCAGGCTCGCAGTCTGGAGGCGCAGTTCGCCTGCAACGTCTACCTCAACATGCCGACTGAAGGCGGCGCATTGCAGATGTGGGAAGACGACATCTCGCCAGACCGTTTCGACGAAATGCGCGGCGACAGCTACGGCATCGACCCTGCGCTGCTCGGCCCGCCCGCCCTCGAAGTACGCCCGGAACCGGGGGATTTCATCATGTTCAATTCGCGTCGCATGCACTCGGTGACGCCGGGCGTAGACGATCCGCGCCTGAGCCTATCGTTTTTTGTCGGCTATCGCGGCAATGCATCACCCCTGACTTTCTGGAGCTGAAATGACATCGAATTACCTGGGCGAGTTTCTGGCACTGGCCACCATCCACTTTCTGGCCGTGGTCGCTCCCGGCCCGGACTTCGCCGTGACCATCCGCCAGAGTGTGCGTTTCGGCCGACTGGTCGGCATCTGCACGGCATTGGGCATCGGCGCGGGAATTTCCGTGCACGTTCTGTACACCCTGCTGGGCGTCGGCGCCTTGATGCACACCACGCCCTGGCTGCTGACCGTCGCCAAAGTGGTCGGCGGCGCTTACATTCTTTACCTGGGCATCAGCCTGATCCGCAGCAAACCCAAGACGACAATGGAAGGCGAAAAAGCCAGCGACGAACCGCTGGTCGAGCAATCGCTGTTCAAGGCGTTCTCCACCGGTTTCCTGACCAACGCCACCAACCCCAAGGCCACGCTGTTTTTCCTGGCGATCTTCACCACGATCATCAGCGCCAGCACGCCGCTGCAAATCCAGGCCCTGTACGGGTTGTGGATGTGCGGGGTGAATGCGTTGTGGTTCGTGATCGTCGCGCTGTTCTTTTCCAGCAGCAAAGTGCGCGTGCTGTTCATGCGCATGGGCCACTGGTTCGAGCGCAGCATGGGGGTGATTCTGATCCTGTTTGCCGGGCGTCTGGTGCTGTCGATGTAAGCACATTGATCGGAGAAGCCCGACCCAGACAGATTGGGCGGGCTTTTTCGATTCTGCGCCGCTTTTGCATTTCTGTGCGACGCGTCCCACTTCGGGGGCTCCCCTATCACTCGCGGGTGGTGTTAGTTTGCGAAACCGTCTGACGCATCGATCAGACACTTCCTACTCACCGCCTGCAAAGGAATGCCCTTAGCAATGGACTTTTCACTCAAGCAACTGGCCGCCTCGACGCTGATTCTGGCCAGCCTTTCGTCCGTCACACTGCCAGCCCACGCCAACCTGACCGAGCAGCAGAGCGCGACCATCCTCAAGACATTCAATGAGGCAAAAGTCAGTGATTTCAGAGCGTTTCTCGGCGATCTGGCCAAGAACGACCTGAGCAAGACCGACGATCTGCGTCCCGCCATCAGCGCCTTCCTCGACAACAAGACGCTGACCGCCGAACAACAGAATGAGATCCATCGCCTGCTCGGCCTCTACACCCGCGTAAAGTACGGCAAAGCCGCTCTGGAAACCCTGCGCGAACTGGTGGAAATCCCGACCTTCCGCAAGGACGGTGTCGATCAGCACGACAACCCCGAATTCATCAAGATCGCCGGCAAGATCAAGGATCTGGCGGAGTCTTTCGGCCTGAACTATCGCAACATCGACAACCGCGTTTACGAAATCTCCCTCGACGGCAGCGGCAAGGAAGTCGTGGGCATTCATGCGCACGCCGACGTGGTGCCGGTAACACCGGAGAACTGGGTGCTTAAGGACGGCACCAAACTTGATCCGTTCAAGGTCACGCTGATCGGCGACCGCATGTACGGCCGTGGCACCGAGGACGATAAAAACGGCATCGTCGTGACGCTGTATGCCATGAAGGTGATCAAGGAAGAAAAGCTGCCGCTGGCGCGCAATTTCAAACTGCTGGTGGACACCACCGAAGAAACCACCGGCGACGCGATTCCCTACTACTTCGAACGCAACCCGACGCCGGAGTACAACCTGGCACTGGACGGTGGCTACCCGGTGGTGATTGCCGAGAAAGGTTACGGCACGGTCATGGCCAAGTTCGCCAAGCGCAAAGCCGAGGGCAAAGGCGCGGAGCTGGTCTCGATGACCGGAGGCATGGCAACCAACCAGATTCCGTCTGTTTCCGCCGTCACGCTGGTGACCGACAAACCCGCCGAACTGGCGGCCAGCCTGCAAAAGGCCGGCACTGAATATGCCAAGCAAAATGGCGGCGATTTCGAAGTGAACGCCAAGGTCGATGGCAAAGACGTCAAACTCACCGTCACCGGTGTTTCCGCGCACTCATCCGAACCGGAATCCGGGGTCAACCCGGTTGCCCGTATGCTCGACTTCATTCACAGCGTGGACGGCAAGATTGCGTTCAAGCACAACCACATCACCGACGCTGCGCACTACGCCGCTGACAATTGGGGTCTGGATTACAAGGGTGGCAAGTTGGGCGTCGGTTTCGCCGATGACTTCATGGGCCCGTTGACCACGTCGCTGACCTACGTCGGCATGGACGACAAAACCTTCAAACTCGCGGTCAACCTGCGCGTGCCGAAGGGCAAGTCGCCGGAAGTGCTCAAGACCGAAATCGCCGACAAACTGGCAGCCTGGAGCAAGAAAAACCATGTCGCGGTGAACTTCGACTATTCGATCGCCGAACCGATGTACCGCAACCCTGAAGGCGAGTGGGTCAAGGCACTGTTGGCCGTGGCCACCGAAAACCTGGGCATGAAACACGAGTTCGGCACCTCGGCCGGCGCCACCTCGGTGCATGAACTGCCGAACGGCGTGCAATTCGGCCTGGCACGACCGGAGGTCAAGTACACCGGTCACACCGATGGCGAATTCAAGACCGTTGACCAGTTCTTGCTGGACCTGCAGATCGTCACGGAGATGATGGGGCGTATCGGGCAACTGCCGAAGCTCTGATGGCGTTTCGGGCCTGCCCCGTTGGCAGGCCCACAAAAAGACCTCGCGGTCTTTTTTACTGCGTGACAAAAAACGCACAAACAAAAACGCCGCTCATCACTGAGCGGCGTTTTTGTGAATTTGGAGCGGGAAACGAGACTCGAACTCGCGACCCCGACCTTGGCAAGGTCGTGCTCTACCAACTGAGCTATTCCCGC
>NZ_JAKUMP010000011.1:0-268618 GCF_026341415.1 Pseudomonas sp. MCal1
TCACCGAGCGGGTAATTCGGTACACGATCAAGCTCGGGCGTCGGGTCGTTTCTCAGGGCGATGACACCTGTGGAGTTGTTCAAGGTGAACGCCAGTCCTCGTTCTCCGCCGATGAAGCTTCGAGCACCGAGTATCCCGGTCAATGGCGTGCGATAACGCAACCTGAGCGACAACGTGCCAGGTGGGGTGCGCAATACGTCTTTCACCTCTTTGAATGGACCGCTTATACGCAAACCCCGACCTTCCTTGATCGGTATCCACTGGCAACTGCTGCCGGACAACCAGAAGGGCGTCATATCCCGCCAAGGACGGGGAGGCCTGAAATAGTCGGTCGGACTATTTTTGATCAGGTAGCGGTTTTCGAGGGTATCCACCGGGTCACCGACCATGCTCAATTCCAGGTAGACACTGTGTGGCTCGGCGCCTGGCAAGTCGATGGTCAGGGAATCAATGGCGCTGACGTAAGTCAGGCCGGAACGGCCATTATCAGGTGCCTGCCTGGAGCTGCTCTGCATGGAGACCCGAGGGGTATAAAGGATGAGGTACAAACGGTCGAGTTCTTCCTGTTGGGCTTTTGGCGCGATGGGCCCCAGATCGAAAGCCCGCGCTTTAGACCAGCAGCAGTTGTTCAGGAAGTTTTGCAGCGGCGTCTTTTCGAAAATCCAGGCCGTCAGATACAGCAGGCCCAAACCGGCAATGATCCAGTTCAATGGCCCCATGTAGAGCGTGTAACGCAAGATGGCGATCTCGGTCGTTATTGAACCCGCCAACACTCTCATCGTGTAAGAGGCGCCCAGTAATGCCTGAGAGCCAAAGGCAGCAATCTGTCCTCCAACCGCCATTTGACGCATTTTCAGCCAGGGATCTATCTGACGCTGGGAGTTTTCTAACTGCTTCTGCAGGGATCTGAACTCCTGATAGGCAGCGCCCACCGACAACCCACCAATCACTCCACCAAACAAAGTAAGCATTGGAGCACTTCCCATCCTTCCACCTGGAAGCTTGACGGTCATTTCCTTGACCCCCAACCCCACCCTCACCTGACTATCCACCACCGCCACCAACGCCGCCGCCCCGTAAAGACTCGCCGAAATCGTGTCATTCACCCGGCGCCCTTCCATCCCCTCCAGCACCCCGGCCTCTTTCAAGTAGTTCTGCACATTCACCACGTTCACCAGCAGCGCCGCCATCGGCACAACGCCCCCGCTGTTGACCACCACCGGCGAATTGACGATCCGTTCCACCCGCCCGACGCCAATCGCCTTGCCTGTCTTGTTCACCCATTGGGCCAGTGCCTCGGCCCGTTGCCCCAGCAACGCCCACACCTGTCGCCCGCCCTCGAACACTTGCTGCAAACGGCTTTCACCCCCCAGCCTCGCCGCGACGAAGATGCTCATCCACGACGCACTGAAGCCGTTGTCACCCTTGAGCAGCAGCAACGCCGCTCCCAGCCGGTTGACCAGCACACTCCATTGGCTGGCGGCGTCCCGGGCCATGGTCGCGATGTCATCCAGCACCACTGCGCTCAACGGCGCCAGCGCCTGATGGGTGGCGCTGATGTTGTCGACAGACAGCGCGGCCATCAGCTCGCTCAGGCGCGAGGCATTGTTGACGGCCGCTTCGAGTGAGGGCGTCCAGGCGTTGAACAGTTGCCGGAGTGCGCCACCGTCGGCGGCGCGCACATAGTCGGCGTATTGCTCGGCGCCCTGGGCGCGGATGCACTGGGCGGTCAGGCAGCCGGTGGCCAGCTCGGTCAGCCACTGGCGCGCCGCCAAGTCGTTGAAGTCGACAAACCAGGTGCCGCTGGACGAGCGTTTGAGGTACAGCCCCCGGTCAGCGAACAACGCCGCGTGGCGCTCTTCGAGTTGTTGAAAGTGGGCGGCGGCCGTGTCGCTGAACCAGGTGTTCATCGCGTCGAGATCGATGTACTCGCCGACCTTGGCGCCGAACGGATGATTGTTCAGGTTGGCGAGTTTTTCCGCGCGATATTCGCGGACAAGGACCTCGGCCTCGCGGTACAGGTCTGCCGGAATAAACGCCCGCACCGGCGCGACAATCGCTGCGATGCGGGCATCGCGGGCGGCGGATTCTGCATGACTCGGCTGACCGCCATACTGCCGGGCCCGGGTTTCAGCCTTGAGCTCTTCCTCCAGTCGATGCTGGGCGTCGAGCATGACCCGGCCCTGCGCCGGCGTGAGGCTGATGTCTCGATCCTTGTAGCGGTAGCTGAGATTGCCGGCCAGCTCTGCACCGTCCTCAGTGATCAGGCTGCGCACAAACCCGCCGATGCTCAGGCGCAGGTTGTTTTCGCCGAGCCATTGCTCGTGGCCGGCTTCCAGCCATTCCTGTTCATGGTTGATATCGCGCAGCACGCCAGGATCGTCATCCAGACAGGCGAAGACGGCGAACAGGCCGTCGCTTTGCGCCCTGGCGTTGTCCAGCCAGTCCCGGGTGCCCTGACCGTCCCATGGCTCGGCGCTCCACTCGCCGGGCGGCTGGTCGCTGGCATCGGGGTGTTGAGCGAGCACCTTGTTGCGCTCGCGGATCCGGTGCATGGCATCGGTGTAGGCCTTGATGTTGGCCACAGTCGGATCCTTCAGCAGTGTCGCGCCGAGGGCGTCGGTGTCCTCGGCATTTTTTTGCTGATCGGCTTTCATCGACCGGGCATAGGTGTTCGGCAGAAGTTCGGCCATGACCTCATCGGCACGCTCCAGGGCCGGGCAGTGCGGGGCCTGTAATTCGTCCGCCACTTTGCGCAGCGCAATACATCGCATGTGCTGAGTGCGTTTGGCGCTGTCCTCGCTCAGTGACTGACAGTGCTCGGCACCCAGGGGGAATTCGCTGTAAAGCATCCAGGCATCGTGAGCTTTTGGCAGCGACAGGCCGGCCAGCGTTGCGTCGGCCACAAGGGCGGGCCCCGCGTCCAGCGGCTGCGCCTGCAACAGCCCTTCGGCTGAAACGGCGTAGCGCTTGAGCGGCCCCTGATGCTGCCAGACGTACACAAACCCCGCCCGCAAGCGACGCGTTGCCATCGGGCGACTCTCGGGCGCGATACCGGGAACGCAACAGGCGTGTTCGGCCTTTTCGTGCGCCAGCGCATAGCGCACCGGTACCACAAACAGATCAGGCTGACTGGCGGGACACGGATGCACCGTGCTGTTGATATCCACATGCGGCTGGGCTTTGGCGGCCCGTTCGGCCTGCGCGGCCTGGTCGACCATGGCCAGTTTTTCGGCGCTCATAGGGTGAGGTCCTTGTCAGTCAGCGACTGCCGGTAGGCGCCGTGCGTCGGGCAATCGGGAAAGTTCACAGCCTGGACGACCCGCGTGCCGCTCGTCGTGGTGCTGTTGCCGCTGATGCTGACCAAGTCGTCGGTGGTGTGCGGCGAACTGTGGCTGTGCGGCACGGTTTTGGTCTTGTGCTCAGGCAGGGGGCAGGGCACTGAGGTGACCAGCTCAATGTGAATGCTGTAGAGGGGGCTGATCGTTTCGGTGCCGCTGAAAGCCACTACCTTGAAGTCGTGGCGGATCGCTGGAATCCGAAACGCGAAATGTGCCGCATTGGCCGACCGGAACATACGCTTATCCTTAAGCAAAGAGGAAAAGTGCGCGATGTCCAAACCGTCCGTGGTTCGTGCTCGCGAAAATTGGCGGGCACGCTATCAAGAGCGCTTTGTGGGATATGTAGGCAGCTTCTTCAAACGAAGTAGGAAGGGTCGCTTATGCGCGATGGCCTACTCAACAATGCTCCTTGAACACAGCAAACAAAAAAGGCGACCCGAAGGTCGCCTTGTTCAGTCAGACAGTGTCAATCAGAACTCGTGATCGGCGTTGTCCGGGTTCAGGTCGCTGATGCCCAGTTTGCCGGCAGCCGCTTCGATCGAACCGGTCTGCTTGACCAGCGAGGCGATGGCGTCACGGACGATCTGGTTGCCGGCGGTGTTGCCGGCCGCGATCAACTGGTCGTAGTGCTCACCCTTGTTGGCGTGATCGACCATGACCTGGATCTTGGCTTCGGTAGCGGCCAGATCGTTTTTCAGGGCGGTGTCGGCAGCCGGGTCAACCTTGGCCACCAGCGACGACAGGCTGGCGCCGGTCATTTTGGTGCCGTCGACGCGGGTGTACTCGCCCAGGTAAACGTTACGAATGCCCTTGGCATCGTAGAAGTGCGAGTTGTGGGTGTTGTCGCTGAAGCAATCCTGTTCGTCTTCCGGGGAGTTCGCTTCCAGGGACACCTTCATGCGCTCGCCGGCCAGCTCGCCCAGGGACAGGCTGCCCATGCCGAACAGCATTTTGCGCAGACCGCTTTCAGCCGGTTCGGCTTCCAGGGTGGCGCGGTAGTTGTCGGCCACGTTCGGTTTCCAGTTGCCGACCATTTCTTCCAGGTCGCTGACCAGCAGCTGGGTAACGGCTTTCAGGTAGGCACGACGACGGTCGTTATGGCCGCCGGTAGCGCCGGCGCCTTCCAGGTAGTCCGACGCAGGACGGTTGCCGGCGCCAGGGCCGGTGCCGTTCAGGTCCTGGCCCCAGAGCAGGAATTCGATGGCGTGGTAGCCGGTGGCGACGTTGGCTTCGGAACCGCCCAGCTCGTTCAGGCTGGCGAGTTTTTCCGGGGTGATGTCCTTGACGTCGACCTTGTCTTCGCCAACCTGAACTTCGGTGTTGGCGATGATGTTGGCAGTGGCACCCGGGTTGCCCAGTGCGTGCTCATAGGATTTGTCGACGTAGTCGATCAGGCCTTCGTCCAGCGGCCAGGCATTCACCTGACCTTCCCAGTCGTCGATTATGGTATTGCCGAAGCGGAACACTTCGCTCTGCAGATAAGGAACGCGGGCGGCTACCCAGGCAGCCTTGGCGGCTTTCAGGGTGTCGGCGTTCGGCTTGGCAAGGAACGCGTCGATGGCGGTTTGCAGGGTTTTCGCGGTGGATTCGGCATCGCTGTAAACGGCGAAGACCATGTCGGCATAGTGCGAGACAACGGCTTTGCCGGCGGCCTCGTCGACTTTGCCGGCAGCAGCAGGCGCAGCCGGTGCGGCAGTGCTCGCAGCTGGAGTCGGCGCAGGAGCGGCGGCCTTTTCTTTGTCTTTACCTTCGCCGCAACCGGCGAGGGAAATAGCGATGGCCAGCAGACTGGCGGTAGCCAGAGGCATACGAATCATGGCGAACATCCTGCTTCGGTAATTGAGTGGACAGGCGCGGGGCTGCGCAAAAAGCTGCGACATAATGCAAATCTTTCGCATTATGTGTAAAGGGTTGTAGCTGGAAATATTTCCTATTTGCGCGAGGCCTGCGCTGGATCAACAGCGGAGACGACGCCCGGCGGATCGAGGGTTTTGCCGGGCTTTGCAGGGAGATTTCAGAGGATGGCCGCGTTGCTGCGCTGGGCCTGCTTGAGATAAACGCTCAGCTCGCGCGCCGGCAGCGGCTTGCTGTAGTGGTAGCCCTGACCTTCGTGGCAGCCTTCGGAGATGATGTAGGTTTCCTGTTCGGCGGTTTCCACGCCCTCGGCGATCACCTGCATGCCCAGGCTCTTGCCCAGTTGAATGATGGCGCGAACGATGGTCGCGTCATCGTCGTCATCCAGCAGATCCTGGACGAAGCTCTTGTCGATCTTGATCTTGTCCAGCGGCAGACTCTTGAGATAACTCAGCGACGAATAGCCGGTGCCGAAGTCGTCGATGGCAATCAGGGCGCCGGAGCGGCGCAGGCTCAGCAGGTGCTGGGCGGCGGTACTGATGTCTTCCATCAGGCCGGTTTCGGTGACTTCCAGCTCCAGGCTGCGCGGTGGCAGGCGGTACATCTGCAACAGGTTGTTGACCACCCGTGGCAGCTCGGCGTGGTGCAACTGCACGGTGGACAGGTTGACCGCCATGCGCAGGTCGACGAAGCCCTGATCGTGCCAGTCGCGCAGTTGCTTGCAGGCCTGATCCAGCACCCATTCGCCGATGGCGATGATGGTGCCGTTCTGTTCCGCCAGCGGGATGAACAGGTCCGGCGGCACCAGACCATGTTCCGGATGCTGCCAGCGGATCAGGGCTTCGACGCCGACCACACGATGATCGCGGTAGCTGATCTGTGGCTGGTAGACGAGGTAGAACTGGTCGCGCAACAGCGCATCACGCAGGTCTTTTTCCAGCTCGCGACGTCGGCGCATTTCGCTGTCGACGCTGGCGATATAGAACTGATAGCGGTTGCGCGAGCGGGTCTTGGCCAGGGTCATGGTCTGCTCGGCTTTCTGCAACAGCTTTTCGGTGCTGTCGCCATCCTCCGGGAACAGGGTGATGCCGATGGTCGCGCGCAGGCGAATCTCTTGATGATCGAGGGCGAACGGTGCTTCCAGGTCATCAAGAATGCTTTGCGCCAGTTCCGCCGCTTCGTAAGGCTGTTCGATATCGGCCTGCACCAGAGCGAACTGATCGCCGCCGAGACGGGCGAGGGCGCCGAGGCGACCGCTGTGGGCGCGCAGGCGGTCGGCGAGTGCCAGCAGCAACTGGTCGCCGGTCTGATAGCTGAATTGTTCGTTGATGCTTTTGAAATCGTCCAGACCTACGCAAAGGACGGCGACCCGCCGTTGCAGCTTGCCGGCGTCCACCAGAATCTTGTCCAGTTGCTGCTGCAATTGCTGGCGGTTCGGCAGACCGGTGAGAAAGTCGTACTGGGCCATGCGCAGCAGGCTGTTTTCCGCCTCGTGGCGCAGGTGGGTATTGCGTTCGATGGATTCGAGCAACTGGTTGGCGGTATTGATCCAGATCCCCAGTTCGTTTTTTTCGTGGCCCTTGAGCTGCGGAATCTTGTGTTCGCTGGGGCGGTCGGGGTTGATCTCGGTGAGGTGTTCGATGATCCGCGACAGCGGTTTGGTCAGCAGCCAGTGATAGACCAGATACAGCACCAGCCCCATGGCCAAAGCGCGCAACACGCCGGAAATGAAGATGATCACCGAGCTGACGATGAAACCCTGACCGTAGGTGGCCGTGTCGAGGGTGATGCTCAGGTCGCCGTAATATTCGCTGTAGGGGCCGCGTCCCACCAGTTGGGTGGTGAACGTGCGTTCCTGACCAAGGATCAGGTCGGTCAGCCAGCGACTGTTGGAATGCTGCAGTTCGCGGGATTTCTGCGCGAGCATCGCTTCGTTGGGATGGCCGATGGAGGCCTGGCGCACGGCGTCGTCCTGGAACAGGCCTTCGATCACCTGCATGCCCATCTCCCGGTCCAGACTGTAGACCGCCTGGGTGGAGGGATCGCGAAACATGTCGAGGATGCGTTCGGCATCGTTGGCGACAGCCTGGCGTGTTTTATACGCATCGAAAACGATCTGCGCGCAGCTCAAGACCACGCCGACGATCAATGCCGACAGGAGCACGACCCGGAGCAACTTCACCGACAAGCTGTTCTTGAGTTCCAGCTTCAAAGGGTTATTCCTTGTTCCGTGCGGGTAGCGTCAAGTTGCCATGAGTATTGGCAATCCCGTGTTGGCAGTCAAAGGGACAATCGAGCCGCGGAAAATTTGTCCGTGGCCTTGGCCGAAATGCTGCTGTCTGGAGTATTTGCCCTATTTGTACTGTGTCGGTAGTTCTGGCCTCCAACTTGAGGGGCGTCGGACAATTTTTCCTCTTTGATGTTAGTTCGCGGTGGCTTGTGAGCAAGGCGAGAAGGGCTGCTTTGCGTGTGGGAAAAGGCTCTGTTTGTTATGCGGCGCACCCACGAGGATTTCTGCGGGCAGAAAAAACCCGGCAATGGCCGGGTTTTTGTCTGGCGTGCAGCTTAAGCGGTGAAGGTCTTGCCTTCGAACTGCTCGGCCACGAACTTCCAGTTGACCAGGTTCCAGAACGCCTCGACGTATTTTGGACGCAGGTTACGGTAGTCGATGTAGTAAGCGTGTTCCCACACGTCGCAGGTCAGCAGCGGGGTGTCGCCGCTGGTCAGCGGGTTGCCGGCGCCTATGGTGCTGGCCAGGGCCAGGGAACCGTCAGCCTTTTTCACCAGCCAGCCCCAGCCGGAACCGAAGGTGCCGATCGAGGTTTTGCTGAACTCTTCCTTGAACTTGTCGAACGAACCGAAAGCCGCGTTGATGGCTTCAGCCAGTGCGCCGGTTGGTTGACCGCCGGCGTTTGGCGCCAGGCAGTTCCAGTAGAAGGTGTGGTTCCAGACCTGAGCGGCGTTGTTGAAGATGCCGCCCGAGGAAGTCTTGACGATTTCTTCCAGGGTCTTGCCTTCGAACTCGGTGCCTGGCACCAGGTTGTTCAGGTTCACGACGTAGGTGTTGTGGTGCTTGTCGTGGTGGAATTCCAGGGTTTCCTTGGAAATGTGCGGCTGCAGGGCATCGTGTGCGTAAGGCAGCGGCGGCAATTCGAAAGCCATGATGATTCTCCTAATCAGGTCTGTTGCGGTGAGCGCAAGGCCGATCACGGGCGGCCAGAAATGCACCGGCGAGTTTTTACTCTTTGCGGCGCAGGGTTCGGATCATAGCACCGGGGGTGCGGCTTAACCACGCAACAACTGTGTGGGATAGAGGTTCCAGAGCTGTTTGGAATAAATCATGAAGCCAATATCAATTGCCCTGCCACCGTGAACATCATTACCGCGACCAACAGATCGAGAATCCGCCACGTACTCGGCCGTGCCAGCCACGGTGCAAGCCATGCCGCGCCGAACGCCAGGGTGAAGAACCACAACAGCGAAGCACTCGCCGCACCGACGACATAAGCGCCAGGCACCGACTGTTGTGCGCCGAGAGACCCGATCAGCAGAACGGTGTCCAGATAGACGTGCGGGTTGAGCAGCGTCACTGCCAGTGCGCTGAGCATCACCGCGCGCAGCGAACGAACGGTCTGGTTTTCTCCCTGTTGCAGACTTTGCTTCGAGCAAGCCCGGCGCAACGCCTGGCTGCCGTACCAGATCAGAAACACCGCGCCGCCCCAGCGGGCGACCGCCAATAGGGTCGGATTCTGCGCCAGCACGGTGGCCAGACCGAAAACCCCTGCCGCCACCAGCAACGCATCACAGGCAACGCACAGCGCGGCGACCGGCAGGTGATGCTCACGCCGCAGGCTCTGCGCCAGGACAAAGGCATTCTGCGTGCCGATCGCCATGATCAGCCCGAACGCCACCAGCAAACCGTTGGTATAGCTTTGCCACATGATCGTTACTCCGCGTTGGCTGCGAGATCGCGCAGCACTTGCATGGCGCGTTCGGCGTCGGCCTGACCGACGAACAAATGATCGTGGTAGTAGCCGGCAATCACGTTGCAACTGATGCCGGCCCTGCCCAGTGCGGTGGCGAACGCGGCGGTCAGGCCGACGGCTTCCAGCGCCGAATGCACGTTCAACGTGATCCACGCCGCGACATAGTCAAAGCTGAAACCGGCGCGCTCGGCGTGGGAGCGTTCGAGAATCACCGACAGGCCTTCCTGTTCACGGAAACTGCCGACGATTTCCAGGCCGCTCGGCAAATGCCCGTCGCGCAAGGTACAGAACACGTATTCGCCAACGTTGAGTTGCGGGCTCATGCTGCGCAGCAGGGTGGTCAACGAGGTTTCGCCAGCCATGGAAGTGGTCCTTGATAAAGAGTGCTTGCTGGCTATTCTCCCGGTTGACGCTGTATAAGAAAAACCAATAGTGCTGATCGCTCATTAGGAAAACTGATGTTCGACTACAAATTGCTTTCTGCTCTGGCCGCCGTGGTCGAGCAGGCCGGATTCGAACGGGCGGCGCAGGTGCTGGGCCTTTCGCAATCGGCAATTTCCCAACGGATCAAACTGCTGGAGGCGCGGGTCGGCCAGCCGGTTTTGGTGCGCGGCACGCCGCCTTCGCCGACCGAAATTGGCCGGCGCCTGCTCAACCATGTGCAGCAGGTGCGCCTGCTCGAACGGGATTTGCAGACGCTGGTGCCGGCGCTGGACGAAGAAGGCCTGCCGGAGCGCCTGCGCATCGCCCTGAATGCCGACAGCCTCGCCACCTGGTGGGCCGAGGCGGTGGGCGATTTCTGCGCCGAACAACATCTATTGCTGGACCTGATCGTCGAAGACCAGACCGTCGGCCTCAAACGCATGCGCGCCGGTGAAGTGGCCGGTTGCCTGTGCGCCAGCGAGCGGCCGGTTGCAGGCGCGCGTAGCGTGTTACTTGGCGCGATGCGTTATCGGGCACTGGCCAGTCCGGCGTTCATTGAACGGCACTTTCCCGACGGCGTGCGGGCCGAGCAATTGCCGCGCACCCCGGCGCTGGTGTTCGGCCCGGACGATTTTCTGCAGCATCGTTATCTGGCTTCCCTCGGCGTCGATGGCGGTTTCGAACATCACCTGTGTCCGTCGTCCGAAGGCTTCATTCGCCTGACCGAAGCCGGACTCGGCTGGGGACTGGTGCCGGAATTACAGGTGCGCGAACAACTGGAGCGCGGCGTGCTGCGCGAACTGTTGCCAGATAAACCGATCGACGTGCCCTTGTACTGGCATCATTGGCGCAATGGCGGTCAGTTGCTCGGCCTGTTGACCGAGCAATTGGTGCGCTCGTCGGCGCAATGGCTGGTGCCGTTGGACTGACGGCCAGCGTCAAGACTCACGAATCAGGCAAACGAAAGACAGCGGAGCTTTACATGAAAATTCTGGTCACCGGCGCAAGCGGCTTCATTGGCGGACGCTTTGCGCGTTTCGCCCTGGAGCAGGGCCTGGACGTGCGGGTCAACGGTCGCCGGGCCGAGGGTGTCGAGCATCTGGTGCGTCGCGGTGCCGAGTTCGTTCAAGGCGATTTGAGCGACCCGGATCTGGTGCGTGCGCTATGCAGCGATGTCGAAGCCGTGGTGCATTGCGCCGGCGCGGTCGGCTTGTGGGGCCGGTATCAGGACTTCCATCAGGGTAACGTGCAGGTCACCGAAAACGTGGTCGAGGCCTGCCTGAAACAACGGGTTCGGCGGCTGGTGCATCTGTCGTCGCCATCGATTTACTTTGACGGTCGCGACCATCTCGGCCTGACCGAAGAGCAAGTGCCCAAGCGCTTCAAGCATCACTACGCAGCGACCAAATACCTGGCCGAGCAAAAGGTCTTCGGCGCCCAGGAGTTCGGCCTCGAAACCCTCGCCCTGCGCCCGCGTTTCGTCACCGGCGCCGGCGACATGAGCATCTTCCCGCGCTTGCTGAACATGCAGCGCAAGGGCCGTCTGGCGATCATCGGCAACGGTCTGAACAAGGTCGATTTCACCAGCGTGCACAACCTCAACGAAGCGTTGCTCAGCAGCCTGCTGGCCGACGCCTCAGCGCTGGGCAAGGCCTACAACATCAGCAACGGCGCTCCGGTGCCGCTGTGGGATGTAGTCAATTACGTGATGCGCAAGATGGAAGTCCCACAGGTCACCAAATACCGTTCCTACGGCCTGGCCTACAGCGTGGCGGCGCTCAACGAAGGTGTGTGCAAGCTTTGGCCGGGGCGTCCCGAGCCGACCCTGTCGCGCCTGGGCATGCAGGTGATGAACAAAAATTTCACCCTCGACATCAGTCGCGCCCGGCATTATCTGGACTACGATCCGAAAGTCAGTCTGTGGACGGCCCTCGATGAGTTCTGTGGCTGGTGGAAGGCCCAGGACATTCGTTGACACGAATCTGCCGGCCGGCACTGAACCGCGCCACGGCTTGAGGGTCAACCCCAGCGGCCGCGGGGTTTATACTTCGCCCCAATCTGCCATCACCGCGTTTCACAAAGGTTGCCTCAATGTCCATGCGTAACGATGCCCACGACGATTTCGACGATGTACCGAGCCTGCGCGCCGATACCCTCGATGACGACGATTTTCCGGCCACCGCCCGCACCTCCGTGCATTCGCGCACGCCGCCGGTGGTCAAGGTCAAGGCTGCCAGCACCGGGCCCTTGTGGGCACTGGTCGGCGCATTGTTCTTCGCGTTCATTGGTCTGGCCTGGTGGAGCTTCCAGCAGATTTCGCTGATGGAGCAGCAACTGGTGGCGACCCAGGAAAGTTTTGCGCGCATCAGTGAGGAAGCGGCGGGGCGCTTGCAGGACATTTCCGGCAAGGTCGTAGCCAGCCAGACCAACGTCACCACCGACAGCGAAGCCCTGAAGCTGCAGATCAAGCAGCTGCAAAGTGCGCTTCAGGATCAGAGCAAACAGCAGCAGGGCGTGGCCGGGCAGGCGACGGATCTGGACAAGCGCCTGGCGCAGATGACCGCCCAGACCACCGAACAACAGAACGCCAACACCCAGTTGCAGGCCCAGGTCAAAGCCCTGAGCGCCGAGCTGGCGACGCTGAAAAGCACGCCGGCCGACACCAGCAAGGTCGATGCCCAGCTCAAGAGCTTCGATGCACAGGTGAAAAGCTTCGACGCGCAGTTCAAGAGCCTCGGTGCCGACATCACGGCCCTGAAAAAACAGGGCGGTTCGAACGCCGCCATCGAGCGTCTGGAGCAGGAAATCGTCATTCTCAAGAGCGAGCAGGACAATCGTCCGGCCGCTGCGCAGGGCGGCACCAACACCGCCGAGTTCGACGCATTCCGTGGGCAGATGACCCGCAACATCAACACCCTGCAAGCGCAGATCCAGAATCTGCAACAGCAAATCAACGCCCGTCCGTAAGCCTGTCGCATGGCGAGGGCGCGAACGCCCTCGCCGCAGCAACATTCAGAAGCTTTCTGAATATCCATACATGCCTTCAGGCCGTCTACGCTCTTGAAACACCAACAAGAACGAGGGATGCGTCATGGGGTTTGTGCACAAGCTGGCCTGGCTCGGCGCGGTGCTGCTGTTGAGTTTCGGTCAGGCCAACGCGGCTACCACGGAAAAAGATGACAGCAAGGCCGCCATCGCCCTGCTGGAAAAGGCTCTGGCCTATTACCACGACAACGGCGACAAGGCGTTCGCGGCGTTCAGCCGTCAGGGCGAATTCGTCGACAAGGACCGTTACGTGTTCGTGGTCGACACCAAGGGCGTGATGCTCGCCAGCGGTGGGCCGTCGTCGGCATTGATCGGCCGTGACGTCAGCGAAGTCCTCGGGCCGGACTTGCAAAAGTCCTTCAAGGACGCCCTGAAAGTGCCGGAGGGCAACGGCATCCAGCAGGCCGAGTACCGCTGGCAGAACTGGTCCGACGGCAAGGTCGAGCGCAAGCACGTTTACTATCAACGCATCGGTCAGCGGATACTGGCAGTGGGTTATTACTTGCCGCGCGCGTCGGCTGAACAGGCGAAAGCGTTGCTCGACAAAGCGGCCACCGACCTGACCAAAGACGAGAAGGGCACGTTGTCCGCGATCAACTCGCTCAAGGGCGGTTACTTGCAGGACGACCTGTATGTGTTCGTCGTCAATCTCGACACCCACCGCTACGTCGCCCACGGCACCAACCTGCGCCTGATCAACACCGATTTCGCCAAGGTCGATGACCCGGAAGGCAAACCGGTGGGCGAACCGATTCTCGCGCTGATTGGCAAACAGGATGAGGGTGAGTACGAGTACCGCTGGAAAAACCCGGTGACCGGCAAGGTCGAGAACAAACATGCCTACCTGAAGAAGGTCGGGAACATGCTGGTGGCGGTCGGTTATTACAGCGCTTGAGTGCACATTCCTGTGGGAGCGACGGTGTTCGTTAGTCAGCGGACGCCGTGTTCACGCCCGCGCAACAACCGGTTCGGCATCGCGATCGCCGCCGCCAGCCCGAGCAGCGACACCGCCGCGCTGACCATCAGCAAATGCCGGAATGTCACCAGCAGCTCGGCGCGCAAGGCGTTCTGCGCATCGCCGGGCGCCGCGTTCAGGCCATCGAGCAGCACGTTGCCGGAATGCCCTTCGCTCATCAACGAACTGCCGGCCAGATGGGCGAAACTGGAGTCCTGCAACAACGCCAGCAACAGCGCGGACATCAACGCCACACCCACCGCGCCGCCCAGGGAGCGGAACAGGTTGGTGGTGCTGGTGGCGACGCCGATGTCCTTTTGCTCGACCGAGTTCTGCGTGCCGACCAGCGAGGTCGGGAACTGCATGCCACCGGCGATACCGCTGAGCAGCATGAACAGGCTGCTGATCAGTGTCGCATCAGGCGGGCTGAAGGCCATGCCGAGGATCGAGATCGGCATCAGCAGCGCGCCGGTGAGAATCTGCGGTTTGTAGCGCCCGGTGATCGAGGTACGACGGCCGGCGAAATACGCGCCGATCGGCAAACCCATCGCCAGCGGCAGCAAGTGCAACGCAGCGCTGTCAGCTCCCGCGCCCGTCACGCTCTGGAAGCGCAGCGGCATCAGCACAATCAGCGAAATCGCCTGGAAGCTGCAAAAGAAAATCGTGCACCAGCACAGCAGCGCGCTGCGGTTGGTGAACAGATGCATCGGCAACAACGGCTCCCTGGCGCGCCGCTCATGCCAGACGAACACCGCCAGCACCGCCACCGCGCACGCGAACAGACCGAGCACTTCACTGCTGCGCCACGCGTGGCCCTGGCCGACCTCAGTGATCGCCAGTAACAGCGCGGTCAGGCCGATGATCATCAGCAGTGTGCCGAGGTAATCGATGATGGGCTTGCGCTGCGGAATCGGCAGGCCGATCAGATTGCGTCGCGCCACCCAATACGCGCCAAGGCCCAGCGGCAGGTTGATCAGGAACACCCAGCGCCAGGACAGGTACTCGGTCATGTAGCCGCCGAGCACCGGGCCGGCGACGCTGGCCACCGCGTACATGCTGCTGAAATAACCCTGATAACGGCCGCGCTCCCGTGGCGGCACGATGTCGCCGATGATCGCCTGGCTCACCGAAATCATCCCGCCGGCGCCGATGCCCTGGAAAATCCGCGCCAGTACCAGTTGCTCCATGCTCTGGGCCATGCCGCAAAACAGCGAGGCGAGGGTGAACAGGCCCATGCCGAACAGCATCAGTTTGCGCCGCCCGTACAAATCGCCGAGCTTGCCG
Organism: Pseudomonas sp. MCal1; assembly: GCF_026341415.1. NCBI lineage: Bacteria > Pseudomonadati > Pseudomonadota > Gammaproteobacteria > Pseudomonadales > Pseudomonadaceae > Pseudomonas > Pseudomonas sp. MCal1. Next base: position 14,889 of record NZ_JAKUMP010000011.1, read on the forward strand.
TAAATCGGCACCGCCACGGTCATCGCCACCATGTATCCGGAAATCACCCAGGCCAGCAGGCTGACGTCCTTGAACTGTGCGGAGATGGCCGGCATGGAAACGGCGACGATGGTCTGGTCCAGCGCGCCGAGAAAGATCGCCAGCATCAGCGCGACCAGCACGCTGCGAATGGCCGGTTTGGGCGTTTCGGGGTGGTTGAGAGTGGTCACGGGCAAACCTGTGGGCAGAGATGATATCCGCCGTGGCGAGCGGATCAGTGCTCGCCAGTGTAAGTCGATAGCAGGCTATTCGATAGCCTCATACGGAAGCCCGACGTAATTTTCTGCAATGGTTTTTTGCCCCGCTTCCGAGCTGACAAAGTAATCCAGTTCAGACGCGCTGATGCGCTGACTGAAATCGTCGTGCTCGTCGAAACGGTGCAGCATGGAGGTCATCCACCAGGAAAATCGCTCGGCCTTCCACACCCGGCGCAGGCAGATCTCTGAATACTTCTCCAAAAGTCCGGTGCGACCTTCGCGATAGACCTTCAGCAAAATCCTGAACAGCGTGCTGACATCGCTGGCCGCCAGATTCAGCCCCTTGGCGCCGGTCGGCGGAACGATGTGCGCCGCGTCCCCTACCAGAAACATCCGCCCGTATTGCATCGGCTCGACCACAAAACTGCGCAGTGGCGCGATGCTTTTCTCAATCGACGGACCGGTCACCAGTTGTTGCGCCAGGTCCTCCGGCAGACGCTTGCGCAGTTCATCCCAGAAGCGTTGGTCCGACCAGTCGTCGACGTTTTCCTCGGCCGGCACTTGCAGGTAATAGCGGGTGCGGGTCGCCGAACGCATGCTGCACAGGGCGAAGCCGCGCTCGTGGCGGGCGTAGACCAGTTCGTCGTGAATCGGTGGCGTATCGGCGAGAATGCCCAGCCAGCCGAACGGATAAACCCGCTCGAAGACTTTCAGGCAGTCCTCGGGAATCGACTGCCGGGCCACACCGTGGAACCCGTCGCAACCGGCGATGTAGTCGCAATCGACGCGCCAGGTTTCGCCGTCCTTTTCGAAGGTGACGTAGGCCTCGTCGCTTTTCATGTCACAGGGAACGACATGGCTGGCTTCGTAGATGGTTTGTCCGCCGGTCTCCCGACGAGCGGCCATCAGGTCACGGGTGACCTCGGTCTGGCCGTAGACCATCACGGTTTTTCCACCGGTCAACGCCTGCAGATCGATGTGTACCCGACGCCCGTCCAGGGCCAGTTCGAACCCGCCATGCACCAGCCCTTCGGCGTCCATCCGCTGACCCACGCCAGCCTCGCGCAATAGCTCTACCATGCCTTGTTCAAGCACACCGGCGCGGATTCGGCCGAGTACATAGTCAGGTGTCTGGCGCTCCAGAATCAGGGTGTCGATGCCGGCGTTATGCAGCAGTTGGCCGAGCAATAATCCGGAAGGACCGGCGCCGATGATGGCGACTTGGGTTTTCAGCGTTTTCATTGTTTTTATGACTCGCAAGCTTCACGCGACAACGGCCGGTGAATGATTTTCAGGATTCGAGTGCTTGCATTTTTCCCTTGCGGGTCTGTCAATTGAAGGTGAAAACTGAGCCGATACCTGTACATTCTGCCAATCGGTGCGATTATCGCCCGCAAACCTCGAGGCCTGGATTGAAGTGATGAACAAGCCTGACCTGCCTTCGATTCCGGTGTTCAAGCTCTACGGTGAAAGCCTGGACTGGCCGACCCCTGACTTGCTGCACTGTGAAACCATTTCCAAACGCAGCCGCGAACACCAATGGGAAATCAAACCCCACCGTCATGCCGATTTGTGCCAGTTGCTCTTCGTATTCAAAGGTCAGGCAGAGCTTGAAATCGAAGGCCAACGCACGCAACTGAAGGAAGCCGCGATCCAGATCCTGCCGCCGTTATCGGTGCATGGATTTCGTTTTTCCGAGGACGTCGAAGGATTTGTCGTCACCCTCGCCACACCGTTGATCAACCATTTGCAGGCACAACTGGGCAGCGCGGTGCAGGCCCTGGCCCAGGCCGAAAGCTATCCGGCGGGCAAGGACGCGGAGTACCTCAACAGTCTGTTTGCCGCATTGCAGGCCGAGTACAACGGCCATCAACCGGCGCGGGAAATGCTCATGCATTCGCTGGTCAGCGTGATCATGGTCTGGGTCAGCCGTCAGGCGATCCGCCGTCACAACGCCACGCAACGCCCGCAGCGCCAGCGTGAATATCTCAATGGCTTTATTCAATTGGTGGAGGAGACGTACAGACAGCACGTCAAGGTCGAGGACCTGGCCCATCGTCTGGGGATTTCCGTCTCGCACCTCAACGGCACCTGCCGCGAACTGGCGGGGCAGCCGGCGTTGCAGATCATGCACGAGCGTCAGTTACTGGAAGCCAAGCGCCTGCTGACTTACACCAGCATGACCATTTACGAGATGTCCGAGGTGTTGGGGTTTTCCGATCCGACCAACTTCACGCGCCTGTTCCGGCGCCGGGTGGGGATCTCGCCAAAGGCGTTCCGCGACCGACTCAAATCCGAACAACAAGAGAGTCAATAGGTGGGAGCGAGCTTGCTCGCGAAGAGGGTGGATCAGCCGGCAGTTTTGCCACCTGACACGCCGCCTTCGTGAGCAAGCTCACTCCCACAGACGTCCAGTATCAGCGCAGGGCGTTGAGGGTGGCGTTGTGAGGAATGCAGCGCTCGAAGTTGCAGCTCGCGTATTCACGGGGCAGTTGCCGCAACTGCTCCACGCGCCATGCTGCGGTGCCGTACAGCGCCAGCGTGGCCGCGCAGGTGATGAAAATCGCGAAGTATCTTCTTGTTCTGGTGTTCATGGCGGTGACCTCTGAACGAATACCCTTGGGTACTGCTTTCAGCATAGGTCAGCGCCGTGGAGTTGCCAGCGGCTGCGAACGTCTTTACAGCCCTTCATCCCATTGCGGGTTTTCGGGAAAACGCTGCACCAGAAAATCCAGCATGCAACGCAGCGCTGCCGGCATGTGCTTGCGCGAGGCATACACGGCATAGATGTTCATCTGCCGCGGCTCGGCGTGGGGCAGCAGGCGAACCAGTTCGCCGCTGTGTACATGCACCCCGGCCTGATAGGTCGGCAGCATCGCCACCCCGGCGCCGGCCAGGGTCGCGCGCAGCAGGGTGCTGGCCTCGTTGGCGCTGATGTTGCCCTGCACCGGTACCGAAACCGGTTCGCCATCCTCCTCGAAATGCCACAGGCTCTTGCCGAAGTAGGAATGGGTCAGGCAGTTGTGCCGGCTCAGATCTTCCACGCGTTGCGGCTGCGGATGTTCTTGCAGATAGGCGGGCGCGGCGCAGACCACCGAGCGGCACACCGTCAGGCGCCGGGCGATCAGATTCGGATCGAGGTCATTGCTGGTGCGAATCGCCAGGTCGATGCGTTCGTCCACCAGGTTTACCGTGCGATCGAGCATCTGCAGATCGATGTTCACCCCCGGATACGCTTTGACGAACGCCGCCATGGCATCGGCCAGTTGCGCCTGGCCGAACGAGGTGCTGACGCTGATCCGCAACATACCCCGTGGCGCATCGGCAGGTTCGCTGACCGCGGCCTGCATGTCACCGGACAGCTCCAGCATCTGCCGGCAGCGCGGCAGGATTTCGTTGCCGGCGGCGGTCAGGCTCAACTTGCGGGTGGTGCGGTGCATCAGGCGCGCGCCGACCCAGTCTTCCAGTTCCGCCAGATACCGCGACACCACCGGCCTCGACAGGTCCAGGTGATCGGCCGCCGCCGACTGGCTGCCCAGATCCACCACCGTGACAAACACCCGCATTGCTTGGAGACGATCCATGATTTGCCCGCTTTCAGAAACAAACTATGTTCAAGCATCGCATTTTTTGTAACGAGTCTGGCAACTAAGCTCTGCCCCCATCGCCAAGCACGGCATTCGAACAGCGGAGCAACTCATGATCGGCTTCACCACTCTCAAGCGCGTTTTACTGGCCACCGCCACCCTCGGTTTTGCTGCCCACGCAGCGGCCGCGAACCTGACCCTCGACGTCTACAACCCGGGCACCAAGGCGATCTTCCCGGTGACTTCGGTGCTGGTCAGCGGCGAGAAAGACGCGATTCTGGTGGACGCCCAGTTCGGCAAATCCCAAGCCGAGCAAGTGGTGGAAAAGATCCGCGCCAGCGGCAAGCAATTGACCACCATTTACATCAGCCACGGTGACCCGGATTACTACTTCGGTCTCGACACCCTGACCAAAGCCTTCCCGCAGGCAAAGGTCTTGGCCTCGCAACCGACCGTTGATCACATCAAGCAAACCGTCGACGGCAAACTCGCCTTCTGGGGCCCGAAAATGGGCGCCGACGTGCCGGCCAAAACCATCGTGCCGGGCGTGCTCAAGGGCGACAGCCTGATGCTTGAAGGGCAAAAGCTGCAGGTGGTTGGCCTGGAAGGCAAGCAGCCGGATCGCAGCTTCGTGTGGATTCCTTCACTGAAAGCCGTGGTCGGTGGTGTGGTTGTCGCCGAGAACATCCACGTGTGGATGGCCGACACCCAGACCGCGCAATCCCACGCCGACTGGCTGGAAACCCTACACTCGATCGAAACCCTGAAACCGAAAACCGTGGTGCCGGGTCACTACCTGGGTGACAGCGCCCGTTCGCTGGCGGCCGTGAAATTCACTGCCGACTACATCAAGGCGTTCGACGAAGAAACTGCCAAGGCCAAGGACTCTGCCGCACTGATCGGCGCGATGAAAAAACGCTACCCGAAACTGGGCGAAGAAAGCTCGCTGGAGCTGAGCGCCAAAGTCGCCAAGGGCGAAATGAAGTGGTAACCCGATTCTGAAAACGCAGCACTCTCAAGCCAACTGGAGAATGTCATGAGCAAGATCGCAATCATTGGTGCCACCGGCCGTGCCGGCAGCCAACTGCTGGAAGAAGCCCTGCGTCGCGGCCACAGCGTCACCGCCATCGCTCGGGATACCTCGAAAATCGGCGCCCGTGCCGGTGTGGTCAGCAAGAATGTCGACGTGCTGGACTCCGCCGCGCTGCAGGACGCCGTCGTCGGTCACGATGTGGTGATCAGCGCCGCACATTTCGCCACGGTGCCGGCCAGTGCGCTGATCGGCCCGGTGAAGCAGGCCGGGGTGAAACGTCTGCTGGTGGTCGGCGGTGCCGGTTCGCTGTTGCTGCCGGACGGTACTCGTGTGATCGACAGCGCCGGTTTCCCCGCCGAGTACAAGGCCGAGGCCAGCGCCGGTGCAGCGTTTCTCGATGCGCTGCGTCAGGAGGAGGAGCTGGACTGGACGTTCCTGTCGCCGTCGGCGCTGTTTGTCGAAGGCAAGCGCACCGGCAAGTTCCGTGTCGGCAAGGATGACTTGCTGGTGAGTGCTGAAGGCCAGAGCTCGATCACCTTTGCCGACTACGCGATTGCGCTGCTCGACGAAGTGGAAACGCCGAAGCATTCGCGTCAGCGGTTTACGGTCGGTTACTGAATCTCGACACCGATCCAATGTGGGAGCGAGCTTGCTCGCGAAGAGGGCGTGTCAGTCGACATCAACGTTGAATGACGCACCGTATTCGCGAGCAAGCTCGCTCCCACAGGATATTGGGGTGTTCACCGCGTATGAGCCTGCTCCACCAGCCACCCCATCAATTCCTGCAATTTCGCCGACGGCTCCGACGCCGGCGCGACGATGTAATAGCCCAGTCCCGTCTTCACCTTCAGATCGAACGGCATCACCAGTCGCCCGGCGTTCAAGTCATCGCCGATCAACGACCAGTCGCCGATCGCCACCCCTGTCCCGTGGGACGCCATCGACATCGCCTGATCCAGCGTCTCGAAATGCTGACCGCTGGCGATGTTGCTCAATTGCAGTTCGGCGGCTTCGAGCCAGAGTGTCCAGTCGTCATCGGTGTGGGTCGGGTGCAGCAGCAGGTGTTGTTGCAGGTCTGCCGGTGTGTGCAGGGCCGGACCACCGTTGAGCAGCGTCGGCGAACAGACCGGCGTCAGTTGTTCATCGAACAGATGCAGGGTCGCGGGTGAGTCGTGGGGCGCGGTGCCGTAGATCACCGCCGCGTCGAACTGCTCGCGATGAAAGTCCACCCCGTGTTGCAACGACGCCGTGAGTTTCACCGGCACGTCCGGGCGTTCGCGCTGCCATTGCAACAGCCGTGGCAACAACCAGCGCATCACGCAGCTCGGGGCCTTGAGTTGCAGGGTCTCGCGCTTGGCGCCGATCTGCTCCACCGAGTCGCCGATCAGGCTGAAGATCTGCTGCACCCGTGGCAGCCATTCGCGACCTTCGGCCGTCAGCTCCAGGCCCCGGGCCAGGCGAATGAACAGCTCATAACCCAGATGCTCCTCCAGCCCGGCGATCTGCCGGCTCACCGCACCCTGGGTGATGTGCAACTGTTCGGCGGCCCGGGTGAAGTTGCAGCACTGCGCGGTGATCAGAAACGTGTGCAGGGCGGGCAGGGGAGGCAGTCGTTTCATGTGGATCCAAGCCATGACGTGAGGACATGGCTAGTATGAGCTTTTATCGATTGTTGCGGCTACACGCCGCCCGTTTCAATGAGGCCAATCACCGGTTCCTTTAAAGCCCGGTGCCTCAACGAACAAGAAGGGCAAAGACATGGCGACGTGTGGCGAAGTACTGGTCAAGTTACTCGAAGGTTATGGGGTCGAGCAGGTGTTCGGCATTCCCGGTGTACATACCGTGGAGCTGTATCGCGGGCTGGCCCGTTCGAGCATCAACCACGTCACCCCCCGGCATGAACAAGGCGCCGGCTTCATGGCCGACGGCTACGCCCGCACCAGCGGCAAACCGGGTGTGTGCTTCATCATCACAGGTCCTGGCATGACCAACATCACCACCGCCATGGGCCAGGCGTACGCCGATTCGATTCCGATGCTGGTGATCTCCAGCGTGCAGTCGCGCAGTCAACTGGGTGGCGGTCGCGGCAAGTTGCATGAACTGCCGAACCAGAGCGCACTGGTCGGCGGCGTGGCGGCGTTCTCCCACACCCTGATGTCGGCGTCGGAATTGCCGGGCGTGCTGGCCCGTGCGTTTGCGCTGTTCCAGGCCGGGCGTCCGCGTCCGGTACACATCGAAATTCCGCTGGACGTGCTGGTCGAAGAGGCCGACGAACTGCTGGCCAGTGTGCCGGTCAACATCGACCGCGCCGGAGCTGCGCCGGCCGCCGTGAGCCGCATGACCGAACTGCTGGCCGGCGCCCAGCGTCCGCTGATCCTCGCCGGTGGCGGCGCCATCGACGCGGCTGCCGAACTCACTGAGCTGGCCGAACTGCTCGGCGCACCCGTGGCGCTGACCATCAACGCCAAAGGCATGTTGCCGTCCAGTCATCCGCTGCTGATCGGTTCGACCCAGAGCCTGGTCGCGACCCGCGCCCTGGTGGCGGATGCCGACGTGGTGCTGGCGATCGGCACCGAGCTGGCGGAAACCGACTACGACGTCACCTTCGCCGGCGGCTTCGAAATCCCCGGCAAGTTGCTGCGCGTCGATATCGATCCCGACCAGACCGTGCGCAACTACCCGCCCCACGTGGCGCTGGTCGCCGACTCGCGCAATGCCGCACAAGCGCTGCTCAGTGCGCTGTCGCACAAACCGCTGGCCGAGCGCCGCAACGACTGGGGCCAGGTTCGAGCCGCCCGTCTGCGTGAAGACCTGGCAGCGACCTGGGACGCTCCGACGCTGGCCCAGACCCGCTTCCTCGAAACCGTGCTGCACGAACTGCCGAATGCAGTTTTCGTCGGCGACTCCACGCAACCGGTGTACACCGGTAACCTCACCTTCAACCCGGAGCGCCCGCGCCGCTGGTTCAACTCGTCCACCGGCTACGGCACCCTTGGTTACGCCTTGCCGGCAGCGATTGGCGCGTGGCTCGGCGGCAACCTCGAACACGGCGCACGTCCGCCGGTGGTGTGTCTGATCGGCGACGGCGGTCTGCAATTCACCCTGCCGGAACTGGCCAGCGCCGTGGAAGCGCGCACGCCGGTGATCATCCTGCTGTGGAATAACCAGGGTTACGAAGAGATCAAGAAATACATGGTCAACCGCGCCATCGAGCCGGTGGGCGTGGACATCTATACCCCGGACTTCATCGGTGTGGCCAAGGCCCTGGGTTGCGCGGCAGAAGCGATCAGCTCGGCCGAACAACTGCGCGGTGCACTGCGCGCCGCCAGCGATCGGCAGGGCCCGACCCTGATCGAAATCGACCAGACCCAATGGATGAAGGCGGTGGCCCAATGATGATCTTCCCGACGACACTCGACGGCCTGTACATCAACGGCCAATGGTCCGCCGGCCGCGAACACCTGCGCGTCATCAATCCGGCCACCGAAGCGTTGCTGACCACGGTCAATGGCGGTGACGAAAGCGCCGTCAATCAAGCGGTGACAGCGGCGACTGAAGCCTTCAAGGACTGGTCGAAAACCTCGGGCGCCGAGCGCGGCGCGATACTGCGCAACATCGCCGATGGCGTGCGCAACGGCCGCGAACATTTGATGAAGTTGCAGTCGAGCAACAACGGCAAACCGCAGTTCGAAGCGGCAATCGATGTCGACGACGTGATCGCCACTTTCGAGTACTACGCCGAACTCGCCGAAGGCCTCGACGCCAGACTCGACAGTGACGTGCCGCTGCCGAGCGACGATTTCAGTGCACGTCTGCGCCGCGAGCCGTGCGGTGTGGTCGGGCTGATCGTGCCGTGGAATTTCCCGATGGTCACCACCGCGTGGAAACTCGCCCCGGCCCTGGCCGCCGGTTGCTGCGTGGTGCTCAAGCCGTCGGAAGTCACGCCGCTGCCGGAGCTGGAACTGGCGACCATCATCGCCGAATCCGGCCTGCCCAAAGGCGTGTTCAACCTGGTGTGCGGCACCGGTCCGGCAGTCGGCGCGCCGCTGTCGGCGGATCCGCGCATCGCCAAGGTTTCCTTCACCGGCAGCAACGCCGTCGGTGTGCAAGTGATGCAGCGCGCCGCTGAATCCGTGAAGGGTGTGAGCCTGGAACTGGGCGGCAAATCCTCGCTGCTGATTCTGGAAGATGCCGACCTTGACCTGGCGGTGGAGCTGGCCTGTGGCGGCGGTTTCTTCAACGCCGGGCAGATGTGCTCGGCCACCAGCCGGGTGCTGGTGGCCGATGAACTGGCCGACGAATTCCTGATTCGTCTGAAGGCCCGCGCGGAAAAAATCCGTGTCGCCGATCCGTTCGATCCTGAAGTCGAGATGGGCGCGCTGGTCAATCAGGCGCAGTACCAGCGGGTGCTCGGTCATATCGACCGTGGGCTGAGTGCCGGGGCCAGGCTGATTTGTGGCGGCAATCGCCCCGCCGATCTGCCGCGCGGCTATTTCTTGCAGCCGACGATCTTCACCGAAGTGCCCCTCGACAGTGCGCTGTGGTGTGAAGAGATCTTCGGCCCGGTGATCTGCGTGCGCAGTTTCGCTTCGGAAGCCGAGGCGATTGCCTTGGCCAACGATAGCCAGTTCGGTCTGGTCGCCAGTGTCGTCACGCGCAATGCCGAGACGGCGGATCGGGTCGCCAACGCCTTGCAGGCGGGGCTGGTATGGCTCAACGCGCCGCAGGTGATCTTCCCGCAGACCGCGTGGGGTGGTTACAAACAGAGCAGCATCGGTCGCGAGTTGGGACCGTGGGGTCTGGCGGCATTTCAGGAAATCAAGCACGTGATTCGCGCGCTCTGAATGCCCGAAAAAGGTCAGCGCATGCCTCGCAAGGAGGCATGCGCCGGCGTCATGGCTCCAATGAGTTTTTATCGATAGTCAGGTGTTTTGCACGACCTCAGGATGAACCCGCAGACCACGCTCAAGCCCTTTGAAACCGGGCGCTTGGGCAACATCGGTCAGGCAGATGCAAGGGTTGCGATCAATCTCATACTTAGAAGAATAATGGGAGTCCTAAATGGGCGAGCACGATCTGAACAGGCGTCAATTCATCAAAACCGTCGGCGTGGCCTCGGTGGCTGCGGCGGCCATGAGCATGCCCTTCATCCGGGCCAGTGCCAGCGACACCCGCTTTGCCGGCAAGACCCTGCGCCTGCTGACCTGGTCCGATGACACGGGCCTCGCCGCGCTGCGCAACATCGCTGCAACGTTCGAAGCCAAGACCGGCGCCAAAGTGATTGCCGACCGTACCGGCAGCACCTCGGAAATGGTCGCCAAACTCAAGGCCGGCGGTGATCGTCCGCAGTACGACATCATCACTCTGGCCGGGGTCGGCGCCGAAGGTCTGGCCGCTGCCGGACTGCTGGAAAAACCCGATCTCAACCGCATTCCCAACCTGATCGACGTTCCGGAAAAATACCGTACCGGGGCCAACGGTCACGGCATCGGTTACCTGCTGTGGTGCAACAGTCTGGTCTACAGCACTCGCACCCAGACCACCGCGCCGGACAGTTACGCCGCGCTGTGGGACGCCGATCTGGCGCCGAACATTTTCCTGCCGCCGCCGAACTGGACCGAGGCCATGGACCTGATCATCATCGCCGCCAAACTGGCCGGTGGTGACGAGCACAACATCGAACCGGGCTTCAAGAAACTCGCGGAGCTGAAAGACCGCGTGGTTACTCTGGGCGAAAACCCCAACCAGATCGCCGAGCTGTTCCGCACCGGCTCCCTGGACATGGGCGGCCTCTACGCCCCGGCGTTCTTCCCCAAGCAGATCCGCGATCCGAACTATGGCCTCGGCGCCACGTTCGGCATGAAGGAAGGTTTCTATACCGACCTGATGCTCTCGGTGATGCCGAAGAACCGTCCGGGCGACACCGATCTGGCCTATGCCTTCATCGACCACTCCGTCGACCCGCTGGTGCAGGGCAAGATGGCCGAAGACATCTTCAACGGCCCGGTCAACGCCAAGGCGATCATCTCCGCCGAAGCGCGCAAGAGCCCGTTCATCCTCACGCCGGAGCAGATTGCGGAGAAGGCGATCATGCACGACAACGCTTTCCTGGCGACCGTGCATGACCAGTGGATTCGTCGCTACACGGAAATCTTTTCTTCCTGATCGAGTGATGGACACAGGTTCTTCAAACACCGAAGTACCTGTGGGAGCGAGCTTGCTCGCGATCGCGGACTGACATTCACCGACAGTGTCGACTGACAGATTGCTATCGCGAGCAAGCTCGCTCCCACAGGTTTCTCGGTGAATTTGAAGGCAGTGTCTGTCAGTTGTTTTTCCATTGACGAGATCATTGCTATGGAACATCAATCCCTGACCCAACCGGTCGGCACGGGTGACGTGCGCCCGGCGCGCGGTATTTCGCCGACGGCGCGGGCGTGGTTTTTTCTCACGCCGTCGATGCTGTTTCTCGGCGTGCTGATTGCCGCCAGCCTGCTGGTGCTGCGCATGAGCGTCGGCACCAAGGGCGCGGAGTGGTCCGGTTTCAGCCTGGCCAGTTACGCGCAGTTGCTCGAACCCTACTACCTCAAATCGTTGCTGCTGACTTTGCGTCTGGCGCTGATCAGCGCGGTGATTGCCGTGGTCCTGGCGATCCCGGTGGCGTACACCATGGCGCGCCTGACCTCGCCGTTCGTGCGACGGATTTTCCTCGCGGCGGTGCTGCTGCCGTTGCTGGTCAACCTGCTGCTGCAAAGCTACGGCTGGCTGGTGATACTCGGCCCCGGCGGCATGCTCAACCAGACCCTGATGGGCCTCGGTCTGATCAAGCGCCCGATCATGTTGCTGTACAACCAGAACGGCGTGTTGATGGGCCTGGTGCAGACTGCGTTTCCGCTGGCCGTGCTGCCGATTGCCAGCGCCATGCGCGGCGTCGCACGCAGCTACGAAGAAGCCGCCGCGACCCTCGGCGCCAGCCGCTTTCAAGTGTTCCGCCAGGTGGTGTTGCCAATGAGTCTGCCGGGAATCATCACCGGCGCGACGCTGGTGTTCGCCTACAACGCCAGCAGCTTTGTGGTGCCACTTCTGCTGGGTGGCCGTCGCGTGCCGATGCTGGCGGTGATGGTGCATGACCAGATCGCTCCGCTGATGAACTGGCCTGCCGCCTCCGCCGCCGGGGTGGTGCTGATCGTCACTACGCTCGCCATCATGACCTTGTCCGAATACATCACCGGCCGCCGTCGCCGTCTGCTGGAGGCTTCGCAATGAGTGCCCTGATCAAGAAGCGTCAGTCGCTGCTGCCGGGCGACACCGGCAAGTTTGCGGGCATCCTTTCCGGGATCATTTTGTTCCTGGCCGTGTTGCCGATCCTGACCATGATCGTGATGTCGTTCAGCGGCGCGTCGAACCTCGACTTCCCGCCAAGCAGTTACAGCCTGCAGTGGTACAAGGCGGCGTGGCACACGTTTGTGTCGCCGGACGCCAGTGATGTGCTGAGCCTCGGCCAGGCCATGGGCACCAGTTTGCTGGTGTCGTGCCTGACGATGATTTTCGCCACGCTGATCGCGGTGCCGGCGGCTTACGCGCTGACCCGTTGCGAGTTCCGTGGCAAGGGCGTGGCGCTGCAATTGATGTCGCTGCCGCTGGTGTTCCCGATGGTGGTGCTTGGGCTGGCGTTGCTGCTGGTGTTCGACAGCCTGCCGTTTCACATGACCACATCGCGGCTGGTAATTGCTCACGTGATTCTGGCGCTGCCGTTCGTGGTGAAGAACTGCACGGCGGCCATGCTTTCCATCGGCAGCGAAGTCGAAGAGGCCGCGCAGATGCTCGGCGCTTCGCCACTGCGCGCCATCGTCGACGTGGTGGTGCCGTTGATGAAATCGGGGATTCTGGCGGGGATGCTGCTGGCGTTCATCGTCTCGTTCAACGAGTTCACCGTGACTTATTTCCTCTACACCATCGACGTCATGACCGTGCCGATCTGGATGTACAGCCGCACCGTGTCATCGCTCGACCCTACCGTGTTCTCGTTTGCCGTGCTGATCGTATTGATCGACTTCGTCCTGATCTGGGCGTTGGAGAAGCTGGTCGGTGAAGGCGGCGTGTCCTTTTGATTTCTTGAGGTGATTTTATGTCTGGTCTGATTCTGGAAAACGTCGAGAAACACTACGGCTCGGCCTGCGCGGTGAAAGACGTCAACCTGCATTTGCCCGAGGGCAAACTGGTGTGTTTCCTCGGCCCGTCGGGTTGCGGCAAGACCACGTTGCTGCGAATGATCGCCGGGCTGGAAACCCTCACCGGCGGCGAGATTCGCCTGGACGGCGAGGACATCGGCCACACGCCGGCGCACCTGCGCAACTTCGGCATGGTGTTTCAGTCGCTGGCGCTTTTTCCGCACATGACCGTGGGCGAGAACATCGCCTATCCGCTGAAGCTGCGCGGCGTGAGCAAGGCCGATCAACAGGCGCGGGTGGTGCAATTGCTGGAGCTGATCCAGCTGCAACCGATGATTGATCGCCCGGTAGCGAAACTCTCCGGCGGTCAGCGTCAGCGAGTGGCGATTGCCCGGGCGATTGCCTCGCACCCGAAAATCCTGCTGCTGGACGAACCGCTGTCGGCGCTTGACGCCAAGTTGCGCGAGTCGATGCAGGTGGAAATCCGCCAGCTGCAACAACGCCTGAACATCACCACGATCATGGTCACCCACGATCAGCGCGAGGCCATGACCATGGCGGACATCGTGGTAGTCCTCGGTGAGCATCGGGTACAGCAAGTGGGTACGCCGATTGAAATCTACCGGCATCCGGCCAACGAATTCGTCGCGGACTTCATCGGCTCCGGCAATATCTTCCCGGCAACGGCCCTGGGCGATGGCAAGGTTGTGCTGCCGGGCGGCGATGCCCTGCAAGTGCCGATCTGCAGCAGCATCGTGGTCGGGCAGAAAGTAAAAATGCTGATCCGCCCTGAAGATCTGCAACTGTCGGCGCCCCAGGCCACGGCGGGCAATCGCCTGCTGGGCAAGGTGACGTTCGTGCGCGACATCGGCGCGACCATCGAGACTACGGTGGAATGTTCCGGGGTGACCTTCACGGCGCTGAGCACGCCGTGTCAGGGCATCGGTCTGGGGATCGGGCATCCGGTGTCGGTGACGCTGCCGAGTGAGGCGTGTCGGGTGCTCGGCGCCTGATCCAGATCAGACGGTCAGCCGCAAGCGCGCCAGATCCCTCAACGGTGGCGCGCCGAACAGGCGGCTGTACTCGCGGCTGAACTGCGAAGGGCTTTCATACCCCACCCGATACCCCGCCGCCGACGCCTCCAGCCCCTCAGCCAGCATCAAGCGCCGCGCCTCTTGCAGGCGCAGTTGCTTCTGATACTGCAACGGACTCATCGCCGTCATCGCCTTGAAGCGGTGATGCAAGGTCGAGACGCTGAGGTTCACTTCCTTCGCCAGATCATCAATGCGCAGCGGCTGTTCGAAGTTGCCGTTGAGCCATTTGATCGCCTGGCTGATGCGGTGGCTCTGGCTGTTGGCGATGGCGATTTCGTACAGCCGATGGCCTTGGGGACTGCGCAACAGGCGATAGAGAATTTCCCGGCGGATCAGCGGTGCGAGCATGGCGATGTCTTTCGGCGCGTCGAGCAGACGGGCCAGACGCAGCACCGCATCGAGCATCGCGCTGTCGATCTTTTCCACATACAGACCGCGCCCGGTCGGACGGGTCGGCACGCCCATCGGGCCGGCGTCGGCGATCAGCGCGGTGATTTCCGCCGGGTCGATGTCCAGGCGTACGGCGAGAATCGGCTCTTCGGGCGAGACATTCACGACTCGACCGCTCAACGGCATCGAGACCGACACCACGAGGTAATTCAACGGGTCGTAATTGAAGAACTCGTCCGCCAGCCGTACCTCTTTGCGACCCTGGGCCATGATGCACAGCGCCGGTTGCGCGAGCACCGGGGCGAAGTCATGGGATTGGGTGTGGCGCGACATGAACAGCGAACCGACGGCAGTGGCATAACTGCCATCTTCGGACGTGTTGCGGCGAATGATGGCCGCCAGTTCCGCGCGCTGCTTTTCCATGTCGGCTTCCATATCGGCATCGCGCGGCGCCTGAAAACGATCGAACGACGTCATGCACAGCCTCCTCGGCAAGGGATGGAATGGGAGCAGAGCTTAAGTTTGTGCAAGCGCGAGCGGTAGACACATCCTGCGAAATGCTTGCCTGATCCTGCATGGCGTTGCGTGCCTGCCCGGACATGAAGGGGCGAAACCCGGGAAACTTGCTCGAAACCGGTGTGACAGGACAGTGACAGCAATTCACGACTTGTTACAGGTCTGCAAGACAGTCTCGCAGGATTGTGCAACGCGACGGCAGGAATCGACTAACGGCGAGCGATGCCCGGCCCTTAACCTTTGATCCTGTCGCAGCCCGTCCCCGGCTGCCACACGACTCCCTGGGAGGGTTGAACATGTCCAAGCAGATTCCCGTCAGTCATATGGCCTTCGTTCGAGCGCGCGCCGGGCGCTCGGCGGAACTCGGCATGCGCCTGAGCGCGCTGATCGAGCCGTCCCGTGCCGCCGCCGGTTGCCTGAGCTTTTCCTTGCAGCATTCGCAGTGTGATCCGGAGTTGTGGCTGGTCTCCGGTTTCTGGATCAACCAGCAATCGATGACCGCCTATTTCAGCAGCCCGTCGATGGAAATCTTTGCCGAGCTGGTGCAGGACCTGGTGGTCAATAGCCTGGATTTCCACACGTTCAAGGAAGTCTCGGCCGCACAGGCCGTAGGCCAATGCGCTGCGCCGATACACAAACTCGCCGGTTGAATGTTTAATGGCCGGCCTATCTGACTGAGCCAGGACCTGCGATATGGCACGTAAAGAGTTCGAACACTTCGAAGCGGTTTCCGCTGTAGTCCCCGTCGAGTTGGGCGGCAACAAGGGTTATCACGCGGCAATCGCCGTCAAGGCGCTGGTCGACGGCGGTGCACCGCGCTTTCACAAACTGCTGAACGATCAGGTTTTCCCCGGCGCCATCGCGGCCGATGAAGCCGCGATCAATGAACTGGACAAGCTCAAGGGCGTCACCGACGACGCCGAGCTGATCTGGTAAGCGCTTACTTCGTAGCCCCCGGGCGCCACATCTTGAACAACGCCTCCGGCCCCAGCTGGAAATAGTCCGCCGGTCCGCCGCCCCGCAGTATCGGTTCGGCGGCGGCGGTGTCGTAGATCCCGTCCTTCAACAGCCATTTGGCGATGTGCACGGCGACCACTTCGCCCAGCACCAGCCAGCTCGGTACGGTCTCGCCGTCGGCGCGCTGCAACTGAATGATCTGGGTGACCTTGCATTCAAAGGACACCGGGCTTTCGGCCACGCGCGGCACGGCAATCACCTTCGACGCCACCGGCGTAAGCCCCGCCAGTTCGAACTCGTTGACCTCTGGCCCGACCATCGCGCAGCTCTGGTTCATCTGCTCGGCCAGCGGGCGGGTGGCGAGGTTCCAGACGAACTCACCGGTCTGCTCGATGTTGTTCAGGCTGTCTTTGCGCCCGACGCTGGAGAAGCCGATGATCGGCGGAATGTAGTTGAACGCGTTGAAAAAGCTGTAGGGCGCCAGGTTCAGCCGGCCCTCGGCATCCTGCGAAGAAATCCAGCCGATGGGGCGCGGGCCGACGATGGCGTTGAACGGATCGTGTGGCAGGCCGTGGCCGTTGGCCGGTTCATAGAAATGGATGTCATCGGGCATGGTGGGGTGTTCCTGAAGGCTTTTATAAGCGGCCAATAGTGCAAGTCCGGTCCGCGAAGATCAAATGCCGACCTTTGAAAATGAACAAGCCCGGCAATGGCCGGGCTTTGGTGTCTGCATTCTGCCGATCAGCTGATAGCTGCAGCAGTACCGGTTTTATCGAAACCGTCGGCAGCGATGGCGTTGGCGGTGCCGGTTTTGTCGAAACCGTCGGCAGCGATGGCGGACGCAGTGCCAGTCTTGTCAAAACCATCAGCCGCAACGGCTTTGCCGACGTTGGTCTTGTCGAAGCCGTCAGCGGCGTAGGTGCCGGTGTGGCTGGTTTCGATGGCAGCGCTGGCGCCGGAAATGAAGTCGGCGGATTTGGTTTTGTCCGAACCGTCGGCGGCAAAGGTGTTGGCGGCCAGGACGGACAGGGTCAGGGCGAGGATCAGTTTGGTTTTCATGGTCGTTCTCCAGATTCGTTATTCGTTGGCGATGTGTTTCGCATGGGATTCATGCTACGCCAACTAAATTGATTAAAAAGCGCAAAATAATGCTAAAAACTATCGATTAACTTGATGTTAAGGGCGACGCATTCAATTCGCTTTCGTCGTCGTAGCGAGCGTCGCGCGGTTAATCGATCAGGTAGGTGCAGAATGCGGCGGGGGCATTAACCGGTGATTAATCGCCGCTTTTTGCCTGTGTGACAGATTTTTCATGGATTCCCGACCGGTTTTTCACCCGCGCAACGCCAGTCTGCCCACGGCCATAAAGCCAAAAACGGCCGTCACACACAGGAGCGTTGCCCGCGATGAACAAACTGCCTCAAATCACCCTGGCCTTCTGGGTCATGAAAATCTGCGCGACGACCCTAGGGGAAACCGCGGGGGATTTGCTGTCGATGACCCTTAACGTCGGCTACGCCATCAGCTCGCTGATCCTGATCAGCGTGTTTGTCCTGACACTGATCACGCAGCTGATGTCCAAGACCTACAAGCCGTTGCTGTACTGGATCGTGATCCTGTCGACCAGCACCGCCGGCACCACCATGTCGGACTTCATGGACCGCACGCTGGAGCTGGGCTACGCCACCGGTTCGATGATCCTGATCGCGATTCTGCTGGCGATCTTCGCGGCATGGCGCCTGAGCGGCGACTCGCTCAACGTCACCAGGGTGCAGAGCTTTCGCGGCGAGATGTTCTACTGGATGGCGATTCTGTTCTCCAACACCCTGGGCACCGCGCTCGGCGATTACCTGGCGGACGACTCGGGCCTGGGCTTTGCCGGTGGCGCGCTGCTGATCGGCTCGGCGATTGCCGTGGTGGTGCTGCTCAAGTACTTCACGAAGATTTCGACCGTCGTGCTGTTCTGGGTGGCGTTCGTGCTGACCCGGCCGTTCGGTGCGACGTTGGGCGACTTAATGACCAAGTCCCATGAGAAGGGCGGGCTGGACTTTGGCACCATCGGTTCGTCGGCAGTGCTGGCGGGGATTTTGCTGGTGATGATCGTGGGCGCGTCTTATGCGCAGAAGCGTTATGGCAAACAGCAGGTTGCCGAGTTGACCTGATACCGAGGTGACTTCAATCGCGAGCAAGCTGGCTCCCACAGGGTCAGTTGTATGCCGATCCAATGTGGGAGCGAGCTTGCTCGCGATGGGGCCAGAACAGCCACCGTTGCAGTGGCTGAATGAATCCGGTCAGTCAGTGACGATGCGCGAGTGTTTCTGGGTGTCTTTCATGGTGATGTACACCAGCAGGGACACCGCGATGCACGCGGTCACGTACCAGTAGTAACCGGTTTCCATGCCGATGCTCTTGAACCACAGCGCGATGTATTCGGCGGTGCCGCCGAAGATCGACACGGTCAGTGCGTACGGCAGGCCCACGCCCAGGGCGCGGATTTCGGTCGGGAACAGCTCGGCCTTCACCACGGCGTTGATGGAGGTGTAGCCGCTGACGATGATCAGCGCCGCCATGATCAGGAAGAACGCGCCCCACCAGGTCTGGATGGTGTGCAGGGTCATCAGGATCGGCACGGTGAAGATCGTCCCCAGCACGCCGAAGGCGATCAGGATCGGGCGACGACCGATTTTATCGGACAGGCCGCCGATGATCGGTTGCAGGCACATGAACAGGAACAGCGTGGCGGCGGAAATGGTGGTGGAGTCGGAAATGCTCATGCCGACGGTGTTCACCAGGTATTTCTGCATGTAAGTGGTGTAGGTGTAGAACGCCAGCGTACCGCCCATGGTCAGGCCGACCACGGTCAGCAATTCCTTCGGATGACGCAGCAAGGTGCGCATGGCGCTTTCCTTGGATTTCTCTTTTTTCACGAAGGATTCGGTTTCTTCCATGCCACGACGCAGGTACAGCGCCACGATTGCGCACAGCGCGCCGATGGCGAACGGGATGCGCCAGCCCCACGCGTACAGTTGCTCAGTGGTGAGCATCTGCTGCAGCACGATCAACACGCCCAGCGCGATGAGCTGGCCGGAGATCAGGGTCACGTACTGGAAGCTGGAGAAGAAGCCGCGACGTTCCTTGGTCGCCATCTCCGACAGATAAGTCGCCGAGGTGCCGTACTCGCCGCCGACCGACAGGCCTTGCAGCAGACGGGCGAATACCAGCAGGATCGGCGCGCCGATGCCGATGGTTTCGTAGTTCGGGCTGAGGGCGATCAGCAGCGAGCCAAAGCACATCAGGTACACCGAGGCCATCAGTGCCTTTTTACGGCCGACCTTGTCGGCGTACAGACCCATCAGCCAGCCACCGATCGGACGCATCAGAAAGCCCACGGCGAAGATCGCAGCGGTGTTCATCAACTGGGCGGTGGTGGAACCGGCGGGGAAGAAGGTCTTGGCGAAGTACAGCGAGAAGGCGGCATAAACGTACCAGTCGTACCACTCGACCATGTTGCCGACGGAACCGCTGAAGATCGACTTGATGCGACTGGCGGTGGTTCGTTCTTTGGCCGGCACGGCAGCCGACCCAAGAGGCAGGGCGTTGGAGTTATCCATTGAAGGATCCTTCGTTTAATTGTTTTTGTGGAGCGCGCAGAAACGCAGCCTGCGAGGGCTATAGCAGGAGCTGTGCCAACGGGGAGAGGGCCGGTTTAGAGGGGTTGGGGAGATGGGTTGAGCGGGATTTTGCCGATGAGCCGGAATGAATGAGCGGAAATCCGCTCACTCGGGCTCGGATCGTTCCCACGCTCTGCGTGGGAATGCCTCAATGCGGGGATCAATCGGGCACGAACATTTCCCGGGTCAGACCATGGCGCTGCATCTTTTCATTGAAGGTTCGGCGCGGCAGTTGCAGTTCTTCCAGCACGGCTTTCACATCCCCCTTGTGCCGGGTCAAAGCGGCCCGCAGGCACTGCGCCTCAAACGCCTCTTGCTGCGCCGCCAGCGACTGCCCCGGATCGATACCTTGCACCGGTTCATCCAGCCCCAGCACCTGCCGTTCGGCGACGTTCGCCAACTCACGAACATTACCTGGCCAGTCATGGCTCAGCAGGTGACTCAATTGCGCACCACTGAGCGGCGGAAAAGACCGCCCCAATCGCTGAGCGGCGCTTTGTGCGAAGGACTCGAACAACAACGGAATGTCCTCCCGACGATCGCGCAGCGGTGGCAGGCGCAATTCGGCAACGTTCAGGCGATACGCCAGGTCCTCGCGAAAACGCCCGGCCCGGGCCTCATCCAGCAAATCGGGTTTGGTCGCCGCGACGATGCGCAAGTCCACGCGAATGCTCTGGTTCGACCCCAGCCGTTCCAGTTTCTGCTCCTGCAACACCCGCAACAGTTTCACCTGCTGGGCCAGCGGCATGCTTTCGATTTCATCGAGAAACAGGGTGCCGCCATCGGCGTATTCCAGTTTGCCGATGCGCTTGCCGGAGGCCCCGGTGAACGCGCCGCTCTCATGCCCGAACAATTCGGCTTCGAACAACTGCTCGGGGATCGCCGCGCAGTTCAGTGCCACGAACGGCTTGTCGGCGCGCGGGCCGAAGTCGTGCAGGCAGCGGGCAACCAGTTCCTTGCCGCTGCCGGTTTCGCCACGGATCAGCACGTTGACCGGCAATGTTGCGAGGTCAAGCACCTGCCGGCGCAGGGTCTGCATACCACGGGACACGCCGAGCAGCGTCGCATCCAGTCTGGCGCGGTTGTCGGCCTGTTCGTGCAGGGCGCGGTTTTCCAGCACCAGCCGACGCTTGTCCAGCGCCCGGCGCAGGCTGCCGAGCAGGGCCTCGGGGCTGAAGGGTTTTTCCAGAAAGTCGTAGGCGCCATCGCGCATCGCTTCGACCGCCATCGGCACATCGCCGTGGCCGGTGAGCAGAATCACCGGCAGGTCGGCATCCCGGCGCTGCACTTCGGCCAGCAGTTCAAGACCGCTGAGACCGGGCATGCGCACATCGCTGAGAATCACCCCGGCAAAGTGTTTCGGCAGCGCCGCCAGGCATTCCTCGGCGCGGCTGAACAGCTGCACCTCGAACCCGGACAGGCTTAGCCATTGCTCGACGGCGTTGCGAATGCTGCTTTCGTCATCGACCACCATCACTGAGTTGAGCATCAGAGGTGCGCCTCCAGATCGATCGGCAAGGTCAGGCTGAACACTGCACCGTTGTCACCATTTTCGGCGCACAGGCGCCCGCCGGATTCATGGACGATGGCGAACGATACCGCCAGTCCCAGACCCAGCCCGTCACCCACAGGTTTAGTGGTGAAGAACGGATCGAATACCTGACCCAGATGTTCTTCGGCAATGCCGCCACCGTTGTCGATGACGCTCAGGCGCCACAGTTGTTCGTCAGCTTCCAGGCGGATTTCCAGACGCTTGCACGGCTTGCCCTGCATCGCATCGAGGGCGTTGCGCAGCAGGTTGATCAGCACTTGTTCGAGGCGAATCGCGTCGCCGCGCACCCAGGCCGGACGGGTCAGGTGCAGCACCAGACTGACCTGTTCATCACGCAGGCGCGCATCGAGCAATTGCAGCGCCTGATCGACCACCGTCGCCAGGTCCAGCCGTTCGCGCAAGCCGCTGGGGCTTTTGCGGGCAAAGGTTTTCAGGTGGCCGGTGAGGGCAGCCATGCGCGTGAGCATTTCGTCCACCGGTTTGAGCGCCTTGCAGGCGTCATCGACCCGACCGTGATCGAGCAGCAGCCTCAGAGTTGCAAGCTGCATGCGCTGGGCGGTCAGCGGCTGATTGATTTCGTGGGCCAGCGCAGCGGACATCTGCCCCAGTGCCGCCAGTTTCGCTGATTGCACCAGACCTTCCTGGGCGGTGCGCAAATCCCGGGTGCGTTCCTCGACCAGTTGCTCAAGCTCTTCGCGGCTGCGCTGGCGCATCTTGGCCAGACGCCAGCGCTGGTTGAGGAACAGCAACAGAAACACCAGCGCCAGCCACACCCCGGCGGCGGCGAGCCCGGCATTGCGCTGGTCTTCGAAGGACACTTGCGGACGCCGCAGCAGGTGTAGCGTCCAGCCTTCGGCGGTCAGCGGCAGCGATTCCCACAGGTAATCCGCCGTGCCTTGCGGGCCTTCGACGCGGCGCAGTTCGCTGTTGTCATCAAAGCGGCGTAGCGACAGATGAGTCAGCGGCACCAGCGATTGCTTGTCGTATTGGCGAGTGCGCTTGATCTCTCGGTAATCGGCCGGGCTCAGCGGGTGCAGCAGGCGGTAGCGCCAGTCGGGCTGGTTGGCAATGAAGATGATGCCCCGGGCATCGCTGACCAGTAGCGTATCGCTGCCCTGGCTCCATTCGCGCTCCAGCTCCGGGAATTCGAGCTTGACCACCATCGCCCCGAGGAACTCGCCGTTGTCGCCGAGCACCGCGCTGGACAGGAAATAGCCGGGAATCCCGCTGGTCACGCCGACTGCGTAGAAACGCCCGGTGCCCTGGGTGCGGGTCTGACTGAAATAGGGGCGAAAGCCATAGTTGTGGCCGACGTAACTGCTGGGCAGACGCCAGTTGCTGGCGGCTACCGCAAGGCCGGTGTGATCGAGCAATTCAAGGGTGGAGGATTGTGCGGCGCCGTTGATTTTTTCCAGCTTCAGGTTCAGCGCCGCTTGCTGCTCGGCATTCACGGGGCCTGCCAGCGCCGCACGCAATTGCGGGTCCAGCGCCAGCACGGCGGGCAAGGCGCGATAGCGGTCGATCAGGGTGTGCAGCGAGTTGGCATACAGTGCCAGTTGCTGGTTGGCCCGGGCGGCGTCTTCCACCAGCGCCTGGCGTTCGGCGTGACGGATCGCAAACGTTGCAGCGAGGGCGGCGCCGGCGAGGATCAGCAGGGTGTATAGCGACAGACGCAGGGTACGGGAAGTCGGCAGCATGCTGGGGCAAACGGATGGCAGGACGGGCGGGCACGATACCATGCAGATGTGGAGGCAGGGGCCCCGTTCATAGGCGCTATGAGCATGCGGTACTTTTTGCCGATATCGATCACTGAAGGCGGCGACAATTGCGCACGAAAAAACGCTCTGCATAGTTTGGTTGTACGGATTTTATACACTCAAAAAAAAGGCCGGCTCTCCACTTGGATGAGCCGGCCGTTTTTATATGGCAAATAGCTTACTGCACTTCTACCGCCAAGCTTTCGCTGATCTTCTGTTGCCAGATCGCAGGACCGGTGATGTGCACCGACTCACCTTTGCTGTCCACCGCAACGGTGACCGGCATGTCCTTGACCTCGAACTCGTAGATCGCTTCCATGCCCAGTTCGGCGAACGCCAGAACCTTGGACTTCTTGATCGCTTGCGCCACCAGGTAAGCGGCACCGCCGACGGCCATCAGATACACGGCCTTGTTGTCCTTGATCGCGTCGATGGCGGTCGGGCCGCGCTCGGACTTGCCGATCATGCCCAAAAGGCCGGTCTGCTCAAGGATCTGGCGGGTGAACTTGTCCATCCGCGTGGCGGTGGTCGGGCCAGCCGGACCCACCACTTCGTCACCGACCGGATCAACCGGGCCGACGTAGTAGATGAAGCGGCCTTTCAGATCAACCGGCAGGGTTTCGCCCTTGTTCAGCATCTCGACCATGCGCTTGTGCGCAGCGTCGCGACCGGTGAGCATCTTGCCGTTGAGCAGGACGGTTTCGCCCGGCTTCCAGCTCTGCACCTCTTCCGGGGTCAAGGTGTCGAGGTTGACGCGACGGGCCGACGGGCCGGCTTCCCAGACGATTTCCGGGTAGGCGTCCAGCGGTGGCGCCTCCAGCGAAGCAGGGCCGGAACCATCGAGCACGAAGTGCGCGTGACGGGTCGCGGCGCAGTTCGGGATCATGCACACCGGCAGGGAAGCTGCGTGGGTCGGATAATCCATGATTTTCACGTCGAGCACGGTGGTCAGGCCACCGAGGCCCTGGGCGCCGATGCCCAGCTGGTTAACCTTCTCGAACAGCTCCAGACGCATTTCTTCGATGCGGTTCTGCGGGCCACGGGCTTTGAGCTCGTGAATGTCGATGGACTCCATCAACACTTCCTTGGCCATCACAGCGGCTTTCTCGGCGGTGCCGCCGATGCCGATGCCCAGCATGCCCGGTGGGCACCAGCCGGCGCCCATAGTCGGAACGGTCTTGAGTACCCAGTCGACGATCGAGTCGGACGGGTTGAGCATGGCCATTTTCGACTTGTTCTCGGAACCGCCGCCCTTGGCCGCCACGTCCACTTCCACGGTGTTGCCCGGAACGATGGAGTAGTGGATGACCGCCGGGGTGTTGTCCTTGGTGTTTTTACGAGCGCCCGCCGGGTCGGCGAGGATCGAGGCACGCAGGACGTTTTCCGGCAGGTTATAGGCGCGGCGCACGCCTTCGTTGATCATGTCGTCCAGGCTCATCGTCGCGCCATCCCAGCGCACGTCCATGCCCACACGCACAAACACGGTCACGATGCCGGTGTCCTGGCAGATCGGCCGGTGGCCGGTGGCGCACATGCGCGAGTTGATCAGGATCTGCGCCATCGAGTCACGGGCCGCTGGCGATTCTTCGCGCAGGTAGGCTTCGTGCATCGCCTGGATGAAGTCCACGGGGTGGTAGTAGGAAATGAACTGCAGGGCGTCGGCAACGCTCTGAATCAGGTCGTCTTGCTTGATCACGGTCATGAGTCGCGCTCCTCTAAAAGACGGGAACATTCAATAAGGTGCCTGCGGCTTGGGTGCATCGGTCGGTCGCAGACACCTTTCAAGGCACGCCGGGGCTGCTGGCGCGACGCTAAAAAGGCGCGGCAGTATACCGCGCCTCGGTGGCGGGCACATCTGCCGGGAGTCATTCGTTGGTCGCATGGCTGCAGGTTTTTGACGCCAAATACCCGGCCCGAAAATCAATGGTCATTTATCGACCGGGCCACTAAAGTGGCAGCCGGTCTGTAGAGTAGGACACTCGGTCAGCCTCTTATCGCACGGTGAGTCAACGATTGACCCATAACGCCATTCAACGTCTTTTGCTCAAACGCTTCGCCCTCGCTGCAGCCACCTATGGATTGGCTCTGCTGCTGCTGTGGCTGGCGTATTTCACTGGTCACTACAACGATTCGCTGACCGGCGTCGCCGTCGGCAGCGCGCTGGTGGTGATCAGCCAGGCGACCCTGTTCGCGGTGTTTTTCTCGGGCGCCAACCTGCGCTTCTCCGATCCGAGCCTGACTGAAGCACAAGTAATGCTCGGCCTCGGCTGGCAGACGTGGCTGATCGCGCATCTGGAAGAAGCCCGGGGCGAGTTCCTGGTCTTTTATGTACTGATCCTGTTGTTCGGCCTGTTCCATCTGTCACGCCGGGCATTCGTGCGCTGCGCGATGCTGGTGTTCTTCAGTTTCTGCGCCATCACCTTGTGGGACGGCTATCACTTCCAGTTACCTGACCCGGCGCTGGCCGCGTTGCAGGTGTGCCTCCTGCTGATCGTGCTGGTGTGGCTGGTGATCTATGCCCGTTTCGTCCAGACCTCGCGGCAACGCATGCGCCAGCGCCGGTTCGCCTTGCAGGCGCATCAGGACACCCTGCGCGGGATGATGCGCCAGCTCGAAGATCTGGTCGCCACCGACGAACTGACCGGGCTGTTCAATCGCCGGCATTTTCTGCGCCTGGCCACCCGCGAGCTGAACGCGATGGAGGCCGACGTGGTACATGGTCTGGCGCTGATCGACCTCGACCACTTCAAGCGCATCAACGACCTGCACGGCCATGCCGCCGGCGATCAGGTGCTGCAAGCGTTCGCCGGGGTGGCCGGTGCCTGCCTGCGCGACGGCGACGTGCTGGCGCGTTATGGTGGTGAAGAATTCGTGGTGCTGCTGCCCGATTGCAACGCCGAGCGCCTGACCGCCTGTTGCGAACGCCTGCGCATCGCCTTCACCGACGTTGAACTGGTGGGCCTGAATGTGAAAAACCTGAGTCTTTCGGCCGGCATGACCTTGCTGGAACTGGGCGATGATCTGGACGAAGCCTTGCAGCGCGCCGATCAGGCGCTGTACCGGGCCAAGCGTGACGGGCGCAACCGTTGCGCAGCGGCGTGGGAGAACGTCGATGCCTGAACTGCGGGTCGGTGAGCGACAGTGGTCGGTGGCGGCGGGCAGCAATCTGCTCGATGCGCTCAATCAGAACGGTGTAGCGGTGCCTTATAGCTGCCGCGCCGGCAGTTGCCACGCGTGTCTGGTGCAATGCGTGCGGGGTTTGCCTGCTGACAGTCGTCCGGATGCCCTCAGCGCGGAGCAACGCGATCAGGGCTGGCGCCTGGCCTGTCAGTGTCAGGTGATCGAGGATTTGCAGGTGCACACCTTCGATCCCGTCACCGATGGTCGTCCGGCCACGGTCGAAGCGCTGGACTGGCTCGGCGACAGCGTGTTGCGAATGCGCCTGACACCCCAGCGGCCGTTGCGCTACAGCGCCGGCCAGCATCTGGTGCTGTGGGCCGGCCACATCGCGCGGCCGTATTCGCTGGCGAGCCTGCCGGAGGAAGACCGCTTTCTTGAGTTTCACGTTGATTGCCGCGAGCCCGGCGAATTCAGCGATGCCGCGCGCCGCTTGCAGATCGGCGACCCCATCCGCCTCGGCGAACTGCGCGGCGGTGCGCTGCATTACGACCCGGACTGGCACGACCGGCCGCTGTGGCTATTGGCCGTCGGCACCGGGCTCGGCCCGTTGTTCGGGGTGTTGCGCGAAGCCTTGCGTCACGATCATCGGGGCGCCATTCGTGTCATTCACCTGGCCCATGATGCCGACGGGCATTACCTGGTCAAACCCCTTGAGGCACTGGCCGCGCAGCGGGAAAACCTCAGCGTCGAATGCTGGACGGCGGCCGAGTTGCCGGGCGCTTTGGCGCAACTGCGACTTGTCTCCCGACAAACCCTGGCTTTAGTCTGCGGCTCGACTGCCAGCGTCGACGCGTTTGCCAAGCGTCTGTTCCTGGCCGGACTGCCGCGCAATCAACTGCTGGCCGATGTCTTCCTCAGCCGTGATTGAGCGCTGAATTCCCAGACGCGAGACCTGCCATGCCCGAAGCCATCCTGCTGCACCGCGAACGCAGTTTGCTGACCCTGCGCCTCAACCGCCCGGACAAGAAAAACGCCCTGACCCGCGCCATGTACAGCCAGTTGGCCGAGGCGCTGAAACAGGCCGGCAGCGACCCGGAAATCAACGCCGTGCTGATCACCGGCAGCACCGAGTGCTTCACCGCCGGCAACGACATCGCCGACTTCATCCAGCAACCGCCGAGCGACCTCGACAGCCCGGTGTTCCACTTCATGCTTGAACTGCTCGAATGCCGCAAACCGGTGATCGCTGCCGTGGCCGGGGCGGCGGTGGGGATCGGCACCACGCTGTTGCTGCATTGCGATCTGGTTTATGTGGCGCGGGATGCGCGGTTGCGCATGCCGTTCGTCAATCTCGGGTTGTGCCCGGAGTTCGGTTCCAGCCTGATCCTGCCGCGTCTGCTCGGGCAGGCCAAGGCGTCGGAACTGTTGCTGCTCGGTGAAGGTTTTACCGGTGAGCAAGCGGCGCAATGGGGGATTGCCACCGAAGCGCTGGGCAGTGGCGAAGCCGCATTGTCCAGGGCGCGGGAAATGGCGCTGCGGTTTGACGAGCTGCCGGCGGAGGCGGTACGCATCAGCAAACAATTGATGCGCGCGCCGGATCGGGAATTGATTCGCAAGGTGATCGAAGAGGAGGGGGCGTTGTTCACCCAGCGGTTGCGCTCGCCAGAGGCGTTGGCGGCGCTGACCGGGTTCATCAAACGGCATTGAAATATTTGCCGACTGCCGACTGCCGACTGCCGACGCGCACCTGGCGCTCGCACCCCGAACACTGATCGTTCCCACGCTCTGCGTGGGAATGCAGCCCGGGACGCTCCGCGTCCCATGCCGAAGCGGACGCAGAGCGTCCATTGAGGCATTCCCACGCAGAGCGTGGGAACGATCAACAAAATCCAACCCAGAAATGAAAAAGCCCCGCCATTCACATGGCGGGGCTTTTCGTTTTCAGCAACCGGTCACTCAGACCTGCGGGTCGCCCACGTGCAGGATCTTCATGCCGTTGGTGCCGCCGGTGGTGTGGTAGCTGTCGCCCTTGGTCAGGATCACCCAGTCGCCTTTCTCCACAACGCCGCGCTTGACCAGCTCGTCGATGGCTTTCTGGCTGACTTCGTTCGGGGCCAGCGACGCCGGGTCGAACGGCACGGTGTACACGCCACGGAACATTGCCGCGCGGGCCTGGGCTTCGCGGTGCGGAGTGAAGCAGTAGATCGGCACCGACGAACGGATACGCGACATGATCAGCGGGGTGTAGCCGCTTTCGGTCAGCGCGATGATCGCCTTGACGCCCGGGAAGTGGTTGGCGGTGTACATGGTCGCCAGCGCGATGCTCTCGTCGCAACGCTCGAATTCCTTGCCGATGCGGTGGCTGGACGTCTTGCTGGTCGGGTGCTTTTCAGCGCCGACGCAGATGCGCGCCATCGCCTGCACGGCTTCCAGCGGGTAAGCGCCGGCAGCGGATTCGGCCGACAGCATCACGGCGTCGGTATAGTCGAGCACGGCGTTGGCCACGTCGGACACTTCGGCGCGGGTCGGCATCGGGTTCTGGATCATCGACTCCATCATCTGGGTCGCCACGATCACCGCCTTGTTGTGGCGGCGTGCGTGCAGAATGATTTTCTTCTGGATGCCCACCAGCTCGGCGTCGCCGATTTCCACGCCCAGGTCACCACGGGCAACCATCACAGCGTCGGAAGCCTTGATCAGGCCGTCGAGGGTTTCGTCGTCGGCCACGGCTTCGGCGCGTTCGATCTTCGCCACCAGCCAGGCAGTGCCGCCGGCTTCGTCGCGCAGTTGACGGGCGTAGTTCATGTCGGCGGCGTCACGCGGGAAGGACACGGCGAGGTAGTCGACTTCCATTTCAGCGGCGAGCTTGATGTCGGCCTTGTCTTTTTCAGTCAGGGCCGGTGCGGTCAGGCCGCCACCGCGACGGTTGATGCCTTTATGGTCGGACAGCGGGCCGCCGATGGTCACGACGCAGTTCAGCTCGGTGGCGGTGGCGGTTTCAACGCGCATGACCACGCGGCCGTCGTCGAGCAGCAGCTCGTCGCCCACGCCGCAGTCCTTGACCAGGTCCGGGTAGTCGATGCCGACAACCTGCTGGTTGCCTTCAGTCAGCGGATGGCTGGTGGAGAAGGTGAACTTGTCACCGATCTTCAGCTCGATGCGCTTGTTGGCGAATTTGGCGATGCGGATTTTCGGGCCTTGCAGGTCACCCAGCAGGGCGACGAAGCGGCCG
Source organism: Pseudomonas sp. MCal1 (assembly GCF_026341415.1). NCBI lineage: Bacteria > Pseudomonadati > Pseudomonadota > Gammaproteobacteria > Pseudomonadales > Pseudomonadaceae > Pseudomonas > Pseudomonas sp. MCal1. The sequence continues at coordinate 44,205 of NZ_JAKUMP010000011.1, forward strand.
TGCTTGGCAGCGAGGTCACGCACCAGCTTCGCGCGAGCCTTGTGCTCGTCGGGGGTGCCGTGGGAGAAGTTCAGACGGGCGACGTCCAGGCCAGCCAGAATCAGCTGTTCGAGAACTTCCGGCGAGTTACTGGCCGGGCCAAGGGTAGCGACGATTTTGGTACGACGGACGGACATGCAAAGACTCCTCAAGTTCAAGCGCCAGCGAAGGCTACTATGCTCTTGGGGTGTAGTCATTGTTCGTTTGCACTACTTAATACTTTCTTTATTGAACACGGCAACTTTGGGACAAACGCGCCTGAAGATTTCCGACCAGGGGTCGATACAGAGCACAAGACAGGAGAACCCCCATGCGATTCGTGCCCATTGCCGCCCTTGCCCTCAGCGTCCTCGCCGTCACGGGCTGCACCCGTTGGTCGATGAACCATCATTTGAACAACGCTTACAGCGCCTATGACCGGGGCAACTGCGAGCAGGTGATGCTCGAGCTGTCCAAGGTCGAACGCGCCAGCCGGGCCCGCCCTTACGTGTGGCCGGAAGTCTCGATGATGCGCGGCCAGTGCCTTGAGCGGCAGAAAATGTTCGTCGATGCGGCGCAGACCTACCAGTTCATCATCGCCTCGTACCCCAACAGCGAATACGCCTACCGCGCCCGTGCGCGTCTGGAAACCCTGCAGAGCCTGGGTCACTACCCGACTCGCAGCGCAGCCGCCGTGGTGCGTCCAACCCGATTCTGATGGCGGTTGTCATACAGAGGCTGGCTGCTTGTATAGGGTGAGCTATAGTCGAATGACACCGGTGCAGATCGGTATCGGTATCGGTATCGGTGCAACACCTGCGACTGGCGTGAGATGCACTTGGCGAGCACCACACCGGGAGTGGGGAGAGCGGGTCTGACGCACAGTCCCGTTCCGAAGCGAGAGTGCGGCTCTGTGATAGAGCCTTGCATGGCGAAATGCGTATGTTTACCGACCGTCGAATCGAACGACATCAGCTGCCGTATTTTCTGCGAGTGTTCAACAGAGTCACCGACAAACCCATCGGTTTTCTGGGCAACGTGTCCGAAGATGGTTTGATGCTTATCAGCCAGTTGCCGATGATGATTGGTGCCGAGTTCAACTTGCGCCTGAAAATCCCCTTGGGCGAGGGCTGTCAGCAGGTCATAGACCTGACGGCGTGCTGCCTGTGGTGCCACGAAGACGCGACCCCTCGACACTACGACGCCGGCTTCAGCCTGTACCGGACGCCGCCCGAGTATGGGCAGCTGCTCGAGGCGTTGAAGCAGTACTTCAGTTTTCAGCCGTTGCCGGCCTCGGCCTGAAAACCAAAAGGGCCACAACCTGCTGAAGGTTGTGGCCCTTTTTTCTTACTCTCTTATTGCAATCGCCCGTTCGTTATCCAGTGTCTTCTCCACCAGCAACAACCCTAACTCACTCAACTGATAGATAGCCATCGCCAGATGTCTCGGCTTGTCGTCCAGGCTGTCTGCCAGATCCAGCAACAGAATGCTGACCGAGGAAAAGGTTTCGTAGGTTTGGATGGCGATGGCTTCTGGGTTGATGTCCGGATCGACCTTGAACATCTGCATGCCACGATCCACGGAATTGCGTGATTTTTCAGCTTTGGGGTTGAGGTAGAAGTCGAGGGCCCGATGAGCCGCGTCGTGGAGTTTTTTTGAATCGACGGAGGCATAGGGGGAGATTGGATCGGTCTGATCAGTCTTGTCAGTTGGATCGATATCCGAAGGCGGATTTGGTGTTGCTTTGAACATACCTAACTTCCTAATAAGTTGGGCTGTTACCGCTTCGCGACTAAGCGAGGGGGTGGCAGCTGTAAGCAGGTTAGTCGACCGGGGAAGTAGGCTTTTTCCGGCGTGCCCGGGGGCACCCTGCTCACAGCCACCATCGAGTGCAGGGATAGGGAATACCCGACTGGACGATGCGTTTGCAAACCTATCTTACCTCGGGCGACTAAACCCGGCCGCTGATTGGCAGCGACGGGATCAAGTTACGGGGCAACGCCAAGGTGCACAAGCCAGCGGATTCGCGCTTATATGTAGGCAAAAGCGTCACATGTTGTAGCCTCAATTCCACCGTTTTTTTGTTGTCCACAAAAAGCGAGAGAACAACAGTTTTGCATGTCTTTTGAGGTTTTTTACACGTGGGGCAGGGCCAGTGTAGTCGTAGGCAAAGGGGTTTTTTTAAGAACCGAGCAGTAAGCCCCCCCCCAGTTAATGATTGGTTTTAGAGGACACGAAGCATAGAAGAATTACATCAAAAGATCTTGGGCATAGGTGAAAGCCAGAAAGCTTTTAGCTGGGACGTTTTCCCTTCAGCTTGGCCAAACCTTGCTTGATGAAGCCAGCGTTTTCTCCAATTGTAAAAAGTGCTTCTCGGACGTTGTTTCCGGTCTCCACCATTCCCTGTGCTTCGACTTGGAGTACTAATTCCATCAGAGCGGCTTCCAAGCCAAGTTGATTCTGATACATCCTTTCCAGCACGTCTGATAGAGAGTATTGAGCGGCCATTTTTAGGCTCCTTTTTGCAAAAAACCAAGCATAGCAGTGGCATTTGCGAGTGTTAGTTGGCTAGCGACTTCTACTCAACTGATGAGCTGCATCAGCTTGTGATGCTCCGCGGGTGAACTGAGCCAGCTTATTGTTTCGGACATTTGATTTTCCTAATTTTAATCTGGCCCCCCCGTGTGAATTTCACAAAGTGTTAGCAGAGTGCTCCAGATTTTTTCCAGTTCAGATATAGAGATACGAGCTCTGCGCCCAATCGTTCGGGACGAGTGTCCAGCACCACTATCCCCTGAGCGTCCAAGCGCTGATGAACTGTAGCTCGGGCGTTCAGGTAATCCACAGTCGCGCAGTAAGCAAGCGCTTCCTGCAAGGTTTGCACTGTCGCCAGTTGCGAAGGATCAAAGGCCTCCTCGCGTATACAGAGAACCAGCACCTGATGCTGTTGGCTCAAGTGTTTGATGGCGCTCAGTAGATCTTCATCATCCTCATCACGAAGGTTGGTCATCAATATGACCAGCGCTCGACGCTTCTGCCTCGCCAGCAACTGATTCACCGCCGCCGGATAATCCGCCGAACGTCGCGTGCTATCCAGATCGTAAACACCGTTGAGCAACACCTTGATCTGCCCTGCACCCTTGGCCGGCGCAATAAACCGCGGCTGGACACTGGCGAAGGTGAACAACCCCACCGCATCCCCCTGCCTTAAAGCCACATGGCTCAACAACAGACACGCATTCAACGCATGATCAAAATGCGACAGCTCTCCATCCTGACTGCGCATGTTCCGCCCGCAATCAAGCATGAAAACAATCTGCTGATCCCGCTCGTCCTCGTACTCTCGGGCAATCGGGGTGCGGTGGCGGGCGGTGGCTTTCCAGTCGATCTGGCGCAGGCTGTCGCCTTCGCGAAACTCCCGCAGTTGATGAAACTCCATCCCCTGGCCACGGCGTTGGCGCTGGCGCACGCCGAGCTGGCTGAGCCAGTGGTCGACTGCCAGCAGTTCACCGCCGTAGAGGCGGGCGAAGTCGGGGTAGACGCGGGTGTGGTCGGTGATGTTCAGCAGGCGTTTGCCGGACCACAAACCCAAGGGGCTCGGCAGGTTGAGCTCGCAGGTGTCGAAGGTGAAGTGGCCGCGTTTGAGCGGGCGCAGGCGATAGCCGATCAGGCTGCGCTGGCCGGGTTGCAGCTCGGTGTCGAGTGGCAGGTTTTCGAAACTCAGGCCATCGGGTACGTGATCGAAGATCTGAATGGCCAGTGGTTGGTCGAAATCATGTTCTACCTCCAGCCGCACTTCGCTCCAGCGACCTAATGCCAAGCTGCCGGGCATCTGTCGTTGCACGCGGGGCGAGGGCAGGCGCTTCAAGCGCAGCGCGTCCAGCAGGCTCAGCGCGAACAGCGCCAGCAGCAAACCCCAGTTGATCGACAACAGGCTCGATGGCACTTCCACATCCAGCGCCTGTAACGCGCCCAGCACAATGCCGATGGCCAGCAGAATTGCCAGCCAGATCAACAACCGACGCGAGGGTTTCACAGGCGCGGCGCCGGTACTTGGTCGAGCAGTTGCTGGAGCACCTGATCGACTTGCAGCCCTTCGATGTCCAGTTCCGGTGCGAGGCGCACCCGGTGACGCAGCACCGCCAGCGCGCAGCCCTTGATGTCGTCCGGGATCACGAATTCGCCGCCGCGCAACAAGGCCCGGGCGCGGGCGCAGCGCACCAGTGCAATGGAGGCGCGAGGTCCGGCACCGAGGGTCAGCCCCGGCCAGGTACGGGTGCTGCGCGCCAGGCGCACGGCGTAATCGAGCACTTGATCGTCCAGCGGCAAATCACTGGCGATGCGTTGCAGGGCTTGCACGTCCTTGGCCTGCAACACGGTGCGCAGCGGCTGCACGTCGAGCATGTCGGCGCGGGTCGAGCGGCTGACCTGCCGCACCATGTCCAGCTCCTGATCGGCGTCGGGGTAATCCATGCGCACCTTGAGCATGAAACGGTCGAGCTCGGCCTCGGGCAGCGGGTAGGTTCCTTCCTGTTCGATCGGGTTTTGCGTGGCGAGCACCATGAACGGCTGGGCTATCGGCAGGGCGCGACCTTCGAGGGTGACCTGACGTTCCTGCATCGCTTCGAGCAGGGCGGCTTGCGTCTTGGCCGGGGCGCGGTTGATCTCGTCCGCCAGCAGCAGGTGGGTGAACAACGGGCCTTTGCGCAGTTTGAACTGCTCGGTCTGCAGGTCGTAGACCGCGTGGCCGGTGACGTCGCTGGGCATCAGGTCCGGGGTGAACTGGATGCGCGCAAACTCGCCGCCAAAGCACTTTGCCAAGGCGCGTACCAACAAGGTTTTGCCGAGGCCGGGAACGCCTTCGAGCAGCACGTGGCCGCCGGCGATCAGCGCGGTCAGCACGTCGTCGATCACCGGGTTCTGGCCGATCAGCGCTTTCTGCAATTCGCAGCGCACTGCTTGGGCCAACTGACTGGCTCGCTGGCGTTGCTGGGCCGCGTGGCCGGGCGAGCCGGGTTCTATGTGTTCGGTCATAGCGTGTTCCTCAAGGCTTGCAGGTGGGCGACCTGACGGCAGAATTCGGCGTCGGACATGCGCCGCTTCGGTGCCGGGCTCAGGGCCTGGCTGATGGCACGGGTCGGCTGGCGGGTCAGACGCGACAGCACCAGCCATTGTTCGGCGACATTCAGTTGATCGAAACCGGGATGACGGTGACGGGCGCGGCGCAGGACGTCCTGCTGCAACGCTTGCAGCAAGGTCTGTTGTCCGTTGTGACGCAGGATGAAACCGGCACTGGCGCGCAGGTGTTCCATCAACTGCCGACGACTGCGCGGGGCGGGCGCCTGCACCGGGCCGTGACGCACGCCGACATGCCACAGCCACAGACCGATCAGCGCGAGCAGGGCGACGATGGCTTGTGGGAAATAGCGCCAGAGCAGGGTCGGCAGACTGTCGTGTTCGGTGTTGTACAACAAGGTCACGGCGGTGTCGGCGCTGAGGTACCAGAGCAGCCAGGCATTGTCGTGTTGCGCAATCGCCGGGGTTTTCCACAGGTCGGCGTCGGTGACCACGGTGATCGTGCCGAGGCCGAAAGCCAGTTGCATCATGTGTGTGGCTTTCGCGCTGTTGGCCCAGGCCTGGGCGAGGTTTTTCGGGTCGTCGAGGTGGAACGCGGTGTCGAATCCGGCATAGGCCGGGGCGTCTTCGTCTTCCAGGTAGAGCTTGGTCAGATTGGGGTATGGATCTTCGGCGGCATCCGGTGGCGTTCCCTTGAGATCCTTGGTGAAGGATTGATGCAGTTGCACGCGGTCGAGCAACAGGTCGTTGCTCTGGCCGGTCTTCTCATCCCAGATCGATTCGGCGACGAACACCAGCCGTCCGCCGGCCCGGGCCCAGTTCAGAACCTGATCGACCTGACGCGGAGTCATTTTCGAGCGGTCGTTGAACATCAGCAGTGTGTGCTGGCGCGGATCGATGTCGGGCAACACGGCGAGGCTTTCGGCGTGAGTGACCTCGATTCCGCGTTCGCGCAGAAACATCTCCGCCGCCAGATAAGGATTGGCTTGCGCGGCGGGGGACGGGCCATGATCGACTACGGCCTGGTAAGGCGTGGCCATGAGGTACAGATAAATGCCCAGCGCACCGAGCAGGGCGACGATAAGCGTGCCACCCGAAAGCCAGAGCGCACGCCGGTTCAACGGGCGGCTCCATGGCCAAACAGGGACCGCCAGCCATCACACAATTGCTGTTGCAGATGCGCCGCCGGTACGCGGTGCCCGTAGGCCATGTTCTGCCAGTGGCCTGTGAGGTGACGGCTGTAGGCGAGCAAGTCGGGACGCTGCAACTGTTCGATCCGGGCCAGCACTTCGTTTTCGGTGTCCGCAGGTTTCAGGGTCAGGTTGAAGTCGTGCAACAGATGACTGAGCAGTGCCCGGTACAGCAGGCCCAGTGCTGCGCGCGGCTCGGTTTGCCAGAGCTGTTCCGCGTGGCTGGCGATGTCATCGGGCAGGCTTTCCTTTTGCAGATCCAGCCCGAAGGCCTGTTGCGGCAAAGGCCTTTTGATCTGTTTGGGCAAGCGTGGACGGCGGCCGACGAACCCTTGCAGAAAATCCCGATAGCGCCAGACCAGCCAGCCAATTCCGGCGATCAGCGCGCCCCACAGCACGACTTCGATCGCCTTGGCGAGGCCCTCGAGGTGTCGGCCGTCCAGCCAGTCGAGCAGGGTTTTCAACCATTGCGGTGCTTCGCCTTCCTTGTTCTTTTCGGCAGCAGCGGGATCGTCGCCGAAGCGATAACGGGTGACGGTTTCCTTGTTCTTGAACGGCGGTTGTTCGAGCAAGGCCTTGATGCTGTCACGGGATGTCTGACTGGTCAGTGGCTGATTCAGGAGCCGGGGCGCATCCGGCGCGGTGTCAGGTTCGGCGGCCCATGCCGAGGGCACTCCCGGCAGCAGCAGGCACACCACCAGCAGCAAGCCGATCACGCTGCTGTTCAAACGCTGGCGCAAACGGCGGAACACCAGTTCGATGTCCCAGGCTTCGAGGACGGTGCGGCGGTTCAGGTAAAGACTGAAACCGCAGGCGACGTAGATCGGTTCCCAGATCACCAGGATCAGCGCATAGAACGCATTGGTCAGATGCTCCAGCCAGCGCCATTCGTAGTCGGGCGCGAAGATCAGGCTTTGCCAGTCCCAATCGGTTTCGACCTGTTGCGGCAGTAGCAGGTAGAACAACACCATCAGGCCGATCCACAGCGCCGTTTCCAGATGCACACCGATGATTGTCAGCCACTGCGCGGCGCCAGCGTTACGTTGCAACAGCACCTGCAAACGCTGCTGGCGGGCGTTACCGTCGAGGCCTTCGAGTTGCAGCACGGGCAGCAGGAAGCTGCGACTGAGGCTGAAGCGGCGCCAGGTCAGACTGGCGAGCAATTGTGGTTTGAGCAGACGCGGCCATTGGCGCAAGGCCTGTTTAAAGGTGGGTGTTTCGCCGAACAGTGCCTTGGAGAGGATGTACAACGGCAAGCGTTCGTACGCCGGTTTCAGCCACCAGAAGATGAACACGGCCAGCGACGGTGAATCCCACAACAGCAGGCTGAGCACCGCGAACAGCGGCAGGGTGACGATGGCCCAGCTGGTCATCAGCAGGCGCCGATGTTGCTGGCTCATGAGCACGCCCAGATCCATGGCTTCCCAGGTGGTGCGCGGACGGATTGCCACAGTTGCGTCACTCAGGCGCATGGCGGGTCCTTCCGGCGAACAGCAGATAGATCGCCACGCCGAGCCAGAGCCCGGCGCCGACCAGGTATTTGGTCTGCGGCGAAACCCCGATGCGTGACGACCAATACGCCTCGATAAACGCGGCGATCAACAGAAACAGCATGACCCCACAGATCAGCAGTACGCTCTGGCGCGCCGAATGTCTCAAGGCCTCGCCGCGCGTCAGGCGTCCCGGTGCTATCAGCGCCCAACCCAGTTTCAACCCCGCTGCACCGGCCAGGACAATCGCGCTGAGTTCAAATGCGCCGTGGCCGATCACGAACGGCCAGAAAGTCTGGCCAAAGCCGATCTCGGTGAGATGCCCGGCCACCGCGCCGATAGTCAGACCGTTGTAGAACAGGAAGAACGCGCTGCCCAGGCCCAGCAGCAAACCGCTGGCAAAGGTCTGAAAGGCGATGCCGATGTTGTGCATGATGTAGTAGCCGAACATCACCCAGTTTTCACTGGCGGCGCGCTCGGCCGAGCGCCCGAGGTGGCCGGCGACCGGATCGTACATGCCTTGCATCTCGCGCACCTGCTCGGCGGGGATAAGGTTGTAGATCAATTCGGGATTCAGATACACCAGTACCCCGAAACCGGCCAGGCTGCCGAGGAACAGCAGCCCGGCCACCAACACGAAAGGCCATTGCGCGCGAACCAGCCGGGGGAACCCGGCGAAGATGAAGCTCAGCAGGCTGGAACCAGTTTGCCGGCGATGACGGTAAAGCTGTTGATGGCCGCGCAGCACTTGCTGTTGCAATGAGTCGACGAGAAAACTGCTGTAACCACGTTCCTGCGCCAGCGCCAGATGCTGGCAGATTCGGCGATAGGCCTTGGGAAATTCTGCGACCTGCGACGTGTCCTTGCCTCGTTCGAGACGTTCGAGGGCGAGGGTGAAACGCTCCCATTCGGCCTTGTGGCGGGTTTCGAAAAGGCTTTGCTTCATGTCGGACCCAACAGGCCGCGAGCGATGCCGTTAAGCTCGCCAACGGCTTTCGGCGCGCTGATGTGCAGCGGTTGAGCGAGCAATGCAGCAAGTTCATTGACCCGCGCCGTCGATAGTTCCCCCTGGCGTTCGGCGAAAGCGAGCAGGGCGCGTTGTTCAGTCAGGGTCAGCGGGATCGGCGAGCGGCGGGGTTCGGCATCGGGCAACTGCGGGCGCTGGAGCGGGCGTTCGCTGTAGATCACCAGCGTGCCGGCAGCGATGTCGCCCAGGCGTTTGAAGGTCGGGTGTTGCAGGCAACTGATCGCCCCGAGGAAATAGCCGAACGGCATCAGGTCGACAAAACGCAGCAGGTTGCGCAACAGGGAGGCTGACCAGCCGACCGGCGTGCCATCGTCGTGCACCACCCGCAGGCCCATCCATTGCTTGCCCGGCGAGCGGCCCTGACGCAGCACTTCAAACAGCACCATGTACCACCAGCTCACCCCGAACAGCAGCAGTGATCCGAGGCCCATGCCGAGTTTGCCGAGCAGCGCCAGTAACATGAAAAGCAGTCCCAGGATCAGCCCGCGCAACCCCAGATCGATGGTGTACGCCACGGCGCGCACCATCAGGCCGGCGGGGCGCAGCGGCAGGTCGATGCCTTCCGGCGTTTCGACCTTGTGCCGCGTGTCCAGTGGCGGGGCCAGCGATGCTTTCCTTCGCGGTGCTGTGGTCTCGAGCATGGGCTACCTGATGTTGCCGGATCGGGATGCAAGTGCGTCCGATGCTAGCAGCCTCTCGGGGGGAAACGACATAACTATGTCATACACATTCTTCAACCAAAGGTGACTGAATGATGCGGTGCTGGCCGCGACGACGCTTGAACGCCTAGACTTTGCCGATCTTCAGTTCAGGAACCGCCCGTGACTTCCATTTTCTGGTACGACTACGAAACCACCGGCATCAATCCCCGATGCGATCGCCCCTTGCAGGTGGCCGGGATCCGCACCGATCACGAACTCAACGAAATCGACGCGCCGGTCAATCTCTACTGTCAGCCCAGCGAAGACATCCTGCCGCATCCGGCGGCATGCGCGATCACCGGCATCACTCCGAGCCGCCTCGCCGAGCAAGGCTTGAGCGAAGCCGACTTCATGACCCGGGTCCATGCCCAGCTCGCAGCTCCTGGCACTTGCGGTGCGGGATACAACACCTTGCGCTTCGACGACGAGATGACCCGCTATAGCCTGTACCGCAACTTTTTCGATCCCTATGCCCGTGAATGGCAGGGCGGCAACAGCCGTTGGGATCTGATCGATGTGGTGCGCGCCGCCTACGCATTGCGCCCGGACGGGCTGGTGTGGCCGACCGACGACGAAGGCAAGGTGACGCTCAAGCTGGAACGCCTCACCGCCGCCAACGGCATCGATCACGGCAATGCCCACGAAGCCTTGTCGGACGTGCGCGCCACGATTGCCCTCGCCCGGTTGATTCGCGAGAAGCAGCCGAAGTTGTATGACTGGCTGTTCCAGTTGCGCAGCAAACAGAAGGTCATGGACCAGATTCGTCTGTTGCAACCGATGGTGCACATCTCCGGTCGTTTCTCCGCTGCGCGCAGTTATGTCGGCGTGGTGCTGCCGCTGGCCTGGCATCCGCGCAACAAGAACGCGTTGATCGTTTGTGATCTGCACCTGGATCCGCAGGGTCTGCTCGACCTGGATGCCGAAACATTACGTCAGCGCCTGTACACCCGGCGTGACGACCTGGCCGAAGGCGAGTTGCCGGTACCGCTCAAACTCATCCACATCAACAAGTGCCCGGTGGTGGCGCCATTGTCGGTGTTGCGTGCGAACGATCAACAGCGTCTGGGTCTGGACATGGCGTTGTATCAGGCGCGTGCGTTGCGACTAAGTGACGCACAACAAGTTTGGAAAGATAAAGTCTCGGCGATTTATGCCAGCGAAGATTTCACCTTGAGTGACGATCCCGAACAGCAGTTGTACGACGGATTTATCGGTGACCGTGATCGTCGTTTATGTGAGCAAGTGAGAGCGACCGATCCTGCTCAATTGGCGCGAGAGCAATGGCCGTTCGATGACGAACGTTTGCCTGAATTGTTGTTTCGATATCGAGCACGTAACTTTCCCGATACGTTGAGTTTCGAAGAGCAAGAACGCTGGAAAATCTTTTGCCGGCAACGCTTGTCCGAGTCGGAGTGGGGTGCCCCTAATACCTTGCAATCTTTTGCCGAGGCGATGCAGCAATGGTTGCTTAGTGCTGCGCCGATGCAGGCCGAGGTGTTGGTTGAATGGCAGAACTATGTCCAGGCACTGCGCAAACGTTTGGATCTTTGAAATCGAACATGTTCGGCGCTTGAATGCCGGGCATAAAAAAACGCCAGCATTCGCTGGCGTTTTTTTGTGTCACAGAAGCGCTCTGCGACGAGGGTTGCGGCTTAGCCCAGCAGGGTAGCCCAGCCTTCAACCACGTCACCGCCCCACTTGGCTTTCCACTCTTTCAGAGTTTTGTGGTTGCCACCTTTGGTTTCGATGACTTCGCCGTTGTGCGGGTTTTTGTATTGTTTAACTTTGCGAGCACGCTTGGTGCCGGTAGTTTTGGCTGCGCCGCCACGTGGTGCCTTGGTTTTGGACTCTGGATCCAGCAGCGCGATGATGTCGCGCAGGGATTTGGAATATTCGCCCATCAGTGTGCGCAGTTTGCCTTCGAATTCCAGCTCGGCTTGCAGTTTGTCGTCTTGCGACAGGTTTTTCAAACGGGCTTGCAGCTCTTTGATAGCTTCTTCGGTGGCACGATATTCGTTGATCAAGGACATGATTACTACCTTATGTGGGAGTGCGCGATGGCAGGGGACAGTGCGGCAATAATAGTCAGGCTGTTTCATCAAGTAAACATTTAACCGGGGTTTTTATTTGAATTAGTTACGTTGAAAAGCCCGGAATTGAATGTTCAGTTAAATATTGTGATGGAGTCTTCGCAGATATTCACACAGGTCTGCACATGCAGGGCTATTGCTACGCCATCATTCTGGCGTTTGCAGGCGTCAAAAAAATTGCGGCGGGCTGTCGGGAGGCTCCGAGGGTCATCAATACTGCAGTTTTCCCGCGCAGTCGCTAGAATGGCCGCCTTTGCGAAGTTCTGGAGTTTCCCCCTCATGCGCACTTTTCGGTTGGTGATTTCTTGCCCGGACCGCGTTGGCATCGTTGCCAAAGTCAGTAACTTTCTGGCGGCCCACAATGGCTGGATCACCGAAGCGAGCCACCACTCGGATAACCAGGTCGGCTGGTTCTTCATGCGTCACGAAATACGTGCCGATTCCCTGCCTTTCGGTATCGAGGTGTTGCGCGAGAAGTTTGCACCGATCGCCGAAGAGTTCTCGATGGACTGGCGCATCACCGACACCGAGCAGAAAAAACGCGTGGTGCTGATGGCCAGCCGCGAATCCCACTGCCTGGCTGACCTGCTGCACCGCTGGCACAGCGACGAGCTGGATTGCGAGATCTCCTGCGTGATCTCCAACCACGACGACCTGCGCAGCATGGTCGAGTGGCACGGCATTCCTTATTACCACGTGCCGGTCAATCCGCAGGACAAGCAACCGGCCTTCGACGAGGTGTCGCGTCTGGTCAAGCAGCACGATGCCGAAGTGGTGGTGCTGGCGCGCTACATGCAGATCCTGCCGCCGGACATGTGCCGCGAATACGCGCACAAGGTCATCAACATTCACCACAGCTTCCTGCCGTCGTTCGTCGGTGCCAAGCCGTACCACCAGGCTTCGATGCGCGGTGTGAAACTGATTGGTGCGACCTGCCACTACGTGACCGAAGAGCTGGACGCCGGCCCGATCATCGAACAGGACGTGGTGCGCGTGAGCCACAGCGACAGCATCGAAGACATGGTGCGTTTCGGTCGTGACGTCGAGAAGATGGTGCTGGCCCGTGGCCTGCGTTATCACCTGGAAGACCGCGTGCTGGTGCACGGCAACAAGACCGTGGTGTTCTGATTCAGGTTCGCTCCCGCGCAGAGCGCGGGAGCGATCCATGGACCGTGAGGAATGACCGATGAGCGATCCACTGGACAAAGCCACTTCCAAGGCCCCCGCCACCTTGGGTGAGGGCTGCCTGAGCCGCTATGACCCGGATGACCTGAGCCCGGAGGATGGCACGGAGTTTCCCGGCGCTGCCGAACTGTGGGAACAACTCAAGGACGAAGAGGATGACCTCAAGAAGCCTGTCTGACGCTCAGCAGCTTTTTCAGCAACGGCCGTCCCAGCATCAATAGAAACACCGGGCCACCGACCAGCAGATAGAAGTAATACGTCACCACCCGCCAGATCAGGATCGCCGCCGCGGCGGTCGATTTGCCGACCATCGGCGCCAGCAGTGCCGCCGAGGTCAACTCCGCCGCACCGGCACCGCCCGGCAACAGGCTGAATTGCCCCGCACCCAGCGAAAGCATCTGGATCAGAAAGGTCCAGGCCCATTGCACATCCGCCCCCAGACCGCGCAACGCCAGATAAAGCACGCTGTATCGCAACGACCAATGCACGCAGGTCAGGACGAACACCTTGATCAATGTCTGCCAGGGCAATTTCAGCGCATCGGTGAAAGCCGCCAGAAAGTGCAGCAACTGCCGCGCCCAGCGCCGTCGGGTACGCGGTTCGACGTTCATCCCCGCCAGCAGGCGCCCGCTCAGGCGGATCAATCGACGGTGATAGCGCGCGACCAGCACGCAACTGAACAGGCCGCCGGTCAACGACAGGGCACTGACGATCAACAGCCATTCCATGCGGTCGCTGAGATGCTGGAACAGCGCGTAGATCAAAATCCCGCTCAGGGCGCAGAGAAAGAACAGCAGATCGCTCAATTGATCCATCGCAAACACGGCGCTGCCCCGGGCCGGACGAACGCCGCTGCGCGCCAGCAGCGCCATGATTGTCAACGGCCCCCCGCTGCCGCCGGGCGTGGCGCACCAAGCGAATTCGGCAGCCATCACCACCCCGAGACTTTTGACGGGCGTGACCCGGTCACGCTGATCGCCGAGCAGCAGCCGCAGGCGCAAGGTGTTGATGCCCCAGCACAACAGAACCATGGCGAACATGATCAACAGCCAACGCAGTGGAAATGCCTGCAGGCGCTCCCAGGTTTCGCCGCCCCCGAGCAGGACGGGAACCGCCACGGCCACCAGCAGGCCGATCAGCAAAAGAATGCCGCGGCTCAAGCGGCACGCTCGGCTTGAGTGCGCTGGCGCGTCAGCCAGTCGATTTTGGTCATGGGCACGCGTCCCTCCGCCAGCAGTCGTTCAAGGGTGCGCCACCAGTAATCCCGGGAAAACCGGTGGCGCATGTCCACCGGGTGCAAGCCTAGACGAATCACCGGCGCCTGACGCCAGCGCTGCTCACGCTGTTCGCTGATGATCTTCGACACCCCGCGACGCCAGGCACTGCGCGCGCTCCACACCAGTCCGGGGGCCTCGACCGCGGAGAAATCCGGCAAGTGATAAAGATGCTGCGGATCGCTGGTGTAGCGCAGCGGCAATTCGCGCAGTGCCTGGCGGGTGCCGGCGCTCATCAACCAGGCCGGGGCCACGAAACCGTGCAGTGGCCAGCCGTGGCGTCGAAACAGATCGATGCCCGGGAGCAGGCGGGCGAGGGCGGCTTCACGGGACAACTGATAGAACTCGCCTTCATGAGTGTAGATCCGGCGCATGAACCAGTCGCGCGCCGTGTGCGGGCCAGGCTCGGTGTCTTCATGAAAGTGGCCGTGCAGGGCCAGTTCATCGCCGCGAGCGACCCGCTCGTCGAGCATCCGACAAAACGCCGGATCGGCTTCAAGTGCATCGTGTCGATGGAAGTCCGGGACCACCAGCCACGTGATCGGAACATTGCCCAGCCGGTCAACGGCTTCGACGACCCCCCGATAATCAGCCCACGTGGAGGGCGCCACGTCGTGCAGCACCAGCATCAGCGCCGGGCGCTCGCGAGATTCAGCCATTGGCCACCCACGGAGCCGAATCGCCGAGCACGGCGTGGTAATGGCCCAACAGGCTATCGACCACCGTGTCCCAGGCGTAATGTCGTTCGACGTGTTGGCGCGCCTGTTGACCGAGTACGCCAGTCCCGCGACTGAACAGTTCGCGCACCGCATTGGCCATGGCTTGCGCATTGTTCGGCGCGCAGAGCAGGCCGCAGGATTCGCTGACGATTTCCTCGAATGCCCCGGCCGCCACCGCCACCACCGGAATGCCGCAGGCCATGGCTTCCAGAATCACCAGGCCGAAGGTTTCCTGATCGCCGGCGTGCAGCAAAGCGTCGGCACTGGCCATCAGTCGCGCGACCTGTGCGGCCGGGCAGAACCGGTCGATCACGCTGACGTTGTCCGGGACGGACGCCGGCATCGACGAGCCGACCAGCAACAGGTGATAGCGCGGGCCCAGGCGTTTCATGCAATCGAGCAGCACCGGCAGATTTTTTTCCTTGGAACCGCGACCGGCAAAGATCAACAGGCGCGTGTCCTCGGCTATCCCCAGTTCGCTGCGCAACCCGGTATCGCGGGCATCAGGGTGGAAGGTGTGCAGGTCAACGCCCAGCGGTTGCACGTAGACGTTGCGCACACCCAGCCCGCTGAGCTTGTCGGCCATCACCTGGCTGGGCGCCAGCACCCGGTCGAAATTTCCGTACAACTTGCGCACATAGGCGTCGACATTCGGCGTGACCCAATGGCCCATGCGGTTTCCCACCAACAGCGGCAGGTCGGAATGGTAGAAACCGATCACCGGCACATCGAGTTGTCGACGCGCATCGAGTGCGGCCCAGGCGGTGAGGTACGGATCGCCGACTTCGATCAGATCCGGCTGCAGATCCTGCAGCACCTTGCGCCAGGGGGCCAGGCGCACGGGGAAGCGATAGCCTTTGCCGAAAGGCAGGGCGGGGGCAGGAACGGTGTAGACGCCGTCACGTTCGCCGAAATGCGCGCCGGGAATCAGCAGGCTGTGGCGGATGCCGGGTTTGACCGCCAACCGACGGTGCTTGGCATCCAGATAGGTGCGCACGCCGCCGCTGGCCGGGGCGTAGAACATGGTGATGTCGGCGATATGCACGGTGAACGGCCCTCCGCGTTGATCTCCCTTGGTTGACCCTTATCAAGAATAGATGTTCGGTCGGGGTTTCGCGGTGAGGCGCAAGGCCGGTTGCGGAGGGGTTGTTGGTCGTCTTCGTCAGATGGCAACGAACCGATGAAGACGACCGGCAGAACGGCTTTAAATACGGAAACTACCCACCAACTGCTTCAGTCGCGAAGCCTGCTGCTCCAGATCCGAGCAAGCACGCAACGTCGCCTGCAGGTTCTCGACACCTTCCTGGTTCAGCGTATTGATCTCGGTGATATCCACGTTGATCGATTCAACCACGGCAGTCTGTTCCTCGGTCGCGGTCGCCACCGACTGGTTCATCCCGTCGATTTCACCGATGCGCTGGGTCACGCTGTTCAAGCGCTCGCCGGCAAGGTTGGCGATGTCCACGCTGTCCTGGCTGTGGCGCTGGCTGTCGCTCATGGTGCTGACGGATTCGCGGGCGCCGACTTGCAACTCCTCGATCATGGTCTGCACCTGCTGCGCCGATTCCTGGGTGCGGTGGGCGAGGTTGCGCACCTCGTCCGCCACCACCGCAAAACCGCGCCCGGCTTCACCGGCCCGCGCTGCCTCGATGGCGGCGTTGAGCGCCAACAGGTTGGTCTGCTGGGAGATGCTGGTGATCACTTCCAGAATCTGGCCGATGTTCACGGTCTTGCTGTTCAGCGATTCGATATTGCTGCTCGATGCGCTGAGCATGCTCGACAGCTGATTCATCGCCTTGATGCTGCGATCCACCACTTGCTGACCGTCTTCGGCCAGGTTGCGGGCGTCGCTGGCCTGGGTCGAGGCCTGGGCTGCGTTGCGGGCGATTTCCTGGGCGGCGGCGCCGAGCTGGTTGATCGCCGCGGCCACGCTGTTGGTGCGCGAGGCTTGCTGGTCGGAGTTGTACATCGACGAGTTCGAGGCCGCGACCACGCGCAGGGCGACTTCGTTGACCTGGCCGGTGGCCGACGACACTTCGCGGATGGAGCCGTGGATACGCTCGACGAAACGGTTGAACGCGGTGCCGAGTACGCCGAATTCATCCTGGTTCTGGATGGTCAGGCGCTTGGTCAGGTCGCCTTCGCCGTCGGCGATGTCCTCCATGGCGCGGGTCATCACGTGCAGCGGCTGAATCAGGAAACGGATCAGCATGCCGAGCAGGGCGATGATGATCGCCACTGCAATTACGGTGGCAATCACGGCCGAGGTGCGGAATTCGCTGAGCATCGAGAAGGCTTTGTCTTTGTCCACCGACAGGCCGATGTACCAGTTCACCGACGGCAGGCCCTTGATCGGGGTGAAGTTGACGATGCGGGTCTTGCCGTCGACGGTGATTTCAGTGAAGTCGCTGCTGATGCGCGGGGTGTCCTGCGGATAGGCTTCCTTCAGTGACTTCATCACCAGGGCCTTGTCCGGGTGCACCAGAATCTTGCCGTCGGCGCTGACCAGGA
This sequence comes from Pseudomonas sp. MCal1, assembly GCF_026341415.1. Classification (NCBI taxonomy): domain Bacteria; kingdom Pseudomonadati; phylum Pseudomonadota; class Gammaproteobacteria; order Pseudomonadales; family Pseudomonadaceae; genus Pseudomonas; species Pseudomonas sp. MCal1. The sequence goes on from NZ_JAKUMP010000011.1 coordinate 61,486, forward strand.
ACGCGTAACCCATGCCGGAGAAGTCCCGGGCGCTGAGGGTGTTGATCAGGGTCTGCAGGCTCAGGTCGCCGCCCACCACGCCCACGCTTTGGCCGGCCTTTTTCGCGGCGGTGGCGATGGAAATGATGGTCTGGCCGGTGGCCGCGTCGATGTACGGTTCGGTCAGGGTCGACGTGCTGCTGCTTTCCGCGCCTTTATACCAGGGGCGAACGCGTGGATCGAAACCGTCCGGCATCTTCGCATCCGGGCGGATGGTGAAGTGCCCGGTGGCATCGCCGAGGTAGGAGGCCATGAAAGTCGACGTCAGGGCTTTCTGTTCCAGCAGGCTGGCGACGGCGGACGGCTCGGGGTTGATGGCAATGTTCTGGGCAGCGTTCTCGATCAGCAGGATGCGGCCGCTCAGCCAGGTCTGGATGTTGTCGGCTGTAACCTCGCCCATCTCGTTGAGGTAATTGTCCAGGTCTTCGCGGATCGCATTGCGCTGCAACCAGTCGTTGTACAGCGTGAACGAAGCGAAGGCGGCAATGACAATGAGGGCCGCGGCAAGCAAAATTTTATGGCTGAAACGCAGATTTTTGTTCATGGCTTGGGGTTCCGCTAAGGTCTTAATGTCCAAGGCGTGCTTTTATAAACGCGCGCAGAATGGGCAGGGGTGAAAGCGCACTGATATTTCCTTCTCTCCTTAGGGAAATCTCAGACCGGACTTTTGATCGGGTCTCTCACTCTCTCTATCGGCCATGCTCGACAAAGATTAACCATTGGGTGACCAAATGCCTGACTCCTTGCAACTCGTAATCGGCGCCGATCTCGCCGGGCAACCGATCGCTCAGGCGATGCGCCTGGCCAACCGTCATGGACTGGTAGCCGGGGCCACCGGTACCGGCAAGACCGTTACTTTGCAGCGTCTGGCCGAGGCGTTCAGCGACGCTGGGGTCGCGGTGTTCGCCGCCGACGTCAAGGGCGACCTGTGTGGTCTCGGTGCCGCCGGCAATCCCCAGGGCAAGATCGCCGAGCGCATCGCCGGCATGCCGTGGCTCAAGCACACGCCTCAGGCGTATCCCGTGACCTTGTGGGACATCCACGGTCAGTCCGGTCATCCGTTGCGCACCACGTTGAGTGAAATGGGCCCTCTATTGATCGGGGCCTTGCTGGAACTGACCGACAGCCAGCAATCGGCGTTGTACGCGGCGTTCAAAGTGGCCGATCGCGAAGGGTTATTGCTGCTCGATCTCAAAGACCTGAAAGCGCTGCTCAACCACCTCAAGGACAATCCGCAGCTGCTGGGCGATGACGCCGCGCTGTTCACCACCGGCTCCAGCCAGGCGCTGTTGCGGCGTCTGGCGACGCTGGAACAGCAGGGCGCCGAAGCGTTGTTCGGCGAGCCGGCGCTGCAACTGGAAGACATTCTGCACCCGGCCGCCGATGGTCGCGGGCGGATTCATTTGCTGGATGCCAGTCGTCTGGTGCATGAGGCGCCGAAGGTCTACGCGACCTTCCTGCTGTGGCTGCTGGCCGAGCTGTTCGAGCAACTCCCGGAACGGGGCGATGCCGACAAGCCGCTCCTGGCGCTGTTTTTCGATGAGGCGCATTTGTTGTTCGGCGATACGCCGAAGGCTTTGCAGGAACGGCTGGAGCAAGTGGTGCGTTTGATCCGCTCCAAGGGCGTCGGCGTGTATTTCGTCACCCAGTCGCCGGGTGACCTGCCGGATGATGTGCTGGCGCAGCTGGGGCTGCGGATCCAGCACGGCCTGCGCGCGTTCACCGCCAAGGAACAGAAATCCCTGCGGGCGGTGGCGGACGGTTTCCGGCCGAATCCGGCGTTCGACACGTTGTCGGTGCTCACCGAACTCGGGATTGGCGAAGCGTTGGTTGGCACATTGCAGGAAAAGGGCACGCCGGAAATGGTTCAGCGTGTGCTGGTAGCACCGCCGCAATCGCGGATCGGGCCGTTGACCGAGACGGAACGCACGGTGCTGATCGCCGGTTCGCCGTTCAAGGGGCGGTACGACAAACCGATCGACCGCGAGTCGGCCTATGAAATTCTGATGGGCCGCAAGGGGCTGGCACCGGAGGCTGAAGCGGCGCCGGGTAAACCGGCGGTTGAGGAGCCAAGTCTGGCAGACAGGGCCGGAGAGTTCCTCGGCACGGCGGCGGGGCAGGCGCTCAAATCGGCGATGCGTCAGGCGGCGAATTCGCTGGGCAAACAGTTGGTGCGCGGTCTGATGGGGTCATTGCTGGGTGGCAGCAAGCGCCGCTGATCAATAAGGCTCAGGTTTTGGGTTTGGCGTGGGCGGCCAGTCGTTCCAGGGCCGCTCGCAGATTTGGATCGCTGATCCCTTCGGCGGTGGCCTGGATGGTCGCCGCCGCATCCGTCGACAGATCGATCGTGGATCCGCTCGTCTCGCGCTGGAGGGTCGGTGGCCGCACGGCGAACTTGATCCGCGTCAGATTGGCGAACTCGTCGAACATCTGCAGTTGTCGTTGCAGACGCTTTTGCTGATAGCGCAGACGCGTGGCCCAATGGCCGTCGGTGACAATCAGCAACAGCTCGCCTTCGCGCCACTTGGCCACGTGGCAGTGTTCACGGGCGGCGGGTTGCAGCTGGCTTTCGAGCAGACGTTGCAGATGGGCCAGACGTTGGGCATGACCGAGGATGGCTTTCAACGGCCTGGCTTCGCGTAGCAGAACGGCGGGCGCTCTGGCTGTGAGAGGGCGAAATGCCATGATCTAGGACCTGAAGTTGCAGAGGCGCCATGGTAGCAGATGGCACCCATTTCACTCGCCCATTGCTTTTGTCACTGCTTTGCCCATTAAATCAACGACTAACTTCTTCGCTGTACGGCTTGAAGTTGAGCAAAACGCCCCTATTTTAAGTGAGCCCCGTCAAAGCGCAGTGCCAGCATCGTGGAATATCCCCACTTTCCTCACCACCGTTTCCGGGTAGAATGCTCGTTCGCATGCGGCCATGAGGGCTGCACGGGCGACTCACGGGGCCGCCCTCCATCCCTTTAGTGTGGAAGATCCTGCCGATATGTTTGCGCCTTTGTTAAAGAAACTTTTTGGAAGCAAGAACGAGCGTGAAGTCAAGCGCATGCTCAAGACGGTGCAGCTCGTCAATGCCTTCGAAGAGAAGATGGTCGCCCTCTCGGACGATCAACTGCGCGCCAAGACCGCAGAGTTCAAGGACCGCATTGCCAAGGGGGAGACCCTCGACAAGCTGTTGCCGGAAGCCTTTGCGGTCGCCCGCGAAGCCGGCAAGCGTGTCATGGGCATGCGCCACTTCGACGTCCAGCTGATCGGCGGCATGACCCTGCACGAAGGCAAGATTGCCGAAATGCGCACCGGTGAAGGCAAGACCCTGGTGGGTACCCTGGGCGTTTACCTCAACGCGTTGTCCGGCAAGGGCGTGCACGTTGTGACCGTGAACGATTACCTGGCCCGCCGCGACGCCAACTGGATGCGTCCGCTGTATGAATTCCTCGGTCTGAGCGTCGGCATCGTGACGCCGTTCCAGCCGCCGGAAGAGAAGCGCGCCGCCTACGCTGCCGATATCACCTACGGCACCAACAACGAATTCGGGTTCGACTACCTGCGCGACAACATGGCGTTCAGCATGGAAGAGAAATTCCAGCGCGAACTCAACTTTGCCGTGATCGACGAAGTCGACTCCATCCTCATCGACGAAGCGCGTACCCCGCTGATCATTTCCGGTCAGGCCGAGGACAGCTCCAAGCTGTACATCGAGATCAACAAGCTGATCCCGAAACTCAAGCTGCACGTCGAAGAAGTCGAAGGCGAAGTCACCCAGGAAGGCCATTACACCGTCGACGAAAAGACCCGTCAGGTCGAACTCAACGAAGCCGGTCACCAGTTCATCGAAGACCAACTGACCAGCATCGGCCTGCTGGCCGAGGGCGAGAGCCTGTACTCGGCGCATAACCTGAGCCTGCTGACTCACGTTTACGCCGGTCTGCGTGCGCACAAGCTGTTCCACCGCAACGTCGAATACATCGTGCAGGACGGTCAGGTCGTACTGGTCGACGAACACACCGGCCGTACCATGCCCGGCCGTCGTTTGTCCGAAGGCCTGCACCAGGCCATCGAAGCCAAGGAAAACCTGAACATTCAGGCCGAGAGCCAGACCCTGGCATCGACCACGTTCCAGAACTACTTCCGCCTGTACGAAAAACTGGCCGGCATGACCGGTACCGCCGACACCGAAGCGTTCGAATTCCATCAGATCTATGGTCTGCAGGTCGTCGTGATCCCGACCAACAAGCCATTGGCCCGTAAGGACTACAACGACCTGGTGTTCCTGACCGCCGAAGAGAAATACGCGGCGATCGTCAATGACATCAAGGAAAGCATGGCTGCCGGCCGTCCGGTGCTGGTGGGTACTGCGACCATCGAAACCTCCGAGCACATGTCCGCATTGCTCGTGAAGGAAGGCATCGAACACAAGGTCCTGAACGCCAAGTTCCACGAAAAAGAAGCTGAAATCATCGCGCAGGCCGGTCGTCCGGGCGCACTGACCATCGCTACCAACATGGCCGGTCGTGGTACCGACATCCTGTTGGGCGGCAACTGGGAAGTTGAAGTCGCGTCGCTGGAAAACCCGACGCCTGAGCAGATTGCCCAGATCAAGGCCGACTGGCAGAAGCGTCACCAGCAAGTGCTGGAGTCCGGCGGTCTGCAGGTGATCGCGTCCGAGCGTCACGAATCCCGTCGTATCGACAACCAGCTGCGTGGCCGTGCCGGCCGTCAGGGTGACGCCGGTTCCAGCCGCTTCTACCTGTCGCTGGAAGACAGCCTGATGCGCATCTTCGCCTCTGACCGGGTGAAGAACTTCATGAAGGCCCTGGGCATGCAATCCGGTGAAGCGATCGAGCACCGCATGGTGACCAATGCCATCGAGAAGGCGCAGCGCAAGGTTGAAGGCCGCAACTTCGACATCCGCAAGCAACTGCTCGAGTTCGACGACGTCAACAACGAGCAGCGTAAAGTGATCTATCACATGCGCAACACGTTGCTGGCTGCGGACAACATCGGCGAAACCATCGCTGATTTCCGTCAGGATGTCCTGAACGCTACCGTCAGCGCGCACATTCCGCCGCAATCGCTGCCAGAGCAGTGGGACGTGGCGGGTCTGGAAGCGTCGATCGCCAGCGACTTCGGCGTGAAGCTGCCGATCCAGCAATGGCTCGACGAAGACGATCACCTGTACGAAGAAACCCTGCGCGAGAAGCTGATGAACGAGCTGATCGCCGCCTACAACGAAAAAGAAGACCAGGCGGGTGCCGAAGCCCTGCGCTCGTTCGAGAAGCAGATCGTGCTGCGCGTACTGGACGACCTGTGGAAAGACCACCTGTCGACCATGGATCACCTGCGTCACGGCATCCACTTGCGTGGTTATGCGCAGAAGAACCCGAAGCAGGAATACAAGCGCGAGTCCTTCACGCTGTTCTCCGAGCTGCTGGATTCGATCAAGCGCGACTCGATCCGCGTGCTGTCCCACGTTCAGGTTCGCCGCGAAGATCCGGCCGAAGAAGAACAACGCCTGCGTCAGGAAGCCGAAGCACTGGCCGCCCGCATGCAGTTCGAACACGCCGAGGCTCCTGGCCTGGAAGCGCAACCGGAACTGGTCGGTGAAGAGGTCGATGTGGCCCTTGCCGCCGCCCCGGTTCGCAACGAGCAGAAGCTGGGCCGCAACGAACTGTGCTACTGCGGTTCGGGCAAGAAATTCAAGCATTGCCACGGGCAGATCCAGTAAACCCCGTTTCAATCGCTGAAATACCCGCGCCGCGACCGGCACCAGCCGTCGCGGCGTTTTGCCATTTACACCACCGCCACTACGCTTGGCGGTGCTGACATCATTGAGTAAGGAGCGCATTCATGGCTGTTGGTCTTGGTCCTTTGCCAACGTTGCACCCGGTTGCCGGTTTTGAACTCGGTATCGCTTCGGCCGGCATCAAGCGCCCGGGGCGCAAGGATGTCGTCGTGATGCGTTGCGCCGAAGGTTCCACCGTGGCGGGCGTGTTTACGTTGAACGCTTTCTGCGCAGCGCCGGTGATCCTGGCCAAGAAGCGCGTGCAGAACCCGGTGCGCTACCTGTTGACCAACACCGGCAATGCCAACGCCGGCACCGGCGAACCGGGCCTGGCAGCCGCCGAGCGAACCACCGCCAAACTGGCTGAACTGACCGGTGTGGATGCCAGCCAGATCCTGCCGTACTCCACCGGCGTGATCGGCGAGCCGCTGCCGGTCGAGAAGATCGAGGGCGCCTTGCAGGCCGCGCTGGACGATCTGTCGGAAAACAACTGGGAAGCTGCCGCCACTGGCATCATGACCACCGACACGCTGCCCAAAGGCGCCAGCCGCCAGTTCCAGCATGACGGCGTGACCATCACCGTCACCGGCATCAGCAAAGGCGCGGGGATGATCCGTCCGAACATGGCGACCATGCTCGGCTACATCGCCACCGACGCCAAAGTCTCCCGCGACGTGCTGCAAAACCTGATGCTGGACGGCGCCAACAAGTCGTTCAACCGCATCACCATCGACGGCGACACTTCGACCAACGACTGCTGCATGCTGATCGCCACCGGCAAGGCTGCGCTGCCGGAAATCACCCGTGCCGAAGGCGAGCTGTTCGCCAAGCTGAAACAGGCCGTGTTCGAAGTGTGCATGGATGTGGCCCAGGCCATCGTGCGTGACGGCGAAGGCGCGACCAAGTTCGTGACCGTTGAAGTCAACGGCGGCGGCAATCACCAGGAATGCCTGGATGTCGGCTACACCGTGGCCCACTCGCCGCTGATCAAGACGGCACTGTTTGCGTCCGACCCGAACTGGGGCCGCATTCTCGCCGCCGTTGGCCGTGCCGGCGTGCCGGATCTGGACGTGAGCAAGATCGACGTGTTCCTCGGTGACGTGTGCATCGCCAGCCGTGGCGCCCGCGCCGCGACCTACACCGAAGCCCAGGGCTCGGCGGTGATGCAGCAGGAAGAAATCACCATCCGGATCGAGCTGGGTCGCGGCGATTGCAGCGAAACCATCTGGACCACCGACCTGTCCCACGAGTACGTGAAGATCAACGCCGAATACCGCACCTGATCCCTGCCGAAGAGGGAGGTCTGCGGACCTCCTTTTCTTCTGTCCCATGAAAGGACCCGAACATGAGCCTTCACCTGATCATTGGCGACAAACTGCTTTCCTCCTGGTCCCTGCGCGCGGCGCTGGCGCTTGAACTGACCGGCGCGCCCTACACCGAAGAACTGGTCAAACTCGGCAAGCCCGACACTCGTGAGCGGCTGCTGGCGCACTCGCCGACCGCCAAGGTGCCGCTGCTGAAAACTGCCCGTGGCACCATCGCCGATTCTCTGGCGATTGCCGAATACCTGGCCGAACAGTTTCCTTCCGAACAACTCTGGCCGACCGATATCGCCGCCCGTGCCCAGGCCCGCTCCGCCTGCGCGCAGATGCACAGCGGCTTCTTCGCGATGCGCAATCACATGCCGTTCAACCTGAGCCACGATGCGCCACTCAATCCGGTGCCGCCTGAGGTGAAGGTCGACATCGAGCGCATGCTCGCGCTATGGGCCGAATGCCGCGCCGTTGCGACTGAGTCTGGACCTTACCTGTTTGGTCGGGTGTCGCTGGCCGATGCGTTCTTTGCACCGATTGCCGTGCGCCTGCGTACCTATCAGGTAAAGCTGCCCGCCGAAGATGAAGCCTATGTTGAAACCGTCTACCAATGGCCGGCCTTCAAGGCCTGGCAAAAGGCTGGACTGGAGGAATTGCAGTCGTGAAACGTGTACACGTCGCCGCCGCCGTCATTCGTGACGACAGCGGCAAGATTCTGATCGCCCGGCGTGCCGATACCCAGCATCAGGGCGGCCTCTGGGAATTTCCCGGTGGCAAGGTCGAAGCCGACGAGTCGGTGCAAACCGCGCTGGCCCGTGAGCTGCACGAAGAATTGGGCATCGTCGTCGGCGCCGCGCGGCCGCTGATCAAGGTGCGCCACGATTATCCGGACAAGCAGGTGTTGCTGGATGTCTGGGAAGTCTCGAGCTTCACCGGCGAACCCCATGGCGCCGAAGGCCAGCCATTGGCCTGGGTTTCGGCCAAGGAGCTGACGGATTACGAATTTCCGGCGGCGAACCAGCCGATCGTCGCGGCGGCGCGTCTGCCTGCCGAATACCTGATCACCCCGGAAGATCTGGAAACTCCGGCCTTGCTGCGCGGTATCCAGAAGGCGATCGCCGGTGGGATCAAGCTGATCCAGTTGCGTGCGCCCAATGGTTATGACCCGAAGTACCGCGATCTGGCGGTAGATGCGGTCGGCCTCTGTGCCGGCAAGGCGCAGTTGATGATCAAAGGCCCGTTCGAGTGGCTGGGCGATTTCCCGGCCGCCGGCTGGCACATCACCTCGGCGCAACTGCGCAAGTACGCTGCTGCGGGGCGGCCGCTGCCGGCGGAGCGCTGGTTGGCGGCGTCCTGCCACAACGCTGAAGAACTGGCGCTGGCCGAGCAGATGGGCGTGGATTTTGTCACCCTGTCGCCGGTGCAGCCGACCCTGACTCACCCGGATGCCCAGCCGTTGGGCTGGGAGCAGGCTTCGACGCTGATCGAAGGCTTCAGCAAACCGGTATTTCTATTGGGCGGTGTCGGCCCGGCGGAGCGCGAAAAAGCGTGGGATGCCGGGGCTCAAGGTGTAGCGGGGATTCGGGCGTTCTGGCCTGAGGCTTGATTCTTTACTGAGGCTGATGTCCCCTTCGCGGGCAAGCCCGCTCCCACATTTGATTGCATTCCAACTGTAGGAATACATTTCCCTGTGGGAGCGGGCTTGCTCGGGGCGGCGTTCCGACGAAGGCGTCCTGACAGTCGCTACTGCTGTGAAGGATTCGCCGCCGGTTGCCACAGAATCTCGGCAATACCCTGGCGCCGCGCAATCAACCTCGCCGCGACAAACAACAGATCCGACAAGCGATTGATGTACGCCAGGCCAACCCCGGCCAACGGTTCGATCGCATTCAAATGCTGACAACGACGTTCGGCACTGCGCGCCAGGCTACGGCAGACATGCGCTTGGGCAATCAGCATTGAACCACCCGGCAGAATGAAGTTCTCCAGCGGCCCCAATTCCTCGTTCCACACATCGATGGCCGATTCCAGCCGTTCGATTTCCGCTGTGTTCAGCGCCTGATATTCCGGCATCGCCAACTCGCCACCGAGATCGAACAGTCGGTGCTGGCAGGGCGCCAACACGTCGATCAACTCATTCAGCCCAGGACAGGTTTCGCGTTCAGCGAGCAATCCGGCCAGCAGCACGCCGACCTGACTGTTCAGCGTATCGACCTCGCCAATGGCCTCGATGCGCGGATGATCCTTGGGCACGCGGCGGCCGTCGCCAAGTCCGGTTTCGCCCCTGTCGCCAGTGCGGGTGTAGATCTTCGACAAGCGAAAGCCCATGGTTTACCTCGGTAGTTGATTGGTTTCGGCGGCGATGGGCGCCGGTTGTGCCAGTGGCAGACGCAGGGTGAAGCAGGTACCTTGCCCCGGCGCTGACTGCACTTCCATCTGCCCTTTGTGGTTGTTGGTGATGATGAAGTACGACACTGACAAACCGAGTCCCGTGCCCTGGCCGATTTCCTTGGTGGTGAAGAACGGCTCGAAGGTGCGCTTGCGCACGTTCTCGCTCATGCCGATGCCGTTGTCCTCGACCTGGATCTCGGCCCAGGGTGGATTGAGCCGGGTACGCAGAGTGATCCGCCCCGGCTCGCTGTCATCTTCACGCTGGTGAATTGCCTGCGCGGCGTTTTTCAGCAGATTGAGCAGCACCTGCTCAAGTTCGTTGGCGGTGCCGGGCACCGGGCCCAGCGCCGGGTCGAACTGGCGAATGATCGCCTGACCCTTGAAGTCGAAGCCGATGGCCAGATCGAAGTCGTTACCGGCGATTTCCACCGCTTGATCGATCAATGCCGGCAAATCGCACGGCGCCATCTGGCGGTTGCTGCGACGACTGAAGCTGAGCATGTGGGTGACGATTTTTGCCGCCCGGGCGCCGGCCTGCTGGATGCCATCCAGCAATTGCGGGACTTCCCGGCCTTGCAGGTAGCGGTTGACTGCGTCCAGCTCGATGCCCAGTTGCTCGGCCTGTTCGAGGTTTTTCGGCAGGTCTGGCGACAGACGTCGGCGAATGTTCTGCACGTTGTGCAGGATCGCCCCCAGCGGGTTGTTGATCTCGTGGGCCATGCCGGCGGCGAGGCCGCCGACCGACAGCATTTTCTCCGACTGCACCATCATTTCTTCCAGCGACAGGCGCTGGGTGATGTCGTCGATCCGGATCACCACGCCGCGTCCGGCACCGCCCATCAACGGGTAGAAGGTGAGGGCGTAGTGTTTGGGCTCGTCGTCCTTGAACCATGTCACCCGCTCGATTTTCGCCACCGTGTGTTGCTCGACGGTCTGCTTGAGTTGCGGCAGGAACGGCTTGAGCGGCGCGAAGGCGAGGAAGATCGGCTGATTCAGCGCTTCGTCCAGCCGTGTACCGGAGAGGGCGCTGGCTTCCTGGTTCCATTGAGTGACGTAGAGCTGTTCGTCAAGTGCGATCAGCGCCGAGGGCATGGAGTCGATGATGCTGTTGAGGTAGTTCTGGAAACCGGTGAGCTTCTTCTCGATCTTGCTGCGCACCTGGACTTCCAGTTCCAGCTTGCGGTTGGTGTGGCGGGTTTCTTCGGCCAGACCCTGGGCCTGATCGTAGGCTGCCTGGGAATCGTCACGGGCGCGTTTGAGTTGCTGCTCCCGGGCCTCGATGCGCGAGAGCATGGTGTTGAACGCCTCGGCCAGACTGCCGATTTCGTCACGGTTGCCCCGTGAGGCGCGCAGGGCGTAATTCTCTTCGCGGGTCACCTGGCGGGACAGTTCTTCGAGTTGATGGATCGGCCGGGTAATCAGGCGCTTGATCTGCCGCGCGATGACCAGCCACAGCAGCACACTGAAAATCAGGATCCCCAGACTGGCCGTGAGTGTGCCGGTATAGAACGCTACTGGCAGTTCGCTGCTGGCCACTAAAAGCAGGTGGCCTGGTGCAGTGCCGGGACGGGGCAGGGTGATGAGTTGATTGCTGCGAAATTCGGTCAGTTGCCAGGCTTCGATGTGTCGATAGCGCTCTGGCAATTTGAGTTTGTCGCCGTGTTGCAACTGCGCCAGACGTTCGCCTTTGCCGTCGTATAAAGCGGCGGCGCGCAGCGGGGAATAGCTGTCGAGTTCCTTGAGCAGCCGCTCGGCGCTTTGCGGCGACTGCAAGGCTTCGGCCACCAGGCTCGGGTTGGATACCAGCCGGCCGATGGTCTGCAACGCCTGAGGCGCCATGCTTTCCTGGGAGATGTAATAGGCGGCGCTGATAAAGGTCAGGTTGGCGACCAGCAGCACGGTGGTCAACAGCACCAGCAGGGCAGCCAGCAGTTTCTGGCCGACCGGCAGGTTTTCAAGACGCTGGCGCAATGGCATCAGGTTTATCGCAGAAAAGGAACAAGTGGCCAGCGTAGCCGCTGCTCAGTCGACGGGCAATCCGAGACTGTTCAGATGGGCGCTCAGGCGCTGCTGCAATTGCTTCAAATGCGGCAGGTTCAACTGATGACGCTCGGCTACCTTGCAGGCATGCCCGAGCAGATAGCTGATTTCGGTGCGGCGTTTATTGGCCACATCCTGATACATCGACGAGAAGTTCGCCGCCGTGGCCTGGATCACCCGTTCAACTTCCTGTTGCAGGTTGTCCGCCGCTGCCGGTTGCCCGCAGCATTCGAGCAGTTCGGTCAGTTCGCCGCACAGCGTCGCGACTTCGCAGTGATGTTGCTGGAGGTCACCGTTGCGGCAATTGTGCAGCACCGTCAGCGGATTGATCGCACAGTTGAGCGCCAGTTTTCGCCACAGGCGGGTGAGGATATCGGCGCTCCATTCATGGGGGATTTTCGCTGCCTCAAGATCGTCCAGCCAGATGGGGGCCACGGGATGACCGGCGTCGCCGAGCCAGGTGTAACCATGACCGGCAAACACCACGCGCCAGTCGCCATCGCGAAACGCGCCCTCGGTGCTGGAGGCGCTGATGCAGCGGGCTTGCGGGACACGCGCGGCGACCGCTTCCTGGCTGCCGAGGCCGTTCTGCAAAAGAATCAGTTCGGCGTCCGGCGCCAGACGATGGGCAAGTGCGGCCACGGCTGCTTCGGCGTCGTAGGCCTTGCAGGCCACCAGCAGGCGGCGAATCGGCCCGGGACTGTCCGGCGTTTCGCCGGGGATCGTGTAACGGCTGGCCACGCCTTGTTCGACGAGGGTGAGGCCGCCCGCCGTTGCATAGTCATGCAGACGGTCGACGTCGCGCAGGATCAACCGGACCGGCAACCCGGCCCGGGCCAGACGCGTGGCCCAGAGCGTGCCGAGACTTCCGGCGCCGAGGATGTGCCAAGGGGTGGACATCAGTTTTTCACTCGGTAAGGTACAGGCATGCAAGGCTCGCGGTGTCGGTGGGAAAAGACCCGTTATAATGAGCCCGATTTTAACCGCAAGCCAAGCGCGCCACGTCCTGAACGAGCGCGCCTTTTTATTGGAGAGATTACATGCCGTCGTTCGACGTGGTATCCGAACTGGACAAACACGAGCTCACCAACGCGGTCGAGAACGCCGCGAAGGATCTCGATCGTCGTTATGACCTGAAAGGCAAGGGCAGCTACGAGTACAAGGAAAAGGAACTGACCGTCAACCTGACCGCTGAAGCCGAGTTTCAGCTGGAAGCGATGATCGAAATCCTCAAGCTGGCACTGGTCAAGCGCAAGATTGATGTGCAATGCCTTGAGGTCAAGGACGCTTACGCATCGGGCAAAGTGATGAAACAGGATGCCGTACTTCGGGAAGGCATCGACAAGGAGCTGGCGAAGAAGATCGTCGCTCATATCAAGGACGCCAAGCTCAAGGTGCAGGCCGCCATTCAGGGCGAGCAGGTACGTGTAACCGGCAAGAAGCGTGACGACCTGCAGGAAGCCATCGCGGCCCTGCGTGCCAAGGAATTCGGCATGCCACTGCAGTTCAACAACTTCCGCGACTAAGCTTTCCGGTCGGGAACCTCTCGGCGTTTACAGCGTCCGAGGCCCAAGCAACGGCAGAAACGATTGAGCCATTTACGGCCCGGTCTTTCTGCCGCTGGTTTTTTTACAGCCCGGGAAGCCGGTAATCAGGAGATAAAAGATGGATTTGAATGCTGAGGTAGACAACCTGGTCAAGGCATCCCAGGCGTGGATTCCGATGATCATGGAATACGGCAGCCGTGTGCTGCTGGCGGTGATCACCCTGGCCATCGGCTGGTGGCTGATCAACAAGGTCACGCAAAAGCTCGGCGGCCTGTTGGCTCTGCGCAACGCCGACCTGGCCCTGCAAGGTTTCATCAGCAGCCTGGCCAACATCATTCTCAAGGTGCTGCTGATCGTCAGCGTGGCGTCGATGATTGGCGTCGAGACCACTTCGTTCGTCGCGGCGATCGGTGCGGCGGGTCTGGCCATCGGTCTGGCGTTGCAGGGCAGCCTGGCGAACTTCGCCGGCGGCGTGCTGATTCTGCTGTTCCGTCCGTTCCGCATTGGTGACTGGATCGAAGCCCAGGGTGTGGCGGGTACCGTCGACAGCATCCAGATCTTCCACACCGTGCTGCGCACCGGCGACAACAAGACCATCATCGTCCCGAACGGCAATCTGTCGAACGGCATCATTACCAACACCAACCGTCAGCCAACCCGCAAGGTTGTGTTCGACGTAGGTGTGGATTACGAAGCTGATCTGCAAAAGGCCCGTCAGGTGCTGCTGGATCTGGCCAAGGATGAGCGCGTTCTGCAGGATCCGGCGCCGCAGGCCGTTATTTCGACACTGGGTGACAGCTCGATCACTGTTTCCCTGCGCGTGTGGGTTAAAACGGCGGATTATTGGGATGTGATGTTCATGTTTAACGAACAGTCGCGTGATCGTTTAAAGACTGCAGGCATTGATATTCCTTTCCCGCAACGAGTGATTCGTGTGGTTCAGGAATCGGCGGTGTAATGATAGGTTGCTAATTAATTGGCTGACTTATCGGTCAGGCATCTATTACAAGTGACAGGCAATAAAAAAGGCCCATCGGAATATGGGCCTTTTTGTTGTTACCGCAAACTAAATGTTGGCGATTACAAGATCGACAGTGGGTAGTCGACGATCAGACGGAACTCGTTGATATCACCTTCAGCCTGGTCGGTGTTGCCACGGTGCCATGCCTGACGAATACGGAAGGACAGATCTTTGGCCGGGCCGGTCTGAACTACGTATTTGGCTTCCAGGTTGGTTTCATGATGTTTGCCATCTTCACCGTAACCGTACGAGCGGTAAGGGCTGTCAGCATCCATTTTGGTACCGTCGATGTCCCAGCCTTTCACGTAACGGGTCATGAAGCTCAGGCCCGGAATGCCGTACTCGGCCATTTTCAGGTCATAACGAATCTGTGCAGATTTCTCGTTAGGACCGTTGAAGTCGGAGTACTGGATGGAGTTGGCGAGGAAGATCGAGTCGCCACCGCGGTTGTTGTCACCTACGCCGACGTAGTCGAACGGGGTGTCGCCGTCGACTTTCTGGAAGGCCAGAGTCACGGTGTGTGCTTTCAGGAACGACAGTGCGGTTGCCAGGGAGAACGTGGTGTTGCTGATGTCGCCGGCTTTGGCACTACCGGTGTCGTTGGTGCGGTAGATGTTGAAGTCGGTGTTCAGCGAAGTGTCACCACTGATTGGGGTGGTGAGGTTCACGTTGGCGTAGTACTGGTTCCAGATGTCCTTGAACTTCGAACCGTAGAGCGAGACGCTCAGATTGTCGGTGATGCCGTATTTACCACCGGCGAAGTCCATGGTTCTGCCAGTGACAGGATTATCGGTGGTGCTGGCGTACTGCGAGTGCAGTTCACCGTTGCTATTCATCTCGTCCTGGCTGGAGGCCGAGTAGAAGTGGCCTGCTTCCAGATCCAGATTCTGGATTTCGCTGCTCTGCAGTTGGAAACCGGTAGCAGTCTGAGGGATCAGACGGGAGCCGCCGACGGCGAAGACTGGAGCTGTGCTTGGCTGGAACTCACCGAATTTCAGCTCGGTTTTGGAGATGCGGGCCTTGATCGCTGCGCCTGCTTTACCGAGGGAGTCGTGGGCATGGCCTTGGGAGTCGAGGCTGGTGTTGCCCGAACCGGTGGTGCCGTCGCCGCCATCCAGTTTGATACCCAGGTAACCGAATGCATCAACACCAACACCCACGGTGCCTTGGGTGTAGCCGGAGCTGAAGTTGCTCAGGAAACCCTGGGTCCAGTCTTTCTGGTCATTGGAGGTGGTGTTCTTCTTGTCGCGGTTGAAGTAATAGTTGCGCAGCAACACATCAAACTTCGCGTCTTCAACAAAGCCTTTCGCTTCAGCCTGGTCACTTACAAACGGTGCGGCCGTAGCCACTTGAGTACTGGCTGCTGCTGCAACTGCCAGTGCGATCATGCTCCACTTCATCACGCGCATCGTGATTTGCTCCTTTGGTTTTAGAAGAGTACTGCCGTCCCACCTGTTTTATTATCTGGGCGGCTCTTTCTTTTTGTGTCGGCGCAAACTTATATCACGCCGACCATGTTGGCGATACTTGCGAATCCAACCTTTCAGCTTCTTTACGAGCGTGTCGCAATCGGCTTGGTAGATGTCGCAAATTTACAGTCCAAATGCAATGGGACTGACAACTTCAGCGCTGTTTTACAGAGCTTGAGCATCGGTAAAAAAGAGTCCCTTGGCAAAACGCTTGAATCTCCATCGGGCAACCCTGCCACTGTTTTTATGGGGCTCAAGGCATCCACTTCGTGTGGTGCGCTTATAGCCCATATGGGTATGAATGCAACAAGCGTGCACAAACCGCTGAATTGTTCCGGTTTTTTTCAAGGTGCTCGTCTGACGCCGTGAAAACCTCATAAAACCGGGGGCCTCGAGGGCCTTTCATACAGGCTTGACGCCATCCTTCGCATGGTGTTGCTCCTTCAGTTTCGCTGCGCGACAACCAAAAACGTTACCGGTTCACCCCGTGAGTGAGTATTCGGCGGATGCCCGACGCATTGAGCGTAGACGCACTGTGCGGTTTTGGTGCAAAAAAATTCAAAGGCTGTACTGAATTCATACAGTTGGGACGCTGGATGAACGTGAACACTGAGGTGTGTGCGGGTCATTTTGCTCTGCTCATTCGCACTCCCGGTTCCGTCCTGGTGCGCTCAAGTCATAAATGTCACATCTCGGGGCGTGGAGGAATTCTTTCGGCAATGCTGTTCGCCGTGAAGGTCTCTCCAATCGCAGGTATGCTGCCATCCAGTCGCTTGGCTCGCCGCGTTCGTGGCGGGGCGCTAAGCTGAAAAAACAGGTCATTCGCCGGGAGTGCGCGCAGTGTTTGCTTTAGATTCACGACTTCAACAGGACACGCTGACCATCGGCGATTTCCCGCTTTGCCGACTGCTGTTGTCCAACGACGCCAACTACCCATGGTTCATCCTGGTGCCACGCCGCGACGATATCAGCGAGTTGTTTCAGTTGGATGTCGCCGACCAGCAGCGCCTGTGGCAGGAAACCACCGCCCTGGCCGAAGTGCTCAAGGATTCCTTCGACGCCGACAAAATGAATGTTGCGACCCTGGGTAACGTGGTCAGCCAACTGCATATGCATGTGATCGTACGTAAACGCGACGATGCCGCCTGGCCGGCACCGGTCTGGGGCAAACATCCCGCCAAGTCTTACAGTGCCGGGCAAGTGGCTGCGATTCGCGAGCGCCTGCGTCTGGTGCTGGACGAAGACTTCACTTTTCTGGAGGGCTGAGTCATGAGTTTCGAACAACGTGTTACCGAACTGGAAAGCCGCCTGGCGTTTCAGGACGACACCATTCAGGCATTGAACGATGTGCTGGTGGAACAGCAGCGAGTGGTCGAGCGCCTGCAATTGCAGATGGCAGCCGTACTCAAGCGCCAGGAAGAGATGGTGGGGCAGATCGGATCGTTTGAAGAAGATGCGCCACCGCCACACTATTGAAATGTGTGCGGGCATGCTTCCGTGCTCCCATTAAAAAACCGCGAACAGCCAGGCTGTTCGCGGTTTTTTTTAGTGCGGGGACGTGGATCAGCGGCGCGGCAGGGCAGCGATCACGTCTTCGGCCTGCAGGCCCTTGTCACGGTTCATCACCGAGAACTCCACGCGCTGGCCTTCGACCAGGACGCGGTGGCCTTCGCCACGGATGGCGCGAAAGTGCACGAAAATATCATCGCCGGAATCCCGGGAGATAAAGCCGAAGCCCTTGGAGGTGTTGAACCACTTGACGGTGCCGGTATCGCGATTGCTCATGTCGTAGCTGGTGGGAGCGGCGGCCGGGGAGGACTTGTAGAAGCTGATGGCCAGGTGCAGGACCACGGCAACCAGAGCGATCACCAGGCTGAACAGCACGGCTGGCTGGCCGGCGATGACAGGCATCGGCGCGATCAGGGTCAGGGTTTGCAGGACGACGGTCAGAACCAGCAAGGCGCTGACCAGATTTTGCAGATGCTGGCGCGGACCTTTGTTCCAGTAGGGAATAACTGGCGCAAGGATCAGGTTCAGCAGGCCGAAAAAGGCCAGGTAAAGTGCATCGGGTTGTTGCAGGTAAGGTACCGCTTCGGACTTCAGGCTAGGTATGAAGGACAGCAGCAAGGCTGCTGCGCCCATTAGCAGGTGGACGATTTTCAACATTTTTATTGACTCACGTTATGACGGCTCACAAGGAAGAGCTGAGAGCGCACGGTTCGCTTCGGAACAATAAGAGGCGTTGGACACGTGCACGGCATCAGCCTATGCGCAGGCCCGGAAAACGGGGCGTAGCGACACACTGCCTATTTAACAGTAAAGCCTGCGGCTACTCAAATCACGCCGGCCAGCGGCAGGTACCGGACGATTTGTCGCGTCTATCGGGCCCATGCGGGGGCTGCGGGGCGGGGGTGGCCTTGCTACAGTGAACCGACACCTGCTGGATGAATTTCAATCGCCGTTAGGGGGTAAGCATGGCAATCGATATCGGTATCAGTGAAGAAGACCGCAAATCCATCGTCGAAGGGCTCTCGCGCCTGCTGTCGGACACTTACGTGTTGTATCTGAAGACCCACAACTTCCACTGGAACGTCACCGGGCCGATGTTTCGGACCCTGCATCTGATGTTCGAGGAGCAATACAACGAACTGGCCCTGGCAGTCGACTTGATTGCCGAGCGCATCCGGGCGCTGGGCTTTCCGGCGCCGGGCGCGTACGCGACCTACGCTCGCCTGTCTTCCATTAAAGAGGAGGAGGGCGTGCCGAGTGCCGAGGACATGATCAAACAACTGGTCGAGGGGCAGGAGGCGGTCACGCGCACGGCGCGGGGGATTTTCCCTCTGCTGGACAAGGTCAGTGACGAACCGACTGCCGACCTGCTGACCCAACGCATGCAGGTTCACGAGAAAACCGCGTGGATGCTGCGTGCATTGCTCGAGGCCTGATGACGGGAGGCGCACGGATGTTCATGGTTCGTGCGCTCTTCTTTCCCCTCGGAAACTTCACCCGTGACGGTAGGAAACCAGGAAGACGACCCGCCGCTCCATGATCCTCCGTATCGTGTTGGCTTATCCTACGTGGATGGTCAATAAGTCGTCTGGATCCGCCTTTGCACCTGCGCTTTTAATGAGGTCACAGGATTTCGCCTTGAACACAGGCGCAAAATGGCAAAGGAGTGTCAGCTATATGGAAGGTGGAGGCAGGCGACGAGATATTGCAGTCGATTTGCAGCAGGAAAAGTTCGGGGAGCCGTTTCTCGGCGGGTTCGACATGGAGTTGATCCGGCCACTGTCCCGATCGGTACGCTTGAACGGGTTCGCGACCTGCATGCGGCTGGAGCAGGTTTACTGGAATATTCTAGGCCGGATGGCCGAAGACAATTGCTGTTCGGTCGGCGCGCTGTTGTCCCGTGTCGATCGTGAAGTGCACCTGCGCCATGGCGGGGTGAAAAACTTCAGCGGTCTGGTGCGGGTGGTGTGCGTGGTGCATGGCCTGCGGGATTCTCCGGGGACGCCCGCCGCGGGTTGTCACTGACAAGACGGCCTGTGCAGTCTTCCGGCTGCACAGGCCGCATTTAATGGATATAATCCCGCTCTTTCGCCGCACAGCCCTGCGTGTGCTGGCAATCTGATTGCCGAGACAACCCCATGCCGATGTACGATTACCAATGTGCTTCCTGTGGTCATCAGTTGGAAGCCATTCAAAAGATCAGTGACGCCCCATTGGTCGATTGCCCTGCCTGCCAGGCGCCGGAACTCAAGAAGCAACTGTCGATGCCGGGCTTTCGCCTCAGTGGCAGCGGCTGGTACGAAACCGATTTCAAGACCGGCGCGAAGAAGAATCTGGCCGGTGGCGACAAATCTGACTAGGGTTCAAACCCAGGTCGAACGACACGCGCGAGTTTCCACAGATTGCACATTGCTTGAGTGCAACCGGATCTCCACCGAATTTCGAATTACGAGAAGCGAACCACTACCATGATGCGCAGCCATTATTGCGGCCAACTGAACGAAAGCCTGGAAGGCCAGGAAATTACCCTTTGCGGATGGGTTCACCGTCGTCGCGACCACGGCGGGGTGATTTTCCTCGATATCCGTGATCGTGACGGTCTGGCCCAGGTAGTGTTCGATCCGGATCGCGCCGAGAGCTTCGCCGCTGCCGATCGCGTGCGCAGCGAATACGTCGTGAAGATCACCGGCAAGGTTCGCCTGCGTCCGGCCGGTGCCACCAACGCCAACATGGCGTCGGGCATGATCGAAGTGCTGGGCTACGAGCTGGAAGTGCTGAACGAGTCGGAAACCCCGCCGTTCCCGCTGAACGAGTTCTCCGACGTCGGCGAAGAAACCCGCCTGCGTTATCGCTTCCTGGACCTGCGTCGTCCGGAAATGGCCGAGAAGCTGCGTCTGCGTTCGCGCATGACCACCAGCATTCGTCGCTACCTGGACGAAAACGGCTTCCTCGACGTCGAAACGCCGATCCTGACCCGTGCCACTCCGGAAGGCGCGCGTGACTATCTCGTGCCGAGCCGTACCCACGCTGGTTCGTTCTTCGCGCTGCCGCAATCGCCACAGCTGTTCAAGCAACTGCTGATGGTCGCCGGCTTCGACCGCTACTACCAGATCGCCAAGTGCTTCCGCGACGAAGACCTGCGTGCCGACCGTCAGCCTGAGTTCACTCAGATCGACATCGAGACCAGCTTCCTCGACGAAAAGGACATCATGGGCCTGACCGAAGGCATGATCCGCAACCTGTTCAAGGAAGTGCTGGATCTGGAATTCGGCGAATTCCCTCACATGACTTTTGAAGAAGCCATGCGCCGTTACGGTTCCGACAAGCCGGACCTGCGTAACCCGCTGGAACTGGTCGATGTGGCCGATCAGCTGAAAGAAGTTGATTTCAAGGTCTTCAGCGGTCCTGCCAACGATCCGAAATGCCGTATCGCCGCGCTGCGAGTTCCAGGCGGGGCGAGCATGCCGCGCAAGCAGATCGACGACTACACCAAGTTCGTCGGCATCTACGGTGCCAAGGGCCTGGCGTACATCAAGGTCAACGAGCGCGCTGCCGGTGTTGAAGGTTTGCAATCGCCGATCGTGAAAAACATCCCGGAAGCCAACCTGAACGTGATCCTCGATCGCGTCGGCGCAGTCGATGGCGATATCGTGTTCTTCGGTGCCGACAAGGCCAAGATCGTCAGCGAAGCCCTGGGCGCGCTGCGTATCAAGCTCGGTCACGACCTGAAGCTGCTGACTTGCGAATGGGCTCCGATGTGGGTCGTTGACTTCCCGATGTTCGAAGAGAACGACGACGGCAGCTTCTCGGCTCTGCACCACCCGTTCACCGCGCCGAAGTGCTCGCCTGAAGAGCTGGAAGCCAACCCGGCAGGCGCTTTGTCCCGTGCCTATGACATGGTGCTGAACGGCACCGAACTGGGTGGCGGTTCGATCCGTATCCACCGTAAAGAGATGCAACAGGCGGTGTTCCGTCAGCTGGGCATCAACGAAGCGGAACAGGAAGAGAAGTTCGGCTTCCTGCTCGACGCCCTGAAATACGGCGCGCCGCCGCACGGTGGCCTGGCCTTCGGTCTGGACCGTCTGGTAATGCTGATGACCGGCGCCCAGTCGATCCGTGAAGTGATCGCCTTCCCGAAAACCCAGAGTGCTGCCGATGTGATGACGCAGGCGCCGGGTGTTGTGGATGCGAAGGCATTGCGCGAATTGCACATTCGTTTGCGCGAGACGCCAAAGGCCGAGTAAGACGGGCCTGAAGGCGCATCTTCGGATGCGCCTTTTTTCTTTCTGCAGTGATTGAAAACAAGTTTTTTTGCTGGCCGATGCACCTGCATGGCGGGCATTGTTCAAGAGAATTCGGAGCGAGTTATGGCAGGTCATTCCAAGTGGGCGAACATCAAGCACCGCAAAGAACGCCAGGATGCCAAGAGAGGCAAGATCTTCACCAAGTGGATCCGCGAACTGACCGTGGCGGCCCGTCAGGGCGGCGGTGATCCGGGCTCCAACCCGCGTCTGCGTCTGGCCCTGGACAAGGCGCTGGGCGCCAACATGAGCCGGGACATCATCGACCGTGCCGTTGCCCGTGGCGCCGGTGCGACCGAAGCCGACAACGTTGAAGAGCTGACCTACGAAGGTTACGGCCCGGGTGGCGTGGCGGTGATGGTCGAGTGCATGACCGACAACCGCAACCGTACCGCAGCGGCTGTGCGCCATGCGTTCAGCAAGTGTGGCGGCAACCTAGGTACCGACGGTTCGGTAGCCTACCTGTTCGAACGCAAGGGCCAGATCAGCTTTGCGCCAGGCGTCGACGAAGACGCGCTGACGGAAGCGGCGCTGGAAGCCGATGCCGACGACGTGGTCAGCCACGAAGACGGCTCGATCGACGTGTTCACCTCGTTCACCAGTTTCTATGCGGTGCGCACTGCCCTGGAAGCCGCAGGTTTCAAGGGTGATGACGCGGAAATCGTCATGCAGCCGACCACCAGCGCCGAACTGGATCTGGAGGGGGCCGAGAAGGTGCTCAAGCTGATCGATATGCTGGAAGACCTGGACGACGTGCAGAACGTCTACTCCAACGCGGACATTCCGGAAGACGTGGCCGCTCAGCTCGGTTAAGAGCGGCTAGGCTGCAATGTGGGAGCTGGCTCGCCAGCGATGGCGTCGGCACATCAGGTAATGATGGTGCCTGACACACCGCCATCGCTGGCAAGCCAGCTCCCACATTTGTTATGCGTTATCTCGAATTCAGTGCTTTTACCGAACCTGCAGGCGTTATGACTTTAATTCTTGGTATCGACCCCGGTTCGCGCATTACCGGTTACGGCATTGTTCGCGATACCGGACGCGGCGGTTGCATCTATGTCGCCTCGGGTTGCATCCGCACTGGTGCCGGCGAGCTGCACGAGCGCCTGCAGATCGTCTATCGCGGCGTGCGGGAAATCATTCAGACCTACGGCCCGGTGACCATGGGCATCGAAAAGGTGTTCATGGCGAAAAACGCCGATTCGGCGCTCAAGCTCGGGCAGGCCCGTGGGGCCGCTATCGTTGCCGGCGCCGAAGAGAGCCTGGAGATTGCCGAGTACACAGCTACTCAGGTCAAGCAGGCCGTGGTCGGCACCGGCGCCGCCAATAAAGAGCAGGTGCAGATGATGGTCATGCATATGCTCAAGCTCACCAGCAAACCGCAAATCGACGCATCGGACGCCCTGGCCATCGCCATTTGTCACGCTCACACCCGCTCCAGTCTGTTGCCGCACGGCCTGGGAACGGCACGCAGTCGTGGCGGGCGCCTGCGTCTCTGATAGCATCAGCAGTCAATTTCACGGAATTTGGATTTCGCGCCTGGGTCGTCGGCCGTAAATCCATGTTCTGTCGGTCGCCAGCCCACGGCTGGCCAACGCTCAAGGATCTGAAACGTGATTGGACGCTTGCGCGGCACTCTGGCTGAGAAACAGCCGCCGCACCTGATTCTGGATGTAAATGGCCTCGGGTATGAGCTGGAAGTGCCCATGACCACCCTTTATCGTCTGCCGTCGGTCGGTGAACCGCTGACCTTGCACACCCATTTGGTCGTACGCGAAGACGCGCAGTTACTCTATGGTTTTGCCGGCAAGCGTGAGCGAGACTTTTTTCGCGAGTTGATCCGTCTCAATGGTGTGGGGCCGAAACTGGCCCTGGCCTTGATGTCGAGTCTGGAAGTCGATGAGCTGATCCGCTGCGTGCAGTCCCAGGACACCTCGGCGCTGACCAAGGTGCCGGGCGTGGGCAAGAAAACCGCCGAGCGTCTGCTGGTCGAGCTCAAGGATCGCTTCAAGGCCTGGGAAACCTCGCCGGCCATGTTTGCGCTGGTTCCGAACCAGCCGGACGGCCCGGCGCCGGTCAATACCGCCGAGAATGATGCGGTCAGCGCGCTGATTTCTCTGGGTTACAAGCCACAGGAAGCGAGCAAGGCGATTTCCGCAATCAAAGAGAAAGGCCTGAGCAGCGAAGACATGATTCGACGCGCCCTGAAGGGAATGATTTAAGTGATTGAAGCTGATCGTCTGATCGCCGCCACGCACAGTCCGCGTGAGCGCGAAGAAGTCCAGGATCGGGCGATACGTCCCGTCAGTCTGGCCGAATACATCGGCCAGCCGACCGTTCGCGAGCAGATGGAACTGTTTATCCAGGCCGCTCGTGGTCGTAGCGAATCCCTCGACCACACCCTGATCTTCGGTCCGCCGGGGCTGGGTAAAACCACCCTGGCGAACATCATCGCCGAGGAAATGGGCGTATCGATCAAGAGCACTTCCGGTCCGGTGCTTGAGCGTCCGGGGGACCTAGCGGCGCTGTTGACCAATCTTGAACCGCACGATGTGCTGTTCATCGATGAAATCCATCGTCTGTCGCCGATTGTTGAAGAAGTGCTGTACCCGGCCATGGAAGATTTCCAGCTCGATATCATGATCGGTGAAGGGCCGGCGGCGCGTTCGATCAAACTCGATCTGCCGCCGTTCACCCTGGTCGGTGCAACCACGCGGGCAGGTATGCTGACCAACCCGTTGCGCGACCGTTTCGGCATCGTCCAGCGCCTCGAGTTCTACAGCACAGCTGATCTGGCGACGATTGTCAGCCGTTCGGCGAGCATTCTCGGTCTGCCGCTGGATCCGGAAGGGTCTTTCGAGATCGCTCGCCGCGCTCGGGGCACGCCGCGAATCGCCAACCGATTGTTGCGCCGGGTGCGGGATTTCGCCGAAGTCCGGGCCAAGGGGCACATCACCAAGTCCGTCGCGGATCTGGCGCTGAACCTGCTGGATGTCGACGAGCACGGTTTCGATCATCAGGACCGGCGTCTGCTGTTGACCATGATCGAAAAGTTCGATGGCGGCCCGGTGGGCATCGACAGTCTGGCGGCGGCGATCAGTGAAGAACGCCACACCATCGAGGACGTGCTCGAGCCGTACCTCATTCAGCAGGGGTACATCATGCGGACGCCGCGC
Source organism: Pseudomonas sp. MCal1 (assembly GCF_026341415.1). Lineage (NCBI taxonomy): Bacteria > Pseudomonadati > Pseudomonadota > Gammaproteobacteria > Pseudomonadales > Pseudomonadaceae > Pseudomonas > Pseudomonas sp. MCal1. The sequence continues at coordinate 86,080 of NZ_JAKUMP010000011.1, forward strand.
GGCAGGGTGGTTACTCGCCACGCGTACCTGCATTTTGGTTTAAACATTCCGACACGAATGGGCGAAATGCCCGTGGCAGACGAGTTTCTTGATGCCGTGGACGATTGATACACATTTAATGGCGATTTATTCAGCGTTTGTACTGTCTCAGGACGGTACTTTTGCGGTAAAGCCTTTGAACATTGAAAAACAGTTGCCTGGCCGGATTGGCAACCCGAGGAGTAAGCACTAGAGTATGCGCGCGCAAAACGGGCTTGAGCCGTTCGCACATCGTTGTCGCGTTTATTACGAGGACACCGATGCGGGCGGCATCGTGTATTACGTTAATTACCTCAAGTTTATGGAACGGGCTCGAACCGAGCGGCTCCGGGAGCTGGGCTTTGCCCAGTCGGCGCTGGCAGGGGAGGACCTGTTGTTCGTCGTGCATTCCAGCGAAGCGCGTTATCACGCGCCGGCGCGACTGGACGACGAGCTTCTGGTAAGCGCTGATGTAATCGAATTGAACCGTGCCAGCCTGCGCTTTCGACAGCAGGTCAGGCGGGCAACGGATAATGTGCTGCTCTGCGAAGGGCAGTTTCTGGTGGCCTGTGTGCGCACTAACAGTTTGAAACCCCGGGCCCTTCCCGAAGACCTGCGTGCGGCCTTTGCCGACGCGGTCGGCACGGGTACACACTCAAAGCAGGAGATAAAGCGTGGAAGCTAACGTCGTCGACCATTCCTCCATGTGGAGCCTGGTCAGCAATGCCAGCATCGTGGTGCAGTTGGTAATGTTGACCCTGGTGGCCGCATCGGTGACCTCATGGATCATGATCTTTCAGCGCAGCAATCTGCTGCGCGCCGGTCGACGCGCCCTGGAGAGCTTCGAGGAGCGCTTCTGGTCGGGTATCGACCTGTCCAAGCTCTATCGTCAGGCCGGCAGCAACCCGGATCCGGATTCGGGCGTCGAGCAGATCTTCCGCGCCGGCTTCAAGGAGTTTTCCCGTCTGCGTCAGCAGCCAGGTGTCGATCCTGAAGCGGTGATGGAAGGTGTGGCCCGTGCCATGCGCGTCGCCATCTCCCGCGAAGAAGAAAAGCTCGAGCAGAGCCTGCCGTTCCTCGCTACCGTGGGTTCCGTCAGTCCGTACATCGGTCTGTTCGGTACCGTCTGGGGGATCATGAACTCCTTCCGTGGTCTGGCCAGCGCACAACAGGCCACCCTGGCCACTGTGGCACCCGGCATCGCCGAAGCCCTGATCGCCACTGCGATCGGTCTGTTCGCCGCAATCCCGGCCGTTATCGCTTACAACCGTTTCTCTGCCCGCAGCGAAACCTTGCTGAGCCGCTACTACACCTTCGCCGATGAATTCCAGGCGATCCTGCACCGCAAAGTGCACACCAGCGAAGAATAAGCAGGTATTTCCCGATGGCTTTAATCACTCGAGCCCGACACAAGCGCAAGCCGGTCGCCGAGATGAACGTAGTGCCTTACATCGACGTGATGCTGGTGCTGCTGGTCATCTTCATGGTGACTGCGCCGATGCTCAATCAGGGCGTGAAGGTGGATCTGCCCAAGGTTTCCAGCGAAGCCTTGCCGCAGGACAACAACACCCAGGTGCTGACCATTTCGATCAAGGCTGACAAGACCTACTACTGGAACCTTGGCAGCGAAGTCGACACCGAGAAGCAACAGGACCGGGCCATGACCCTGCCACAGATGACCGACGCGGTGACCAAGATCATTCGCGCCGGCACTGAAGGCGGCAAGCGTACCCAGGTCTTCATCCGTGGCGACAAGTCCGTCGATTATGGCTCCGTCATGGGCGCCATGGGCGGGTTGCAGAAAGCCGGGGTCGGTAACGTTGGCTTGATCACCGAGGCGCCCTGATGCAGCAACAGCGAGAGCCGTCCGCCTCGGAAAGCTACTTCTGGCCCAGCGTCTGGGCGATTGGCTTGCACGTGCTGGTGTTCGGCATGCTGTTTGTCAGTTTCGCCATGACGCCTGAGCTGCCGCCGGCCAAGCCGATTGTCCAGGCGACCCTGTACCAGCTGAAATCGAAAAGTCAGGCGACCACCCAGACCAATCAGAAGATTGCGGGTGAGGCGAAGAAATCCGCCGCGCGCCAGACCGAAGTCGAGCAGATGGAGCAGAAAAGGGTCGAGCAGGAAGCGGTGAAAGCTGCGGAACAAAAGAAAGAAGAAGCGGCTCAAAAGGCCGAGGAAGCCAAGAAGGCCGATGAGGCGAAGAAAGCGAACGAGGCGAAGAAGGCTGATGAAGCCAAGAAAGCCGAAGACGCGAAGAAAGCCGCTGAGGCCAAGAAGGCAGAAGAGAAACAATTGGCTGATATAGCCAAGAAGAAAGCCGAAGAAGAAGCCAAGAAGGCTGCTGAAGAAGAGGCCAAGAAAGCGGCCGCTGAAGAAGCCAAGAAGAAGATCGTCGAAGACGCGAAAAAGAAAGCCGCCGAAGACGCCAAGAAGAAAGCTGAAGCTGAAGAGGCGAAGAAGAAAGTCGCCGAAGACGCGAAGAAGAAAGCTGCTGCCGATGCTGCGAAGAAGAAAGCGCAGGAAGCGGCACGTAAATCCGCCGAAGACAAAAAGGCTCAGGCCCTGGCAGATTTGCTTTCCGACACGCCGCAGCGCCAGCAGGCCTTGGCCGATGAGCAGGGCGATGAAGTCGCGGGCAGTTTCGATGACCTGATTCGTGCGCGGGCAGCGGAAGGCTGGGCACGTCCACCTTCGGCACGCAAAGGCATGACGGTTGTGCTGCAGATCGGCATGTTGCCGGACGGTACGGTGACTTCGGTCAGCGTGGCGAAGTCCAGTGGCGACGGTCCGTTCGATGCGTCTGCAGTGGCAGCGGTCAAGAATATTGGACGTTTGACGGAAATGCAGGGAATGAAGCCGAGCGATTTCGCTCCGTATCGTTCATTCAAGATGACATTCACACCTGAGGATCTAGCCTTGTGAGAAACCTTCTTCGAGGAATGCTGGTCGTGATCTGCTGCATGGCAGGGATCGCGATGGCGGATGAAAAGAACATTCTGGTCACCAGCGGCAGCGATCGGGCGACTCCGATCGCCGTCGTGCCGTTCGGTTTCCAGGGCGGTGCCGTCCTGCCGGATGACATGGCTGAAATCATTGGTAACGATTTGCGCAACTCGGGCTACTACTCGCCGATTCCGAAGCAAAACATGATCAGCCAGCCAAGCCAGCCGAGCGAAATCATCTTCCGCGACTGGAAGGCGGTGGGCGCGCAATACATGATGGTCGGCAGCATCGTGCCGGCCGGCGGCCGTCTGCAGGTGCAGTGGGCTTTGTTCAACGTCGCCACCGAGCAGAAAGTGGCTGACGGCAGTGTGTCCGGCACCACCGAACAGCTGCGCGACATGGCGCACTACATCTCCGATCAGTCCTTCGAAAAACTGACCGGCATTAAAGGTGCATTCTCGACTCGCCTGCTGTACGTCACAGCCGAGCGTTTCTCCGAGAAGAACACCCGTTACACCCTGCAGCGCTCGGACTATGACGGCGCCCGCGCCGTGACCTTGCTGCAATCGCGTGAGCCGATCCTGTCGCCGCGTTTTGCACCGGACGGCAAGCGTATCGCCTACGTGTCGTTCGAGCAGAAGCGTCCGCGCATCTTCATGCAGAACATCGACACCGGTCGCCGCGAGCAGATCACCAACTTCGAAGGCCTGAACGGCGCGCCAGCCTGGTCGCCGGACGGCAATCGCCTGGCGTTCGTATTGTCGAAGGACGGTAACCCGGACATCTACGTGATGAACCTCGGTTCGCGTCAGATCACCCGCGTGACCGCAGGTCCTGGCATCAACACCGAACCGTACTGGGGCAAGGATGGCTCGACCATCTACTTCACCTCCGACCGTGGCGGCAAGCCGCAGATCTACAAGACCAGCGCCGGTGGCGGCGGTGCCGAGCGCGTGACGTTCGTGGGCAACTACAACGCCAACCCCAAGCTTTCGGCAGATGAAAAGACCCTGGTGATGATCCATCGTCAGGACGGTTTCACCAATTTCAAAGTGGCGGCCCAGGATTTGCAGCGCGGAAGTGTAAAAATCCTCACTGATAGCACTCTGGACGAGTCGCCTACTGTTGCGCCCAACGGCACCATGGTAATCTACGCCACCCGCCAGCAGGGCCGGGGAGTCTTGATGCTCGTGTCCATTAATGGACGCGTGAGGCTCCCGCTTCCTACCGCTCAAGGCGAAGTCAGAGAACCGTCCTGGTCCCCTTACCTGAACTGACGCGGCGCTTTACGTTTTACTTAACACACTGGGGTTCATTAGGAGTTTCACGATGGAAATGCTGAAGTTTGGTAAATTTGCTGCGCTGGCTCTGGCCATGGCTGTAGCTGTAGGTTGCTCGTCCAAAGGCGGCGACAACGCCGGTGAAGGCGCTGTTGATCCAAACGCTGGTTACGGCGCAAACACTGGTGCAGTTGACGGTTCCCTGAGCGAAGAAGCTGCTCTGCGCGCAATCACCACCTTCTACTTCGAATACGACAGCTCGGACCTGAAGCCAGAAGCCATGCGCGCTCTGGACGTTCACGCCAAAGACCTGAAAGCAAACGGCGCTCGCGTTGTTCTGGAAGGCAACACCGACGAACGTGGTACTCGTGAGTACAACATGGCACTGGGCGAGCGTCGTGCGAAAGCCGTTCAGCGCTACCTGGTACTGCAAGGTGTTTCCCCAGCTCAGCTGGAACTGGTTTCCTACGGCGAAGAGCGTCCAGTTGCTACCGGCAACGACGAGCAGTCCTGGGCTCAAAACCGTCGCGTCGAACTGCGTAAGTAATTCGATATGCGAACGTGCCGTCGTGCTGTAACTGTTCTGGCTCTCAGCCTCGCGCCGCTTGTGGCGTGGGCTGCGGTTCCTGTGGTCGATGACAACTCCGGTTATAACAATAGCGGGAGCAGTTATCCGCCTGCAGGTTACGGTACGAACGGCGCCTATGCCGGGGGAGCGGCTTCGGCCCCTGCCTCGGCACAAGGCATGCTGTTCAACCAACTGCAACAAATGCAGGATCAACTGTCGCGCCAGCAAGGCGTGATCGAAGAACTGCAGAACCAGGTTTCGCGCATGAAACAGGAATCCCTGGAGCGATACCAGGATCTCGATCGGCGCATAGGGTCCGGCGTTGCACCTGCCGCGAATCCCGAGAATTCTTCTGCCGGTGGCGATGCAAGTGCTGCTGCCGGTGCCGCCGCTGGAGCCGGGGCCGCTGCTGCCGCCCAGGCACCTGCTGCGGGTGGCGAACCGGCTGATCCGGCCAAGGAAAAGCTGTATTACGATGCAGCTTTCGACCTGATCAAGGCCAAGGATTTCGACAAGGCCAGCCAGGCGTTTGCCGCTTTCCTGCGTAAGTACCCGAACAGCCAATACGCGGGCAACGCCCAGTACTGGCTGGGTGAAGTGAACCTGGCCAAGGGGGATCTGCAAGGCGCAGGTCAAGCTTTCGCCAAGGTTTCGCAGCTGTATCCCAAGCACGCCAAAGTGCCGGATTCGCTGTACAAGCTGGCTGACGTAGAACGCCGCCTCGGTCATACCGACAAGGTCAAAGGCATTCTGCAGCAGGTGGTGGCCCAGTATCCGGGCACATCCGCCGCTCAGTTGGCCCAGCGCGACTTGCAACGCATGTAACAGCGTTTGACCCGTTTGGAAGAAACCCGCGCTTGTCGCGGGTTTTTTCGTTAGAATTCACGCCCTTTTATGAAACACGCTTCTGGTGATCTACGCGTTGGCGGGGTTGCCTGAAGTGCCTGACGGAGGCGGACAGCCTGTTTAGCTGTTACGCCCGTGGCGACTATGCAAGACACATTGAGAATCACCGAAGTTTTCTACTCGTTGCAGGGGGAAACGCGGACTGCCGGGCTGCCCACGGTTTTTGTGCGCCTGACCGGTTGCCCATTGCGTTGCCAATACTGCGACAGCGCCTACGCATTCAGCGGTGGCACGATCCGCACCCTCGACGACATCCTCGAGCAAGTGGCCGGCTTTCGCCCGCGCTACGTCTGTGTCACTGGCGGTGAGCCGCTGGCTCAGCCCAACGCCATCCCTTTGCTCAAGCAATTGTCCGATGCCGGCTACGAAGTCTCGCTGGAAACCAGCGGCGCCCTCGACATCTCGGCGGTCGATCCGCGGGTCAGTCGGGTGGTCGACCTGAAGACGCCTGACTCCAAAGAAGCCCATCGCAACCGTTACGAGAACATCGAACTGCTGACGCCCAACGATCAGGTGAAGTTTGTCATCTGCTCGCGGGAGGACTATGACTGGGCGGTATCGAAGCTGATCCAGTACGGTCTCGAGCGACGTGCAGGTGAAGTGCTGTTTTCCCCAAGTCACCACGACCTGAATGCTCGGGATCTGGCGGACTGGGTGGTGGCGGATAACCTGCCAGTGCGCCTGCAACTGCAGCTGCATAAATATCTATGGAATGATGAGCCGGGGCGCTGAGATGACTGAACAACTGAATACTAGCCAAAAACGTGCGGTAATCCTGCTTTCGGGTGGGCTGGACTCGGCCACGGTCGTGGCGATGGCGCGCGCTGAAGGCTACGCCTGCTACACCATGAGTTTCGATTACGGTCAGCGTTCCCACGCTGAACTGCATGCTGCTGCTCGCGTTGCTCGCGATCTGGGTGTGGTCGAGCACAAGGTGATCGGCCTGAACCTGAATGGCATGGGGGGGTCGGCCTTGACCGACACCAGCATCGATATTCCGGAAGAGTTGGGCGAAGGCATTCCGGTGACCTACGTGCCGGCGCGCAACACGGTTTTCCTTTCGCTGGCCTTGGGCTGGGCTGAAGTGCTCGGCGCCAGTGACATCTTTATCGGCGTCAACGCAGTGGATTACTCCGGATACCCGGATTGCCGTCCCGAGTTCATCGAGTCGTTTGAGCGCATGGCCAATCTGGCGACCAAGGCTGGTGTGGAAGGCAATGGTTTCCGCATCCAGGCACCACTGCAGAACCTGAGCAAGGCGCAGATCGTCCAGGCTGGCGTGAAGCTGGGCGTCGATTACGCGCTGACCGTTTCCTGCTATCAGGCCGACGATGACGGCCGCGCTTGTGGCAAATGCGACAGCTGCCGACTGCGTGCAGAAGGCTTCGCGGCGGCCGGAATCAGCGACCCGACACCTTATTTTTGATTTTTTTCAAATTAGGTGTTGAATAGTCCTTAAAAATCAGTATTATACGCGCCACCACACAGCGGGTCGTTAGCTCAGTTGGTAGAGCAGTTGGCTTTTAACCAATTGGTCGTAGGTTCGAATCCCACACGACCCACCATTTTTGCTGTTTTTAAAAGTCTGGAAGGCCCACGAAAGTGAGGATTTCCGGATTTTTTTTTGCCTGCGATTCAGGCATCCGACCCTTCGTTTCTTCCCGCCGTGACGCAGGTCAGAATCATCTTTTGTATCACCGGGATATTCTGTAGCCTTGCGCAGCTCCAACGCTGTCCGTGCCTGATAATACTCACTTTCCCGGCGGTACCCTCAAGCGGTCCGGAGCCGGGTGTATACTCGACTTTCGCGCGAATGCGCCTGCAGGTCTTGCGAACATGACGCAGATTTCCGAACGCCTTCTGGTACAAGCCCACCTCGACGCCAAGCAGCCCAAGCCGCTGACGGCCGAGGAAGAGGCCTATTACCGTTCCGCCATCGCCGCCGAGCTCAAGGCTCAGGACGCGGTGCTGGTTGCCCACTTTTATTGCGATCCGATCATCCAGGCCCTCGCCGAAGAAACCGGCGGTTGCGTTTCTGACTCCCTGGAAATGGCCCGCTTCGGCAACGCCCATCCGGCCAAGACCGTGGTGGTCGCCGGCGTGAAATTCATGGGTGAGACCGCGAAGATTCTCAACCCTGAAAAACGCGTGCTGATGCCGACCCTGGAAGCGACCTGCTCGCTGGATCTGGGTTGCCCGGTGGACGAGTTCTCGGCGTTCTGCGATCAGCATCCGGAACGCACCGTGGTGGTGTATGCCAACACCTCGGCTGCCGTCAAAGCCCGGGCCGATTGGGTAGTGACCTCCAGCTGCGCACTGGAAATCGTCGAAAGCCTGATGGATAACGGCGAAACCATTATCTGGGGCCCGGACAAGCACCTGGGCACCTATATCCAGCGTCAGACCGGCGCCGACATGCTGCTGTGGGACGGTGCCTGCATCGTCCACGAAGAGTTCAAGTCCAAGCAGCTGGAAGACATGAAGGCGCTGTACCCGGACGCTGCCATTCTGGTGCACCCGGAGTCGCCGACCTCGGTGATCGAACTGGCGGACGCCGTCGGCTCCACCAGCCAGCTCATCGCCGCCGCTCAATCGCTGCCGAACAAGACCCTGATCGTCGCCACCGATCGCGGCATCTTCTACAAGATGCAGCAGCTGTGCCCTGACAAGGTCTTCATCGAAGCGCCAACCGCCGGTAACGGCGCAGCGTGCCGCAGTTGCGCACATTGCCCGTGGATGGCCATGAACACCCTTGAGCGCACCCTCAAGTGCCTGAAGGAAGGCTCGAACGAGATCTTCGTCGACCCGGCCCTGATCCCACAGGCGATCCGCCCGCTCAAGCGCATGCTCGATTTCACTCAGGCCGCGCGGATGAAGCTGGCCGGCAACGCCTGACTCTGAGCTGCAAACTAAAACGCCCCGATTGGATCGGGGCGTTTTTGCATCTGGAGGATTATTTGGTCTTTTTCGGGATTCGCACGAGCTGCGTGTCGGAGTAGATGTCATGCCAGGCGCGTTTCTGTTTGTCGAACAGCGACCAGAAGAACCCAAGGCCCAGGCACAGCCACGACGCAATCGATACCATGAACCGCAGCAACGCCTGCCACAGGCTGATCGCAGTGCCATCAGCGTTCTGCACGCGAATGCCCCAGACCTGCATGCCCAGGGTCTGCCCGGCGTGAGTCCAGAACTTGGCGAAGAAGCCGAACAGCACCAGCAGCAGCACTGTGGAGTACAGCGGATCGCCATCCAGCTGCCCGGCGTCAGTCAGAACCCGCAGACGCTCCTCGCCGATGATTGCCGCCTGAATCATCTTGTAGACGCCACCCGTCACGATCAGCAGGGCGGTGCACAATAGAAAGTCATAGAACATCGCTGCCAGACGACGACCCAGGCCGACGGTGGGGAAATCGCCCTGGGGAGTGAGCAGGTGTTTCGACATGGCAGCCTCTGGACGGAAAGTGAAGCGCCATTTTACGGATTTGCGCCCACAAAAAAGCCCCTGATATCAATATCAGGGGCTTTTTCGTAACAGAAAATCAGGCTTCTGCGATAACTTCGTCAGCCTGCATGCCTTTCTGGCCTTGCACTGCAACGAAGGTCACTTTCTGGCCTTCTTTCAGGCTCTTGAAGCCGTTGCCCTGAATGGCACGGAAATGCACGAACAGATCCGGACCGCTTTCTGGAGTGATAAAACCAAAACCTTTCTCGTCGTTAAACCACTTGACGGTACCGCTCTGACGTTGGGACATTTCTTATTTCCTTTGACGCAAAAATTGATGACAGTCTCTTCCTCATGAAAGAGTACTGGGGCTGGTTGCAGGAGAGTAAGAAGACGTCGAACGGGATGTAGCTAACTTGTAGGCTACTGCCCAGGTCACGATTCCAAGCTGACCCATGCAAACACAGTGGACAAACTCTACGCCAACTACGGGAGGAAAAACAAGCCCCGTGAAGACCCCGAGTTTCCTGCGCTTGCCGGCACTTTGGTAGGTCCACTAGACCGGCTTATACGATTAGCTCGTTCAATTGTTTTCGAACGTTATAAACCAAGTTCATATTCGAAACGAAAGTAAACTGAGTGCACTGTTTTATGGCGATTGCGTTACACATTAGTGCACGCATAACGCAATCGCGTTACTTATAGAAACAGTCAATCAACCGCGATAGTAGCGTTGTGGAACAAATGGCATTTTGCTTACAAGCAATGGCACCTTTTTCCCACGAACAATTGCCCAAACTGGCGTATCGAGTGCAACGTAGGCGCTGTCCAGGTAACCCATGGCCAACGGGCCGCCCAAGGTCGGGCCGAAGCCGCCGCTGCACACGCTGCCGACGATCTCGCCCGCTTCGTTGACGATCTCTGCACCTTCACGGACCGGCGTACGCTCTTGCGGCAGCAGGCCGACACGTTTGCGCTGAACACCATTGTGCTGTTGAGCGAAGACTTGCTCCGCGCCGGGGAAACCACCGGCGCGCGCACCGTCGGCACGCCGAGGCTTGGAGATTGCCCACAGCAGGCTGGCTTCGATCGGGGTGGTCTCGGTGTTCATGTCGTGGCCGTACAGGCACAGACCGGCTTCCAGGCGCAGCGAGTCACGGGCGCCGAGGCCGATGGCGGCGACTTCCGGTTCGGCCAGCAGGGCGCGGGCGAGTTTTTCCGCGTCGGCTGCCGGAACCGAGATTTCGAAACCGTCTTCACCGGTGTAGCCCGAACGGCTGACAAAGCAATCCACACCCAGCAGAGTCACGCGGGCGAATTGCATGAAAGTCATTTTCGCCACTTGCGGCGCCAGGCGTGCCAGTACGGTCACGGCGGCCGGGCCTTGCAGGGCGAGCAGGGCGCGTGCTTCGAAGAGCTCGGTAATGGTGCATTGATCGCCGATGTGTTTTTGCAGATGGGCCAGGTCCTGATCCTTGCACGCGGCGTTGACCACCAGGAACAGTTCGTCATTGCCCAGATTGGCAACCATCAGGTCGTCGAGGATGCCGCCGGTTTCGTTGGTGAACATCGCGTAGCGCTGCATGCCCACTGGCAGGTCGATGATGTCCACCGGTACCAGGGTTTCCAGAGCTTTGGCGGCATTGGCGCCGGTCAGGCGGATCTGGCCCATGTGCGAGACATCGAACAGCCCGGCCTGCTCACGGGTGTGCTGGTGTTCTTTCATCACGCCCAGCGGGTATTGCACCGGCATGTCGTAGCCGGCAAACGGCACCATGCGGGCGCCGAGTTCGATGTGCAGAGCGTGCAGCGGGGTTTTCGACAGTTGTTCGGTGGACATGCGTGACTCCTTGATTCACACCAACCCTATCCCGGAGGGAGAGGGAGCTCATTACGACCCTCTCCCGTCGGGAGAGGAAATTTATTCATCCCTTTCCCATCGGGAGAGGGCGTCTGTCAGCACTCGATAATGTTGACCGCCAGACCGCCACGGGCGGTCTCTTTGTATTTGCTTTTCATGTCGGCGCCGGTCTGGCGCATGGTGCGGATGACCTTGTCGAGGGAGACGAAGTGCTGCCCGTCTCCGCGCATGGCCATGCGCACGGCATTGATCGCCTTGACCGAGCCCATGGCGTTGCGCTCGATACACGGCACTTGCACCAGTCCGCCAATCGGGTCGCAGGTCAGGCCGAGGTTGTGTTCCATGCCGATTTCGGCAGCGTTTTCCACTTGCTGCACGCTGCCACCGAGCACTTCGCACAACGCGCCGGCCGCCATCGAACAGGCCACACCGACCTCGCCCTGACAGCCGACTTCGGCGCCGGAAATCGAGGCGTTTTCCTTGTACAGAATGCCGATGGCCGCCGCAGTCAGCAGGAAGCGCACCACGCCGTCATCGTTCGCGCCGGGAATGAAGCGCATGTAGTAATGCAATACGGCGGGAATAATCCCCGCCGCGCCGTTGGTCGGTGCCGTAACCACGCGCCCGCCATTGGCGTTTTCTTCGTTGACGGCGAGGGCGTAGAGGTTGACCCAGTCCAGCACCGACAGCGGGTCGCGCAGCGACGATTCCGGGTTCTTGCACAGTTGCCGGTGCAGCGCCGCCGCCCTTCGCTTGACCTTCAGGCCGCCTGGCAAGATGCCTTCGTTGCGACAGCCGGCAGCCACGCAGTCCTGCATCACTTGCCAGATCTTCAGCAGACCGGCGCGGGTTTCCGCTTCCGGGCGCCAGGCGCTTTCGTTGGTCAGCATCACCTGGCTGATCGACAGGCCGTAGGTGGTGCAGTGACCGAGCAAGTCCTTGGCACTTTTGAACGGGAAGGTCAGCGGGGTGGCGTCCTCGACGATGCGGTCGGCACCGGCCGCATCTTCGTCGACCACAAAACCACCGCCGACCGAGTAGTACTCGCGGCTGCGGATCTGCAATCCCGCCGCATCGAAGGCACGGAAAATCATGCCGTTGGGGTGATAGGCCAACGGTTTGCGGATCATTGCCAGGTGTTCTTTCTCGTTGAACGCAATGCTGTGTTCGCCGAGCAGATTCAAACGCCCGCTGCCACGAATCTGCGTGAGACGTGCGGCGACGGTTTCAGTATCCACGGTGTCCGGGTGTTCACCTTCCAGGCCCAGCAGCACGGCCTTGTCGCTGCCGTGACCCTTGCCGGTGGCGCCGAGGGATCCATACAACTCGACCCTGACGCTGGTAGTGGCCGACAACAGGTTTTCCCGACGCAGGCCTTCGACGAAACGCGCAGCTGCGCGCATCGGGCCGACGGTGTGGGAGCTGGAGGGGCCGATGCCAATCTTGAACAGGTCGAACACGCTTAACGACATGGTTGTTCTCCGGTTTCTTGTTATAGGCACATCAGGCACGCATGAAAGGGGCGGGCGAACCCGCCCCCTCACAGGTCAAGCGTAGCTTTCGATCGACGGGCAGGCGCAGACCAGGTTGCGGTCGCCGAACACGTTGTCGACGCGACCGACCGGCGGCCAGTACTTGCCTTCGATCAACGACGCCACCGGGTACACTGCTTGTTCGCGGCTGTACGGATGAGTCCACTCGCCGACCAGCTCGGCAGCCGTGTGCGGAGCGTTCTTCAGCGGGTTGTCGTCCTTGTCCAGGGTGCCGTTTTCCACTGCGCGTATTTCTTCGCGGATGCGGATCATGGCGTCGCAGAAGCGGTCCAGTTCTTCCTTGGATTCGCTTTCGGTCGGCTCGATCATCAGCGTGCCGGCCACCGGGAACGACATGGTCGGGGCGTGGAAGCCGAAGTCGATCAGGCGCTTGGCGACGTCATCGACGCTGATGCCGCTGCTGTCTTTCAATGGACGCAGATCCAGGATGCACTCGTGCGCCACCAGACCGTTGCTGCCGGTGTACAGCACCGGGTAGTGCTCTTCCAGGCGACGGGAAATGTAGTTGGCATTGAGGATCGCCAGTTGCGAAGCGCGCTTGAGACCTGCGCCACCCATCATGCGAATGTACATCCAGGTGATCGGCAGAATGCTCGCGCTGCCGAACGGTGCTGCGCAGACCGCGCCTTCCTTGCGTTCCATGTGGCCGTGGCCCGGCAGGAACGGAGTCAGGTGCGATTTCACGCCGATCGGGCCGACGCCCGGACCGCCACCGCCGTGCGGGATGCAGAAGGTTTTGTGCAGGTTCAGGTGCGAGACGTCGCCGCCGAACTTGCCCGGTGCGCAGAGGCCGACCATCGCGTTCATGTTGGCGCCGTCGATGTACACCTGGCCGCCGTTGTCATGAATGATGCCGCAGATTTCGCGGATGCCTTCTTCGAATACGCCGTGAGTCGACGGGTAAGTGATCATCAGCGCGGCGAGGTGTTCGCGGTGCTCGATGGCCTTGGCGCGCAGGTCTTCGATGTCCACGTTGCCACGGGCGTCGCAGGCGGTCACGACCACGCGCATGCCGGCCATGTTCGCGGTCGCCGGGTTGGTGCCGTGAGCGGACGACGGGATCAGGCAGATGTCGCGACGGTCTTCGCCACGGCTCTGGTGGTAGGCGCGGATTGCCAGCAGACCTGCGTACTCACCCTGGGAACCGGCGTTCGGTTGCAGGGAGATCGAGTCGTAACCGGTGGCGGCGCAGAGCATCGCTTCCAGTTCGTCGGTCAGTTGCTGGTAACCGGCGCTTTGCTCGGCCGGGGCGAACGGGTGCAGGGCGCCGAACTCGGCCCAGGTCACCGGAATCATTTCGCTGGCGGCGTTGAGTTTCATGGTGCAGGAGCCCAGCGGGATCATGGTGCGATCGAGGGCCAGGTCCTTGTCCGCCAGCTTGCGCAGGTAGCGCATCAGCTCGGTTTCCGAGTGATAACGGTTGAACACAGGGTGGCTGAGGATCGGTGACTGGCGAACCAGCGCGGCAGGAATGGTGCTTTGCGCGGCAGCGGCCAGAGCAGCGAAGTCCGGCAGGGTCTTGCCGTCGGCGAACAGGCCCCACAGGGTTTCGATATCAGCCTGGGTGGTGGTTTCGTCGACCGACAGGCCAAGACGCTGGGCATCGATCACGCGCAGGTTGATCTGTTGAGCGCGAGCCTTGTCGTGCAACGCAGCAGTTTGCGCGCCGGTGGCCAGGGTCAGTGTGTCGAAGAAGCTGACTTGCTCGACGGTCACGCCCAGGGCGCTCAGGCCCTTGGCCAGGATCGCGGTCAGGTGATGCACGCGGTTGGCGATCTGGGTCAGGCCTTTCGGGCCGTGGTACACGGCGTACATGCTGGCGATGTTGGCCAGCAGCACTTGTGCGGTGCAGATGTTCGACGTGGCCTTCTCGCGGCGGATATGTTGCTCGCGGGTCTGCATCGCCAGACGCAGGGCCGGCTTGCCGAAGCGGTCAACCGAGACACCGACCAGACGGCCCGGCATGTCGCGCTTGAACGCATCCTTGGTGGAGAAGTAAGCAGCGTGCGGGCCGCCGAAGCCCAGCGGTACGCCGAAGCGTTGGGCGCTGCCGATGGCCACGTCCGCGCCGAATTCGCCCGGTGGAGTCAGCAGGGTCAGGGCCAGCAGGTCGGCAGCCACGGCCACCAGTGCGTTGGCGGCATGGAAGCGTTCGGTCAGTTCGCGGTAGTCGAACACATCACCGTTGCTGGCCGGGTATTGCAGCAGCGCGCCGAAGAAAGGCGTCACGTCGGTCAGTTCACGCTCATCGCCCACGACCACGTCGATGCCCAGTGGCTCGGCACGGGTGCGCAGCACGTCGAGGGTTTGCGGGTGGCTGTGGACCGAGGCGAAGAACTGGTGGCTGCCCTTGTTCTTGCTCAGGCGTTTGCAGAAGGTCATGGCTTCGGCAGCGGCGGTGGCTTCGTCGAGCAGGGAAGCGTTGGCGATCGGCAGACCGGTCAGGTCGCTGATCAGGGTCTGGAAGTTCAGCAGCGCTTCGAGACGGCCCTGGGAAATTTCTGGCTGATACGGGGTGTAAGCGGTGTACCAGGCCGGGTTTTCCAGCAGGTTGCGCAGGATCGGCGACGGCGTGTGGCAGTTGTAGTAGCCCTGACCGATGTAGGTCTTGAACAACTGGTTCTTGCCGGCGATGCCTTTGATCATTGCCAGGGCGTCGGCTTCGCTCAGGCCGTCGTCGAGGCCGAGCACGCTGGTGCCCTTGATGCTTTCCGGGATGACGCTGGCGCTCAGGGCTTCGAGCGAGTCGAAGCCGAGGCTGTTGAGCATGGCTTGCTCGTCACCGGCGCGCGGGCCGATGTGACGGGTGATGAATTCGTTGGCGGTGCCGAGATTAACTTGGGTCATGTCAGGTTCCTCAGGCTTCGGCTTGGGCTTTGATCAGGCGGTCGTAGGCGTCTTGATCCAGCAGCTTGGCGACGGCCGATGCGTCGGCCGGCTTGAAACGGAAGAACCAGCCTTCGCCCAGCGGATCTTCGTTGACCAGTTCAGGGCTGTCTTCCAGGGCCGGGTTGGTGGCCAGGACTTCGCCGTCCAGTGGCATGTAAACGCCGCTGGCGGCTTTTACCGATTCCACGGTGGCGGCTTCGGCGCCTTTCTCGTACGCCTGCAATTCAGGCAGTTGCACGAACACCACGTCGCCCAAGGCGTTCTGCGCGAAAGCGGTGATGCCAACAGTGACAGAGCCATCGGCTTCGGCGCGCAGCCATTCGTGATCTTCAGTAAAACGCAACTCGCTCATGGAATCTCCTAGGGGCCAGACTCGTCTGGTGGACGCGGTGGAATACTCGGGCGGCAATGCCCTGATTTTATGAGCGGTTACTTAGCAAGAACGCGGCCAACGTAAAAATATCGTTATAAATCAATGAGTTGATATTTTGCCGAGAGGCTTTGAGGGTGGGGCTTGTAGCGAAATCGCTACAGCTCGGGGCGAAGAAAAAAGCTGAAGCGGATCAAAGCCTTGCACGGCGGTGATCGGAGAAGGGTGTAGCGATATCGTTCCGCTGTAGCGCTTTCAGTACAGATGGAGGTCGCTTTTGGGCTGGGACCCTCAACTGGATGGAGAGCCGGCTGGATGGAAAACCCCGTGGGAGCGAGCTTGCTCGCGATGAGGGCGTGTCAGTCGACAGCTTTTTGGATGTCGCACCGCCATCGCGAGCAAGCTCGCTCCCACAGGGGATTTGCGGTCAGATCAGGGTTTGTTGGGAATGCCGTATTTGCGCAATCGGTGGGCGATCGCGGTGTGCGAGGTCTGCAGGCGGCTGGCCAGTTGGCGGGTCGAGGGGTAGCTGACGTAGAGCTTTTCCAGCAAGGATTTCTCGAAAGCTTCCACGGCTTCTTCCAGGCTGTCGACGTCGGTGTCGGTCTGACGCGCCACGGAGGTGCCGGCGATGTCGAGGTCGCCGATGTCCACCAGGCTGCTTTCGCAGATCGCGGCGGCGCGGAAGATCACGTTCTGCAATTGCCGCACGTTGCCCGGCCAGCGATTGCCGAGCAGCGCCGGGTAAGTGCCCGGGGCGAGGCGGCAGACCGGGCGCTGGATCTGCGCGCAGGCCTGCTGCATGAAATAGCGCGCCAGCAGGAGAATGTCCTGGCCGCGTTCGCGCAGCGGCGGCACTTCGACGTTGAGCACGTTGAGGCGGTAGAAAAGGTCTTCGCGGAACAGGCCTTCGCTGACCATTTTTTCCAGGTCGCGATGGGTCGCGCTGAGAATCCGCACGTTGACCTTTACTTCGCGATCACCGCCGACCCGGCGGAAGCTGCCGTCATTGAGGAAGCGCAGCAGCTTGGCCTGCAAGTACGGCGACATCTCGCCGATCTCATCGAGGAATACCGTGCCCTGGTTGGCCAGTTCCATCAGCCCCGGTTTACCGCCGCGTTGTGCACCAGTGAAGGCACCGGGGGCGTAGCCGAACAGTTCGCTCTCGGCGAGGTTCTCCGGCAGGGCCGCGCAGTTCAGCGCCAGAAACGGTGCGTTGTGCCGGGCGCTGATGGCGTGACAGGCGCGGGCCACCAGTTCCTTGCCGGTACCGGTTTCGCCCTGGATCAGCAGCGGTGCATCGAGGGCCGCGACGCGTTGCGCGCGGGCCTTGAGGGTACGGATCGGCGGCGATTCGCCAAGCAGCGCATCGAAACCTTCGGCATGGTCGTGGTGCAGCGCCGAGAGTTGTTCGCCGATGCGGTTCGGCTGATACAGGGTAAGCAGGGCGCCGGCGTCGGTGATCGGTGTGGCGTCCAGCAACAGGGTCTGGCCGTTGACGGTGATCTCCCGCAGCGGCAGGCGGAAGCCCTGCTCCAGCAACGTTTCCAGCAGGAGCGGATCATTGAACAGTTCCGAAACGCTTTCGCCTGCCGGCTCGCGGCCGTACAAGGCGATCAGCGCCGGGTTGGCCAGCAGCACCTTGCCGGCGCTGTCCAGTGCCAGTACCGGGTCGGTCATTGCCGCGAGCAAGGCGTCGAGCTGCAAGTGCCGGCGCTGGCCGGGGAGAATGTCGACCACGGTCACTGCTTCTACGCCACGCACGCGAAACAGCGCATCTTTCAGTTCTTCGAGCACTTGCGGGCTCAAGGTCGGGGCGTCGATGTAGACGTTGGGCGGGATCATCTCCACCGCATCCAGATTGAGATTGCGTCCGCCGAGGATCGCCAGGACTTCCTGGGTGATGCCGACGCGGTCGATGAAGCTGACGTGGATACGCATGGGGTGGTTCTGGGTTCTGGAGTGCGGAGGGTGGCAAGTATGCCTTGGGGCGGGGAAATGGTGAAACCGGGCGCGTTCTTCCGCTGGCTACATACCCTTGTGGGAGCGAGCTTGCTCGCGAATGCGGTGTATCAGCAATGAAGATATGGACTGACAGAGCGCTTTCGCAAGCAAGCTCGCCCACAGGGGGTATGGGGTGAGTTCGAGTTACTCGAAATGCTCGAGATTGACCGGATCCCCGGATTGCATGTTCAACTGCTTGCGGATGTCTTCAAACATCAGGTCGTAATGCTTGTGCACCGAGCCGAGCTGGCTGTGGCTTTTGGGGATGCCGTATTTTTCGGCGATCTGCGTCACGTTGCGAGCGAAGTTGTAGGCTTCCTCCTTGGGCAGAAAGAACGGTTCGTTGACCTCTTTGCCCTGCATGCTGCCGTGAAGGGTGAACTGTATCCCTTTGCCTTTCTGAGGGTCGGTGAACACTTCATAGTCGAGGTGCACGTTGTAATTGACGTCATCGTCAGTCAACGCATGCCGCTCAATATGCAAATGACCGGGTTCGAACTGGGCCATGGTTTTCTCCTTTCAAGGCATGGGAGAAGGGCAGACCTGAGGTCTGCCCCCGGAGTTTCTTTTTATCGATAGGTGATGCCCGGCGCTGCCGTGCTGACCCGCGTACCGGCGGTGCCCTGGACGATGGCTTCGATGTCCGAGAGCGAACCGATCACCGCGACCTTGCCAGTATGGCGCGCAAATTCGCAAGCTGTCTGCACCTTCGGCCCCATGGAACCGGCGGCGAAACCCAGGCGGTCGAGTTCGTCCGGATGGGCCTGGGCGATGGCTTTCTCGGTCGGTTTCTTGAAGTCGACGTACGCCGCGTTGACGTCGGTGGCGATCACCAGCAAGTCCGCCTCCAATTGTTCGGCCAGCAGCGCCGAGCACAGGTCCTTGTCGATCACCGCTTCGATGCCTTGCAGCTTGCCATGAGCGCCATACATGGTCGGAATGCCGCCACCGCCGGCGCAGATCACGATGCTGCCCCTGTCCAGCAGCCATTTGATCGGGCGGATCTCGAAGATGCGCTTGGGTTTCGGGCTGGCCACCACGCGACGGTATTTGTCACCGTCGGCCTTGACCACCCAACCTTTCTCTTTGGCCAGGCGCTCGGCTTCTTCTTTGGCGTAGACCGGGCCGATGAATTTGGTCGGGTCTTTGAAGGCCGGATCTTTGGGATCGACTTCGACCTGGGTGAGCAGGGTGGCGAACGGCACTTCGAAGTCCAGCAGATTGCCCAGTTCCTGTTCGATGATGTAACCGATCATGCCTTCGGTTTCGGCACCGAGCACGTCCAGAGGGTAGGCTTCATCGGGTTTATAGGAGAGGCCCTGCAGCGACAGCAGGCCGACTTGCGGGCCATTGCCGTGGGCGATGACCAGTTGATTGCCGGAGTGAATCTTGGCGATTTGCTCGGTGGCGATGCGGATGTTGGCGCGCTGGTTGTCAGCGGTCATCGGCTCACCACGGCGGAGCAGGGCGTTACCGCCCAGAGCTACGACGATACGCATGGTGCATGTCCTTTTCGTGTTGATCGCTGATCGTTCCCACGCTCCCGCGTGGGAATGCATCCCGTGACGCTCTGCGTCACAGCGGACGCGGAGCGTCCGGGGGCGGCGTTACCACGCGGAGCGTGGGAACGATCAGTGCCAAAGCCGGGTTACAGATCAGCCAGAGTCGACACCAGAATCGCCTTGATGGTGTGCATGCGGTTTTCCGCTTGCTCGAAGGCGATGCAGGCAGGCGACTCGAACACGTCGTCGGTCACTTCGATGCCGTTGGCCAGGTGCGGATACTGCTCGGCGATCTGTTTGCCGACCTTGGTATCGCTGTTGTGGAACGCCGGCAGGCAGTGCATGAACTTGGTGCGCGGGTTGCCGGTGGCTTTCATCAGCTCGGCGTTGACCTGATACGGCAGCAGTTGCTTGATCCGCTCGGCCCAGGCTTCAACCGGCTCGCCCATCGATACCCAGACGTCGGTGTGGATGAAATCCACGCCCTTGACCGCCGCTTTCGGGTCTTCGGTCAGGGTGATGCGAGCGCCGCTTTCCTCTGCGTATTGCTTGCAGCGATCGACCAGGTCATCGTGCGGCCACAGGGCTTTCGGCGCGCAGATGCGCACGTCCATACCCAGTTTGGAGCCGACCAGCAGCAGCGAGTTGCCCATGTTGTTGCGCGCGTCGCCCAGGTAGGCATAGCTGATTTCGTGGATCGGCTTGTCGGCGTGCTCACGCATGGTCAGCACGTCGGCGATCATCTGGGTCGGGTGATATTCATCGGTCAGGCCGTTGAACACCGGCACGCCAGCGAACTTGGCCAGTTCTTCGACGATTTCCTGCTTGAAGCCACGGTACTCGATGGCGTCGTACATGCGACCCAGCACGCGGGCTGTGTCCTTCATGCTTTCCTTGTGGCCGATCTGCGAAGAGTTCGGATCGATGTAGGTGACGTTGGCGCCCTGGTCATAGGCGGCGACTTCGAACGCGCAGCGGGTGCGGGTCGAGGTTTTTTCGAAGATCAGGGCAATGTTGTTGCCCTTGAGGTGTTGCTGCTCGGTGCCGGTGTACTTGGCGCGCTTGAGGTCGCGGGACAGGTCGAGCAGGTAGCGCAGCTCACGTGGGGTGTGGTGTTCCAGGCTGAGCAGGTTACGGTTGTGAATGTTGAACGCCATGATGATTCTCCTTGGATTCGGTAATCGGCCCGGCCGCGACAGGGGCAGTGCGGCCGGGGAGATGGTCGTTTAGTAGTCGATTGGGTCGCGCACGATCGGGCAGGTCATGCAGTGGCCGCCGCCACGGCCACGGCCCAGTTCGCCGGCGCTGATGGTGATGACCTCGACCCCGGCCTTGCGCAGCAGGGTGTTGGTGTAGGTGTTGCGGTCGTAGCCGATAACGACCCCGGGCTCCAGAGCCACCACGTTGTTGCCGTCATCCCATTGCTCGCGCTCGGCGGCGAAGCTGTTGCCGCCGGTTTCCACGACGCGCAGATTCGGCAGGTTCAGCGAGTTGGCCACGACTTCGAGGAACGTTTTGTTCTCCCGTCGTACGTCCAGACCGTAAGGTTTGCTTTCGTCAGGACGGATGATGAACGGCACGATTTCCTTGACCACTTCCGGGAAGACCGTCACCAGGTCGCGGTCGCAGAAGCTGAACACGGTATCCAGGTGCATTGCCGCGCGGGATTTCGGCAGGCCGGCGACCACGACTTTGTCGGCCGCGCCTTTGGCGAACAGCGATTGGGCCAGTTGACCGATGGCCTGGCGCGAGGAGCGCTCGCCCATGCCGATCAACACCACGCCGTTGCCGATCGGCATCACGTCGCCGCCCTCGAGAGTGGCTTTGCCGTGGTCCTTGTCCGGATCGCCGTACCAGACTTCGAAGTCGGCACCGGTGAAGTCGGGGTGAAACTTGTAGATGGCGGTGGTCAACAGGGTTTCCTGGCGACGGGCCGGCCAGTACATCGGGTTGAGCGTCACGCCGCCGTAGATCCAGCAAGTGGTGTCGCGGGTGAACTGGGTGTTGGGCAGCGGGTCGAGCAGGAAGCTGGAATGGCCCAGGTAGTCGCGATACATCTTGATCACGCTGGCGCCTTCGCTGTCCGGCAGATCCTCGCCGGCCACGCCACCAATCAGGAACTCGGCGAGCTTGCGTGGCTCCAGGCCTTCGAGCCAGCTGCGCACTTCGTTGGTCAGGCCGACGCCGACGGTGTCGGGGGTGATCTTGCGATCCAGAATCCATTTCAGCGCTTCGGGGTTGCCGACGATGTCGGTCAGCAGGTTGTGCATTTCCAGCACTTCGATCCCGCGCTCGCGCATTTTGGTGACGAAGTCGAAGTGGTCGCGCTTGGCCTGATTGACCCAGATGACGTCGTCGAACAGCAGTTCGTCGCAGTTGCTCGGGGTCAGCCGCTGATGGGCCAGACCTGGGGAGCAAACCATGACTTTGCGCAGTTTGCCGGCTTCGGAATGGACGCCGTACTTAACTTTTTCCGTGGTCATTTCAGTGATCCTCCAGAGAGAAAACGTTGGGCAATTACAGAGTCAGGAAGCCGTCGTACAGTCCGTAGGCGGCCACGAGGGCACCCACGACCACTGCGGCGAAAATCAGCTTCTCGACGTTGGTGAAAACCGGTTGATTGAGTTCGAGCTTGGCCTTGGCGAACAGGATCGCGCCCGGGGCATAGAGCAGGGCCGACAGCAGCAGGTACTTCACGCCGCCGGCGTAGAGCAGCCAGATCGCGTAGATCAGGGCGATGGCGCCGATGATCAGATCCTTGCGCCGTTCGGCCGCGAAGCCTTCGTAGCTTTCGCCGCGCACCGCCAGTAGCAGGGCGTAGGCCGCCGACCACAGGTACGGCACCAGAATCATCGAAGTGGCGAGGTAGATCAGCGACAGGTAAGTGCTGGCCGAGAACAGGGTGATGATCAGGAACAGCTGCACCATCGCGTTGGTCAGCCACAGGGCGTTGACCGGCACTTGGTTGGCGTTCTCCTTGCGCAGGAACTCCGGCATGGTGTGGTCCTTGGCGGCGGCGAACATGATCTCCGCACACAACAGCACCCACGACAGCAACGCTCCCAGCAGCGAGATGACCAGACCGACGCTGATCAGCACCGCGCCCCAGTGACCGACCACATGTTCCAGCACGGCGGCCATCGACGGGTTCTGCAGTTTGGCCAGTTCCGGCTGAGTCATGATGCCCAGCGACAGCACGTTCACCAGCACCAGGAACAGCAACACGGTGATGAAGCCGAGCACGGTCGCCTTGCCGACATCCGAACGTTTTTCCGCCCGGGCCGAGAAGATGCTCGCGCCTTCGATGCCGATGAACACCCACACGGTGACCAGCATCATGTTGCGCACCTGGTTCATCACGCTGCCCAGGTCCGGGTTCTTCGCACCCCAGATGTCGGCGGTGAAGATGTCCAGTTTGAAGGCGAAAAGCGCGATCAAGACGAACAGCAGCAGCGGCACGACCTTGGCGACAGTGGTCACGAGGTTGATGAACGCCGCTTCCTTGATCCCGCGCAGCACCAGAAAGTGCACGGCCCATAGCAGGACAGAGGCGCCGATCACGGCGGCAACAGTGTTGCCTTCCCCGAAAATCGGAAAAAAATAACCGAGGGTACTGAACAGCAGAACGAAATAACCGACGTTACCCAGCCAGGCACTGATCCAGTAGCCCCAGGCCGAAGAGAAACCCATGTAGTCGCCGAAACCGGCCTTGGCGTAGGCGTAGACACCGCCATCAAGGTCAGGCTTTCGGTTGGCGAGGGTCTGGAAGACAAAAGCGAGGGTGAGCATGCCGACGGCAGTGATGGCCCAGCCAATCAATACCGCGCCGACGTCGGCGCTGGCGGCCATGTTTTGTGGCAAAGAGAATATCCCGCCACCGATCATTGAACCGACTACCAATGCAACCAGTGCACCTAGTCGTAGTTTTCCGGGAGCTTCAGACATTGCATGACTCCATTGCAGGAGAGAAGAGTTCACAGCGTAGTTCTGTTGGCTTTTCAAACAGCTGACTTAGATCAGTGCATAGTCACATTCCATTGTTAATGAATGACTTATGAAACGTCTGGAGGCATAAGGCTATTTTCTGGAAGGCCCGTCCTAGAGGCCTTTGTCCGAAGTGGTTAAGAATGGATCCTATTACTTTCGAATTATCACGCTAGTTCCTTTTCAGGTTTTGGCAAATTTTTCATCGCTGTTTTCAGTACAGAATTGATTTATCAGGATTCGCGCACAAAACTAACTGAACGTGCTATGCGTTAGTGCCGATGGCTATATATAACGGGTGTTGATTGGCGTTATTCAATAAACGTCATTACGCTTTATCCATTTAGTTAAAAGCCGGTTGCATAACGGTTTCGCGGCAGTTGCCGCTCTGGAACTTGGAGACGCTGGAATGTCGCAACCGACGCAAAAGCTGCGCCTTGGCGCACTGATCGCCCTGGTGGTGGGGTCGATGATTGGCGGGGGGATTTTCTCTCTGCCGCAGAACATGGCGGCCCGGGCCGATGCCGGGGCCATCCTGATCGGCTGGGGGATCACGGCGATCGGCATGCTCACCCTGGCCTTCGTGTTCCAGACCCTGGCCAACCGCAAACCGGAACTGGACTCCGGCGTCTATGCCTACGCCAAGGCCGGGTTCGGCGATTACATGGGCTTTTCTTCGGCGTGGGGTTACTGGATCAGCGCCTGGCTGGGCAACGTCGGGTATTTCGTGTTGCTGTTCAGCACCCTCGGCTACTTCTTTCCGGTGTTCGGCCAGGGCAACACGCCAATCGCCATCGGTTGTGCCTCGGTGTTGCTGTGGGCCGTGCACTTTCTGGTGATGCGCGGGATCAAGGAAGCAGCGCTGATCAATCAGTTGACCACCGTGGCCAAGATCATTCCGTTGATCATGTTTGTGATCATCGCCGCCGTGGCGTTCAAGGCCGACGTTTTTACCCGCGATATCTGGGGCCGCAGCAATCCGAATTTCGGCGGCGTGATGGATCAGGTGCGCAACATGATGCTGGTCACCGTGTTTGTATTTATCGGTATCGAAGGCGCGAGCGTTTACTCGGCGCGGGCGGAGAAACGCACGGACGTCGGCCGCGCCACGGTGATCGGTTTCCTCGGTGTGCTGGCGCTGCTGGTGCTGGTCAATGTGTTGTCGCTGGGGATCATGAGTCAGCCGGAACTGGCGATCTTGCAGAACCCGTCGCTGGCCGCCGTGCTGGAACACATCGTCGGACCATGGGGCGCGTTGCTGATCAGCGTGGGCCTGGCCATTTCGTTGCTCGGTGCGTTGTTGTCGTGGGCGCTGTTGTGCGCGGAGATCCTGTTCGCCACCGCCAGGGACAATACGATGCCGGCGTTCCTGAAAAAGGAAAACGCCAACCATGTGCCGGTCAACGCGTTGTGGCTGACCAACGTGATGATCCAGATTTTCCTGCTGATCACGCTGTTTTCCGCCGGCACTTACACCAGCCTGATCTACCTCGCCTCGTCGATGATTCTGGTGCCGTATCTGTGGTCGGCGGCCTACGCCGTGTTGCTCAGCGGACGGGGTGAAACCTATGAACATGCCTCCGCCGAACGCACCAAGGATCTGCTGATCGGCGGCATCGCGCTGTGTTACGCGGTGTGGCTGTTGTATGCCGGCGGGGTGAAATACCTGCTGCTGTCGGCGCTGCTGTATGCGCCGGGGGTGATCCTGTTCGCCAAGGCCAAACATGAGCAGGGCGAGCCACTGTTCACCACGCTCGAGAAAGGGATTTTCACCTGCGTCATCGCCGGGGCCGGGCTTGCGGCCTACGGGTTGTACAGCGGCGTGTTGTCACTGTGAGATTGCGACTGCGGCGGGATGCGGCGCAGGGGTTGTGGACAGCCTTGCGTCGTGCGGATTGATACCCGCACTCCTTCAAAACCATTGCGCTGGATGTGAGCCCAACTCGGTTGCCGGCAAAGCCCACTGCAACGGCGTTCCAGCAATACGAAGCGGCACTTGCAGCCGATGCGCCGGCCCCCACGGCGTCTGTTCCGTTTGCAAACTCTGATCCTTTGCATCCTCCGGACGCAGCACTTCGTCCGTCCCCGGCCCATGCTCGATCAACAGCTTCGCCGTCCGCGCCAGCGACAACCGCCCCGAGCCACCCCGACCACTGCGTAACCGTTCAGCCAGCAACCGAATCACACTCGCCGCCATCAGATACCCCGTCGCATGATCCAGCGCCTGTACCGGCAGCGGTGTCGGTTTGTCTGCCTGCTTCCAGCGCTGCCCGGCCTCGGCGATGCCGCTGCTCATCTGCACCAGACTGTCGAAACCCCGACGGTTCTGCCACGGGCCGCTCCAGCCGTAGGCATTGAGGCAGACATCGATCAGACCCGGTGCCAGTTGCCGGCGACGTTCGACGCCGAAGCCAAGATGTTCAAGAGCGTCGGCGCGATAGCCGTGCAACAGGATGTCAGCGTCCTGGAGTAACCCTTCAAACACCGCACGATCCGCCGGTTGATGGAGATCCAGCCGCGCACAACGTTTGCCGAGGGTCATTTCCGGCACCACGCCGGGTTCGTTCCAGGTCGGCGGGTCGATGCGCAACACATTGGCGCCGAGCCCTGCAAGAAAACGGCTGGCAGTCGGCCCGGCGAGTACGCGAGTCAGATCGAGCACCTTGAGCCCGGCCAATGGTTGCGCCACCGAGCCTTGCCAGGGTTGATGACTTTCGTCTTTCCCGTCACTGAAATGCACCAAGGGTTCGGCATTCACCGCCAACCCCTGCGAATGTTTTTGCCACTGCGCCCAACTGCGCATTTCGGCAGCACAACCCTTGGCATCGACCACCGCTAGCTCCAGATCGGCACTGGCCCATTGCGCGACTTTCGCCGCCATCGCCGCCCGGTCGGCGCAAGCGCCGAGCACGCTTTCAGCGGCGGCGCGGTGATGCGGGGCGTTGGTGTGCAGGCGGATCCAGCCGTCGTTGGTCGCGTAGTCGCCGGCCACCGGATCCCACAGGGGCGGCACTGCCCAGCCGATCGGTCGCAGCGAGGTGGCGAACCAGAACGACGCAAGACGTCGGTCGACTTCTACAGTGGGCAAGTCGCCGGTCTGCTGCTGAAGGAGTTCGGCAACCGCTTGCCCGGCAGCGGCAATGCTGGCGCAGGCAAGGTCGGTGACGGCGAACACCGAGGGCAGGGCGCCCTCGGCGGTAAATGCAATCGGCGTGGGGGACAAGCCGAGTGCGGCTTGAATGGACGTGAGCAGATCGGTCATCGAAGGCCCTCCTGAACGAGAGGGCAGAATAGTGCAAAACACTATCGACCTCGATGAAACACTCTGTCCCCTGTGGGAGTCAGGGCGAGCGATTACACGCGGAACTGATCCATCAATTTCATCTGCTGGCTGGCCAGGGCGTTGAGCTGGCTGCTGATCGCCGCCGATTCGGTGGCCTGTTCGGTCAGGGTTTCGGTGACGGTACGGATCGCCGAGACGTTGCGGTTGACCTCTTCGGCCACGGCGCTCTGCTGTTCGGCGGCGCTGGCGATTTGCAGGTTCATGTCGCTGATCACAGTGACTGCATCGCTGATCTTGCCGAGGGCGTCCACGGCCTGGCGGATCTGCCCGGCGTTGTTGTGGGCCTGGGTCTGGCTCGAGTGCATGGTCGCGACCACTCCACGGGTGCCGGTCTGGATGCGTTCGATCACCACGCGGATTTCTTCCACCGAATCCTGGGTGCGTTTGGCCAGGTTACG
The DNA here is from genome assembly GCF_026341415.1 of Pseudomonas sp. MCal1. Classification (NCBI taxonomy): domain Bacteria; kingdom Pseudomonadati; phylum Pseudomonadota; class Gammaproteobacteria; order Pseudomonadales; family Pseudomonadaceae; genus Pseudomonas; species Pseudomonas sp. MCal1. The sequence goes on from NZ_JAKUMP010000011.1 coordinate 113,144, forward strand.
GACTTCGTCCGCCACCACCGCGAAACCACGACCGCTTTCACCGGCACGGGCCGCTTCGATCGCGGCGTTCAGCGCCAGCAGGTTGGTCTGTTCGGCGATGCTGCGGATCACTTCCAGCACCGAACCGATCTGCTCGCTGTTGACCGCCAGCTCTTCGACCTCGGTTACCGCTTTGCTGACTTCGTCGGCCAGTTGATTGATGTCACGGGTGCTGCGCTCGATGATCGACATCCCGTCCTTGGCCGACTGGTCGGCGCCTTTCGCCGCGTTGGCGGCATTCGAAGCGCTGTTGGCGACATCGTGGGCGGTGGCGCTCATTTCGTTGGATGCGGTCGCCACCTGATCGATCTCGCGGAACTGCACCTGCATGCCTTCGCTGGTCTGGCGGGCGATCTCCGACGATTGATCGGCGGTGCCACGGGCTTCGGTGATGCTCTGTTTGATTTGGGCGATGGTCGGTTGCAGCTTGTCGAGGAAGCGGTTGAACCAGTTCACCAGTTCGCCCAGTTCATCCTTCTTGGTGTAGTTCAGGCGCTGGGTCAGGTCGCCTTCGCCGCTGGCGATGTTTTTCAGCATTTCGGCGACGCTGTTGATCGGACGGGTCACGCCCGAGGCGGTGAGCCAGATCAGTACCAGGCCGATCAGACCGGCGATCACGGCCACCGTCAGCGCGGTCATCAGGCCGGTTTGCTGAGCGTCGTCGAGCACCGCTTGCAGTTTGACCGAGTCGGCCAGCAGCACTTGTTTCGGCAAGTCGATGACCACGCCCCAGGCGCGGGAATTGCCGATCGGATCGACCGGGTAAACGGCGCGGATCAGATCGCCCTGTTCCAGAATCTTCGGCGTGCCGGCGCTCAGCAGTTGCAGGATGTCCTTGCCTTCGGTGCCGAGGGTTTCGGCGATGCCTTTGCCGACCTTGGTCGCGTCGGTGCTGTAGGCGCCCAACACGCCGCTGCCGGAGACAATCAGCATGTGCCCGGCACCGTTGAACAGTTCGCGCTGGGAACCCACGGCCGCCGCTTGCAGTGCATCAAGGGCGATGTCGACGCCGACCACGCCGATAGCCTTGCCATCCACCAGCAGCGGCACGGCAATGGTGGTCATGAGCATTTCCTTGCCGCCCACGGTGTCGGCGTAAGGGTCGAGCAGGCAGGTGCGCTTGTTGTCGCGAGGGCAGGTGTACCAGCTGTTGTAAGGCGTGCCGCTGACACTGAGGGTGGTCTTGTTCATGTCCTCTTCGACCATGATCGTGTTCAGCGCAGAACCGGCGGCGCGGCTCCAGTAGGTGGCGAAGCGCCCGGCTTCGTTGGACTGGCGCGCGGCGTCATTGACGAACTCGCTGTCCTTGCCGTCGAGGCCATTGGGTTCGAAGGCCAGCCAGATGCCGAGCACCTTGCTGTTGCGCTCGAACGCGGTTTTCAGGCTCAGGTTCAACTCTTCACGCAGGGCGCCGGCGTCCAGCGAACGCTTGGCGGCCATGACGCGCATGTCCTTGATCTGGTCGGCCAGCGCGGTAATCACCAGCAGGCTTTCGCCGAAGGTTTTCTGTACCTGCACCGCCTGTTCGGCCGCCTTGGCCTGCAGCAGGTTCTGCACGCTGGCGGTGAGCATCTTGCTGCTCGACTGGCTGACCAGTTCGTCGTTCTGGTTGGTCTGGTAGATATTGATGCCGACGATCAGCGCAACCACACCGAGCAGGCACAGGCCGGACAGCAGGACGATTTTCAGGCGTATGGACAGAGAGTCGAACATGGGACGTTCTCGCGAATGAATGAACTGTTGGCTGCGGGGCAGGGAGGAGCCCGGATCGCCAAATCCATTCAGCGCCATTCAATGCTCATCGGCGCGAGGCGAGAGTGCATGAGCGACATGCCGACGAACGGTCATGACTAAACGTTTGCGTGGGTAAAAGCCCTGAAAACAAGGGAAAAATCAGGAAATCTTCGGCAGCGTTTCCGGTCGCGACCAGATCCACAGGTTGCCCATCGTCATCCCTGCAATCGCCAGATAAATCGGCCAGCCGTGATCGAGCATCACCAGCATCAGGGTCGCGCACAGCAGCATGCTGACGGTGGCGCTGACCTTGGCCTTGCGGGCGATGATCTTGCCGTTGCGCCAGTTGCTCAGGATCGGCCCGAACAGCCGATGGTTTTCCAGCCAGGCACTCAGGCGCGGCGAGCTGCGGGTCGCGGCCCAGGCGGCGAGCAGGATGAACTCGGTGGTCGGCAGGCCGGGCACGACGATGGCGATCAGGCCGATACCGAGGCTGACATAGGCGAGCAGGCCAAACAGCAGGCGGGCGAGTCGGGAGGAGGCGGGTTGGGGCATGGGCTCGGGGGGAATGCGTGAGGCGAAATGGCAATCTTACAGACTTGTGCAGTTCCCTGTGGGAGCGAGCTTGCTCCGGGCGGCGCTCCGACGAAAGCGGTACGTCAGTCAACGATGATGTTGAATCTGACGGCCTCTTCGCGAGCAAGCTCGCTCCCACAATGGGCGGTCGGTGTCGCTTTAGGCCGGTTCGGCTTCTGTGGCGTAAGCCTGTTCCAGCAACACCGTGAAGCGGTTGAACGCATCGATCGCGCCTTGCTCCATTTCAGCTTCTTCTTCAGCGCTGAGTTGCAGCGAATCGAGGGTGCGCACGAAGCGCTTCCAGCCTTCGGCGCGACCACCTTCAGGCTCGCCCAGGTGACGGGCGCCGAAGGTTTCACTCAGGTCCAGGGCAACGGCGCGCTTGATCAGAAACGCAGCGCCGAGCTTGGAGCCTTCAGACACGAAGATCCAACCCAGGGCGCGGGCCTTGCTCGGGTTTTTCAGCGCACCGGCGACGGGTACGGGCACTTCGGTGTCGAGGTCCGCGAGGTCTGCCCTGGCCGCTTCGGCGCGGCAGCGGGCCGGCAGGTCAGGGACGATGGCGGTCAGTTCGGCATCGTTGTACAGCGACACCAGTTCCGACTGGAACAGGTACTGCGCGACCACGAAGCGGGCGAAGTTGGCGCGGTTCTCGAACGGCGCGTGGGCCTTGACCAGTGCATCGAGCTTGCTGTGCGGCTCGTGGGTGATCTGGTTCAAGCGTTGCGAACGCAGGGCTTTTTCCTGGGTGCTCATGAGATGTCCTTGAAAAGAAGAGGCGCTTGATAACGAGACGTACGGGCAAGCGCCGGACAGTAAAAAAACCTCACGGCGCGGCAATGCACGCGTGCCGTGAGGTCATCCGGATCAGATATCCCAGACCAGATTGATTGCGAAGTTGCGACCCGGCTGGGTCAGGCGATCGAGGTTGGCCGGTTGTGTCACCGAGGCTTCGCCGACACTGTCGTAACCGCGCACGTCGTCCCATAGCCAGTATTTCTTGTCGGTCAGGTTGTAAATGCCGCCGCTGATGGTGACGTCGTCAGTGACTTTGTAGAACCCGGTCAGATCGAGAATGCCGAAGCCCGGCGACTTGAACTGGCTGCTGACACCGTCCGGCGACTTGAAGTTGCTGTCGTCGACGCGATCCTTCTTCTTGACCACGGTCCAGCTCAGCAGGCCGCCGTAGTTGTCCTGGTCGTAACCGAGGCCGAATACGCCGGTCAGCGGATTGACGCTGTTCAACGGTTCGCCGTTGTCGTTGTTGCGTCCGTAGGCGTAGGCAATCGAACCCTGGGTGTACAGGCCTTGCGGCGCGCCGAAGGAATCCAGGTTCAGACGACCTTTGACTTCGGCACCCTTGATGGTGGCGTGCTTGATGTTGCTCGACTGGAACGTCAGCTCGTCGTAGCCCGGAGTGACGGCGTCTTCGTTGATGAAATCGCGGTACTTGTTATAGAACACCGCCACGTCGAACGAGCCTTGCTCGAAGTTGCCGCGCAGGCCGGTTTCATAGCTTTTGCTCTTTTCCGGTTCCAGGTCCGGGTTCGGCGCCACGTTGTAGCCGGTGGTGCTGTTTTCGAAGCGGCCGTACAGCGCTTTTGCGGTCGGGGTGCGGAAGCCTTCGGCGTACTGACCGTACCAGGTGTAGTTTTCGGTCAGGGCGTAGGTCAGGCCGAATTTCGGCGAGACTTTATGCCAGGTCTTGTTTTCGTCGCTGACCGTGCCGTTGCCGTCGGCGGCCACGGTGTTGAGGAACTCCTGGGTGATGTGCGGCTTGAGCCGGGTGTAGTCGTAGCGCAGGCCCGGCAGGAAGGTCCAGTTGTTCCAGCTGATCTGATCCTGGGCGAACAGGCTGTAGGTGTTGATGGTCGGGTCCGGGAAGTCGCTGGACTTCTTCAGTACGTCAGCCGCGCTGGTAGCGCCGATGGCGGTGCAGCCGCGACCGACCGCCAGGCACTTGCCGTCGCCGCTGCGCGAGCCGGTGACTTTCTGCTGCTTGAGGGTGGTGCCGTAAGTCAGCACATGATCGGTGTCACCGATGGCGAATGCCTTGTCCAGTTGCGCGTCGAAGACCCACTGTTTCTCCTCGTAGATCGTGTCGCGGGTACGCAGCACTTTACGGGTGATGGGGTAGTAGAACTCGTCGGTGCTCTGGTCGGTCTTGGCGGTCTGGTGGTTGAGGCTCCACTTCACGTTGTCCGCCAGCAGGCTGTCGAGTTCGAAGCTGTGCTCCAGACCGAAACGCTCGCGGGTGATGGTGTCGTTGCCGGTACGCCACTGGTACATGCCGCCGGGCAGCACGCTGTTCGGGATCGTCGGGGCACCGTTGAAGTACGGTCCGCCGTAGGCGCTTTTCTGATCGGTGTCGCGATCATCCTTGTACTTTTCATAGGTCAGGCCCAGGCGCGAACCTTCGTTGTAGTTCCAGCCGATCTTGGCCAGCACGTTGGTGGCTTTGACGTCCTCCGGGTTGGCGGCGGTGCGCTCAAGACCGGTGGCGTTGTTGCTGCCGTAGGAATCGGTTTCGTGACCGTCGCGCTGGCTGTAGTGCAGCAAGCCGTCGAACTGGTCGGCGCGACCGGCGAAGGTGGCGGATTTCAGCCAGCTTTCATCGGCGGAGCTGTAGCCGGTTTTCAGGCGGGCGCCGACGTCTTTGCCGGGCTTGATGATGTCGTCCGGATCGAGGGTGTAGTAGCTGACGGCGCCGCCGATGGCGTTGCTGCCGTACAGCACCGAGGCCGGGCCACGGAGGATTTCGACGCGTCTGATGATTTCCGGGTCGACGTAATTGCGCTGGGTTTTGGCGTACGGACCATTGAAGAAACCGTCCGGCACTTCGACACCGTCGACCTGAGTCAGGATGCGGTCGCCGTCGATCCCGCGAATGTTGTAACCGCTGATTCCTCCACGCTGGCCGGCGCCGCCCACGGACACGCCCGGCTCATAGCGCACCAGATCCTTGATGGTGTTGACGTTGTTGCGGTCGAGTTCTTCGCGGGTGTGCACGGTGACGGTGCTGGGCACGCTGTTCACCGACTGTGCCTTACGGGTGGCGCTGATGGTCACCTGATCGAGGTTAAGTGCGCCGCTGCTGGCGCGTTTTTCCAGCACGACGTTGTTGTTGCTCAGTTTGCGGAAGCTCAGGTTGGTCCCCACCAACAGACGCTCCAGGGCTTTTTCCGGTGGCAGCGAACCGCGCACGCCCGGCGACGATACGTCCTGACCCAGTTGCGCCGGCAAACCGACCTGCCAGCCCGTGACGGCGGTGAACGCATTGAGCGCCGACACCAACGGCTGCTGGGCAATGGCGAACGAGTAATCGCCCATGTTGCGCGTCGGTTGTTCGGTGGCGGCCATCAGCGGCGCGGTGCCGGCCATCAGGATGGCGGCGGTCAGCAGCGACAGCACGCGGGAAGGGGAAGAAGTCTGGCGGGTAAGGCGTGAGGACATCGATAGCGCTCCGTGTCGCACGAATCTTTATAGGTGCTGATTGATCTCGCGAGATGCGAATCAATTGCATTGGCTATAACGAGACGAACGAGCTTTGGCTATCGAGTAAAAATAATTCTCATTTAGTTCAAAATCACCAGCGCCGGGAATTCCTGAAGCTTGGCCGAGGTGATGTGAGCAAGCGAACGCACTGCGTCCAGCGGCTGGTCGAGGCGGTAATTGCCGGTGACGGCGACGTCGGCCAACCGTTCGCTGGTGTTGATGATGAAGCCCGGATAGTAGCGGCGCAGTTCCGCCAGCACTTGGCTCAGCGGGCAGTTCTCGAAGATCAGCCGACCCTGTACCCAGGCCAGATCGGTGGCGGCGTCGACCTTGGCCGGGCGGTCGAAACCGTTCGGGCCGATGCGGATGCTTTCCCCGGCGGACAGCCGCACACGGGCATCGTCACGGGTAGCACGCAGATCGACATCGCCGCGCTGCACGCGCACCTGCGCCACGCCGTCCAGATAACGCACGGCGAATGCGGTGTCGCGCACGCTGGCTTTCACCGGGCCGGCATCGATTTCCAGCGGCTGGCTGCGGCTGGCCGGGATCTCGAAAAACGCTTCGCCCTGATACAGCCGCGCGACTCGCTGCTGATCGTTGATCGTGCTGGAGAACGCGGAATTGGTGTTGAGCAGGACTTTCGAACCGTCCTCAAGCTGCAGGCGCTGACGCTCGCCGACCACGGTCAGGTGATCGGCCTGCAAACGCATCGGCAGGTTGCTGAAATTGAACAGGCCGAGCAGCAGCACGGCGGCGGTGGCCAGCGGTTTCCAGTGCGGACGCAAACGAGTGAGGACGGGGACTTTCTTCGGTTTGGCTGCGAGGTTCTTCGCGCACTGGGCTATCTGCGGACCGTCCCAGATCGCCTGGGCCTTGGCGAACGCCTCGCCATTCAACGGATCGGCCGCCAGCCAGGCATGGAATTGCCGGGTCTGCTCCTCGTCCGGACTGCCGAGCACGATGAGCCAGTCCAGCGCCTGGTCCATTGCACTTGCGGCGTCCTGCGCCGATGCAGGCGAAGGGGAGCGGTGGATGTCCGTCACGGTGTTTCCTCGGCAGTGTCTGTGCACGGCTGTTTTTTTGGTGAAGCGTAAAAGTCGGGCAAGGGTAACAAAGCCCGATGATCAGTGCAGTCGATCCTGTCCAATACCGACAAGGCTGCCGATCAGTCGCCATTCAAGCGTTCGGCGACACCGATGCAGATGGTCATGATCAGTTTGAGTTCTTTCTGCACCGTGCTGAGGGAAACGCTCAGTTCTTCGGCGATTTCCTGATAGCTGCGCCCGTGCAGGCGGCTGAGGATGAAGATTTGCTGCTGGCGGGGGCTGAGTTCACCGAGGCTCACGTTCAGGCGCTCCAGCAATTGTTCGGCGTGGGCGGCGTCTTCGGCGCTGCTGGCGGGGGCGGCGACGCTGTGCACCACGTCCTGCGGCACGTCGTCGACCATGGTTCGCGATTGAATCTTGCGCGCACGCAAATGGTCCAGCGCCAGATTGCGCGCGGTCTGGAAAACAAAGGGTTCAAGGTGATCGATGTCCCGCTCGCTCAGCGCCCGGGTGACGCGCAGGTAGGTTTCCTGCAGCAGGTCTTCGGCGGTGCTGTGGTTGTTGACCATGCGTTCCAGCGTTCGCAGCAGTGAAGTGCGCTGGGCGAGGAAAACGTGATTGAACTGCGAATGACTCACGGGAGGACCTGATCCGTTTCGAGCGAATGATAATGCTTATCATCCGCCGGAGTGGTCAAGTGTTGATTTCAGATTGAGATCAAAAAACTGTGGGAGGGGATTTGCTCGCGAAGGCGTCGTGTCAGGCAATTAAATGTCGACTGACCTGCCGCTTTCGCGAACAAGCTCGATCCCACTGGTGGATAGCTGTTTATTCCGCGTTGCACAGCGCCAGGCAGTTATCGAGCATGCGGTTGGAGAAGCCCCACTCGTTGTCGTACCAGGCCAGCACTTTCAGCAGCTTGCCGCTGGATTTGGTGTGGTTGGCGTCGAAGATCGACGACAGCGGGTTGTGATTGAAATCGCTCGAGACCAGCGGCAGGGTGTTGTAGCCGAGGATCTTCGAATGCTGGCTCGCGGCTTTCATCAGTGCATTGACTTCATCGGCCGAGGCTTCGCGCTTCAGCTGTACGGTCAGGTCAACCAGCGACACATTGATCACCGGTACGCGCACGGCCATGCCGGTCAGTTTGCCCGCCAGTTCCGGCAGCACCAGGCCCACAGCTTCGGCAGCGCCGGTCTTGCTCGGGATCATGTTCTGGGTGGCGGAGCGCGCGCGGTACGGGTCGGTGTGATAGACGTCGGTCAGGTTCTGGTCGTTGGTGTAGGCGTGAATCGTGGTCATCAGACCGCTTTCGATGCCCAGTTCGCGGTGCAGCACCTGGGCCACCGGCGCCAGGCAGTTGGTGGTGCAAGACGCGTTGGAAATGATCTGGTGCGACTGGCGCAGAATGTCGTGGTTCACACCATAAACGACGGTGGCATCGGCGCCTTTGGCCGGGGCCGAGATAATCACTTTGCGTGCGCCGGCGGTAATATGCGCGGCGGCTTTGGCCCGGTCGGTGAACAGACCGGTGCATTCGAACACCACATCAATCTTTTCCGCGGCCCATGGCAGGTCGGCCGGGTTGCGGATGGCGCTGACCGAAATGCGGTCGCCGTTGACGGTCAGGCTCTCGTTGTCATGAGCAACTTCGGCGTCGAATGTGCCATGAACGGTGTCGTACTTGAGCAGATGCGCATTGATCGCGCTGTCGCCCAGATCGTTGATGGCGACGATCTGCAAATCCTGACGATAGCCCTGGGTATACAGTGCACGCAGGACATTACGGCCGATGCGGCCAAAACCATTGATTGCGATTCGAAGAGTCATTGAGCAGCGCCGCCGTCGTTTTGTTGTTGGAATTACAAGATTATTCGCATAAAAATAGAAAACAAGCCTTTTTAGTGGCAATATTTTGTTTTATCTACAACGAGTGACCTGAATCAACTGGTCCGAATGATCAAGAAAACCGCCCGTCATCCCATGCGTGCGGGCTCCTTGATCAGCATAGACAATCAGGTCGCCACATCCGTTAGCCTGGAGTTCTAAACATGCATCCCCGCGTTCTTGAGGTCACCGAACGGCTTATCGCCCGCAGCCGCGCCACGCGTCAGGCTTACCTTGCGCTGATTCGCGGCGCTGCAACTGACGGGCCGATGCGCGGCAAGCTGCAATGCGCCAACTTCGCCCACGGCGTGGCCGGATGTGGCAGCGAAGACAAGCACAGCCTGCGGATGATGAACTCGGCAAACATCGCAATTGTTTCGTCATATAACGACATGCTCTCGGCGCACCAGCCGTATGAAGTCTTCCCGGAACAGATCAAGAACGCCCTGCGCGAAATCGGCTCGGTCGGCCAGTTCGCCGGCGGCACGCCTGCGATGTGCGACGGCGTGACCCAGGGCGAGCCCGGCATGGAACTGAGCCTGCCGAGCCGCGAAGTGATCGCCATGTCGACGGCGGTGGCGCTGTCCCACAACATGTTCGACGGCGCGCTGATGCTCGGCATCTGCGACAAGATCGTGCCGGGCCTGATGATGGGCTCGCTGCGTTTCGGTCACCTGCCGACGATTTTCGTTCCGGGCGGGCCGATGGTCTCGGGGATTTCCAACAAGGAAAAAGCCGACGTGCGGCAGAAGTACGCCGAAGGCAAGGCGACCCGCGAAGAGCTGCTGGAATCGGAAATGAAGTCCTACCACAGCCCGGGCACCTGCACGTTCTACGGCACCGCCAACACCAACCAGTTGCTGATGGAAGTCATGGGCCTGCACTTGCCGGGCGCCTCCTTCGTCAACCCGAACACGCCGCTGCGTGAAGCCCTGACCCGCGAAGCCGCGCATCAGGTCACCCGTCTGACCAAGCAGAACGGCAACTTCCTGCCGATCGGCGAAATCGTCGACGAGAAGGCGCTGGTCAACTCGATCGTCGCGTTGCACGCCACCGGCGGTTCGACCAACCACACCCTGCACATGCCGGCCATCGCCATGGCGGCGGGCATTCAACTGACCTGGCAGGACATGGCCGACCTCTCCGAAGTCGTGCCGACCCTGAGCCACGTCTATCCGAACGGCAAGGCTGACATCAACCACTTCCAGGCCGCCGGCGGCATGTCGTTCCTGATTCGCGAACTGCTCGAAGCCGGCCTGTTGCACGAAGACGTCAACACCGTGCTCGGCCACGGTTTGAGCCAGTACACCAAAGAGCCGTTCCTCGATAACGGCAAGCTGGTGTGGCGCGAAGGCCCGACCGAAAGTCTCGACGAAAACATCCTGCGTCCGGTGGCTCGTGCGTTCTCGGCAGAGGGTGGCTTGCGGGTGATGGAAGGCAACCTCGGTCGTGGCGTGATGAAAGTGTCCGCCGTCGCGCTCGAAAACCAGATCGTCGAAGCACCGGCCATGGTGTTCCAGGATCAACAGGATCTGGCCGACGCCTTCAAGGCCGGTCTTCTGGAGAAGGATTTCGTCGCGGTGATGCGCTTCCAGGGCCCGCGCTCCAACGGCATGCCGGAACTGCACAAGATGACGCCGTTTCTCGGCGTGCTGCAGGATCGCGGCTTCAAGGTTGCGCTGGTGACCGACGGACGCATGTCCGGCGCCTCGGGGAAAATCCCGGCGGCGATTCACGTCAGTCCGGAAGCTTATGTGGGTGGCGCTTTGGCGCGCGTGCAAGAGGGCGATATCATCCGCGTCGATGGCGTCAAAGGCACTTTGGAACTCAAGGTGGACGCCGCCGAATTCGCAGCGCGCGAACCCGCCAAAGGCCTGTTGGGCAACAACATCGGCAGCGGTCGCGAACTGTTTGGCTTCATGCGTTTGGCCTTCAGCTCGGCGGAGCAGGGCGCCAGCGCCTTCACTTCTGCCCTGGAGACGCTTAATTGAAACTGGCTTTGGTCGGTGACATCGGAGGCACCAACGCGCGGTTTGCGTTGTGGAAAGATCAGCAGCTCGAATCGGTTCAGGTGCTGGCCACCGCCGGCCATGCCAGCCCGGAAGAGGCGATCAGCCTCTACCTGAGCGGGCTGGGTCTGGCGCCGGGTGCCATCGGTTCGGTGTGCCTGTCGGTGGCGGGGCCGGTGAGCGGTGATGAATTCAAGTTCACCAATAACCACTGGCGCCTGAGTCGCAAGGCGTTCTGCCAGACCTTGCAGGTTGAGCAGTTGTTGCTGGTCAACGACTTCTCGGCGATGGCGCTGGGCATGACCCGTTTGCAGCCCGGCGAATTCCGCGTGGTCTGCGAAGGCGAGCCGGAGCCATTGCGCCCGGCAGTGGTCATCGGCCCGGGCACCGGTCTGGGCGTCGGCACGTTGCTTGATCTCGGTGAAGGGCGGTTCGCCGCGTTGCCGGGAGAGGGCGGTCACGTCGATCTGCCGCTGAGCAGCCCGCGCGAAACCCAGCTCTGGCAGCACATCTACAACGAAATCGGCCACGTCAGCGCGGAAACCGCGTTGAGCGGCGGCGGCTTGCCGCGGGTGTACCGTGCGATCTGCGCGGTGGACGGGCATGAACCGAAACTCGACACGCCGGAAGCCATCACTGCGGCAGGCCTTGCGGGCGACCCGATTGCCCTGGAAGTGCTGGAGCAATTCTGCTGCTGGCTTGGTCGCGTGGCCGGCAACAACGTGCTGACCGTTGGCGGCCGTGGCGGGGTGTACATCGTGGGTGGCGTGATTCCGCGTTTCGCCGATTTCTTCCTCGAAAGCGGTTTCGCCCGCAGCTTCGCCGACAAGGGCTGCATGAGCGATTACTTCAAGGGCATTCCGGTGTGGCTGGTGACGGCGCCGTACTCGGGGCTTGTCGGTGCAGGAGTGGCGCTCGAGCAGGAAGGCTGAAGATCGTTCCCACGTCGGGGCGTCGAACCGTCCGCGTGGGAATGCAGCCCGTGACGCTCTGCGTCACTGGACGCGGAGCGTCCCTTGATACATTCCCACGCAGAGCGTGGGAACGATCGGTCTACACATCAGGCATAATCCGCCCAATTCCAACAACAAGGATGCCTTCGAAGTGAGCTCAGTCAACAAGTCGATTTTGTTGGTCGATGACGACCAGGAGATACGCGAGTTGCTGGAAACCTACCTGACCCGCGCGGGTTTTCAGGTACGGGCCACGGCGGATGGCGCCGGTTTTCGTCAGGCGCTGAACGAAGCGCCGAGCGATCTGGTGATCCTCGATGTGATGCTGCCCGATGAAGACGGCTTCAGCCTGTGCCGCTGGGTGCGCCAGCATCCGCGTCAGGCCCAGGTGCCGATCATCATGCTCACCGCCAGTTCCGACGAAGCCGACCGGGTCATTGGCCTGGAACTCGGCGCCGACGATTACCTCGGCAAACCTTTCAGCCCCCGCGAACTGCAAGCCCGGATCAAGGCCCTGCTGCGTCGCGCCCAGTTCGGTCAGGAGCGCGGCGGCAGTGAAGTGCTGGCGTTCGATGAGTGGCGGCTGGATATGGTCAGCCATCGACTGTTTCACACCGACGGCGAGGAAGTGATTCTGTCCGGCGCCGACTTCGCTCTGCTGAAACTGTTCCTCGACCACCCTCAGGAAATCCTCGACCGCGACACCATCGGCAACGCCACCCGTGGCCGCGATCTGATGCCCCTCGACCGCATCGTCGACATGGCCGTCAGCCGTTTGCGCCAGCGTCTGCGCGACACCGAAAAGCCGCCACGGCTGATCCGCACCGTGCGTGGCAGCGGCTACCAGCTGGCAGCCAATGTGGTTGCCGGCAATGGTCACTGAGTTCCTGCGCAACACTGCACGCAAAGTGCCGATGCCGCGTTCGCTGCTTGGACGGATGTTGCTGCTGACGTTGCTCGCGGTGTTGTTCGCCCAGACCCTGTCCAGCGTGATCTGGGTGTCCCAGTTGCGTGCGACCCAGCTCGAAGGCCTGGTCACCAGCGCCCGCAGCCTCGCCCATTCGATGACCGCCAGCGTCAGTTATTTCCGCTCGTTGCCGGTGGCTTACCGGCCTTTGGTGCTCGATCAGTTGCGCAGCATGGGCGGCACCCGATTTGTGGTGACGCTGAACGACAAACCGCTGGGCATGGAAGTGTTGCCGGTTACACCGCGCAAGGCAGCGGTGCTTCAAGCGGTGGACGAAGTGTTGCGTCAGTCGTTGGGCCAGGACACTGACATTCTGGTGACCTTCGTCAGCCCCGATGACCTGCGTATCTTCAACGCCGGGTTGAAACTCGACGAGCTGCCACGCTCCTGGGCGCACTACGCGCTGACCCTGGAACCGGTGAATCCGCCGGTGCTGGTGACCCAGATTCAGTTGGCGCCCGGTGAATGGCTGTACATTGCCTCGCTGCTGCCCGAGCCCTACACCAGTCTTGAAGAGCAAGGCCTGCCGACCCAGCAGGTGTGGTTCATTGTGTTCACCAGCGGATTTCTGTTGCTGTTCATCGGCTTGCTGGTGCACTGGCAGAGTCGGCCGCTCAAGCGTCTGGCGCGGGCGGCGCGGGACTTGTCGCTGGGTGCCGACGTCGAGCCGGTGGCCGAGGGCGGCGGCAGCGAAGTGGTCGAAGTGGGCCGCGCGTTCAACACCATGCGCGAACGGATCAGCCGTTACCTGACCGAGCGCAGTCAGTTGTTCAGCGCGATTTCCCATGACCTTCGTACCCCGATCACCCGCCTGCGTCTGCGGGTCGAACTGCTCGAAGACGAACAACTGCAAACCAAGTTTGGCCGTGACCTGGATGAGCTGGAGCTGCTGGTCAAGGGTGCGCTGCAATGCGTCAAAGACACCGACATCCACGAAAACATTGAGCCGGTGGATCTCAATCATGTGCTCGACTGCCTGGTGGAGCCGTATCTGGCGCCCAACGGCAATGGCCGTGTAACCCAGCAGGGACGGGCATTAGCAGCGTATCCGGGCAAGCCGTTGGCGCTCAAGCGCTGTATCGGCAACCTGATCGACAATGCACTGAAGTACGGGCAGAAAGCTCATCTGCATATCGATGACGATGAGAGTGCATTCGTGCTGCATGTCGATGACGAAGGGCCTGGCGTGCCGGAGCAGCGGCTGGAGCAGGTATTCGAGCCGCACTTCCGGTTGGCGGGGCAGCAGCAGGGGTATGGGCTCGGGTTAGGGATCGCCCGCAACATTGCTCATAGCCATGGCGGTGAAGTGACGTTGCAGAATCTGCGTGAGGGCGGATTGCGGGTGACCCTGCAATTGCCGCGTTCGGCGGATTGATCTGAATGTAACCGATCGGTGACAAAACCCGCCCCCTTCGTTACAAGTCCACCTCGGCCCGTTGTTTAGACTCCCCGCAGTCATAACAACAAAAAAGGCCACCCATGGATCACTTCAATCCGGACTTCAGCAGTTGGCTGAACGCCCCTGCCCACCAGCAATGGCTTGCCGACGAAGGCCTGCGTCTGCTGGCATTTGCCAAGGCTTCACGATTGCCCGAAGGCTTCGGCAATCTTGATGAGCGCGGCCAGCTCCAGGTTGGCGCGCAAGCCGAAACCATGAACACCGCGCGCATGACCCATAGCTTCGCCATGGCCCATATTCAGGGCCTGCCGGGCTTTGCCGAGCTGGTCGATCACGGCATCGCGGCCCTGCGCGGTCCGTTGCGCGATGCGCTGCACGGCGGCTGGTTCGCCGTCGCTGAACATCGTGACGGCAACACCGGCAAGAACGCTTATCTGCATGCTTTCGTCGCCTTGGCGGCCAGCTCCGCCGTGGTCGCGCAACGCCCCGGCGCCCAAGCGTTGCTGGATGACGCCATCGACATCATCGACACCTATTTCTGGAGCGAAGAAGAGGGCGCCATGCGCGAGTTCTTCAATCGCGACTGGCGCGAAGAGGAAGCCTATCGCGGCGCCAACAGCAACATGCACGCCACTGAAGCCTTCCTGGCGCTGGCCGATGCCACAGAAGATCCGCGCTGGCTGGTGCGTGCGCAGCGCATCGTCGAACGGGTGATTCACGGTCACGCCGCTGCCAACGATTACCTGGTGATCGAGCATTTCGACCGCGACTGGCAGCCACTGCGCGAATACAACCAGGACAATCCCGCCGACGGTTTCCGTCCCTACGGCACCACGCCGGGCCATGGTTTCGAGTGGGCGCGGCTGTTACTGCACCTCGAAGCCGCGCGGGTTCAGGCCGGCATGCTCACGCCAGGCTGGCTCGCCACCGATGCGCAAAAGCTGTTCGAGCAAAACTGCCGCCATGGCTGGGACGTCGACGGTGCGCCGGGCATCGTTTACACCCTCGACTGGAACAACAAAGCGGTGGTGCGCCATCGCCTGCACTGGACTCACGCCGAGGCCAGCGCTGCCGCCAGTGCCTTGCTCAAACGCACCGGCGATGCGCAGTACGAAACCTGGTACCGCCTGTTCTGGGAATTCTGCGAAGCGAATTTCATCGACCGCTGCGACGGCAGCTGGCATCACGAACTCGACCCGCAAAACCGTCCAAGTGCCGATATCTGGGCGGGCAAACCGGATCTGTACCACGCCTGGCAGGCGGTTCTGATTCCGCGTCTGCCGCTGGCGCCGAGCATGGCCAGTGCTCTGGCACAGCTTTCACGAAGCGTTCCTGTGTAACCATGTGGTGACATTCGCGCGTCCCTTCGTTACCTGCGAGGGGAAACGCTCTGTTTAAACTCGTGTGCAGCGCAAGCACCAGACTTGCATGCATAACAACAAGAAAGGTACATCTCAGATGAATGCGATTTCTCGCCTCGCTACTGTCATTTCTGTCGCCTCCCTGTTCCCGCTCGCTGTGCTGCCCCTGAGTGTTTCCGCTGCCGAATCCAAAGGTTCGGTGGAAGTCGTGCATTGGTGGACGTCCGGTGGCGAAAAAGCCGCCGTCGATGTGCTCAAGGCTCAAGTCGAGAAAGACGGCTTCACCTGGAAAGACGGCGCTGTCGCCGGCGGTGGCGGTGCGACTGCCATGACCGTGCTGAAAAGCCGCGCGGTGGCCGGCAACCCGCCGGGCGTTGCCCAGATCAAAGGCCCGGACATCCAGGAATGGGCGTCGACCGGTCTGCTCGACACTGACGTGCTGAAGGACGTTTCCAAGTCCGAGAAGTGGGACAGCCTGCTCGACAAGAAAGTCTCCGACACCGTGAAGTTCGAAGGTGATTACGTGGCCGTGCCGGTGAACATTCACCGGGTGAACTGGCTGTGGATCAACCCGGAAGTCTTCAAGAAAGCCGGTATCGAAAAAGCCCCGACCACCCTCGAAGAGTTCTACGCCGCCGGCGACAAGCTGAAAGCGGCGGGCTTCATCCCGCTGGCTCACGGTGGTCAGCCATGGCAGGACAGCACCGTGTTCGAAGCGGTCGTGCTGTCGGTGATGGGCGTTGATGGTTACAAGAAAGCCCTGGTCGACCTGGACAACGCTGCCCTGACCGGCCCGGAAATGGTCAAGGCCCTGACCGAGCTGAAGAAAGTCGCGACCTACATGGACGTCGACGGCAAAGGTCAGGACTGGAACCTGGAAGCGGCCAAGGTCATCAACGGCAAGGCCGGCATGCAGATCATGGGTGACTGGGCCAAATCCGAATGGACCGCCGCCAAGAAAGTCGCCGGCAAGGACTACGAGTGCGTAGCTTTCCCGGGCACCGACAAGGCGTTCACCTACAACATCGACTCGCTGGCCGTGTTCAAGCAGAAGGACGCGGGCACCGCGGCCGGTCAGCAGGACATCGCCAAAGTCGTGCTGGGTGAAAACTTCCAGAAAGTCTTCAGCATCAACAAGGGCTCGATCCCGGTGCGTAACGACATGCTCGCCGACATGGGCAAGTACGGTTTCGACTCGTGCGCCCAGACCGCTGCCAAGGACTTCCTCGCAGATTCCAAGAATGGCGGCCTGCAGCCGAGCATGGCGCACAACATGGCGACCACGCTGGCGGTGCAGGGTGCGTTCTTTGATGTCGTGACCAACTACATCAACGACCCGAAAGCCGACCCGGCCGACGCTGCCAAAAAACTCGGCACCGCCATCAAGGCTGCCAAGTAACGTCAGCGTAGAGCAGCTGCAGGCTTGAGGTCGCGCATCGGCCTCAAGCCTGCAGCTTGCAGCGGTCCTTCATTTTCTTTACTGGATCTTCCCATGAGTTCTGTTGCTGTGTTCAGCAAGGCCTCGCCGTTCGACGCATTGCAGCGCTGGCTACCGAAACTGGTGCTGGCGCCGAGCATGTTCATCGTTCTGGTGGGCTTCTATGGCTATATCCTCTGGACGTTTGTCCTGTCGTTCACCACGTCGACCTTCCTGCCGAACTACAAGTGGGCAGGCCTGGCGCAATACGCGCGGCTGTTCGACAACGACCGCTGGTGGGTAGCGAGCAAGAACCTGGCCGTGTTCGGCGGCATGTTCATCGGCATCACCCTGGTGATCGGCGTGACACTGGCGATTTTCCTCGACCAGAAAATCCGCCGCGAAGGCTTTATCCGCACCATTTACCTGTACCCGATGGCGCTCTCGATGATCGTCACCGGTACTGCGTGGAAATGGCTGCTCAACCCGGGCATGGGCCTGGACAAATTGCTGCGGGACTGGGGCTGGGAAGGCTTCCGTCTCGACTGGCTGATCGACCCGGATCGCGTGGTGTATTGCCTGGTGATTGCGGCGGTCTGGCAAGCTTCGGGCTTCATCATGGCGATGTTCCTCGCCGGTCTGCGTGGCGTTGATCAGTCGATCATTCGTGCCGCCCAGATCGACGGCGCGAGCATGCCGCGCATCTACTGGAAAGTGGTGCTGCCAAGCCTGCGTCCGGTGTTCTTCAGTGCAGTGATGATCCTGGCGCACATCGCGATCAAGAGCTTCGACCTGGTGGCGGCCATGACGGCCGGCGGCCCGGGTTATTCCTCCGATCTGCCGGCGATGTTCATGTACTCGTTCACCTTCAGCCGTGGACAGATGGGCATGGGCTCGGCCAGTGCAATCCTGATGCTCGGCGCGATCCTCGCGATCATCGTGCCTTACCTGTACTCCGAGCTGAGGACCAAGCGTCATGACTAGTCTCGCCTCCAAACCGGCCATCAGCCTGAGCCGCATCGCGATCTACGCGGTGCTGATCCTCGCGGTCCTGCTGTATCTGGTACCGCTGGTGGTCATGCTGCTGACCAGCTTCAAGACCCCGGAAGACATCTCCACCGGCAACCTGCTGAGCTGGCCGACCGTGGTCAGCGGCATCGGCTGGGTGAAAGCCTGGGCCACCGTTGACGGCTACTTCTGGAACTCGATCAAGATCACCGTTCCGGCCGTGATCATCTCCACCGCCATCGGTGCATTGAACGGTTATGTACTGTCGTTCTGGCGCTTCCGAGGTTCGCAGCTGTTCTTCGGTCTGCTGTTGTTCGGCTGCTTCCTGCCGTTCCAGACCGTGCTGCTGCCGGCGTCGTTCACCCTCGGCAAGATGGGCCTGGCAAGCACTACCACGGGCCTTGTGTTCATCCATGTGGTCTACGGCCTGGCGTTCACCACGCTGTTTTTCCGTAACTACTACGTGAGCATTCCGGATGCGCTGATCAAGGCGGCGCGTCTCGATGGCGCGGGGTTCTTCACGATCTTCCGCCAGATCATCCTGCCGATGTCCACCCCGATCATCATGGTCTGCCTGATCTGGCAGTTCACCCAGATCTGGAACGACTTCCTGTTCGGCGTGGTGTTCTCCAGCGGTGATTCGCAACCGATCACGGTGGCGCTGAACAACCTGGTCAACACCAGCACCGGGGCCAAGGAATACAACGTGGATATGGCGGCGGCGATGATCGCCGGGCTGCCGACCCTGCTGGTCTATGTGGTCGCAGGCAAGTATTTCGTGCGCGGGCTGACGGCCGGCGCAGTCAAGGGGTAATCATGGCTACGCTTGAACTTCGCAATGTAAACAAGACCTACGGTACCGGCCTGCCGGACACCCTGAAGAACATCGAACTGTCGATCAAGGACGGTGAATTCCTGATCCTCGTCGGGCCTTCGGGCTGCGGCAAGTCGACCCTGATGAACTGCATCGCCGGCCTGGAAACCATCACCGGCGGCGCGATCATGATCGGTGACCAGGACGTCAGCGGCATGAGCCCGAAAGATCGCGACATCGCGATGGTGTTCCAGTCCTACGCGCTGTACCCGACCATGAGCGTGCGCGAGAACATCGAATTCGGTCTGAAGATCCGCAAGATGCCTCAATCGGCCATCGACGAAGAAGTCGCCCGCGTGGCCAAGCTGTTGCAGATCGAGCACCTGCTCAATCGCAAGCCGGGCCAGCTCTCGGGCGGTCAGCAACAGCGCGTGGCGATGGGCCGCGCCCTGGCGCGTCGCCCGAAGATTTATCTGTTCGACGAGCCGCTGTCCAACCTCGACGCCAAGCTGCGCGTCGAGATGCGCACCGAAATGAAACTGATGCATCAGCGTCTGAAAACCACCACGGTCTACGTGACCCACGACCAGATCGAAGCAATGACGCTGGGCGACAAAGTGGCGGTGATGAAGGACGGGATCATCCAGCAGTTCGGTACGCCGAAGGAGATCTACAACGACCCGGCCAACCTGTTCGTTGCGAGCTTCATCGGTTCGCCGCCGATGAACTTCATCCCGCTGCGCCTGCAACGCAAGGACGGCCGTCTGGTGGCGCTGCTCGACAGCGGCCAGGCCCGTTGCGAGTTGCCGATGGCGATGCAGGACGCCGGTCTCGAAGATCGCGAAGTGATCCTCGGCCTGCGTCCGGAGCAGATCGCTCTGGCGAACGGCGAGGGCAATGGCCTGCCGAGCATCAAGGCTGAAGTGCAGGTCACCGAGCCGACCGGTCCGGACACTCTGGTGTTCGTCAACCTCAACGACACCAAGGTCTGCTGCCGTCTGGCGCCGGACGTGGCGCCGCAGGTGGGCGAAACCCTGACGTTGCAATTCGATCCGTCGAAAGTGCTGCTGTTTGACGCCAAGTCCGGTGAGCGCCTTGGGGTTGCGGGCCTGCCGAAAGCCGAGTCGCACAGCGCAAACGTGGCCCAGTTCAAGGGGCGCTGATCAACAAATGCGGGAGCGGGCTCGCCCGTTTCCGCAGGGAGCACGCGGTGCGTGGCCTGTCGCGCGCCGCATCAGATGTAAACCGCGTTAGATAAGAAGAACAGTTAATAACAATAAAACGAGGATGTAGGGATGAAGAAGAACAACAACGCTCAGCGTATCGGCCAGTTGTCGGCGATTGCGGCAATGATGCTGGCCGGTAGCGTCCACGCGGCTGACGCGTTCAGCTCCGATTCGGAGTGGATGACCGGGGACTGGGGTGGCGAACGTACCAAGCTGATCGAGCAGGGTATCGACATCAAGATGGACTACGTCGGTGAGGTGGGCGGCAACCTGCACGGCGGCTACAACAACGACAAGACGGCGCGTTACTCCGACCAGTTCGGTCTGGGCGTGGCGTTGGACCTGCAAAAACTGTGGGGCTGGGACAACACCCAGGCCAAGATCCAGCTGACCAACCGTAATGGCGAAAACATTTCCAACGACCGTGTTGGCGATCCGCGTGCCGGCACACTCAGTTCCTCGCAGGAAGTCTACGGTCGTGGCCACATGGTGCGTCTGACCCAGTTGTGGATCAAACACCAGTTCTTCGACAACAAACTCGACGTCAAGGCCGGTTACTTCGGCGAAGGCGAAGACTTCAACACCTTCCCGTGCGACTTCCAGAACCTGGCGTTCTGCGGTTCGCAAGTGGGCAACTGGGCGACCAACATCTGGTACAACTGGCCGGTCAGCCAGGCGGCCATTCGCGTCAAGTACAACATCAACGACGAGCTGTATGCGCAGATCGGTGCGTACAACCAGAACCCGTCGCAACTGGAACACGGCAACGGCTTCAAGCTGAGCGGCAGCGGTACCAAAGGCACCGTGTTGCCAGTGGAACTGGTCTGGTCGCCTAACCCGAGCGGCCTGCCGGGCGAATACCGTGTCGGTTACTACAAGAGCACGGCCGATGCCGACGACGTTCGCGAAGACGTCAACGGTTTCGACGCGGCGACCACCGGTGATGCCTACCGCACCCACAGCAGCAAGCACGGTTACTGGTTCGTTGCGCAACAGCAACTCACCAGCCACAACGGTGACAAGAGCCGTGGCCTGAGCATCGCTGCCAACGCCACGTTCCACGACAAGGACACCAACTTCATCGACAACTACCAGTCCGTGATGTTTGTGTACAAAGGTCCGTTCGACGCGCGTCCGAAAGATGACTTCGGTATCGGTGCGGCACGAATTCATGTCAACGATGACGTGAAGAAGAACGCTGAACTGCTGAACGTCTCCAACGGTGTTTCGGACTACGACAATCCGGTGTTCTCGCCGATTCGTGAAACCGAATACAACTACGAGATCAACTACGGCTTCCACGTCACCAACTGGCTGACCGTACGCCCGAACCTGCAATACATCACTCATCCGGGCGGTGTGGATGAAGTGGATAACGCTTTGGTCGCTGGCCTGAAAATTCAGTCTACGTTCTGACGCGTCTGCGATAAGCTCCTCTCTATGTGCGCATATTTGCGGACGGCCAAGGCTGTCCGCTTTTTTTTGGAAAGGGGTGTCGCAGCCCATGAAAGTTGAATCTGGAACCGTGGCCCATGCATGAGCATCCGCTGCAACGCTTCTTCAAATCCCTGCGCGAACGACCGGTGTTCGCCTGGGAGCGCTATCAGATGCGCGATGTGCTGGTGATCGATCATCCACTGTGTCAGGCGGTGTTCAGTCGTCAGGGCGCGCAATTGCTGCATTTTCAGCCGCGAGGTCAGAAACCGTGGTTGTGGTGCGCGGCGAAGTGGCCGCATGTCGGCGCGATTCGCGGCGGCGTGCCGGTGTGCTGGCCGTGGTATGGCCGTCACCCGAGCGAAAACGCGTGGCCGTCCCATGGCTGGGCGAGACTGCTGGACTGGAAACTGCTCGACAGCAGCAGCGCCGATGACGGCGTGCGCCTGCACTGGCAATTGCAACTGTGCGACTGGCAGGTGGACCTGCACGCGCACCTGGGCGAACGCATGGAATTGCGCCTGAGCACCGAGCATCAGGACGACATGCCGTGCCAGTTGAGCCAGGCTTTGCACGCTTACTGGCGTATTGGCGATGTGAGTGAGATAGCGCTGTCTGGGCTCGAAGGCGCGCAGGGTTATGATCAGTTGAACCGTGAGGTCTGCCAGCAGGAGGGCGAGTTGCGGGTCGATGGTGGCTGTCAGCGAGTGTTCCAGCACGACGGCGAATTGCAGCTCAAGGATCACGCCTGGCAACGCGAATTGTGCATCGATACCGGTGACAGCGCGGACACCGTGGTGTGGCATCCGGGAGCACGGCCGTTGCTGGGCGTGAGCTGGGACGAGATCTCGGAGTTTGTCTGTGTCGAAGCGGCGGCGGGGGGCACCGACAGCCTGCATCTGGCGCCGGGGGAGAAGGCGCATTTGAGTTTGCAGGCTTGGGCTGGCGCCTAGCGATGATCGTTCCGACGCAGAGCGCTGATCGTTCCCACGCTCCGCGTGGGAATGCAGCCCGTGACGCTCCGCGTTACTGGACGCAGAGCGTCCCTTGAGGCATTCCCACGCAGAGCGTGGGAACGATCAGCGCGAACTAGTTGAACTCGTCACCCACCGGATACCGGCTCGCGTTCAGGCTCTCTTTGATCTTGCGCAGATGCGGCTGGAAATCCACCCCGCGACGCAACGTCATTCCCGTCGCCAGCACATCCAGCACCGTCAACTGAATGATCCGCGAAGTCATCGGCATATAGATGTCGGTGTCTTCCGGCAACGGAATGTTCAGGCTCAGCGTACTGGCCTTGGCCAGCGGCGAGTTTTCTGCCGTCAGGCCCAGCACCGACGCGCCGTTCTCCCGGGCGATGCGCGCCACTTCCACCAGCTCGCGGGTGCGCCCGGTGTAGGAGATGATCACGAACAGCTCGCCGGTGTGCGCCACCGAAGCAATCATGCGTTGCATCAGCACATCGGCGTGGGCGGTCACCGCCAGGTTGAAGCGGAAGAACTTGTGCTGCGCATCCAAAGCCACCGGAGCCGAAGCTCCGAGGCCGAAGAAGTGGATCTGCCGTGCCTGGATCAACAGGTCGACGGCGCGGCTGATCAGGTTCGGGTCCAATGCCTGACAGGCGCTGTCCAGCGAGGCGATGGCGCTGCCGAAAATCTTCTGCGTGTAGGCCTCGGGATTGTCGTCGGCTTCTACTGCGCGGCTGACATAGGCCGCGCCGCTGGCCAGGCTCTGGGCCAGTTGCAACTTGAGTTCGGGGTAGCCGCTGACGCCGAACGAACGGCAGAAACGGTTGACCGTCGGTTCACTGACCGACGCTGCCTGGGCGAGGGCGGCGATGCTGAAGCGGGTGGCCTGCTGTGGGTTGAGCAGGATCACTTCGGCGACTTTGCGTTCGGCCTTGTTCAGCTCTTCAAGGCGACTCTGGATCTGTTCCAGTAAATTTCGCACGCGGTCCATAAGAATTCCTAGATTCACCGGCGCCGATAAGCGCGCGGCTATGCAAATTGGGCCTTTGATGTGGCCCGTGACGGTGGCCTATCCTACTGATGGCTCCGACCGACCACCACTCGGAATCTGTATTTTGCGAAAATGTTGTGGTTATTACTACATTTTCCCTTGAGTGATGCCTTGAAAAAAGGTATTTGTAGCTTAACTTGATAAAAGAACAAACATCATGCCTTCGATTACGGTTGAACCGTGCACCTTCGCCTTGTTCGGCGCCTTGGGCGATCTGGCCCTGCGCAAGCTGTTTCCTGCCCTTTATCACCTTGACGGCGCCGGCCTGCTGCACGAGGACACGCGCATTATCGCACTGGCCCGTGAGGCGGGTACCGAGCAGCAGCACCTGGCGTTCATCGCCGCCGAGCTGCGCCGTTATGTGGGCAAAGAGCTGGACGAGGCCGTGGCCGAGCGCTTTCTGGCGCGCCTGACCTACCTGCACGTCGACTTCCTCAAGGCTGAAGATTACGTGGCGCTGGCAGAATTGGCCGGCAACACACAACGCATGATTGCCTACTTCGCCACTCCGGCGGCGGTGTATGGCGCGATCTGCGAGAACCTCGCGAATGTCGGTCTGGCAGAAAACACCCGCGTGGTACTGGAAAAACCGATCGGTTCGGACCTGGAATCCTCGCGCAAGGTCAACGACGCCGTGGCGCAATTCTTCCCGGAGAACCGCACCTACCGCATCGACCACTACCTGGGCAAAGAGACCGTCCAGAACCTGATCGCCCTGCGTTTCGCCAACAGCCTGTTCGAAACTCAGTGGAACCAGAACTACATCTCCCACGTGGAAATCACCGTGGCCGAGAAGGTCGGTATCGAAGGCCGCTGGGGCTACTTCGACAAGGCCGGTCAGCTGCGGGACATGATTCAGAACCACCTGCTGCAACTGCTCTGCCTGATCGCCATGGATCCGCCGGCCGACCTGTCCGCCGACAGCATCCGCGACGAAAAGGTCAAGGTGCTCAAGGCCCTGGCGCCGATCAGTCCGGAAGGACTGACCACCCAAGTGGTGCGCGGCCAGTACATCGCCGGGCACAGCGAGGGCAAGTCCGTGCCGGGCTACCTCGAAGAACCGAATTCCAACGCCCAGAGCGACACTGAAACCTTCGTCGCCCTGCGTGCCGACATCCGCAACTGGCGCTGGGCCGGCGTGCCGTTCTACCTGCGTACCGGCAAGCGCATGCCGCAGAAACTGTCGCAGATCGTCATCCACTTCAAGGAACCGTCGCACTATATCTTTGCCCCCGAGCAGCGCCTGCAGATCAGCAACAAACTGATCATCCGCCTGCAGCCGGACGAAGGCATTTCCTTGCGCGTGATGACCAAGGAGCAAGGCCTGGACAAGGGCATGCAACTGCGCAGCGGCCCGCTGCAACTGAATTTTTCCGACACCTGGCGCAGCGCTCGGATCCCCGATGCCTACGAGCGGTTGTTGCTGGAAGTGATGAACGGCAATCAGAACCTGTTTGTCCGTAAAGATGAAATTGAAGCCGCGTGGAAATGGTGTGACCAGCTGATCGCCGGGTGGAAAAAATCCGGTGACGCGCCCAAGCCGTATGCGGCCGGGTCGTGGGGGCCGATGAGCTCTATTGCATTGATCACGCGGGACGGGAGGTCGTGGTATGGCGATATCTGATGTGAAACTGCCCGAGGGCGTGAATGCCCGTGAATTCAAGAGCCCGGTGTTGCTCGCCGAAGGTTTGGCGCTGAACGTCGCCAAACAGTTGAGCGAAGCACTGGCAGCGCGCGGCAACGCTGTGCTGGTGGTGTCCGGCGGTCGTAGCCCGGTGGCGTTTTTCCAGCACCTGGCCAAGCAGGAACTGGACTGGTCGAAGGTCGTCGTGACCCTCGCTGACGAACGCTGGGTACCGGTCGAACATGCCGACAGCAACGCCGGTCTGCTCAAGCAGTATCTGCTCAAGGGCCCGGCGGCAAAGGCGCAGTTCCTCAGCCTTTACAGCGCGGCGGCCAACGTCGAGCAGGCTGCGGAGCAGGCCGATCGTTTGCTCGCCGAGTTGCCGCCCATCGACGTGCTGGTGCTGGGCATGGGCGATGACGGTCACACCGCGTCGCTGTTCCCGGACAGCCCGAACCTGGCTGAAGCCCTGCAAGCTGACGGCACTCGCCGCTGCTGGCCGATGCTCGCGCCAAGCGTGCCGCGTCAGCGCCTGACCATGAGCCGGGCGCTGCTGGCTTCGGCGAAGCACAAGATTCTGTCGATTTCCGGTCAGTCGAAACTGACCACCCTGAATGCCGCAGTGGCATCCAACGACGTCGCCGCCATGCCGGTTCGCGCGTTTCTGCAACCTACGTTAGAGATTTACTGGTGCCCATGAGCCAAGGAACAGCCGCTATGACAACCCCATCCCCGACCGTTTCCATGGCGGACAAAGTTGCCCTGATCGACAGCCTCTGCGCCAAGGCGCGGATTCTGCCGGTGATCACTATCGCCCGTGAACAGGACGTGCTGCCGCTGGCCGACGCCCTGGCTGCCGGTGGTCTGACCGCGCTGGAAGTGACCCTGCGTTCGCAGTTCGGCCTCAAGGCGATCCAGATCCTGCGCGAGCAGCGCCCGGAACTGGTGACCGGTGCCGGCACCGTGCTCGACCGTAACATGCTGGCTGCGGCCGAAGCCGCCGGTTCGCAATTCATCGTCACCCCGGGGATCACTCGTGATCTGCTGGAAGCCAGCGTCGAAAGCCCGATCCCGCTGCTGCCGGGCATCAGCAATGCCTCCGGCATCATGGAAGGCTATGGCCTGGGTTATCGCCGCTTCAAGCTGTTCCCGGCTGAAGTCAGCGGCGGCGTGGCGGCAATCAAGGCCCTTGGCGGCCCGTTCGGCGAAGTGAAATTCTGCCCGACCGGCGGCGTCGGCCCTGCCAACATCAAAAGCTACATGGCGCTGAAAAACGTCATGTGCGTGGGCGGTAGCTGGATGCTTGATCCTGAGTGGATCAAGAACGGCGACTGGGCCCGCATTCAGGAATGCACTGCCGAGGCGTTGGCGCTGCTGGACTGATTGGTTCAACCCTACACTTCGTTGTGTGTTCTACGGCTTTACGGTGCGCTTGGTCGGTGCACCGTTTTTTTTTGCCCGCGAAAAACTTCGTTATCTGGAGATACGTTATCTGGGGATACGTTATCTGGAGATACATAGTTACCGCACCTGGCTTCGCGTGTGGCGTTAACCTGCGTTCATCTTATGGAAGAGAGAGCGCGTCATGGATAACCAGCTTTCAGCACCCCCGGTATATCAACTGGCCCCCGAGCAAGTCGCCGGGCCGTATTTTCGCAATCCCAAACTGTTGCGCCGCAACATCAGCGAAGGTGCCGAAGGCCTGCCGCTGCTGCTGCGCCTGACCATCGTCGACGCCATGACTGCCGAGCCGGTCAGCGGTGCGCTGGTGGATATCTGGCATTGCAACGCACGCGGCGCCTATTCCGGCTGGAGTCGGGTGAACCCGGATCTGGAAGTCGACGTCGAGGACATCGGCTCGATTCCGCGAACCGACGACGACACCTATCTGCGCGGCGGCCAGTTCAGCGACCACAAGGGCAGGGTGCGCTTCACCACGATCTATCCGGGGTTCTACGCCGGCCGTGCCCTGCATATTCATGTGGCGGTGCGCATCGTCGCCGGCACCGAATACCTGGAGGAGCGCAATGTGGCCTGGGTCGGGCAGTTGTATTTTCCGGAGGTGGTTTCCCGTGGCGTGCTCAATGCCAAGGCCTATCGCGGGCGCAGCTCGCTGCCGGTGTGCAACGCAGACGATCCCTACTTCGCCAACATGGGCGGTGAAGAGTCGACCCTGACGGTGTGGCCGATCGGTCGCGAGTCACACGAGGACGGTTACTTCGGCCACCTCACGATCGGCATCGACACCTTTGCGGTGTCGTCGCAGATCAAGCCCGAGGATTTCGACAAGTACACGGTTTAACGCAGCTCATTCAGCGCCAGAATCAGCGACTGAATCTCCGCCGCCGTCGTGGTCAGCGACGGCGTGATACGGATGCACGGTCCGCAGGCTGCGCCGTTGCGCACGACAGTGAACAGGTTGTAGTCGTTGAGCAGGCGTTCGACCATCGCCTGCTGGTCGGTATGGCGAGTAAAACGCATCGAGGTGATGCCGCAATACAGGCGCGGATCGTCCGGGGTCGTGACTTCGATGCCTGGCAGGTTGCGCACGGCGCTGACCCACAGGTTGCGCAGGTAATTCATCCGTGCACCTTTGGCCGCCGCGCCACCCAGTGAGCGGTGCTCCTCGAACACCAGAGGCAGGGTCATCAGTGCCGGAATGTTCGGCGTGCTGTGGGGCGTGCGTGAGCGGATATCGCCAGCCGGAAAATGCATCTCGCCCATGTCCGGGTCGATGTCGGCCAGGCGCTGCGGTGCGATGTAAATAAAACCGAGGGTCAGCGGCGAGCCGATCCACTTGTGCAGGTTGTACCCGGCAAAGGCGATGCCCAGCGCTTCAAGATTGAACTCGATCTGGCCAAGGGCATGGGCGCCATCGAGGATGATATCGACGCCGTACTCCCTGGCCAGCGAGGCAATGGCCTGCACCGGCATCACCAGCCCGGTACGGTGGGTGACGTGGGTCAGGGCCATCAGCTTGAGCTTTGGATGGCGGATAAAGGCTTCGCGGTACGTGGCCAGCAGGCTGTCGAAGGTGGCGGGGTGGGCGTGCTCGATTTCGATCACCTCGACTCCGCGATACTGCGCCAGCCAGCGCATGGCGCCCTTGACCGTGTCGTACTCCAGATCGCAGATCAACACCTGGTCGCCTGGCTGCAGGCGATTGTAGTTGCGGATCAGCGATTGCAGGCCGGCAGTGGCGTTGTGGGTGAACGCCACGCTTTGCGCGCGCACGCCGATCAACTCGGCCAGTTGCGCGCGGATGTCGAAACTGTCGTGCTGTTCGAAACGCTGGCGCACGTAGATCGAGTTGCTGTTGTTGATCAGCTCGATGTTGCGCTGGTACTCCTCGACCACGGTGCGCGACATGCGCCCGAAATAGCCGTTCTCCAGATTCACGGGGCCAGGGTGGCGGTCGTAACGGTCGGCGAAGGTTTGCCAGAAAGCTTCGTCTCGGGCGCGGCGGGTGTTATCGGGCATGGTCGACTCGACTCGGATCAGGGTGACGCCTCAGTGGCGCGGGGCGGGTTTGCCGTGTTTGGCGCGCAGCGGTTCGAGCAGTTCCGACAGGCCGTTGTGGTCGATTTCCTGCATCAACGCCAACAGCCCGCCCAGTTCGCCATGGGGAAATCCTTCCCGGGCAAACCAGTTCAGGTAAGGGCCCGGCAGGTCGGCAATGATCCGGCCCTTGTACTTGCCGAAGGGCATTTCGCGGGTGATCAGCAGTTCGAGCTTTTCAGGGTTCATCGTTGGAGTCGTCTGGCTTTGAAAACACTTTGGAAAATACAGGCATTCTGCATGCAGGCCAAATGACAGATCATGCAAATAACAGGCATACAGATTTTTGCTGTATCTATAACTTATTGAAAAATAACGATTAAATTCTTTAATAGAATCTGGCACGGCTGCTGCAACACTCCTTGCATCTTTAACCCACGCAAGGAATTGAAAAATGACTGACATGAATAAAGAAGCCATCTCCGTCCTCAACGACCTGATCGAAACCAGCAAGGACGGTCAGGAAGGGTTCAAGACCTGCGCTGAAGACATCAAGCATCCAGAGCTGAAAACCCTGTTCGTGAAACGCTCCGCCGATTGCGCAACGGCTGCGGCCGAGCTGCAAGCCGCCGTGCGTTCGATGGGTGGCGATCCGGAAACCTCGACCAGCGTGAGCGGTGACTTGCACCGTCGTTGGGTCGACGTCAAAGCGATGTTCACCGGCAAGGATGAAGAAGCGGTGCTCAACGAAGCCGAGCGCGGTGAAGACCACGCCCTGAAGGCTTATCGTGAAGCGATCGATAAGCTTACCAAGATTAAAGATCACGGCCTGGCAAAAATTTTTGACCTGGTCGAAAAGCAGTACCACGGTGTGCAACGCAATCACGATCAGGTGAAAGTGTTGCGTGACCAGGCCCGCGCACGCTCGTAAGCGTTCGAGGCCAACAAAAAACGCCAGCGGGTCTGGCGTTTTTTTTGTGTCCGGATCAAACCGAGGATGATCAGCCGATGCTGATAGCCGGCAACGTCGGCAGGGTAACGGTCTGTTGTTTGCGCGGCGCCAGAATTTCGGCCTCGCCGTCCACCACCAGCTCATCGCGCTGGTTGAACACGCGAGTGGCAATGCGCACGCGGAATTTCGGCAGTTTCTCGAGGATTTCCAGACGCACGGTCAGGGTGTCGCCGATCTTCACCGGCTTCTGGAAGCTCATCTGCTGGCCGATATAAATGGTCCCCGGCCCAGGCAGCTCGCAAGCGACTGCGGCACTGATCAGTGCGCCGCTGAACATGCCATGGGCGATGCGCTCCTTGAACATGCTGGCGGCGGCGAACTCGGCGTCCAGGTGCACCGGGTTGTGGTCACCGGACATCGCGGCGAACAGCTGAATGTCGCGTTCCTCGACGGTCTTGCTGTAGGTCGCGGTCTGGCCCACTTCGAGGGCTTCGTAAGGGATATTGGTAACCTGGGTCATGGGGCTGAATTCCTGTGACGGATGAAATGAATCCACAAAAAATTATTCGCTGCGGTGCGGCCGGCGATGGCTCAGTGCCTGGTCGATCCAGGTCAGCACATCGGCGGTCACTTCCTCGCGGTTGCTCTCGTTGAACAATTCGTGCCGCGCCTGCGGGTAGATCTTGAGTTGCAGGTTCTGGCTGCCGGCCGCGCGCAAGGCGTTGGCCAGATCAGTCAGACGCTTGCCTTCGCTCACCGGATCACATTTGCCGCCGATTACCAGCAGCGGCAGGCCCGGATCGATTTGGGCGAGATTGGACGCTTTGCTGATTTGCTGCAACCCGCCGAGCAGGTCGATCCACAACTGATTGGTGCAACGAAAGCCGCACAGCGGATCGGTGGCGTACTTGTCGACCTCGGCCGGATCGCGGCTGAGCCAGTCGAAAGGCGTGCGTGCCGGTTTGAATGCCTTGTTGAACGAGCCGAACGAAAGCCATTCGATCAACGCGCTGCGGCCCTTGGGGCCCTGGCGCAGTTTTTCGAACCGGGCGATCTGTCGGGCCGCGCGGTACAGCGCGACCGGCTGGAAATTCGATCCGCTGAGAATTGCGCCGTGCAGGCTGGCGCTGTGATGCAGCAGATACGCTTGGGCAATGTAGCTGCCCATGCTGTGCCCGAGCAGCACGATCGGCACCCCCGGATGACGCTGGCCGAGGAACTGGTTGAGGCTGGCGATATCGCCAACCACCTTGCACCAGCCATCATCATCGGCGAAATGCCCCAGCGTCCCATGATCGGCGGTTTTGCCATGGCCACGCTGATCGGGTGCATACACACCGTAGCCCTCGGCACAGAAGGCCTCTGCCAGGCGTGCGTAGCGGCCACTGTGTTCCGCCATGCCGTGGGCCAGCAGAATCAGCGCTTTCAGCGGCGTGTTCGGCAGCCACAGGTTGACGTAGAGGCGGCTGCGGTCACTCGCGTCCAGCCAGAAGGTGTCGTGGATCATGGCGATTCCTTTTGCGGCCTGATATTGCTGAATATTGCTGATGCGTCTTGCAGAGATTGCATTGTATAGCGCGTCCGATCAGCTCTCGCCACGGCAGGAAGATTCACACGATCAATGACGACCTTGCCCATATTTGCCTGAATGACCATAGCTGCTAGTGTCCGTGAAGCCCCGCTTTTTGCTCTCGGCTTTTTCAGGGACAGACAAAAATGACAGCGAAGCGGCCCCGGATCGGCTCAGGTAAAGAGGACAAGAACAATGCAACCTGATTTCTGGAATGACAAACGCCCGGCGGGCGTACCCCTGGACATCGACGCGGGTGAATTCAAGTCGGTGATCGAGGTGTTTGAGCGTTCCTGCAAGAAATTCGCTGATCGCCCGGCGTTCAGCAACATGGGCGTGACCCTGACCTACGCCGAGCTGGAGCGCCAGAGCGCCGCGTTCGCCGGTTATCTGCAAACCCACACCGATCTGGCACCGGGGGATCGCATCGCGGTGCAGATGCCCAACGTCCTGCATTATCCGATTGCCGTGTTCGGCGCGTTGCGCGCCGGGCTGATCGTGGTCAACACCAACCCGCTGTACACCGCGCGCGAGATGCGTCATCAGTTCAAGGACTCCGGCGCCCGGGCGCTGGTGTACCTGAACATGTTCGGCCAGAAAGTCCAGGAAGTGCTGCCGGACACCGACATTCAATATCTGATCGAAGCGAAGATGGGCGACCTGATGCCCACCGCCAAGGGCTGGCTGGTCAACACCGTGGTCAGCAAAGTGAAGAAAATGGTCCCGGCGTATTCGCTGCCCCAGGCGATTTCCTTCAAGAGCGCGTTGCGCATGGGCCGGGGCCTGGGCATCAAGCCGCTGAAGGTCGGTCTGGATGACATCGCCGTGCTGCAATACACCGGCGGCACCACCGGCCTGGCCAAGGGCGCGATGCTGACCCACGGCAATCTGGTGGCGAACATGCAGCAGGTGCGCGCCTGTCTCGGTCAGTTCGGCAGCGATGGCCAGCCGCTGTTGCGCGAAGGGCAGGAGGTGATGATCGCGCCGCTGCCGCTGTACCACATCTATGCGTTCACCGCGAATTGCATGTGCATGATGGTGTCGGGCAACCACAACGTACTGATCACCAACCCGCGTGACATCGGCGGCTTCATCAAGGAGCTGAAGAACTGGAAGTTCTCGGCGCTGCTGGGGCTCAACACACTGTTCGTTGCGTTGATGGATCATCCGGACTTCAAGACCCTGGATTTCTCCACGCTCAAGCTCACCAACTCCGGCGGCACCGCGCTGGTCAAGGCCACCGCCGAACGTTGGGAGAAGATCACCGGTTGCCGCATCACCGAAGGCTACGGCCTGACCGAAACCTCGCCGGTAGCCTGTACCAACCCGTACGGCGAGCTGTCTCGGATCGGCACGGTCGGCCTGCCAGTGCCGGGCACCCGGTTGAAAGTCATCAATGACGACGGCGTCGAACAGCCATTGGGCGAGCGCGGCGAACTCTGCATCAAGGGCCCGCAGATCATGAAGGGCTACTGGCAGAAACCCGAGGCTACCGCCGAGGTGCTGGACGCGGAGGGCTGGTTCAAGTCCGGCGACATCGCGGTGATCGATCCGGACGGGTTCGTGCGCATCGTCGACCGCAAGAAAGACATGATCATCGTCTCCGGTTTCAACGTGTACCCAAACGAGATCGAAGACGTGGTGATGGCTCACCCGAAAGTCGCCAACTGCGCAGTGATCGGCGTACCGGACGAACGCTCCGGGGAGGCGGTGAAGCTGTTCGTGGTGGCGCGGGAAACCGGCGTGAGCCTGGAAGAGCTGAAGGCCTACTGCAAAGAGAATTTCACGGCGTACAAGGTGCCGAAACACATCGTGCTGCGTGAGTCGTTGCCGATGACGCCTGTCGGGAAAATTCTGCGGCGGGAGTTGCGCGATATCGCCTGATCGATGACGCGCACCGTTGAAACTGAAAGATCGCAGCCTCTGGCGGCTTCCTCAAGCTGCTGCAGGCTGCGATCTTTTGCTTTTTATCCCCGACGTTGTCCCCTAAAACAGGGACTTTCAAGGGGTTATAGGATTTTTGCTCTAAAATGACTGCCAGTAGTTCTTGAGTCATGAAAATGACTGTAGGGGCCGCTTTTGGCTCTAGTCGACCCTTGGCAAAGCTGCTACTCTCGGCGCGCTTTGTGACTTCTCGGCCTTGTAAAAAGCCAGACTCACCAATAAACAAACACCAATAATAATCGCATCAAATGCGGTGCTGAATTCGCGTTGCTGAGGAGTGGGCTTCCATGATCGAAGACTTTTGGAAGGATAAGTACCCCGCTGGAATTGCTGCCGACATCAATCCAGACGAGTACCCGAATATTCAGGCAGTGTTGAAGCAATCCTGCCAACGCTTCGCCGACAAACCGGCGTTCAGCAACCTGGGCAAGACCATCACCTACGGTGAACTGTACGAATTGTCCGGTGCGTTTGCCGCTTATCTGCAACAGCATACCGATTTGCAGCCAGGTGATCGAATCGCCGTGCAACTGCCCAACGTGTTGCAGTACCCGGTCGCCGTCTTCGGTGCCATCCGTGCCGGGCTGATCGTGGTCAACACCAACCCGCTGTACACCGCGCGGGAAATGGAACACCAATTCAACGACTCCGGTGCCAAGGCGCTGGTGTGCCTGGCGAACATGGCGCATCTGGCCGAAGCCGTGGTGCCGAAAACCGGCGTCAAGCACGTCATCGTCACTGAAGTCGCGGATCTGCTGCCGCCGATCAAGCGCCTGCTGATCAACAGCGTCATCAAGTACGTGAAGAAAATGGTGCCGGCCTATCACCTGCCCAAAGCCGTCAAGTTCAATGACGTACTGAGCAAGGGCCAGGGCCAGCCGGTCGCCGAAGCCAACCCTGACAGCGGCGAAGTCGCGGTGCTGCAATACACCGGCGGCACCACCGGCGTGGCCAAGGGCGCGATGCTCACCCACCGCAACCTCGTCGCCAACATGCTGCAGTGCAAGGCGCTGATGGGCTCCAACCTCAATGAAGGTTGCGAGATCCTGATCACCCCGTTGCCGCTGTACCACATCTATGCGTTCACCTTTCATTGCATGGCGATGATGCTGATCGGCAACCACAACATCCTGATCAGCAACCCGCGCGACCTGCCGGCGATGGTCAAGGAACTGTCGAAGTGGAAGTTCAGCGGCTTCGTCGGCCTCAACACGCTGTTCGTGGCCCTGTGCAACAACGAAGGCTTCCGCAAGCTGGATTTCTCGGCGCTGAAAGTCACCCTGTCCGGCGGCATGGCCCTGCAACTGGCCGCGGCAGAGCGCTGGAAAGCGGTCACCGGTTGCCCGATCTGCGAAGGTTACGGCATGACCGAAACCAGCCCGGTGGCCACGGTCAACCCGATCCAGAACATCCAGATCGGCACCATCGGCATTCCAGTGCCGTCGACCCTGTGCAAAGTCGTCGACGATGCCGGCGTCGAGCAGCCGCTGGGCGAAATCGGCGAGCTGTGCGTCAAGGGCCCGCAAGTGATGAAGGGCTACTGGCAGCGTCAGGAAGCCACCGATGAAATGCTCGACAGCGAAGGCTGGTTGAAGACCGGTGACATCGCGCTGATCCAGCCGGACGGCTACATGCGCATTGTCGATCGCAAGAAAGACATGATTCTGGTCTCGGGTTTCAACGTGTACCCGAACGAGCTGGAAGACGTGCTGGCGGCCCTGCCGGGCATTTTGCAGTGCGCGGCCATCGGCATTCCGGACGAGAAATCCGGCGAGGCGATCAAGATCTTCATCGTCGCCAAACCGGGCGTCACCCTGACCAAGGAACAGGTGATGGAGCACATGCGCGCCAACGTCACCGGCTACAAGGTGCCGCGTTCGGTGGAATTCCGCGATGCGCTGCCGACCACCAACGTCGGCAAGATCCTGCGTCGCGAACTGCGCGACGAAGAGCTGAAGAAGATCAAGGCGAAGAGCGCCGCATAAAACGAAAAGCCCCGCAGATGCGGGGCTTTTTGTTGTAGATGATCGTTCCCACGTAGAGCAGGGGAACGATCACGTCGGTCAGCATAAAAGGTTTATTGGCGGAACGGCGCGAAGTTCACATTGGTGCCTGCCGGGCGCATGTCCTGCAGGTACGAGTCCTTGTCGGCGCTCAGTTCCAGGCTCAGGGCTGCCTTGCGTTTGCCTTCGTTGCGGATGACCAGGCCTTCGAGCTTTTCGCGCAGGAACACGGTCGGTACTTTCAGGTGCAGCAGTTCGTCAGTGGCCGGGGTGTGCATCAACAGGTGAATCCACTCGTATTGACCGATGGCCAGGCGCGACACCGGCAAGTCGAACCACCAGATGTTGCGGTTGCGGTTCAGTTCGGCGAAGTGGCAGTTGTTGGTGCCGAGCACGGCACCGCCCAGTTCCTGGTTGCGACGGGCGATGGCCTGCTTTTTATCGAGTTTCATAACATTCCTGCGGGATCGGTTCTGTGGCGCCTGGCGCCCTTATGCAGGGCATTCTCGGGGCTACGCTCGCAAACATAAAGCCCAACCTGCGCATGGCGACGAAATGAAACCGTGAAAATAAATGAAACTTGGCGCAAACCGGGCCTGTCAATCATTACGTACTGACTTTCCCCGTTAATGTTCCAAGGAGAATCACCATGGGCAGCACGAGCGATAAAGTGAAAGGCATGGCCAACGAAGCGGTCGGCAACGTCAAGCAAGGTGTCGGCAAAGCCACCGACAACACCAAGCTGCAAGCCGAAGGCAAACTGCAAGAGAAGAAAGGCGAGGCCCAGCAAGCGGTGGGCAAAGCCAAGGACGCGGTCAAGAAAGGCGTCGACAAGGCTTGATCGAGCCTTGAACGAAACAACGAAGCGGCCATCCAAGGATGGCCGTTTTTGTATCCCGTTCACATGCGGTCATGGATCACAGTGTTTCAAAGTCGCCAAGTGAGCTACTTTGATGAGAGAAAAACGGCCCCTGAGTCGCCACGACTTCAACCTGTTTTGCGGCGAAAGGAGACGCGAATGATTTTCCCCGACATGAAAGGCCTGCCCCTGCACCGGGTCATCGTGCGCACCGTCACCGAGTTCATGGACGACGAGATGTCGACCTATGCCTCGGCACTGGCCTACCAGATGCTGTTCTCGCTGTTCCCGTTCATTCTGTTCCTGATTGCCCTGATCGGTTTCCTGCACCTGCCGGACTTCTTCTCCTGGCTGCGTCTGCAATCGGAACTGGTCCTGCCGCCCCAGGCGCTGGAGCAGGTCAACCCGGTGATCGATCAACTGCAGCAATCCAAGGGCGGCCTGCTGTCGGTCGGTATCGTCATCGCCCTGTACACTGCGTCCGCCGGCGTGCGCCTGATGATGAGCGCGATGAACGCGGCCTACGACGTGGTCGAGGGTCGGCCGATCTGGAAGCGCTTTCCATTGTCGATTGTCTACACCGTCGGCATCGCCGGCATGCTGCTGGTGGCCGCCGCGCTGATGGTGCTCGGCCCGCAGGTGATGGGCTGGATCGCCGCGCAGGTCGGGCTGGAAGATTTCATCGTCACGGTGTGGACCATCGCCCGCTGGCCGGTGATCGTGATCCTGATGATGGTGGCCGTGGCGCTGATCTACTACGTGATGCCCGACGTCAAACAGGAGTTTCGCTTCATCACGCCGGGCTCGGTTCTGGCGGTGGTGGTGTGGATCATCGCGTCGTTGGGATTCGCGTTCTACGTCAAGACGTTCGCCAACTACAACGCCATGTATGGCAGCATCGGTGCGATCATCGTGCTGTTGCTGTATTTCTACATTTCGTCCGCCGTGTTGCTGCTCGGTGCGGAGATGAATGCGGTGATCGAACACATGTCCAACGAGGGCAAGGATCCGGGCGAGAAAGTCCCCGGCGAACTCGATGAACATCCCAAACAACAC
This sequence comes from Pseudomonas sp. MCal1, assembly GCF_026341415.1. Taxonomy (NCBI): domain Bacteria; kingdom Pseudomonadati; phylum Pseudomonadota; class Gammaproteobacteria; order Pseudomonadales; family Pseudomonadaceae; genus Pseudomonas; species Pseudomonas sp. MCal1. Next base: position 150,037 of record NZ_JAKUMP010000011.1, read on the forward strand.
GTTTCCGGCCTCGGGCGCGATCACTCGCTCAAGCCGAACACCGACGAAGCCTGATCATGATTCGTGAAATTCTGAAGATGGGCGACGAACGCCTGCTGCGTATCGCCCCGCCAGTGCCCGCCGAGATGCTAGACAGCCCGGAGCTGTGGCAACTGATCGACGACATGTTCCAGACCATGGAAAGCGTCGGCGGTGTCGGCCTGGCTGCGCCGCAGATCGGCGTCGATCTGCAACTGGTGATCTTCGGCTTCGAGCACAGCGAACGGTACCCGGATGCCGAAGCCGTGCCGCAGACGATCCTGATCAACCCGCTGATCACGCCACTCAGTCCGCTCATGGAAGAGGGGTTTGAAGGCTGCCTGTCGGTACCTGGTCTGCGTGGCGCGGTGGATCGTTACCAGCAGATCCGTTACGAAGGCGTCGATCCCAAGGGCGAGCCGATTGTGCGTGTGGCTTCGGGTTTCCACGCGCGGGTGGTGCAGCACGAATGCGATCACCTGATCGGGCGGTTGTACCCGTCGCGCATCACCGATTTCAGCAAGTTCGGTTTTACCGAAGTGATGTTCCCGGATCTCGATCCCAACGCTGACGACTGATCATCCGCTGCGCGGGGCCAGCTCCATGGCAATCATCGGCTTGCTCCGCGCATAACGGCTCAGGCGCTCGGCCATGGCCTGGGGCAGGGCGGGGTCGAAGGTGAAACCGCGCCGCTCATAGAAACCACGCAGGTCCGGGTGGCAGAACAGCCACACCGCGGCCTCCACATCTTTCACCGCCGCCGCGATCAGCTGCGCAGCTATGCCCTGTTCGCGGCAGGCCGGATCAACGAACAACCCGGTCAGCCAATGCCCGCCGAACACCGGCCGCAGGCACAGCGCAGCCACGATTTCCTCACGCCGCGCCACCCACAATTGCGCCTCGCGCACCGCTTTCATAGACGATTGATGCTGGCGGTAGAACTTGTTCATCAAGGGCCAGGACAATTCATCGAGCTGGCTATATCGGGTATCGGTCATCACTCGGACTGCCGGTGCAAAAAGAGACGGGATTATAAGGATCCCGGCTCGCAAAAATAATCTGCAAGATTTCCCGTTGGTGTTGCACAGAACAAACAGACCTTCGTTCCGAGCCACGCCATGCCCCACTATTTCGACGATGCCCATCGCCAACAGATCGAAACCCTGCGTCAACGCTTCACAGCCCGTACCGACTGGCCGACCTGGTTGCTGCTGATTGGCGTGTATGCCGGCTGGTTCGCCCTGATGCTGGGCAGCAATTGGCTTGGCGTCTGGTGGAGCACGCTGCTGCTGATTCCATTGCTGGTGCTGTGGCTGTCCGTGCAGCACGAGTTGCTTCACGGTCATCCGACGCGCTGGACCTTCGTCAACAAAGTCCTCGGCTATGCGCCGTTTGCGGTGTGGTATCCCTATACGCTCTATCGCGACAGCCATTTGCAGCACCATTGCGATGAAGACCTGACGATTCCTGGCCTCGACCCCGAAAGCCGCTACCTGAGCGCCGAGCGCTGGCAGGGCAGTTCGCTGTTCGAACGCAGCCTGCACTGGCTGAACAAAACCGTATTGGGCCGATTCATTCTTGGCGCGCCGCTGGCGTTGCTGGCGCTGGCCGGTGAAGAATTGCAACGACTGAAAAGCCGCGAGCGCCAGGCCTGGCTGATGTGGCTGACCCACGGCGCCCTGGCCGTGCTGATGCTGTTTTTCATCGCCCGCTACAGCGTGTTGCCGGTCTGGCATTACCTGTTTTTGATCAGCGTGCCGGCGCTGTCGATTGCGATGGTTCGCTCTTACTATGAACACCGGCCGCACACACAAGCGGAACAGCGCACGGTGCTCAACGAAGCCGGGTGGCCTTGGCGCTGGCTGTTCCTGAACCTGAATTTCCACCTCGTGCACCACGATTTGCCGAAGCTTTCGTGGTACGACTTGCCCGAGGCCTACCGCATGCGTCGGGAGCAATGGGTGGCGCGCAGCGGTGGATTTCTGGTGCAAGGTTACGGGCAACTGTGGCGCCAGCACGGCATCAAGCCGATCGACAGCCCGCAGCATCCGTTTATTTGAGGCCAGCATGACGTCAGGTTACGCAGAACTGTTGATGTACATCGCCCCCGCGCCGATCCGCGCGGCCAATGAACAGTGGCTGGCGCGGATTCTCGAGCACTTGGGCTATTCGCGGCTCAGTGCCGAAGGTTTGTCGCTGCCGGAGCTCTGGCTGTCGCCGCAACTGCTGCTGACCCAGACCTGCGGCTACCCGCTGATGACCGCACTGCGCAGGCAGGTGAGGATTGTCGGCCGTCCGCGCTACGAATTGCCGGACGCCACGGCCGGCAATCATTGCAGCCTGATCCTTGCCCGCGCCGATGATCCGCGCCGACATCTGGCGGAGTTCTTCGACAGTCGCGGAGTGATCAACAGCGAAGACTCCAACAGCGGCATGAACCTGTTGCGTCAGCGTCTGGCGCCATTGCAGCGGGACGGGCAGTTTTTTGCTTCGGTGGGCATCAGTGGCGGCCATCGCGAAAGCCTGCGCTGGTTGCGCGAGGACCGTGCCGATCTGGCGGCCATCGACAGCGTGACCTTCGCGTACCTGGCACAGTACGCCGTTGAAGAGGTCATTGGATTGCGGGTGTTGGCGCGCAGTGCGTTCAGCCCGACCTTGCCCTTTATCACCGCCGCCAGCACGTCGGACCAGCAGATCGAACGCTTGCGCCGAGCCATGAACCGCAGCCTTCAAGACCTGCCCGAGGTGGCCCGCATCCTCGGCTTGTCCGAAGTCCTGCCTGCCAGCGAAAACGATTACCTCATCCTGCTGGATTACCAGCGCGAGGCCGAAGAACTGGGTTATGGCCGCTTGCGTTAGGGCCCTCGATTAATTCACTAATGGAATATAAGAATTCTTTTTAAGTATTTTTAACGCATAAGGCACCTTGCTAGGATCGCGCCACCGGACGACCGGACATTCAGCGACCCTTGACCAAGGAGCCCCCATGTCCGGCGCCGACTCATTCCATCGCAATCATGTGAACACGTTGTTTCGCGACCATTACCCGTGGTTGTGCACGCGTCTGCGTCGGCAATTGAATGATGCGGCCACGGCCGAAGACATCGCCGCCGAAACCTTCGCGCAACTGCTCGAAGCCCCGGACCTGACCGCCATCCGCGAACCCCGCGCCTTGCTCACCACCATCGCCCGACGCCTGCTGTACGAACGCTGGCGGCGCGGCGATCTGGAGCGTCGGCATCTCCAGCAACTGCGACAGAGTGACCTTGATCACGGGCCGTCCCCAGAGGAACTGGCCGACCTGTCACAGAGCCTCAAACATCTGGACCGGACGCTCCAGCGCCTGCCGGGCAAAGTCCGTTCGACCTTTCTGCTGGCGCGCATCGACGGCCTGACCTACCCGCAAATCGCCGCCGAACTGGGCATCTCCCAGCGTTCGGTCAGCCTGTACATGACCCGTTCCCAGGCGCTGTGCAACCGCCACAGCGCCAATCAAACCCTGATTTCCTCCCAGAACAAGAGGTCCGCATGAGATCGATCAAAACCCTGCTCGGCAGTTCGCTGCTGGCCCTGACCCTGACGACCGGGCATGTTGGCGCCGCGGAAACGAGAGCGCCGATCCACTTCGGTGACATCACCTGGGAAAGCGGCAGTTTCATCACCGAAGTGCTGCGCCTGATCGTCGAGAAAGGCTACGGCTACCCGACCGACACACTGCCGGGCAGCACCGTCAGCCTGGAAGCGGCGCTGGCGAAAAACGATATTCAAGTGATCGGTGAAGAGTGGGCAGGGCGCAGTCCGGCGTGGGTCAAGGCCGCTGCCGAAGGTAAGGTGTTCGGTCTTGGCGACACCGTGAAGGGCGCCACCGAAGGCTGGTGGGTGCCGGAATACGTGATCAAGGGCGACCCCGAGCGCGGGATCAGACCGCTGGCGCCGGAGCTGAAATCGGTGGCCGACCTGCCGCGCTACAAGGATGTGTTCAAGGATCCGGAAGACCCGAGCCGCGGGCGTTTCCTCAACAGCCCGACGGGCTGGACTTCGGAGATCGTCAACAGCCAGAAGCTCAAGGCGTATGCGCTGAACGACAGCTTCGTCAACTTCCGTACCGGTTCCGGCGCGGCGCTGGATGCCGAGGTGGCGTCGTCGATCAAGCGCGGCAAGCCGGTGCTGTTCTATTACTGGTCGCCGACGCCGTTGCTCGGCCGTTTCAAACTGGTGAAGCTGGAAGAGCCGCCGTTCGACGCCGAAGCCTGGAAAACCCTGGCCGATGCCAGCAACCCAAACCCGAAAGGTACCCGCTCGATGCCGGCGAGTCTGGCGATTGGCGTGTCGGCGCCGTTCAAGGCGCAGTACCCGGAACTGGTGACGTTCTTTGAGAAAGTCGATTTGCCGATAGATCTGCTGAACCAGACCCTGGCCGGGATGAGCGAAAAGCGCCAGCAACCACGCCAGGTGGCCGAAGCGTTTCTGCGCGATCAACCGCAAGTGTGGACGCCTTGGGTGCCGGGTGATGTGGCGAGCAAGGTGAGCGGGAGTCTGTAATTCTTTTCTGAAATTTCTGTAGTGCTGCACCGTCGCCATCGCGGGCAAGCCCACACAGGTATAACGCTGACTTGAACAGCGCGTAGAACCTGTGGGAACGGGCCTGCCCGCGAAAGTGGTAGATCAAACAAAACACATTCGCTGAACCGTTTCTCGTCCGCTTCCTGTCCGAATTCACTCAATGCTGGCCGACTAGTGGCCTTGCGCAAAGCATTGCGCTGTCTATGCTCATTCATAACTAACTATGTCGAACGCCTTCAGTGTGGTTCGACCGCTAGCAGTTACCGATCTCAAAGCTGCCAGAGTGCGCAATCCAAGGCACCGACACTTGACCGACAAGGAGCTGTTTTTAAAGGGAAGTTCTTCTGCATGTTAGGAATGGCCCGTCACCGGGCTATCAAGAGAAGGATGTCTTGATTAGAGCGTCGCCGCATGGACCCTCCGATTGATCATCGTTTATCACCTGACAACTTCCTCCTGTGGAGGAATGCGTGTGCCTGTTCCGTGGAACGTAGTGGTGGATTCTGAAAGACCTGAACTTTCATCAAATCAAAAGACTGCGCTCAAGGTGATCGAGACATGTTCAACCTACATCACAAGGCTGACCTGCAGGAAATCGAACGCTTCAGTTGTGCCCTGACCGAAGCCAACGCCAAGTTGGCGGCGATCAGCCGTTCGATGGCAATGATCGAATTCACTCCCGAAGGCATCGTGCTGGATGCCAATGAGAACTTCTGCAAGACCATGGGCTACAGCGCCGAAGAAGTGCGTGGCAAACATCACCGGATCTTTTGTGAAGAAGAGTTCTATCGCAGCGAGGAATACGCCAAGTTGTGGCGTGACCTGGCCCGGGGCGAACCCATCAGCGGTACTTTCCTGCGCTTGAACAAGAGTGGCCGGGAGATCTGGCTCGAAGCCAGTTATATGCCGGTGTATGGCCCGGACAAACAAGTCCGCAGTGTGATCAAAGTGGCGTCGGACATTACGACGCGCGTGAACAAGGAAAAGGAAGAGGAAAGCATGCTGGCCGCGATCGGCCGTTCGATGGCGGTGATCGAGTTCACCCCGGAAGGCAATGTGATCTCGGCCAACGACAACTTCCTCAAGACCATGCAGTACTCGCTCAACGAAATCGTCGGCCACCATCACAGTCTGTTCTGTCACCGGGCCGAAGCCGAATCCGCGCAGTACAAAGCGTTCTGGGCTTCGCTCAATCGCGGCGAATATCACTCGCACCGTTTCGAGCGCAAGAACAAGTCCGGGCAGACCGTCTACCTCGAAGCCTCGTACAACCCGCTGTTCGACGCCAAGGGCCGGTTGTACAAAGTGGTGAAGTTCGCCAGCGACATCACCCACCAGATGACCACCTTGCAGACTGCTGCGGAATCGGCCCACAGCACTTCGGTACAAAACGACGCCTGCGCGCAAAAAGGCTCACAGGTCGTGCAGCAAACGGTGCAGATCATTCAGGACATTTCCCGCGATCTCAATGAAGCGGCGCTGAGCATCGATGCGGTCAGCAAGCAGTCGGACATCATCGGCACCATCGTCCAGACCATTCGCGGGATCGCCGACCAGACCAACCTGCTGGCGCTCAACGCGGCCATCGAAGCGGCGCGGGCGGGTGAGCACGGACGCGGTTTTGCGGTGGTGGCGGACGAAGTGCGCAGCCTGGCGGCGCGGACCAGCCAGGCGACCCTGGAGATCGTCGATGTGGTGCGCAAGAACCATGAGTTGTCACTGAGTGCGGTGTCGAGCATGCAGTCGAGCCTGAGCCGCACCGGGCTCGGTGTGGAACTGGCGAACGAGGCGGGCGACGCGATCCGTGAGATTCAGCAGGGCTCGCGGCATGTGGTGGATGCGATCAGCCAGTTCAACGAGACGTTGCAGCTGAACTGACTGATCGCAACGTCCGAAAAACCTGTGGGAACGGGCAAGTCCGCTCCCACAGGTGTCAGTGCTTAATCCGATTCAACCGGCAGCAGTCAGAGTGCGGCGAGGAACTTGTCAGCCGACTCGTCGCTGATCTTCGCCGAATTGGCGTCTTGCTTGTTCTGCTTCTCGGCTTCGGCCAGCTTCATCTTGTCCTGCAGGCGCTCGGCGATCTCTTTGCCGATGGCCAGTTGTTTCTCCGGCGGCATGGCTTTGATGTCGTCTTCGGTCAGGCCCATTTCCTGGAGGATACTGTCGCGCAAACGCTGTTCCGGCGTCTTGCTCATGTAGTCCTTGAACTCGTCCAGCGCCGATGAACCTGAGGATTTGGTCGGCGAGTTATCGGAGGTTTGCAGGGCGACGCGGGTCTTGGCGAATGCCTCGTCGACGTTGTCGCTGATGCGCGTGGCTTCGCTGACTTGCTGAGTGGCGAGCTGGGTGGCCGACTCTTGCACCTTGGCGGTGGCTTCGGCGGTTTGCGCCTGTGTCTGGGCTTGCAGGGTTTGCAGCATTGCGCCATGCAACCCGCCTTGCAGGCCGGCAGCGGCGGTGGTGGTTGCGTCATCATTCAGGTGCTTGGGCAGATGGATGATTTGCTGTTGTTTTGCACTGACCAACATGATGGATAGACCTGTAGGTAATGGCTGTCAGCCCTACGCCAGCAAATACCGTGCCTTTCGAAAAAGTCGTTTTATTTCAGTTGTTTGGGTTCAAGCATAACCGGATGAAGCGGTCATCCCTTGCCGGTGGGCGGCAGAGGATGACCGTTGTCCGTCAGCGATGGGCGATGTTTTCCAGCGCCAGGTTGCGGGTGCGGGGGCCGAAATAGCCGATGGTCAGCATCACGATCAGCATGCTGACAACGATGAACGCCAACACGCCCGGTGTGCCGAAGTGGTCGAGGAACAGACCGATCAACAGGCTGCTGAACACCGTCGACAAACGACTGAATGAATAGCAGAAGCCCACCGCCCGGGCGCGAATGTTGGTGGGGAACAGTTCGCTCTGATAGGAGTGATAACTGAAGCTGAGCCAGGCGTTGCAGAAGGTGATCATCACCCCGCAGAAGATCAGGCCGAAGGCGCTGGTCTGCAGGGCGAACAAGGTGCCGAAGGTCATGGCGCCCAGCGCCGAGCCGACGATCTGCCATTTGTTCTCGAAGCGGTTGGCGAATTTCACGAACAGCAACGGCCCGAGCGGGTAGGCGAGGGTGATGATGAACGCGTACATCAGACTGTGGGTGACGCTGACACCCTGACCGGAAAGCAACGCTGGCAGCCAGTTGCCGAAGCCGAAGAAACCGATGGCCTGGAAGATGTGGAAGGCGATCAGCATCAGCGCGCGGCGCCGGTACGGTGGTTGCCAGATATCAGCGAAACGGCCCTTGCCTTCAACGTCGACGGGCATGGCTTGCGGTGCGTCCAGTGGTTGACGGTGATCTTTCTCGCAGCGTGCCTCGATGCCATCGAGAATCCGGTTCGCTTCATCGAAGCGGCCATGCTGGGCCAGCCAGCGCGGCGATTCCGGCAGACGCTTGCGCAGCCACCAGATAAACAATGCAAACACCGCACTTGCCAGCACCACCCAACGCCAGCCGGACACCCCGAACGGCGCCTGCGGCACCAGCCACCAGGACATCAGCGCCACCGCCGGCACCGACAGGAACTGCACGAAAAACGCGAAGGCAAACGCCGAACTGCGCATGCGTTTGGGCACCAGTTCCGAGAGGTAGGCGTCAATGGTTACCAGCTCGATGCCGAGGCCGATGCCCACCAGAAAACGCATGCAGATGATCCCCAGCGCCGAACTCTGCACGCCCATCAGCACCGTGGCGACGGTGTACCAGACCAGCGCGAACGTGAAGATCGCCCGCCGCCCGAACCGATCCGCCATGGGGCTGAGCAGACTGGCGCCGAGAAACAGGCCGAGGAACGTCGCCGAGGCGAACGCGGCCTGATCGGAGAAACCGAACACGCCCTGATTGCCGGTGGCGAAGATGCCGTCGCGGATCAGGCCTGGGCTGATATAGGCGGTCTGGAACAGGTCGTAGAGTTCGAAGAAACCACCGATCGACAGCAGCGCCACCAGCCGCCAGATTGTGGTGACGGCCGGGAGGCGGTCGATGCGGGCGGAAATCTGTGCGGCGCGTATCGGGTCGATGCCGTCGCGTTGTGCGGCGGGGGCGTGTGCAGTCATGGGCTGATCCATTTTTTATTGATGGAAAAGCTTAGCCTGCTATCGGAAATCAAGGATTGTTTATATCGGCGGTTGGCGCGGAAAAACCGCCGATTTCTTGCAATATCTGCTTACCAATTAACGATTTATGTCGCGGGCTGCGGATCCGGCAATGCCGAGGCCGGAAGGCCGAACACTTTATCGAACAGCCAGTTGAAGGCGAAGGTGTAGCAAGGGATGAACACGATCAGCGCCAGATCCAGCAAAAAGGCCTGCACAAGGCTGATGTTCATCCACCACGCGATCAGCGGAATCAGGAACACGATCAGCGTCAGCTGGAAGCCGACGGCGTGGGCAATGCGCCGTTTCACCGTGCGGGTGCGTGACACCTGACGGCTTTCCCAACGCTCGAACAGCGAGGTGTAGATGAAGTTCCAGGTCACGGCGATGGTGGTAATGATCACCGCCAGCGGGCCCGTGCTGCCGGGCGAAGTGCCGGACAGCAGCGCCAGACCGAGGGCCGAGAAGGTCATGCCGATCACTTCATAGAGCGACACATAGACCAGTTTGCGTTTGACGCCTTGCATGGGAAATTGCCTCTTTCTTTCGACTTGTTGCCAGTGGGACTGGCGAAGGCGACGAAAGATAGCTTCAATTGAGGTGACAGAAAAAGTAAGTAGCTTTCAGTTTTATTGATAGGTGTGTGAAGTGAATTTCAACAGCGAAAGCATCGAACTGTTTCTCGCCGTGATCGAGCGCGGCTCGTTTTCCGCCGCTGCCAGAGCATTGGGTAAAGTCCCGTCGGCGGTGAGCATGGCCATCGGCAATCTGGAGGCCGAACTCGGCTATGCATTGTTCGACCGCCGTCACCGCGAACCGCAACCCACGGCCATGGCGCTTTCGCTGGTGCCCCACGCGCGATTGATCGCCGATCAGCTCAAGCAATTGCAGGTGCATGCGGTGCAATTGTCGTTGGGGCTGGAGAGCAAATTGTCGATCGGCGTGGCGGCGGATATTGATCGTCGACGGTTGTTGGCGGCCATCAGGGAGATCAGCGAGCGTCATCCGCTGCTCGATATCGAAGTGCTGACTGCGCCGCAGGACGATGTGCTGGCGATGCTTCACAGTGGCCGGGTCAGCGTTTGCCTGGCGTTCGCCGGGTTGAGTGTGAACGTGCTGGAGCGCTTTCAGTTTGTCGGCAGCGAGCGAATGATTGCGACGCTGGCGGCGGACAGTCCGCTGTTGCAGGGGCAGGATCTGTTTCTCGAGGATCTGGTGCATGTGCGGCAGATCGTGGTCGGCAGTCGTGATTTGCCGATCAGCGAAACACGGCCGCTGGTGGCTGAATCCCACTGGCGCACCGATAGTCTGGAGACGGCGCTGGAGATGGTCGAGGCGGGTTTGGGCTGGGGCAATTTCCCGTTGTCGGTGGTGCAGCCGTGGCTCGATAGCGGTCGATTGAAACGGCTGAATTTCCGCAACATCGAAAACGGCCTGGTGCTGCCGGTGCATGCGGTGTGGCTCAAGAGCCAGCCGTTGCAGAAGGGGGCGGCGGCATTGGTTGAAATACTCGGCCGGTGATCGTTCCCACGCTCTGCGTGGGAATGCAGTCCGGGACGCTCCGCGTCCCTTCCAGAGCCGAACGCAGAGGTCAGGTGCTCTCGCGGATTTTCAATTCGAAGCCCATGTCCTCGACCGGCCGCGCCACGCTGTTGCCGGCCATCAGCGTCAGCATCTGTTCCGCCGCACGCCGGCCGATGGCTTCACGCGGGGTGTTGATGCTGCTCAGGCGCGGCACCATGTGCTCCGACATCGGCAAATCGTTGAAGCCGAGGATCGCCACTTGTTCGGGGATCCTGATTCCGTTGCGCAGGGCCTCGAGCAGGGCGCCCTGAGCCAGGTCGTCGTTGCCGAAAAAGATCGCATCGACATCCGGATGCGCCGCCAGCAATTGCAGAAACAACTCGCCGCCCAGGCCCACGGACGATGAACGCGGGGTCAGCACTTCCAGATCCGGGTCGTAGCGACCGGCCTTCTGCAGTGCTTTGCGAAAGCCTTCGCCACGCAGCAATGTGCGCTGATCGAGCTGCGCGCCAATGTACGCCAGACGCTTGCGGCCACGGGACAACAAATGTTCGGCAGCCGTTTCGCCGGCGCTGAGCTGTGAGAAACCGACGCAATTCACCCCGGCGGCGCTGTCCAGCTCCATCATGTACACGCAGGGAATGTTGCTGGCCTCGATCATCCGCCGCGAACTTTCGGTGCGGTCGAAACCGGTCAACAGGAGGCCGCGTGGCTGATAGGCCATGTAGTTGCGCAGCAGGTTTTCTTCTTCATCGCGCGAGTAGTGGAAGTTGCCGATCAGCACTTCGAAGCCCTTGGGCGTCAGCACCCGATGAATGGCTTCCAGGGTGTCGATGAACAACAGGTTGGACAGCGAAGGCACCAGCACCACCACCGAATGGCTCTGGGCCGAGGCCAGGGCGCGGGCGGCGGGGTTGACCACGTAGTTGAGTTCCAGCGCGGCTTTCTGGACTTTTTCCACCAGTTCGGTGGCAACCGTGCTGACCCCGCGCAGGGCGCGCGAGGCGGTAATCGGGCTGACGCCGGCCAGACGGGCGACTTCGTTGAGGGTGGGACGGCCGGTGGTGCGGGTGTTTTTATCGTTTTTAGGGGTGGTCATCGGGCGGCTTGCCAAACAAAAATCAAGGCACTAAGGTAGCGCTGTCCTTATGCAGCTGCAAATGCGTAAGCGAGGTCCTGCCTGATCCTCGCTTTTTGGCGTACCGACAAAACCTGCTGCAACCCAAAAAAACGACAAGAAGGCGTCGGCAACTTCTGCCTGTGCACTAGAGTCATAGCTAGCAAAGGTAGCGCTGTCTGCGCGCTGAGGTGTTACATGAATCATCCCATCACCGCCCTGGTCATCATGGGCGTTGCCGGTTGCGGCAAGACGTGCGTCAGCCAGGCCCTGTGCCAATTGAGCGGCGCCACTGCCATTGAAGGCGATACTTTCCATCCGGCCGCGAACATCGAAAAGATGAGCGCGGGGATCCCCCTGAACGACGAAGACCGTGCCGGCTGGCTCGACAGCCTGTGCGACGAACTGCGTCGCGTCGACGCCCTGGGCGAACGCCCGGTGCTGACCTGCTCGGCCCTCAAGCACATTTACCGCGAACGCCTGCGCAGCGCCTTGCCGGGCCTGGGCTTCGTATTCCTCGAATTGACGCCTGAAGTCGCCGCCGACCGCGTTTCCCATCGCCCGGGCCACTTCATGCCGGCCACCTTGATCGAAAGCCAGTTCGCCACCCTCGAATCGCCGATAGGCGAGCCGTTGACCCTGGCCCTGAATGCTTCGATCCACAGCGTCGAAGAACTGGCGTCGCAAGCCCACGTCTGGTGGCAGGCCCATGGCCTGAAACAGGCGGTATGAGTGTGATTGCGAAGATAGCGCTGTCATTACGGCTTCTGATTAACCCGCTTTAATAACAACAACAAACCAGGAGACACCCCCAATGTTTGGCATGTCCCATGACGCCTACCTGCTGCTTGATGCAGTGGTCACGGTGATCGGGCTTATCGTCCTGATCACCAAGTTCAAGATTCACCCCTTCATTGCCCTGACCATCGCCGCCGCGTTCCTCGGCCTGACGTCCGGCATGCCGATCGGCACCATCATCAAGGCGTTCCAGGACGGCTTCGGTGGCGTGCTCGGTTTCGTCGGCATCATCCTCGCGCTGGGCACCATGCTCGGCAAGATGATGGCCGAATCCGGCGGTGCCGATCAGATCGCCCAGACCCTGATCCGCGCGTTCGGCAAGGACAAGGTTCAGTGGGCGATGATGTTCGCCGCGTTCCTGGTGGGCATTCCGCTGTTCTTCGAAATCGGCTTCGTGCTGCTGATTCCGCTGGTGTTCATCGTGGCTCGCCGCACCGGTGTGTCGATCATCAAGATCGGTATCCCGCTGCTCGCCGGCCTGTCCGCCGTGCATGGTCTGGTGCCACCGCACCCGGGCCCGCTGCTGGCCATCGGCGTGTTCGGTGCCGACATCGGCAAGACCATTCTGTACGGTCTGATCGTCGCGCTGCCAACCGCCATCATCGCTGGCCCGATCTTCGGTACGTTCATCGCCAAGCACATTCCCGGTACACCGAATCAGGAACTGGTCGATCAACTGGCCCGTGAGTCGGACTCGCAGGATCTGCCAAGTTTCGGCATCACGCTGGTCACCGTGCTGTTGCCGGTGTTCCTGATGCTGCTGAAAACCTTCGCTGACGTGGTGATGCCGGAGGGTCATTTCTTCCGCACCTGGATGGACATGATCGGTCACCCGATCTCGGCACTGCTGCTGGCGTTGCTGCTGTCGCTGTACACCTTCGGCTACAAGCAGGGCATCGGTTCTCAGCAGATGCTCAAATGGCTCGACGCGAGCCTGGCGCCGACTGCCGCGATCATCCTGATCATCGGTGCCGGCGGCGGTTTCAAGCAGATGCTGGTGACCAGCGGCGTGGGCGACGTGATCGGCCACATGGCGGTCAGCGCGCAAATCTCGCCGATCCTGCTGGCGTGGCTGGTGGCGGCGGTGATTCGCATCGCGACCGGTTCGGCCACCGTGGCGACCATCACTGGCGCGGGCATTGTGGTGCCGGTGGTCGGGATGATTCCGGGCGTGAATCGTGAGTTGCTGGTGCTGGCCACCGGTGCCGGCTCGCTGATTCTGTCCCACGTCAACGACGCCGGTTTCTGGCTGGTGAAGCAGTACTTCAACATGACTGTGGCCGAGACCTTCAAAACCTGGACGGCGATGGAAACCATCCTGTCGGTGGTTGGCCTGGGCTTTATTCTGTTGCTGTCGCTTTTCGTCTAACGGCGAATCGCAGACACAAAAAAACCGCAGCGATGCGGTTTTTTTGTGGGTGCAATTCGCGAGTGATCGTTCCCACGCTCCGCGTGGGAATGCCTCAATGGACGCTCTGCGTCCGCTTTCGGCAGGGACGCGGAGCGTCCCGGGCTGCATTCCCACGCGGAGCGTGGGAACGATCAGGTGGGGAGGAGGCAGTTACTTAGTGCCCAGGCCATCCGCCCGGAACATCCCGCGAATCCCGCGGACCGCCTGACGAATCCGGTCCTGGTTTTCGATCAGCGCGAAGCGCACATGATCGTCGCCGTACTCACCAAAGCCGACACCCGGCGAGACGCAGACCTTGGCCTCGGCCAGCAGCTTCTTGGCGAACTCCAGCGAACCGAGGTGCGCGTAGGCTTCGGGAATCTTCGCCCAGACGTACATCGAGGCTTTCGGGTTCTCGACCATCCAGCCCAGTTCATGCAGGCCCTTGACCAGTACGTTGCGGCGCTGGCGATACTGCTCGGCGATGTCACGCACGCACTGTTGATCGCCTTCCAGCGCAGCAATCGCGGCCACCTGCAGCGGGGTGAACGTGCCGTAATCGTGGTAGCTCTTGATCCGCGCCAGCGCGCTGACCAGTTCCGGGTTGCCGACCATGAAACCGATGCGCCAGCCCGCCATGTTGTAGCTCTTGGACAGGGTGAAGAACTCCACCGCAATGTCCTTGGCGCCCGGCACCTGCATGATCGACGGGGCTTTCCAGCCGTCGTAGACGATATCGGCGTAGGCCAGGTCATGCACCACCAGCACGTCGTACTGTTTGGCGAGGGCGATCACCCGCTCGAAGAAATCCAGTTCCACACATTGCGCGGTCGGGTTGGACGGGAAGCCGAGGATCATCATCTTCGGTTTCGGAATCGAGCCGCGAATCGCCCGTTCCAGTTCGGCGAAGAAGTCCACGCCCGGCACCAGCGGCACCGACCGCACTTGGGCGCCGGCAATCACGGCACCGTAGATGTGAATCGGGTAGCTCGGGTTCGGCACCAGCACGGTGTCGCCCTGGTCCAGGGTCGCCAGCATCAGATGCGCCAGGCCTTCCTTGGAACCGATAGTGACGATGGCTTCGCTTTCCGGGTCGATCTCGACCTCGTAGCGTTCCTTGTACCAGTTGGAAATCGCCCGACGCAGGCGCGGAATGCCCTTGGACGTGGAATAACCGTGGGTGTCTTCGCGTTGTGCAACCTGCACCAGTTTTTCAACGATGTGCGGCGGCGTGGCGCCGTCGGGGTTGCCCATGCTCAAGTCGATGATGTCTTCGCCACGACGTCGGGCGGCCATCTTCAGCTCGGCAGTGATGTTGAAAACGTAAGGGGGGAGTCGATCAATGCGCGCAAAGCGGCGCGGCGAACCTTGTTCAGCCATTGTTGCCTCGGATAACGTAAGCGCCCGGAACCGTCCGAGCGACGCTGGTCACTGCGGTGACCTGTGGCGGAAGATAAGGGCAGCAATGGCTGACTGTCCAGCGTGCACGACAACAATTTTTTCCCAAGGAAAACGGTTAATGGAATTCACCAGTGGCTTCTTGCTGAGCCTTTCGCTGTGCCTGGATATCGGCGTGGCCAACATCGCCATGATCACTTTGGCCATGCAGCGCGGCTATTTTCAGGGCTTCGCATTGGGCCTCGGCACCTGCGTCGGCGACCTGATCTACGCGGTACTGGCGCTGGCCGGGATGACCGTTCTGCTGCAATACGAAACCGTGCGCTGGGTACTGTGGATCGGCGGTTCGGCGTTGTTGGTCTATTTCGCGGCGAAGATGATCCATTCGGCGATTCATCACGAAGCGCAATTGGCGGCGACCGCCGAAGTCGGGCAGAACTCCCATCGCAAGGAGTTCTTTCGCGGGATTTTTCTCGCCATGTCGTCGCCGAGCGCCATCCTCTGGTTCGCGGCCGTCGGCGGCACCTTGATCGCCCGTTCCGGTGGCGGCGGTCCTTTGAGCTCGGCGCTGTTCCTCGGCGGTTTCTTGTGCGCCGGGCTGCTGTGGTCGGCGGGGCTGTGTTTCGCCGCGAGCCACGGCGGCAAGTTGCTCGGCGACAAGCTGCTGCGCTATTCCTACCTGGCATCTGCGGCGATCTTCTGCTATTTCGCGGTCTACGTGATCGTATCCGGTTATAACGAATTCGTCGGTTCAGGCGCCGCCGAGGCCCTGCATACGCTGTAAATGTGCGAATCGGGTTTGGCTTCTATACTCCCAGCCGAACCCACTTTTTTCGTTCAAGGAGTCGCGTCATGGATGAGCAAAAACGCGTCGAAGTGGCTGAACCTCGCTTCGAACATGGGCACTTCCTGCTGATTGCAGGTTTTCGCGATCGCTTTACCAAAGAGACCGTTCAGGACATCTCCGCGCTGTGGGAAAAACTGATCCCGCACATCGGAAGCATTCCGGGTCAAAAGGGCGAGGTGACCTACGGCGTTTGCAGCAATTTCGACGGTAACGGCGGTTTCGATTACATGGCCGGGGTCGAAATCAGGAAGCTGGATGACTTCCCGCAGGAAAAGTATCCGTGGATCGAAATCCTGCCGCGTCAGTACGCAGTGTTCGAACACAAGGGGACGCTGGATCAGCTGCCGCAGACCATTGACTACATCTACAACACCTGGCTGCCGGCGTCTGATTACAAGGGGCTCAACGCCCCGGAGCTGGAGCGCTACAGCGCCGACTTCAACCCGAAGCTCAATACCGGCAAGCTGGAAATCTGTGTCCCGGTCGAAAAGAAAACCTGATCGACAACCGGCAGCGCGAACCCGCTTCGCGCTGCCGGTCGAGCCTTACTTGCCCTTGATCCGTCGTGCCCGCAACAGGTCGATGCACAGGGTGATGAAACCGAAGACACTGATGCCCAACACCATCAACAAACCGATTTCCACGCTGCTCATAAACGGTTCCCTCCTCGGGTGATCAGAGACAGACGTCAGAAATAGACCGTCCCGAATCCGAAGAAAAGCGCTTATACGCAGGCTTTACGCCCCCCGCGCGGATCGATATGAACACCTTATTCCTTTATCCTTGGCCGCCTTGTTTCCACTGATTTCGAGCCGCCATGAACACCGTCATCCGCCACGTCACCGCCGCCGACCTGGACCGCTGCTACGCCATCGAAACCCTCGCCTATGAAGGCGACGAAGCCGCGACCCGCGAGAAGATCGCCACGCGCATCGCCACCTGGCCGGACGGGTTCATCGTCGCCGAGGTGGACGGGCAGGTGGCCGGGTTCATCAACTCCGGCGCGGCGTTCGATGTGCAGATGTCCGATGAGGCGTTCAAGGAACTGATCGGCCACGACCCGGCCGGGCCTAACGTGGTGATCATGTCGGTGGTGGTGCACCCGGACTATCAGGGCCAGGGTCTGGCCAAGCGTCTGCTGGGTGAATTCATCGAACGCATGCGCGAGCAGGGCAAGGCAACGATTCACCTGATGTGCAAGGAGCGGCACATCCCGCTGTACGCCGGATTCGGTTTTGCCTACATCAAACCGTCCGAGTCCGACCACGGCGGGATGGCGTGGCACGAGATGATCCTGACCCTCTGAGGAGAAGCCCCTGACCTGATCGTTCTCACGCAGCGCGGGAACGATCAACGGGTGGGTCGGTAGAGCATGTCGCGCACCCGCGCCTTACTCTCGATCATCGTTGCTCCCCAGACGATTAGAAGAACAACCCCATCCGCCGCTCGTAACCGATACGGCCCTTGTACGCTTCGCCGCTGTCGACGAAGCCGTACTTGGCGTACAGCGCAATCGCGGCGTCGTTGTCGGCGTCCACCGACAGTTCCAGCCCTTTGATTTCCGGCCATGCCTCGCGCGCAACTTCTGGCAGCGCCAGCAGGCAGGCCTTGCCATAGCCCTTGCCCTGGGCGCGGTGATCGACCTGCAACGCATGCAGGGTCGCGCTGTGTTCATCGGCCCATTCCGGCAACGCCGGCGGGCGCTTGAGCAGCAGGAAGGCCACCGGCACGTCTTCGGCCAAAAGCGCGAATCCCTTCACGCCTGGGCCGGGTTTGGACAGCAGCGTGTGCAGGGCGCCGTGGATGTCGCCGGAGAATTTGATCTGCTCGGGGTGGATTTCAATGGCCTCGACCTGTTGGCGTTGGGCGGCGTTCAGGCTTTCGTAAGGTACGAGTCGGGCTGACACGGGAATTTCCTTTTCCTGCAAAGATGAGCCTCGGATTCTAGCGATTTTGGCTTCTTCGGTAATTTTTTGTTTCGGTTGTCGATCCGGCCAATCGCCGAACGACTAAGGGTGTCTTCACAACAAAAACCAGGGAGAAACCCCATGAGTACGCAAGCGCAGATTCAAGCCGTGATCGACACCTACCGTCAGGCCGTCATGACCAAGGACGTGGACAAGGTCATGACCCTTTACGCCGACGACATCCTCTCGTTCGATGCGATCAAGGCCCTGCAATTCAAGGGCAAGGAGGCCTACCGCGCCCACTGGATCGCCTGCATGGAAATGTGCCCCGGCCCGCACATCTTCGAATTCCACGAAATCGCCATCGAGACCGGCGACAACATCGCCTTCGCTCACTGGGTCGCCAACTGCGGGGGGACCAATGAAAAAGGCGAAACCCAGAGTTGCTGGATGCGCGCCACTGCCTGCTATCGGCTGGTCGGCGGTGCCTGGAAAATTGCCCACGAACACTGGTCGGCACCGTTCGATCCGATGACTGGTGCGACCCTGTTCGATGCGAAACCCTGATCTTCAGCCATAGTTGATCCGTCCGATTCAGGAGAACGCCATGAAGTATTTATGCCTGGTCTACAGCGACGAGCGCCTGCTGCATTCATCGCCCGACAGCCCGGAAGACGCCGAGTGCTGGGCCTATGCCGAGTCGATCCAGGGCAGCGGGCGGATGGTCGCCGCCGAAGCGCTGGAGTCGGTGCAGACCGCCACCACGGTACGCATGCGCAACGGCAAGCTGTCGATCACTGACGGCCCGTTCGCCGAGACCAAGGAGCAGTTGGCCGGTTTCTACCTGATCGACGCGCGGGATCTCAACGAGGCGATTCAGGTCGCCGGGAACATTCCGGCGGCCCGGGTCGGCAGCGTCGAAGTGCGTCCCGTGCGCCAGTTGAATGTCTGAGGTCAGGGCGCGGGTCGAGCAGGTCTATCGCGAAGACTCGCGGCGGATCCTCGCGACCCTGATCCGCCTGCTCGGCGATTTCGACCTCGCCGAAGAAGCCTTGCACGAGGCGTTCTTCGTCGCGGTCGAGCGCTGGCAGCGTGACGGAGTGCCGGACAATCCGCGGACTTGGCTGGTGTCCACCGGGCGTTTCAAGGCCATCGACGTGTTGCGCCGTCGCGCCCGGTTCAAGGCCTCGCAACCATTGTTGCTGGCGCAACTGGAAGAACTGGAACAGGCCGAATGGGACGCTGAAGACGTGGAAGACGATCGCCTGCGCCTGATCTTCACCTGCTGTCACCCGGCGCTGGCGGCGGACGCGCAAGTGCCGCTGACCCTGCGTGAAGTCTGCGACCTCACCACCGAAGAAATCGCCCGCGCATTCCTCTCGGCCCCGGCAGCGATTGCCCAGCGCATTGTGCGGGCCAAGGCGAAGATTCGCGACGCGAAAATCCCTTATCAAGTACCGAGTCTGAGTGAGTTGCCCGAACGCCTCGACAGCGTGTTGCGGGTGATTTATCTGGTGTTCAACGAAGGCTACTCGGCGTCCGGCGGCGCCCAGGTGACCCGCGAGGATTTGACCCGTGAGGCGATTCGCCTCGGGCGGTTGTTGCTGGAGTTGTTGCCGGACCCGGAAGTCATGGGGTTGCTGGCGTTGATGCTGCTGCATGAGTCGCGGCGGTCGGCGCGCTCTTCTCCGGATGGTGAGTTGATTTTGCTGGATGACCAGGATCGTAGTTCGTGGAATGCCGAGCTGATTGCCGAGGGCTGCAATCTGGTGGAGCGGGCGCTGACCACCGGACGCTTCGGCCCTTATTGCCTGCAAGCGGCAATCGCGGCGGTGCACGCCGAGGCGCCGACAGCAGAGGCGACGGACTGGGCACAGATCGTCGGGCTGTACAACGTTTTGCTGCGGGCGGTGCCGTCGCCGGTGATCGAGTTGAACCGGGCGGTGGCGGTGGCCAAGCGCGACGGGGCGCTGGCCGGGTTGACCTTGATCGAGGGGATTCTGCAGCGCGGGGAATTGCAGGATTACCACCTGGCGCATTCGGCGCGGGCGGAGTTTTGTCGGCAGTTGGGGCGGGTTGAGGAGGCTCGGGCGGCTTATCGGCGAGCCTTGGAACTGACCCGGCAGGAGCCGGAGCGGCGGTTTATTGAAGGGCGGCTTAAAGCACTGGACTGATCCGTAAGGATCGTTGGCAATATTGGCCCCTTCGCGGGCAAGCCCGCTCCCACAATTGGAATGCGATCAAATGTGGGAGCGGGCTTGCCCGCGAAGGGGCCATTTAGGTCTGTAACAATGGATCAGGCCTGCTGACGCGTAGCAGCCATCACAATCTCGCGAATACAAACCCCCTGCGGCTGCCCATACGCATAGGCAATCGCCGTCGCCACATCTTCGGCGCTCAGCACCGTGCCGCCCATGTCCTGCTTCCACGCCTGATACCCGGTCTTGATCGCCTCATCCGTGGTGTGGCTCAGCAATTCGGTCTCCACCGCACCCGGCGCAATCGTGATCACGCGCACGTTATGCGGCGACAACTCTTCACGCAGGTTTTCCGACAACCCGTGCACCGCAAACTTGGTGCCGACGTACGCCACATGGTTGGGGAAGGTCTTGCGCCCGGCCACCGAGCTGACGTTGATGATGGTGCCGTGCTTGCGCTCGATCATCCCGGCCACCACCGCGTGTACGCCGTTGAGCAAACCTTTCACGTTGACGTCGAGCATCTGGTCCCACTGCGCCGGGTCCTGTTTGCTCATCTCGCCCAGCAGCATCACGCCGGCGTTGTTGATCAGTGCATCGGCCGGGCCGAACTGCGCTTGCGCCTCGGCGACAGCGGCCAGCAACGCGGCGCGGTCGGTGATGTCGACGCGGCGGCTGAGGGTGTTCGGCAGGGCCAGTGCTTCAAGGCGTTCGATGCGCCGGGCCAGCAACAGCAGAGGATGGCCGGCAGCGCTCAAGCGGCGGGCGGTGGCTTCGCCGATGCCCGAGCTGGCACCGGTGATGATGATCAATGGCTTGCCCATGGTTAAACTCCTGAAATAAGAAAAACAAATAACCAGATTCGTGGCGCAGTATGTTTAGCTCGCTGAAGGCTGAAAAATGCCTTATTCCTCTGTCTGCTATCGGAATCTCCTATGGATATCCGCCATCTCAAAGCCTTCCTCGCCGTGTTCGAGGAACGCAACATCACCGCTGCCGCGCAACGGCTGTTCATCAGCCAGCCCACGTTGTCGGTGACCATCAAACAACTGGAAGAAGAACTCGGCGCGCCGCTGTTCGTGCGTCAGCCCCGTGGTGTGGAGGTCAGCGACGAAGCGCGATTGTTGTACCCGCAGGCGCGGCGGATGGTGGCCGAAGCCGAGGCGCTGAGCCGGATGTTTCGCGGTCGCGAAAACCGCGCGCCGCTGACCCTCGGCATCGAGGGCGACATCGCCGACAGCCACATCGAAGCCTTCGTGCGCATGGCCCATCAGGCGTTGCCCAATCTGCTGCTGACCCTGGAGGAGGGTTGTCACGGCGATGGTCGATTGGCGGTCGAGGAAATGTGCTGCGAGGACGAACTGTTCCTGCCGCTGTGGGAAGAATCCTATGTGATGGCGCTGCCCCTTGATCATCCGATGGCCAACGCGCAGGCCGGCTGGGCGCCGATCGAGGACTGGATCACCTGTCCGCAACATCCGTCCCATCAGCGCTTGATGGCGCTTTATGGGCGGTCGCCGGAAGCCGTGGCGGGGCATGCCGGTTCACTGCAACAGGCGTTGCACATGGTGGCGGCGGGCGTTGGCGTGGCGATGTTGCCGCGGTCGCTGGTCAGCGGGCACGAGCGTATCGTCGCGCGTGCGCTGCACCTGCCGGCGCCGACCAGGCGGGTGGGATTGTGTTACGCGGCGCAGGCGCTGGAGTTGCCGACGATGCGCGGGTTGCACGAGTATTTTCAGGTCAATCGCCCGGCCGCCATCGAGGCGGCCTGAGCTATTCCAGCATCTTGCTGAGCAACCAGCTGCCCGCCGGCCCCGGCGGGTACAGCCGCGACCACAGTGCATCGACGAACACCGGTTTCGGCCAGCCGCGCACCTTCAGTTCAACCAGCAAGTCATTGCCGAAGCGCTCCACCAGCCAGCGCGGCAGTGGCGCCCAGCCGAACCCTTTTTCAGCCATTTCCAGCAGCATCAGGTAACTCGGTGCCGACCACACCCGGCCTTTGCCGCGACTGTCATAGGGATTGACGATGGTGGCCAGGCGTAGCTCGCGATGCTGTTCAAGGACCGTTTGATCGATGGATTCCTGAGTCGCCAACGGATGCCCACGACCCACGAACAACGCGATTTCCGTACGCTCGGCGACGGTCGCGGTCGCCAGGTCCGGCGGGTAGTTGTCCTGCATCTCGGCAAACGCCAGATGCGCCCGACCGCGCTGCACCAGTTCAACCAGGTCATCGCATTCGGCGATCAGGCATTCCAGTTCCAGATCCGGATACCGCTGCTCGAACCCCACCAGTGCCGCTTCGAATCGGTCGGACTGATACGTGTCGGAAATCGCCACTGTGAGTTTCGGTTCGACGCCTTGAGCCAATTGCCGGGCGGTCATTTCCAGTCGGCTGGTGGCCGCCAGAATCGCCTCGGCCCGTTGCAGCATCACGTGGCCGGCCGGGGTCAGCGTCGGTTTGCGGCTGCTGCGGTCGAACAGGATCAAGTCCAGATCAATCTCAAGGCTGGCCACCGCCGCACTCACCGTCGACTGACTGCGCCCAAGTTTGCGCGCCGCTGCCGAAAAAGAACCTTGAGTCGCCGCCTGGACAAACGCCAGCAACACTTCCTGAGAGGCCATGAACTATCGCCTTGATCGATGGTTATTGGTTTTGAAGTATCGGTTTGGTGCTGGATCATGGCAACCATCTTCACAGAGGAGTTCGCCATGACTGCCAACAAATCCATCACTGAACGTATCTTCCAGGCCATCGGTTTCGAACTTTTGGCGATCCTGATCTGTACTCCGTTGCTGGCCTGGATCATGGGCAAGCCGCTGGTCGAAATGGGTGCGGTCACCATTGCCATCGCGCTCTTGGCCCTGGGCTGGAACGTGGTGTTCAACGGCTTCTTCGATCGCATGCTCAAACGCTGCAACATCCCGCACAACGCCTGGGTGCGGGTGGCGCACGCGCTGCTGTTCGAGGGCGGGTTGATCGTGATGGGCGTGCCGCTGATTGCCTGGTGGCTGTCGGTCAGTCTGTGGCAGGCGTTCCTGCTCGACATCGGCGTGCTGCTGTTTTTCCTGCCGTACACCTACATCTACCACTGGGGTTATGACGTGGTGCGCGAGCGGCTGGTGATGCGCAACGCTTGCCAGAGCTGAAACAAAAAATCGCAGCCTGAGAGGGCTGCGATTTTTTTTGTCCGGTTTTTGTTGAGGGTTTAGAGAAACATCCCGCCCGACGCTTCAATCCGCTGACCATTGATCCACTGCGCCCCCGGCGACAGCAGCAGCGCCAACGCGCCGCCAATGTCATCCGGCTGACCGGCACGACCCAGCGCGGTGTTGCTGGCGACCATCGCGTTCAGCGCCGAATTGTCGCGCACCGCGCCGCCGCCGAAGTCGGTTTCGATGGCGCCCGGGGCCAGGATATTCACGGCGATCTGCCGCGCGCCCAGCTCCTTGGCCTGATAGCGGGTCAGCACTTCCATCGCGCCTTTCATCGCCGCGTAAGCGGCATAACCCGGCAGGGTGAAACGGGCCAGACCGCTGGAGATGTTGATGATCCGCCCGCCATCGTTGATCAGCGGCAGCAGTTGCTGAGTCAGGAAGAACGGCCCTTTCAACTGCACGTTCATCAGCAGGTCGAACTGCTCCGGCGTGGTGTCGGCGAAGGACGCATGCACGCCAATCCCGGCGTTGTTGATCAGGAAATCGAAGCGCGGACTATCGAGCTGTTGCAGCGCCTGTTCGACTTGCGCGGCGAAATCGGCAAAGCCTTCGCTGCGGCCGACATCCAGTTGCAGCATCACGGCGTTGGCGCCGAGATTTTTCAGTTCCGCGACCAACGACTGCGCTTCATCAGCGCGGCTGTTGTAGGTGCCGATGATGTCCACGCCTTGGGCGGCGAGGTGCAGGGCGGCGTTCTTGCCGAGGCCACGGCTGGCACCGGTGATCAATGCGATTTTGCGGTTCATGGGTCTTCCTCGTTTGGCGGTGACGGTTGATGGGGCAAAGTTTATTTATCCGCCGTGAGGTGATAAACAGACTGAAACCGGAATCACTGGTCGGATTGTCCGAACAATCAATGGGTGGCTCATGAACAAACTGGAACTGCTGCGCACCTTCGTCCGGGTCAGCGAATTGTCGAGTTTCACGATGGCGGGGGAGAGTCTGGGGTTGCCGCGTTCGACGGTGTCCGAACAGGTGCAGGCGCTGGAGACCCTGCTCGGCACGCGCCTGCTGCAGCGCACCACACGCCGGGTACAGGCGACTCAGGACGGGCTGGCGCTGTACGAGCGCAGCAAGGATCTGCTGTCGCACATGGACGAAATCGAGAACCTGTTCCGTCAGGACGAAGCGTCGCTGACCGGGCGGATTCGGGTCGATATGCCGAACATTCTGTCGCGGCGGCTGATCATGCCGAAGCTGCCGGAGTTCATGGCCCGTCATCCGAATCTGGAACTGGAAATCAGCAGCACCGATCGCCGGGTCGACCTGCTCGCCGAAGGCTTCGATTGCGTGCTGCGTGTCGGCGCGCAGCCGGATCAATCCGTGGTGGCGCGGCATCTGGGGGATTTCAGCATGATCAACTGCGCCAGCCCTGCATATCTGGAGCGTTACGGCGTGCCGCAAACGCTTGAGGATCTGGCGCAGCATCGGCTGGTGCACTACGTCGGTGTGCTCGGTTCGCGTTCGGAAGGGTTTGTCTACGAGCAGGACGGGCAGGTCCATCGCGTGTCGATGGCCGGCAGCGTGACGGTCAACAGCACCGATGCCTACGAGTCGGCGTGCCTGGGAGGATTCGGTCTGATTCAGGTGCCGCGCACCGGCATGAACACCTATCTGGACAGCGGCGAGATCGTCACCGTGCTGCCGCAATACGCCGCGCCGGCGATGGGCATTTCACTGCTGTACGCGAGGCAGCGGCATCTGCCGTTGCGGGTTCGGGTGTTCATGGATTGGTTGGGGGATTTGATTCGCTCAACGCTTTAACAGCTCCCACAAAAGCCCGAAGTGTTCAGAAGATCCGGGTAAACAGCCAATACAGACTGCCCGACAACACAATCGCCGCCGGCAAGGTCAGCACCCACGCCATCAGCAGATTGCGGATGGTCTTCATCTGCAGGCCGCCACCGTTGGCGACCATGGTCCCGGCCACGCCCGAGGACAACACATGAGTGGTCGACACCGGCAGACCGAACATGTCGGCGGCGCCAATGGTCAGCATCGCAACCGTTTCTGCCGAGGCGCCCTGGGCGTAGGTCAGGTGGGTCTTGCCGATCTTCTCGCCGACCGTGACCACAATCCGCTTCCAGCCGACCATGGTGCCCAGCCCTAACGCGATCGCCACGGCAATCTTCACCCACAATGGAATAAACCGCGTGGCGTTGTCGATCTGTTGCTTGAACAGTTGCAGCTTGCCGGTGGTATCGGCGTCGAAGGTGCCGACCTTGTTCTTGTCCATCAGGCGAATGGTTTCGCTGGCCAGGTACATGTCGTTACGCACGTTGCCCATGGCCTCGGCCGGCACTTTCGCCAGCGAGCCGTAGCCTTTGACTTCTTCACCGATGTGTCCGGTCAGGGAAGCAAGGGCCGGGATCAGTTGCGGCGTGGCTTGCTTGCTGCGTACGTAATCCGAGAGCACCGGACGCGGATCGGCCGGGGCCGGCAGCGGGGCGCTTTTCACCAGCGCCTGCTGGGTGACCTCGGCCACCGCCGCGAACTGCAACGTCTGATCGGCAGGCATGGTGCGGTTCAGCGCATAAGCCATCGGCAGCGTACCGACCAGAATCAGCATGATCAGGCCCATGCCTTTCTGTCCGTCGTTGGAGCCGTGGGCGAACGAGACGCCGGTGCAGGTCGCAATCAGCAGACCGCGAATCCACCACGGCGGCGGGGTGTTGCCTTTCGGTGCCTTGTACAGCGAACGGTTCTTCACGAACGCGCGCAACGCCAGCAGCAACAGCGCCGCACAACCGAAACCCACCAGCGGCGACAGCAGCAGGGCGTAACCGATCTTGGTCGCCTGGGCCCAGTCCACACCGCTGGTGCCGTCGCGGCCATGCATCAACGCGTTGGCCACGCCGACGCCGATGATCGAACCGATCAGCGTGTGCGACGACGAAGCCGGCAGGCCCAGCCACCAGGTGCCGAGGTTCCACAGGATCGCCGCGATCAGCAGGGCGAAGATCATCGCGAACCCGGCGGACGAACCGACCTGCAGAATCAGCTCCACCGGCAGCAGCGCGATGATGCCGAACGCCACCGCGCCGCTCGACAGCAACACGCCGAGGAAGTTGAAGAACCCCGACCAGACCACCGCGAAATACGGCGGCATCGAATGGGTGTAAATCACCGTGGCCACGGCGTTGGCGGTGTCGTGGAAACCGTTGACGAACTCGAAGCCCAGCGCAATCAACAGCGCCACGCCGAGCAGCAGAAAAGGGGTCCAGGTGGTGACCACCGTGCCGAGTTGGTGCATGTCGTGCATCAGGCTATAGGCGGTGAACAGCAGCCCCATCGCCAGCACCGCAAAAAACACCACGTAGGTGAACGGGCCGGTTTTCTTGTCGAGGACCGGTCTGCCACTGGCAGCGGAGGCCGGGCTGGCGGTCAGGGAGGGAGTAGCCATGGGCGGACAATCCTGAGCGGGGGAAGGAGTGTTGCCCATGATCGTTGCTAAATATTACAGAGAATCTGCGATAGATCAGTGTTTGGGGTTTTAGCTTCACCGCTGATCTGAAGGATGATGATCGTTCCCACGCTCCGCGTGGGAATGCATAAGGTGACGCTCTGCGTCACAGGGACGCGGAGCGTCCCGGGCGGCATTCCCACGCGGAGCGTGGGAACGAGCGGCAGGGTCAGTTGGGTGTTAGTAATCCCGTCGCTTGCGAAACGCCCAGCGCCCGGCGATCACGGTGAACGTTGCCACCAGCGCCACCAGAATCCAGAACCCTTCGGGATCGGTGGCCAGCGGCACCCCGCCGACGTTCATGCCGAAAAAGCCGGCAATGATGTTGATCGGCAGCGCCAACACCGTGACCACGGTCAGGGTAAACAGGGTGCGGTTGCTCTGTTCGTTGAGGTTGGCGGCGATCTCTTCCTGCAACAGCTTGATCCGCTCGCCGAGGGCGGTGAGGTCGTTGATGATCAGCGCGAACTCCTCGGTGGATTTGCGCAGCTCCTTCACGTCTTCCTTCTGCAACCACGGCGGCGGCCGGTTGAGCAGGCGCAGCAGCGAACCCGGCTCCAGCGCCAGCAATCGTTGCAGGCGCACCAGCACCCGGCGGTTGGCGCCGAGTTCGGCGCGGTTGGTCGAGAGTCGCGAGGAGAGTAATTCGTCTTCGACCTGATCGACGCTCATGCTGGTCTTGCGCACGATCTGGGTCAGCACTTCACCCTGATCACGCAGCAGATGCACCAGCAGTTCCAGCGGCGAACGAAAGCACTCGCCGGACTTCACCGAAGAACGCAGCTTGTCCACCGAGTGCAGCGGTTGCAGGCGCGCACTGACGATCAGTTTGCTGCGCACGCAGACCCACAGCGTCGACACGTCCGACGACACCATGCTGCTGAGGTTGAACACCACGTCGTTGACCACTGCCAGCAACGCCGAATCGACATGCTCGATGCGCGTCGAGCGCGAGCCTTCGTGCAGCGCTTCGAAAAACTCTTCGGGCAATTGCAGATGGCTTTTCATCCAGCGCTCGCACGCGGCGTGGGCCAGGTTCAGGTGCAGCCAGAGAAATTCATCGCGCTCGCTGTCGTCTTGCAGGCAGCGCAGGGCGGTCGCCGAATCCACCTCGCGCCCGCGTTCGCCGGGGCGAAACCGAAAACCGTAAAGCAGGCCGAACAGGTCAGGATCACGATGACTGATATCGAGGCTGTGGTTCATGAAGGCTCGCTGCGAGGAGGCGTCTGTCGCGGGATTTGCAGATTCACCTGAGCCGCATCATCGCAATGTCACATGACACTTGTGTGACAGCAAAATGATGTCAAATCAATGCGTTACCGGCGGTCGGATATTTCTAAAGAAGCGCTCTGGCACGCCGATCACGCATGGGTTAGGTTGCGCGCCTTCGGCCAAGAGCCAAGGTTCGCCGACAGGGATGTCCGGTTAAAAAATCACGTCTTGCCGGACGTGCCTCATCCCTGTCCCGAGTACCTGCGATGCTGCAAAAATCCCTGAGAGCGCAAATTCTTGCCCTGCTGAGCGGCAGCCTGCTGGCGATGCTGTTGATCGCGCTGGCTTGTTTTCACTTCCTGTCCAACGGCGTGCAGAGTTACAGCCAGTTGATCGCCGGCCCCTTGCACGCCTCGCAACTGATCGACGAAGCCAACCTGCAATTCAAGGTGCAGGTCCAGGAGTGGAAAAACGTTCTGCTGCGCGGCAAGCAACCGGCGGATCTGGCCAAATACTGGAGCCAGTTCGAAGACCGTCAGCGCGATGTGCAGGGCATCCTCGGTGAGCTTGCGAATCAGAAAAGCCTTGAGCCTGCACTGAAAACCCGCATCGAACGTCTGCGCGAAGAGCATCGTCAGCTCGGTGCTGCGTATCAGAAGGGTCGCGATGCCTACGTCGCCGCCGGTGCCGATCCGACCGCTGGCGACGCTGCCGTCAAAGGCGTCGACCGAGCCGCCAGCGACCAGATGAGTGAACTGGTGGCCGAGCTGCGCAAGCAGGGCACCGAACAATCGGCGCAGATCAGCGCCAGTGCCGATCGCACCGTTTGGCTGGGGCTGCTGGTGATGCTTGCGTCGGGCCTGCTGATCGGTTTGCTGAGCCTGTGGCTGGTCAACCGCAATCTGGTCGAACCGATCCGCAAACTCATCGACTACGTCACCCAGTTGAGCAAGGGCCGTCTGGTCGAGCGCGTGGCCAGCGACCGTCAGGACGAGCTGGGTAACCTGGCGGCTGCCGCCAACACCCTGCGCGATTTCCTCGCCGAAACCTTCAATCACCTGCAACACAGCGCCAGGGATCTGGACAGCGCCAGCGGCGAGTTGAACGCCATCGCCACGCTGATGGCCGGCGGCACCAACGAGCAGTTCAACCGCACCGATCAGGTGGCCACGGCGATGAACGAAATGTCCGCCACCGCCCAGGAAGTCGCCCGTCATGCGGCTGACGCTGCGCGTGCTGCCGACGATGCCGACCAGTCCGCGCAACAGGGCGAGAAGGTCATGCAGAGCACCATCCACAGCATCACCCAGATGCGCGGTGAAATCGCCAACACCGCCACGGTCATCCGGCGTCTGGAAGCCGACAGCGGCCGCATCGGCAAGGTGCTGGAAGTGATTCGCGGGATCGCCGAGCAGACCAACCTGCTGGCGCTCAACGCCGCCATCGAAGCGGCCCGGGCCGGGGAAGCCGGGCGTGGTTTTGCGGTGGTCGCTGATGAAGTGCGCAACCTCGCGCAGCGCACGGCGGAGTCGATCATCGAGATCAACCAGATCATCCACAGCGTGCAGACCGGTGCGGTGGACGCTGCCCAGGCCATCGACAGCGGCCAGACCCGCAGCGATGAAAGCGTCGAGCAAGTGACCCAGGCCGGCGCCATGCTCGAGCGCATCACCCACGCGGTGGAAGCGATCCGCGACATGAACCGCCAGATCGCCACGGCGGCCGAAGAACAGACCTCGGTGGCCGAAGACATCTCGCGCAACCTGACCGAGATCACCTCGATCGCCAGCACCAACCTCGACAACGTGCAGCGCACCGAAAGCGCCAGCCGGAACCTGCACGGCCTGTCGGGCCAACTGAACGACGTCACCGCGCGCCTGAGCGTCTGACCGGCCAGTGACTGTGTACCGGTTCGGTTACCGAGTCGGTACACAGTCGATCTCAATTCGTGCAGACCGCCGCCGATGCCCGGTCATCTATAACCGGCATTGGAGATTTCCCATGGTCAGCATCACGTCTGTTTCGATCAATCAGACCGTCACCACGCCCACCAGCAAAACCTCGATTGCCGATACGGGCGACGACACCTCGACCACGGCGGCGGCCAGCACCGGGGTGAAAGCCGATACCAGTAAAGTTGCGGCGGGCGGTGGTGCGGCGCCGGCGGGGGACAGCGATTCCAGCAGCGATGAATCGGACACCGTAAAAGAACTGCGCAAGCAGATTGCCGAATTGCAGAAGCAGTTGCAGGAAGAGCAACAGGCGCTGCAAGCGGCTCAGGCCAAAAAGGAAAGTGATCAGGCCAGGATGACCGAAGTCGCCGCCGCGCAAGCTCAGGTCACCAGCACCTCGGCGTCGTTGCAAACGGCAACGGCGGCGTTGTTGCAGGCGTTGCAGGATTCGGATTCGAGTACGTCTGGCTCGCTGGTCAGTACCTCCGCATAATTTGCGGACACAAAAAAGCCGCACGATTCATTAATCGTGCGGCTTTGTCTTATCAGCCAATCAAGTGTCTTGCTTGTTGGTCAGCACCTTGCCGGTCGTTGCGTCGAAGTCCACATCGAACTCTTTGCCATCAGCCGTACGCAATTCAACTTCGTACTCATAACCATTGAAGTGGTTATCCAGATCCGTATCGGTAATGGTCGCACCCGGATGCAGTTTCAGCGCTTGTTCGTTCATCGACTCCAGCGACTTGATCTTGCCTTCCTTGACCAGTTGCGGGATCTGGTCGACGCGAACGTCAGCCTGGGCCAGGCCAGCGGTGAGGGTCAGGGCGGCAGCGGTAAACAGGGCAGTCAGGGTTTTCATGGGTTATTCCTTTGGGTGATTCGTTTAAGTGAGTTCAGGTTAATCGCCGCAACTTAATTCACCCTTAAAACGCAGCGAGCAGGCCGGACTCCCCAAGGGAGCGAGCCTGCTCGCGGTACTGACGCCCTGATTTGCAGATCAGAAGCCGTTGTTCTTCAACACCTGATCCACACTGGCGGCGGCCGGGCGTTTATAGAACTTCAACAGTTCGCTGGCGCGGTTGGTGAAGATGCCGTCGACGCCGGAGGCCATGACCTTCTCGAAGTCCACCGGCTCATCCACGGTGTAGACGTGCACCAGCATTCCCTTGTCGTGGGTGTACTGGTTCATCCATGGCTGCACCAGGTCCGAATAGCTCTGATCGCCGCCGTGGGTCAGCTTCGCCGAAGGGCCGGTGCCGATGGCGCCCTGGGCCTTGGCGTAATCGATCCACTGCTTGAATTCGGCCTCGGATTTCGGCTCTTGCTTGCCGTAGAACGCGTTTTTGTCCTTCTCGCCGGATTCGGCAAAGGTCACTTTGGATTTCGGCTCGATGCTGCCTTCGCCCACCCACAGCAGCAGGATTTTTGGCACCTGCGGCATTTCCTTCTGCAGCATTTCAAGGCTGCTCTTTTCGAAGGTTTGCAGGATCACCTTGCCTTTACCCTGGCCGACACCGAGAGCGCTTTTCGCCAGTTTCGAACCGGCCGGGCTGAGCCAGCCGCGATCCTGGAGTTTTTCCTTCAGGTCATGCTCGATCCCCGGGAACAGTTTCGGCTCCTTGGTTTCGATGTACAGACCCGGCTTGTGCTTCGGATTGGCCTGGGCGATGTCGATGATTTCGTCCAGGGTCAGAATCTTCAGACCAACGTAGGACGGACGCGCGCGATCCGGGTACTTGGCGTTGTACCAGCTGCCGGCGTCGAGGGTTTTCAGTTCGGCCATGGTGAAGGCATTGGCCGGGCTGTCCTTGCGCTCCGGAAACTTGGTGGCGACGTCGGTGGTGCGCTGCAGATTGTCATCGTGCAGGGCGAACAGCACGCCGTCCTTGCTGCGCTGCAAGTCCATTTCCAGGTAATCGGCGCCCAGGTCGCGGGCCAGTTTGTAGGAGGCGGCGGTGGATTCCGGGGCATCGAAGGACGCGCCACGGTGGGCGATCACCGCCGGACGCGGAATGCCCTCGGAGGCAGCGAGCGCAGCAGGGCTTGGCTGGGCGGCGGCATGAGCCTGGCCGAGGCCGAGCATCAGGCTCAGCAGCAGTGCGCTTTTGGTGAACGTGGCGGGCATGTCGAGGTCCTTTCGCAGGTATTTTCGAAGATGTACCTTTTAGCAACTCAAACGAAAACGTGCTATCGCGAGACCGACATAAACGTACTGAAAGCGAATATTTCCGCACTTTTGTGCGTTCGTTTGCAGTACGCTTGGCCACGGCAACCGCCCCGGCAGAGGGCGCGCCTCCCATTGCCCTGCGTGTAGACCATCGATCCTTTTCGTGAGGTTTACCATGCGCATCACATCGCAACTCATCTGCCAGGCCGCCGACGACCTCAAGGGCTTCGTCGGCCTCAACCGCAAGACCGGCCAGTACATCGTGCGCTTCAGTGAGGACTCGTTCGGCATGGACGTGGCCGATGACGGCATTATTCCCGCCAGCGAATTCGTCTGGGCACCGGCCACCGAACAGACCATGACGTTGAAGCGCGAGTTGATCCAGTTGCTGCTCGATCAGCACATCGACGACCGGATCAATATCTCCGAGCCGTTGCGCGTTTACATGAATAAACGCGAAGTGCCGGAAATTGAGGCGGTGCGCAGTCTGGTGAAGGGCTGAGGTTCTGCTGTGACTTTTCTGGCTTCATCGCGGGCAAGCCCGCTCCCACAGGTACGGCGTGATCTTGAGAACAGCGCACTACCCTGTGGGAGCGGGCTTGCCCGCGAAGAGGCCAGTGAGTACACCTTTTTACTCACCTCGCAAACCGATACTCCCGCTCCACCCGACACACCCGCGTATGAAACGCCGAATACCATTCCGCCCGCCCGCGCGCCTGAATCACCCGGTGCTCCGGATGCTCGCGCCAGGCCAGAATCGCCGCCTCACTCTCCCAGTACGAAACCGTAATCCCCACGCCGTCCGCGCCCCGGATCGAATCGATACCGAGAAAACCCGGTTGCTCGGCCACCAATTGCATCATGCGCTCGGAGGCCTCGGTGTAGCCGTTGTCACCCTCGGTGCGGGTCGAGGTGAAGATCACGGCGAAGCATTCAGTGTTCGGTTTCATCGAGGTTGCTCCGCGCAGGCTTCGACAAACGCCCGCACCAGCGGTGGCAATTGCCCCTTGAGTGCTGCGCGTTCCGGCTGGAACAGCGTCGCGACAAAGAACACATGGTTTTTCAGTTCGATGGCGCGCAGATCACCTGCCGAATCGTGACCCACGGCGTGCAGATCATGGATCAGCAACTCCCGTTCGAACTGCGGATTCACACCATAGCGGCAGCGATAGCCTTCGCGAATCTCCGACGTTTCGTACGCCTTGGCGATCAACGAACCGGGCACCAGATGGATGCTGTCCACCGCTTCCACCAGTGAACACGTCAGGGGCGAGAGCACCGCACGGCTCGAGTCAGGTGAAGTTTCGCCATGCTCGGCGTCGGCCCAGCCCAGTACGTTGCGGGAAAACTCCAGCACCGCATGCTGAAAACCGCCACAGGTGCCGAGGAAAGGGCGCTGCTGTTCGCGGGCAAAACGAATGGCTCGCAGTGCACCGACTTCGCTTTTGTAGGGGCTGGCCGGCACGCACCAGAAACCGTCAAAATTTTCCAGCGGCGTCCCGGGCAGGATTCGGTCGGTGGCCAACCATTCGAAATCGACCGGATGGCGAAGGTGCTCCGTCGCCAGACCAAGGGCGAGCGGGATGGCCCGGTGGGCGGTGACTTGCGGATCGTAATCACCGATCAGGGCGACGCGCAGGGCTCTGGGTTCCATGAGTACTCGCTGTGCTTGTTGAGGGATGGCGCTCACTATAGATTGGCGTTCACGCACTCAAAATTGGCGTTTGCCCAAGTGATCAATGCAGCCACGCAATACCGACTGGATTTCCCGGATCTGGCCCTGATCCTCGCTTTGGTGCGCGGCGGCTCTCTGGCCCGGGCCGCGCAGCTGCTGAAGGTCGATGTGTCGACGGTGTTTCGCGCCGTGCGCCGACTGGAAGCCGCACTGGGACAGCAACTGTTCGAAAAAAGCCGCGCCGGTTACCTGCCCACCAGCCTCGCGCAAACCCTGGCCGAGCAGGCCGAACGTGCTGAACAAGCGCTGGAAGCGGCGCGTATTGGTGTGGAGCAGGGCGGTGAAGTGGTCAGCGGCACGGTGCGCCTGACCTGCACCGACTCGGTGTTGCAAAGTCTGTTGCTGCCGGCGCTGGCGCAGTTCATGCCGAACTACCCGGCGCTGACCATCGAGCTGAGCACGTCCAACGATTTCGCCAACCTCAGCCGTCGTGATGCCGACATCGCCGTGCGCCTGACGCGTACACCGCCGGAGCATCTGGTCGGACGGGAGCTGGCGAAGATTTCCTACCGGGTTTGCGCCAGTCCGCGCTATCTACAAAAGGTTGAAGCGGCCGATCTGGCAGCGCTGACCTGGATCGCCCCGGACGACTTTCTGCCCGATCACCCGACCGTTGCCTGGCGCCGTCAGCAGTTGCCGGGTGTGACGCCAAGTTATCGCTGCAACAGCATGCTGTCTGTAACCGAACTGGTCCGCGCCGGACTGGGCGTGGCGGCGTTGCCGGACTTTCTCATCAACGAAGGGCTGCAAGCCCTGAGCGAACCCTTGCACGGTTATGACACCGCGCTGTGGTTGCTGACCCGCCCGGACTGCCGCGCATTGCGCTCGGTGGTCACGTTGTTTGATGAATTGGGGCGGGCGTTGCGTCTGGCCTGAAGAGGAATCATGACGAAGGGCGTTGTTCCTGTTGCAGGATGTGCTGATGAACTTCGCGTGTGAGGATTTCGATGCGCTCGGTCAGGTCCTTGGTCATCTCGGTCAGGTGTGTGTTCTGCTGCAGTAATTCGAGCAGTTGCGCAGTGTTCTTCGCCGCCTCCGCCTGGCGTTCGCTGTTGGCCACTGCCAGCGCCTCACGGTGCTGTGCGTCGGCCTCTGATTGCGCTTTGTCCCGTGCGGCCTGACGGGTCTGGGCCAGCAGAATCAGCGGGGCGGCATAGGCGGCCTGCAGACTGAACGCCAGATTCAACAGGATGAACGGGTAAGCGTCGAACCCGGTTACGCCGCTGACGTTGAGCCCCATCCAGAGCACCACAATCAGAGTCTGTGCGCCGAGAAAGGTCGGCGTGCCGAAGAATCGTGCAAACGCCTCGGCGCGCAAGGCGAACTTGTCGTTGCCGAACGTCGTGTTGAGATGGGCGTGCGGGCGGTGAAAGCGCAGGTGATCGGCGGCGGCAGGGGAAGGCGATTCGGGATGTTTGGTAGTCATGATGGGCTCGGTGACGCTTGGGACTGAAGACACTATAGTCCCGCGCCGTGGAGCTTGTGCTCAGCGCTGGCAACCGGCTCCCGAAAGAGATGCCAGCGCCGCGGGCTAGCCGATGGTGGCGGATTTCATCCTCGCGCCCGCTCATTGGCGAACATGCTTACGGCTTCCACCGCCTCGCTGGCGCCGTCACGAATCTGCAGGATTACCGTGCCGGCCTGATCCGCCAGTTCGACACCCTGCGCTGCGCGACCCCGGGTGCCGTCCATGCTCTTGATCGCCTGACGGGTTTCACTCTGGATCAGGCCGATCATATTGGAAATCTCTGCCGTCGAGCCGCTGGTGCGCGCCGCCAACTGCCGCACTTCATCGGCCACCACCGCAAAGCCGCGACCCTGCTCGCCCGCACGGGCGGCTTCGATGGCGGCGTTCAGGGCCAAAAGGTTGGTCTGGTCGGCAATTGCGCGGATGGTGTTGACGATGGCGGTGATCTGTTCGGAGCGCTCGCCCAGTTGCGCAATCAGTGTGGATGACTCGGCAATGTCGTCGGCGATTTCGCGCATTTCACTGGCCGCTTGCTGGATCACTTGCGTGCCTTGCTCGGCGACTTTTCGGGTGGCGACGGAGATGTGATAAGCGGCACTGGCGCTGCGTGCATCCTGCTCATGCTGCTCGACCCGGGCGGTTACGTCGGACGCGAATTTTACGACTTTGCACAAGCGGCCGGCGGCGTCGTAGACCGGGTTGTAGTTGGCTTCCAGCCACACGGTCTGGCCGCGTTTGTCGATGCGTTCGAACTGCCCCTGAAACAATTCGCCCTGGTTCAACCGGCGCCAGAAGTCCTGATAGTCGCTGCTGTTGACCAGATCCGCCGGGCAGAACAGCCGATGATGCTTGCCCTTCAGCTCGGCGAGTGTGTAACCCATGCGCGTCAGAAAATTCTGATTGGCAGTGAGGATATTGCCGTCGAGATCGAATTCGATCACCGCCATGGCGCGATCGATGGCCTGCAACTTGGCGTTGGCTTCACTTTCCTGCTGGACTTTGGTGGTGACGTCCATGGCGTATTTGACCACTTTCACTACCCGGCCCGAGGCATCCTTGATCGGGTTGTAGCTGGCCTCGAGCCAGATCGGTCGGCCTTGGCTGTCGATTCGTTCAAAGGTGCCGGACTGAAACTGGCCGCTTTTCAATCGCGACCACAACTCGGTGTATTGATGGCCATTGGCAAACGCTGGCGGGCAGAAGCGGCGATGGGGCTGGCCGATCGCCTGTTCAGCCGTGTAGCCCATGGTTTTCAGGAAATTGTCGTTGGCACTGAGCACGACACCGTCGAGATCGAATTCGATCACCGCCATGGAGCGGTTGATCGCTTCCAGCAGACTGGACTGTTCGGTAATGGTGTTTTGGAGATCGGCGAGGACGGTCTTGTGGCGATTGAAAAACATGCTGGAGGCACTCTGGAAATAGGGCTGATAGTGGGTTCCCTGTTTCCGCGTCAGTCAGCCAGACATGTCGATGGCTGGCAGCAGTGTGCCAGCATCCAGGCTGGCGGGTTCACTTATACAAAACTTTATAAACTTGTACAAGAAATCGATTTTTTTCAATTTTGTACAAGTTTTTTCAGGCGCCGGATCGGCTCAACGCTACGCTGATCGTGTTACGTCCCGCGTGCTTGGCGGTGTATAGCGCCTTGTCGGCATCGTCGAACCACTCAAGGGCGTCGGCGTATAAGGTCTGATAGCGGGCGAGGCCGATGCTCAGGCTGACGCGCAGTTCGGCCACGTCGGGGTGGCGATAACGATCCATTCCCTGACGCAATTGCTCCATGAGTGCTTCGGCCTTGTTCAGTGGCAGGTTGGGCAATATCACGCAGAATTCATCGCCGCCGTAACGCCCGGCCAGTTCGCTTTCGTCGAGCACGAATTTCAGCTCGCGACTCAATTGCCGCAGCACCGCATCGCCGACGATGTGCCCGTAACTGTCGTTGATCGACTTGAAATGATCGATGTCGATCAGCGCCAGAATGGCTTGGGAATTGTGTTGTCGGCACTGCTGGAACTTGAGATGCAGCAGGTCTTTCCAGGCGCCGTGGTTGAGCAGGCCGGTCAGGCTGTCGGTGCGGCTTCGGGCGCTCAGGGTGCGTTTGTGTTCGGCGAGTTTGATCGCCAACCGGTAACAGACCATGCCCAGCGCCAACGGATAAAGGGTCAGCATTGGCAGGCAGGCCCAAACCTGAATCGGCGTGGCCGTCAGGGTGAAATGGACGCCGAACACCGACCAGCCCAGCAGCACGCCGATCACCTGAGCGAGGGCGCCGAGCAGGAACAGGCGCTGGCCGCCGGCGGCCACGTTGTTCATGGTCATCATCGACAGAATGGTTACTGTGGTCAGCGGATTGAACTGGAAGCACGCGGTCCAGAAGCCGCCGCAAACCGAGTCATAAAGCAGGTTGCGGCGTTCGGCGCGATAGGGGAAAGCCGAGCGGGTCGACCATTGATAGGCCACGTGAGGCCAGAGAAAACCGTTGAACAGCAACAGCGCCCAGAGCCATCCCGGTATGTTCAACGGATACAGCGCGGCACCGACACTGAAAAAACCGATGCCCAACCCGATGGCCCGTGGCAAGTAAATGCGCTTGGCGAATGACAAGCCTTTGCCGCGTTGGTTTTCCATGATGTTCTGCGCCAGATTCATTCTGAAACACTTTGCAGTGTCATTCTTCAGACAGACCGTTCATCGGCCAAAGGCAGACATTGTCATTTATTCCAGCGGGAAAATTCAGTGTCCTTATGAGCCATTTACCGTGGCGCAGGTCCTTGTCTAGAGCTGATAACAGGCCAGAAACATATCGAGTGCAGAGTCGACCACGGCATTTTGCGTGGTGCTGTCGAGTGAGGGCTGGCCCATGGAGATCTGCGGCCAGAATGCAAACGCCTTCAACAACCCCTGCACCTGATGCGCGGCGAACTCCGGATCAACCGGTTTCAACCGACAGTCGGCCTGGGCGGCACGAATCCACACGGTCACGCTTTCCTCACGTTCGCCCATACGCGCCACCATGTTTTGCGCGCGCTCGGGGGAGTGGATCGCGGCGGCGATGGCGACCCGGGCCAGGTTCATGAAGTTGTCGTCTGCCATCGTCTGCAGTTTGGCCAGCAGCATCGTTCGCAATTGATCGCGCAATGGCTGGTCGGGCTGGTACGACACGGCTTGCTCGGTGCTGATCCGTGCCCACAACTGGTTGAGAATTTCGGCGAACAGCTCTTCCTTGCTGGGGAAATGGTTGTACACCGTGCGCTTCGACACCCCGGCAGTGGCCGCAATCTTGTCCATGCTGGTGACCTCGAAACCGTTGGTACGGAATTCGGTGATCGCGGCCTGGATGATGGCTTCGCGTTTACGGTCGGTGAGGCGCTGGGGGGCTGTCATAAATTCGATTCGGCAGGAAAAGAGTGAAATTACACTCGGCAGTTTACTTGTCACCAGGATTGATGCAACCTAGAAAGTACACCGGTCAGTGTAATGCTGCGTTAATCGGTGCAACCTAAAACCAGATGTCCGGCTGATGCGTGCGTGCCTTGGCCATTATCGTCCCACCGTGGGAATCCGTGAATTGCGCGGTGTTTCCGGAGTCATTCAGTCATGGCCAAATCCATTGCTTCTGCGGGCAGTCAAACTCCTGAACCTTCGCGTCAAGCCGAAGGCGTATTCCGCAACCATGCGCCGGTGCAGCGTGAAGGTGTGCGCAAGATGCTACGAATCATGTGGAACATGATCTTCCACAAACCGCGCAACAGCCGGCCGGCCGCGGCCATTCCGGTGCAGCCACTGACCCGCGCGGACCTGATCGCGGCGCCCAACCACAGCGTTTATCGCCTCGGTCACTCGACCCTGCTGCTCAAACTGCAAGACAAATTCTGGATCACCGACCCGGTGTTCGCCGAGCGTGCCTCGCCGGTGCAATGGGCCGGGCCGAAACGCTTTCACCAACCACCGATCAGCATCGACGAATTGCCGCCGATCGAAGCGGTGATCCTGTCGCACAACCACTACGACCACCTCGACTACGAAGCGGTGTTGAAACTGGCCGACAAGGTCAACGTCTTCCTGACCCCGCTGGGCGTCGGCGACACCCTGATCAAATGGGGCATCGATGCCGACAAGATCCACCAGTTCGACTGGTGGCAGGGCACCGAAGTCGCCGGCATCCGCTTCATCGCCACCCCGTCGCAGCATTTTTCCGGTCGCGGTCTGTTCGATGGCAACCAGACCCTGTGGGCTTCCTGGGTGATCATCCACGGCGACACACGGATTTTCTTCAGCGGTGACAGCGGCTACTTCGACGGCTTCAAACGCATCGGCGAACAGTACGGCCCGTTTGACCTGACCCTGATGGAAACCGGCGCCTACAACGTCGAATGGCCCCACGTGCACATGCAACCGGAAGAAACCCTGCAAGCCCACATCGACCTCAAGGGCCGCTGGTTATTCCCGATCCACAACGGCACGTTCGATCTGGCGATGCATGCCTGGCATGAACCGTTTGATCGCATTCTGGCGCTGGCCTGGGAGCGCAGTGTTTCCATTACCACCCCTCTAATGGGCGAGGCGTTCAACCTGGCACAACCGCAACGCGGGAATGCGTGGTGGTTGGAGGTTGAAGGGGAGAGTGAGGCGGTGGTTCAAGGGGCCTGACGAGTTTTTCGGGCTCGCTCCCCCTCGGAGCGAACCGCTCTTTCAGGCTTCTTTTACCGAAATCTGATTCAGGTACTTTGAAATTGTGGCGGATGGTATATCGCGGAATCGTCCTCGGAGCATGCCCTCTAGTTTCTCCAGCGATATCTCAAGTTTCTCCGCCGCTTCAATTCCGCTCATCTGCGCAGTTTCCATCAGTGCAGCCAACTTCATCACCGCTTCTGCCTTGGTCTGCATCTCGTATGCATCACCAACGCCTAGGTCTTGATAAACGTTACCTGTGCTTTCTTCCATTTCGATCAAGTCCTGAGTCTTCAGTCTGCCATCGCATAATTCCCACGTTCCACCGACTCGGCCGTGGTCCCTTTGATGCTTGTCGAACGCCCCGGCGCAAACCCCGGAAAGAACACCAGCCCCTGCGCCTCGAACCGATACGTCAACGCCAGCCGCGCCGCATCCGCAATGTCCTGCTGCGCTTCGAACCGCTGAATGTCGTCAACCGAAACCCCGGCTTCCCGCGACAGTTGTTCCACGCTCCAGCCCAATATCTCTCGGGCCTGGGCGCAATGGGTCGGGGTGAACTGGAAAAGGGCAATACGTTCGAGGATGAGGTTCATCGCAGAAGAGGCCATGGTGTGCTCCGGGCTCGAGAGTGCTGATGGAAAATGTACTGTGTTTTTGTACAGTTGTTTTCGGCCGGGATCAAACGCATTTTTTGATTTGCCCTAGTTCGCCGCCTCCAACCAGACGGACGGTGCCTGACCGAGGATCCGGCGGAACATCGTCGAGAACGCCGCCGGGCTGTCATAGCCGAAATCCAGGGCAATTCGCGTCACCGCTTCACCGGCCGCCAGCCGTGCCAGTGCCAATACCACGCAGGCGCGCTGGCGCCATTGGCTGAAACTCAGGCCGGTCTGCTGACGAAACAGTCTGTTGAAGGTGCGTAAGCTTACGTGCAGCTGATCGGCCCAATGCTGGGGTGATTGGTGGGCATTCGGCTGATGCAGAAAGGTCTGACACAGTTCGAGCAGTCTTCCGTCAGGCGGCAGCGGGATATGCAGCGGCAACGGCGCACTGCGTAGCAATTCATGCAGCAACAAATCGATCAGCGAACCGTCGCGCCCGCTCAGGTCATACGTCTGGCTGTACTCCCTGATCAAACCCCGGCGCCGTCAAACTGCAACTGCCCCAGGGCTAACCATCACGCCAAACCCGGCGCTTCACGAATGATGAAGTGATCCAGGTTCTCGATATTGGCATTGAAGACCTCGAAAGGCTTTTCGGGGTTCTTCTTGCCCGGCACCTGCTTCAACTCCGGCGTCACGCCATAGAAGAAGCAGAACAACTCCTTATCACTGTCGATCGCGTGCTTGATCTCTTCCAGAAACGCCTTGCGCTTGCGGTAGTTGTCGATCAGCTTTTTGTTCAGATAGACACTGACCGGATAAGGTTTCTTCTTGCTGTCATCCGGCTTCTTGAACCAGACTTTGTCCTCGAAATCGATCCGGAAACTGGCGCTGTGAAAGTCCTCGATCTTCTTGATCCGGCCCCAGTAAATCAGCCCCTTGTTGTCCATCAAGTACTCGATCTTCTTGAAGAACGAACTGTACGGCGCCGTATGCTCGCCAATCTTCAACGGCATGCGCTTGAGCAAATCCTTGTCCGCGAAGTTCGACACAAAACACTCCACGGGGTGAGCGAAGACACTGGTCTTGTCCGGTGCCGTCTCACGACTCGGCGACTCTTTTGAGGGGGAAGTCGCCACCCGCACCGGATCATCCCGCAACACATCCGCCGCCCCCGCTGGCGCGGCAGGCTTGCGCACATACTCACGACGCGTCAGCAACAACTCCGACGGGAAATGTTCCTCACGCCCGTCATCCGTTTCCCCATCCGCCGCCTCACCCCCCGACGCCGAAGTCTTCAAACTCACATACGGACAACCCGCCACATGCTGCGTACCGGGCAGATTCTTGAAGTGCGGCGTACGCACGTAATTCACGTTCTTGGCGTTGAACGTACCCAACTCGTTGGACGCATCGAACGCCGCACGACAGGCGTCGTTGGGGCACTGGAAGTGTTCTTTCGCAGAATCGAACGCCACCGTCTCATCGAAATTGAGATCGCGAACGTCATAGATCGACAACTTGTCGTCGAGGCTGAGGCAGTAGGCGAGGTCGAATTTCATGGTGGGGCTCGGGTCCTTGAGTGGGGGAGGGGTATTAATAGCGGGTGGTGGGGTGGGTTGCACTGATTGTTTTCAGAATGATGCAGAACCAGTCTGCTGACGATTGTCCTTCTAAGAACTCCGGGCCATAAAAAACCGCTGCTTGAAAACTCAAGCAGCGGTTTTTTGATGTCAGTAACTACGCAGCATTCGTGAAGCTTTACGCCACCAGGATTCCTGCCGATTGAACGGATCCTCCGCCAGCAAACACGGCATATCCCGCAACCGAATCCACGGCTCATCCTGCCAGTGCAGCGTGCTCAACGACATCTTGGGCCAACTCAAAACACTCAGTATCGGACGCTCAACCGAGCGCGTCGGACGGGCATCTCGCAGCGCAGGCACAACCTGATGCGTCACCCATTCACGAAGCTGCCGATATTCGGGACAGTAGTGATAGATCAGCAGTGCATACACGCCTGACTCGCTCACCATCAGATGTTCTCCGGGCTCGCCGTAGATCTCCACGTACATCATCTGCCGCTGATCGGCATCGAGTTTGCGTAGCTGTCGCTCATCCAGATATTTGCCCATCAACCGCCCCAGTTCATGGACGCAGAACCATGCCTGGTTCTCCACCAGAAGAGCATGCAGGTGGGTTTTGTTGCGGGTAAAACGAGTCGGAAGAAATGGTTCAGACATGGCGCGCCTCCCGAGTCGGGAGCACGGGATTCAAACGGCGGGTACAGCGATTCGCCTTCATCATGAAGGCTGAGTAGTCAGGCATTTCCATTTACCTCTGGCTGCTTTCTTAGGGCATTCGTTAAGGGTGTCGGGAGCTAAGAAACCCACCAGAGACGGGCCGGACATATTCCCCTTTCGGGTCTTGTATTCGCCCACTCCCGACATAACGGGACTTTTCGCAGGCGTAGAGAAACCGCAGACGAAAAAAAGCCGCATGACTGTCGGGTGCGGAGGGCCGCTCTGGTACAGACGTTTCTTAGGCGTCGCCCGTAAGTATATTCATGATGTGCGTTAGGTCAAGATTAAAGTTTAGTCAAGAAGTGTATCTAAGTTTGAATTTTTGTGCGCTTTTTTACAAGTTGCTTTAATTCGTTTAAGGATAGAGGTGGATCTTTTCGGTGAATCATCGAATGGCAATTGCTGCATAAGGGTACTAAGTCTACAACGGGATTGATGATGTAATCTTTCCCGAGTTTTGAAACTGGAGTCAAATGATGAACTTGAATGTAACCCTCGCCAATTTCTCCGTAGAAAGTGGAAAAATCGAACTCACATGCTTGGCATGCTGTACCGTAGTAAGAAATGCATGCAGCTCTATTTGAAGGGTTTCTTTCGTATTTGTTAACCTCAATGCGCGTTATTGAACCTTCTGGATATCCTTTATTTATTAAGTGGTCAGAGCTTTCCGCGTCCTCTAATGTTAGTAATGATAAGGTTAAAGATAGGCAGCAAGTAGTGACATTTAAAGCGTGAGCGAGTATGGAGTCTGTATTCGTTTCAGAGGTAGAGAGCCTTTGGCATACATCGATATCAAGCTTTTGCCATGATTTATTGTTTTCAGCTAATGATTCGGTAAAATTGCCGTCTGTTGCTACGTATATTTGAAGGTTTTCCTGAGTGGTACGAATTCGATCAAATTGAATTTTTGATTCGCTGTCAGCCTCCGACATTCTCCGGAGCATAGCTCCAGAGAAATTGTCTGCGGAAAAGCACGCTTCGATTTGTCGGTGTGTTCTTGAAACAATAATGCAGAAGCTATTTCCATCATCTAAGTCGGAAGGTCTTATGACATCAAATTGACCGCCATCGATAGTCTTTTCTCCAGTTGTAAGGCGTATGCCAAACCTACCTTCAAGACGGCGGCATAATACTTTGATGTCGAGTGCTGCCATTAAGCAATATCTCCATCTACTGCGTCAGGTAAGTCTGCTACAAGCTTTTTGAGATTTCTGGATACTTCGATTCGAAACTCTTCGAATGCGTCTTTGTTTGCGTTATTTACATTGTTAAGTTCTGCTTGGGCGAGAGCCCATAATAGATAGTCTAATGCCTGTATTACTGGACTGTTCTCTTTATTCGGTAGATAGGCCTTAGAGTAAAAAGGATGTCCAGTGTTAAGCGACACTGCTGCAGCAGACCCCC
Organism: Pseudomonas sp. MCal1; assembly: GCF_026341415.1. Lineage (NCBI taxonomy): Bacteria > Pseudomonadati > Pseudomonadota > Gammaproteobacteria > Pseudomonadales > Pseudomonadaceae > Pseudomonas > Pseudomonas sp. MCal1. The sequence goes on from NZ_JAKUMP010000011.1 coordinate 194,148, forward strand.
TGCCAATACTAGGTTCCCACAATGCACCATGCTCTAGAGTAGGTGCAGTAGTAATGTGTATCGAACCAGTATCCGTAGAGTCGACGATTTTCATCGTCGCGGTTGTCGTGCCGGACTTGTTATTGACAGTTACCTCGCCGGTGCCAGCATCAACGATGTTAACTTCTGCCTTTGTGAGTCCTGCTGATTTTTGGTTTATCACATTGCTTGAGGAAGCATGGAGGAGTGCAGCGGTGCCCGTTGCAGTGCTTGCTACACCTCGGCGATAACGTATTTCCGCTTCTCTTCGAGGAGCTGCAAGGATTTTATCACGGAGCCATTCATAAAGATCTGAATTTAGATTTATACGAGACTTTTTTATATCAACTTGAAATGCGGTATCTAACGTATGGTCGAATGATAACTCAACTCGCATTAGAGAATAATGCGGTTCCTGTTTGAACATTCCCATCCAATCAGGACCATGGATTAGTCGGTTTTCTCTGTAAACGTAAACGCCTTGTCTTTCATTGGAAACCCGCGCAGCAACTTTTGCTTCCTCACTACTGAATTCTTCTTTTCGGGGTAAGATAAAGGCTTTAATAATAAAGTTTGTTTTCGTTCCGTCAGGAAGAACTAGATCTTGAGTAACAAAAGCAACGGGTTCTTTAGTTTCAGCAATGCAGAATGGATCCCAAGCCTCTACCACTTCATCATTTACTCGAATGTTTACTGTTCGCTCACGATCATCGTTGGGATCAAGAAAGCGTTGGTAAACAAGGGCTATATGTTCCTGCAAATTTTTTACTAAGCGTAGTACTGCCTTTTTTAGAGGGGGGGCAGTGGGGTCTTTATAGCCATTGAGTATTCGGTCTACGCTTTCCCAGATTACCACTGTGCCGTGATTGTTTTTTGCGGTTATATTCAGTAATTCGAGCTCACTATCGGATGGTGATGTTATTTCCAAATCCCAGCTATTCCGGGCCGCCATCACATCTAAGTCCCAGGTTGCCCGAAGAGGATCTACATCGGCTGTAAACTTTGAGACCACGGATAAACGTCTGCAGAATGCAGTTGATGCGGTTTTAAGTCCTAGCCCAAATTTCCCCAAACTTTTAGCACTTGGACGTTTGGGGGAACCATATTTCATAGCGTCCATTAAAGCAGGCCTATCCATGCCGTTACCATCGTCACCTACGGAAATAATTATATTTCCGGTAAAGTCAACTACGATTCGCACATCGACGAGATTGGCTTCCGCTGCAATGGAGTTGTCGATGATGTCAGCAATAGCAGTGTTAAAATCGTACCCTGTATCTCTTAATCCTTCACTGATACGAGCTACATCGGGTGCTACAGTAAAAAGATTGTCATTCATGATGATGTCCATTTATCACTTGCAGTTGATGATTGTCCAGCCGCTGGTAAGTATCAGCGTGTCGCATGTTGCGTTGTCATTATTTGAAGTGCGGGATCGGATAATTTTTATTTTGTAAGAGAGATCATCATTTTTTGAGAAGGAAATTATGTCACCTACGTTTGCGTTCGTAGAGCGTAGGTAGTTGGTCATGCCTGTTAATCTATATTCGTTTCGAGTGCCGCCAAAAAGTTTGTTGTTGTAGTGTATGTAGCAGAACTCCCACCTAGTGTTGTCTTGTTCTTCAAACATTACAATCGTTTGACGCGGGTTTTTGGTTCCCCTTTCAAGAGTTGGGAAAAAAGTTAGGATTTCACTTTTTTTGGGAACCAGGATGCCGGCTTGATGCGTTCCTGTTTTTCCCGCATCGTTTGGGCTTAGCTTCTTTCTTGCTTCTCTAGTCATAATTTAATTCTTAGAGTTTATTGGGGAAATATTTAAGGCGTCAGCGATTACAATCGGTTCTATTTCTCCTTGATGGCCCGTCACAGCTTGTCCAGCAAGGGTTTGTTTCGATAGTGAGGTATTTCTGATAACTTCTTCAACAGTGTCTGCATAATAAAGATGATGTATTGTGACTGGTTTTTTTTGCTTTCGTCGATAGGCCCTAGCTGAAGCCTGAGCTGTTAGTGCTGGATTCCATTCTGGATTGAAATGTATGACGTGATTAGCCGCAGTAATATTTAATCCAGAACCAGCCGCTTTTGGGTTAAGAAACAGTGCACCAGTTCCCTCAAAATTAAAAAACTCATCGACGATTAGCTGTCTTTCCATGACAAGAGTCCTACCGTCAATTTTTCTAAAAAAATTAGTTGGAAAGTTTTTTGGTAGATTTTCAATAAACAAATCGGCTACTGATTGATAAGTTGAAAATATCAGTGCTTTTTCATTTCTCGAAAAAATCTCTGACAGGATTTCAATGAGTCTAATATATTTTGGGGTTTCTTGAATTGGTTCAACTAACCAATCTGGATGCATTGATGGATTTGCGCAAAACATTCTAAGCTTCGATGTTGCTACCAGCCCTGCAGCAGCTCCATACTCAGCTAAGATCTCAGTTCTTATAACTTCGTATTTATTTGCCAAGAGAGTGCTCATTGGCAGCGCTTGGGGGATATCGATTTTGTTAGGTAAATCATCGGCGACTTCAGAAACCATTCGCCGCAATATTAAAGGCGCAATGATGGGAGCAATGTTTTCTGCGCCGTAAGCAGAGTCAGAAAAGCGAATGTTGAACTGATCTAGATCACCTAATAAGCCCGGTAAAACAAAATCGCAGATTGACCACAAATCTTCTAGTTTGTTTTCGAAGGGAGTGCCAGTAACTGCAATAGGGACGCGGCAGGGCAGGCGCTTGATAGCTAAGGTTCGTTGCGCATGAGGGTTCTTTATATTTTGCGCTTCGTCCAGGGTGATGATATTCCAGTTTATTGATGCGAGTAGAATTTCATCTTTTATTGCAGTTTCGTAGGAGGTAATCGTGATGTCACATAACCCTAGCTTTTTTGTTATTCCTGCACGATCCGATCCAATGTGCTTTTGTATTTCAAGATTCGGAGCAAATTGAGTGATTTCTCTTGCCCAATTCTCTATTAGTGTTGCAGGAGCAATAATTAGTGATGGACCTCGCAAGGAGTTTTTTTCTTGCTGCAATAGGGCAATGATTTGTAAGGTTTTCCCCAGCCCCATTTCATCAGCTAGTACACACCCAACACCCTGCTGTGAGTTTTTCTGAAGGTGCAGAACTCCGATGGCTTGATATTCATACAGTTTGGCATTTAAGCCGTCTATTGCAATTGCATGGGCGCCATCATAGGTCGGTGTGAAATCCTTTTCTGAAACTGTATCAATTACCTTGAAAGGTTGATCTTCAGAGATGCGTATATCTATAAGTGAAGCAATATTTAGCCCTGAGTTTATATTTATATTCTTTGAACTTAGCCAGGCTAGCGCGGTGTGGAACTGGCTTTTATGAATTGGATGCCATGTGGAATTTATGATCGCTTGATCAGAGTCTGTCGAAATCGCAATAAACTCGGATGTGGAGCTCACACCAAGCTCAGACTTTATAATGTTTGATTCAGAACTAATGCAAAGTGTCACTTCTGCTGGTATTTTTGAAAAGGTGACATCCGGCAGATGAAGTTTCGGGTTTTCTACTTCGTAACTTTTGTAGTGAGTGATGCCTTGGAACACAATCTGGAAAATTTCCAGCGCGGTAGGTTCTACAGTTTCACCGCATGGAAGGCGAAGGGCTATTTGATTCTCTTGCCGTATCCATTGTGTTTTCTTCATCCTGAAGACCTTCATTTTTTGGAGTGTTGGAAACTTTTTCAGTAGTAAAGCTTGCTCGCGAAATTTCGAGATTGGATGAACCTCCCCTTATCCATCGACTCAGCTCCACAATTACGTTGCTTACGGTGGTGCCATTACCTCTGATGGCACACTCCCATACTTTACAAACTCTCCAACCAATGTCTAGCAGTTTTTTTTCTGTGAGGTGGTCGTTTTCTCTATTTCGACCTATTTTTTTTTGCCAGAATTCTGGACGCGTTTTGGGCCACTTGAATAATGGACAGTTGTGACCATGCCAGAAACAACCATGGACGAATATGACTACATTGTACTTTGGTAAAACTAGATCAGGTTTTCCAGGCAGTTTTTTTTCATGAAGCTTATATCTGAACCCAAGTTTATGAAGGGACCTGCGAATTGTTAGCTCCGGTTTTGTATTCTTGGCTCTAATGCCGGACATCATCCGGCTTCGAGTTGAGGGGGAAACGATATCCATAGTTAAGCGTGCAAAAGGTCCGATTTTTTTTCTACGGTTTGAGTATGACCTTCTAGATAGGGGAGCATAATTCTAGCTACCTCTTTAATTACAGGCATCACTACACTATTACCAAATTGGCGATATGCTTGTGTATCACTTACTGGAATTCTGAAAGTATCTGGAAATCCCATAAGTCTCGCGCACTCCCGGGGAGTTAATCTCCTTGGGTTTTTAAGAGTGCCTTGGTATACCAATATTTCCGAGCCGTCCTTATGATATCTAGCCGACAACGTCCTGGTGATGCTGTCAGGGTATGCTAGGCCGAAACCAAAGCCATTTCCTGCGGCGCTATGCTTCAACTTATATGCTTGTAAGTAATTCCACAATTTTGGGGTCAGAGTATACTTTTCCTGCACTGCCCAACGACTATGGTCAAAGTATTTGTCGCCGTCCCAAGGCAGCATTGGTTCGCTACCATCATCTTTATGTAAAATGCTCGAAAGACGGTAAGGGGTTGGAGGAAGACATAATTCATCCCAAGTGAAATTTGTACTTTCCCTAAATCCAATAATTATAATTCGCTCGCGATGCTGAGGTGTAAAGTGCTGTCCGTCTATTACTTTGTAATGGACTTCGTAACCAAGCTCGTCTTTGAGCGTTCTTATAATTTCCCTAAAAGTATTTCCTTTGTCATGTGATACTAAATTTTTGACGTTTTCTAAAAGAAATGCTTTCGGCCTTTTTGCTTCGATAATTCGCGCCACATCAAAAAAAAGAGTCCCTTGGGTTGTACATTCAAACCCGTGCGGGCGTCCCAGCGAATTTTTTTTACTGACACCTGCAAGGGAAAAAGGTTGGCATGGGAAGCCACCTAAAAGAATGTCATGGTCGGGAATATCGTTGCTGGGGAATGGAGTTATGTCGCCAACAAATAGATGGTTGTTGCCATAATTTTCAATGTATGTTTTTTTTGAGTACGTATTCCACTCGCTCGTAAATACGCATTCACCACCATGTGCCTCAAAGCCCATCCGAATTCCACCGATTCCGGCGAAAAGGTCAATAAACTTAAATTTCGGTTGAGAACTCATGACTTCCTTGGTTTCAGGGTGCGTTAGTAGTGATTTCAGCGCTGGTTCAAGCATGACGGGGCATGGAGACTCTCCCTTTTCCCATCTGCGGATAGTCTTTGCATCCTTGCCAACGTGTTCGGCGATCTCACGTTGGGTGTATCGACTTCTTGCTTGTTTTAGAAGTTCGAGTGATTGAGCGGACGGCATACGAAAAGCTCGGCGGGAATTTTGTGGGACATTATGACCTATGGCTTTCCCATTCGCGAGGATTTTGATGCTTGCGATTATTCAGTGGTATGGGTGGAAAATTGATGACGCTATCGTGAAAAAGGCCGCCTATTGGCAGCCTCATTTTCGGTTTTGCTAGCGTTTCAGGGAATCAATCCCAGCTCAACGCCCCACCAGTCTGATACTCAATAACCCGAGTCTCAAAGAAATTCTTCTCTTTCTTCAAGTCCATGATCTCGCTCATCCAAGGGAACGGGTTAGTCGTCCCTGGGTACTCTTCCTTCAAACCGATCTGCGACAGACGACGGTTAGCGATGAACTTCAGATAGTCCTCCATCATCGCAGCGTTCATACCCAACACACCGCGAGGCATGGTGTCGCGGGCGTATTCGATTTCCAGCTGGGTGCCTTGCAGGATCATCTGCGAAGCTTCTTCCTTCATTTCAGCATCCCACAGGTGTGGGTTTTCGATTTTGATCTGGTTGATCACGTCGATGCCGAAGTTCAGGTGCATGGATTCGTCGCGCAGGATGTATTGGAACTGCTCGGCGACGCCGGTCATTTTGTTGCGGCGGCCCATGGAGAGGATCTGGGTGAAGCCGCAGTAGAAGAAGATGCCTTCCAGCACGCAGTAGTAGGCGATCAGGTTGCGCAGCAGTTCTTTGTCGGTCTCTACGGTGCCGGTGTTGAATTCCGGGTCGGAGATGGCGCGGGTGTATTTCAGGCCCCAGGCGGCTTTTTTCGCGACAGACGGGATCTCGTGGTACATGTTGAAGATCTCGCCTTCATCCATGCCCAGCGATTCGATGCAGTACTGGTAGGCGTGGGTGTGGATCGCCTCTTCGAAGGCCTGGCGCAGGATGTACTGGCGGCATTCCGGGTTGGTGATCAGGCGGTACACGGCCAGGGCCAGGTTGTTGGCAACCAGGGAGTCGGCGGTGGAGAAGAAGCCGAGGTTGCGCATCACGATGCGGCGCTCGTCGTCGGTCAGGCCTTCCGGGTTTTTCCAGAGGGCGATGTCGGCGGTCATGTTGACTTCTTGCGGCATCCAGTGGTTTGCGCAGCCGTCCAGGTATTTCTGCCAGGCCCAGTCGTACTTGAATGGCACGAGCTGGTTGAGGTCGGCGCGGCAGTTGATCATGCGCTTTTCGTCAACGGCGACACGGGCGGCGGAGCCTTCGAGTTCGGCGAGGCCTTCGGCGATGTCGAGGGAATCCAGTGCAGCCTTGGCGCGGGCCACGGCGGCCGAGTCTTCGGCGGTCACGGCACGGGCTTCGAGGGCGGCGGCACCGCCGGCGCTGTCGAGGCGGTCCATGTTGGCTTCGCTAGCGTGGCCGGCGTTGGCGCCTTTCACTACTGCTTCTTCACTGTCTTCTTTGTCGAATTCGTCCCAGCTCAGCATGACGTGTCGTCTCCTGCGTGAGGGCCTGTACCCGTGTGAAAACTGATGGGTTGGTTTTTCACACGGCCGTACAGGCCGCGTTGGATGTCGTTTTTTGCAGCGGTGCTACGCAGGCAATAAACAGAAAATTTTTTCGGGTTTCCGAGAGCCTCTGACGGGCGCGAGTCAGCGTTGACGCTGCTGCGGGGCTTCAGAATGGCTTTGATCCCTGTAAGGGAATATTGCTGACCCGATGGGGCGGCATTATAGGGAAAAAAACAACCGCGTGGGGGAGGGCGAAACAGCGCAGGGTGGTCGAGCGGGAAGGTGATTTCGTTCGGAGCGAGGGTTTACAGGGCTTTCGCCGGGATTGGCCCCGGAGAATTTTTTTTCATTAATTTTTTGGCGTGTGATTGATTGCTCAAAAAACGAGCAAAAAACCGTGTTTTTCACTATATCTTGTGTTTTGCAAGCCTTTTGCGCCGCTTCAAACACAACTGAGCCCGACCGAAGCCGGGCTGGAATCGACCCTCGATGTTGCGCTGAGCGATCCGATTCGGTGCAGTCTCAAAACATCAATTGGTGCAGCCGTTGCCCATGATGCTGTAACGCAGGATGTGACGCTGACCCTTGGAGTCGTCGTACTCCATTTTCATCGGTACTACTTCGCAGACATTTGGAACTTCGCTCATGGAAACAACTTTGGCGATGTCCAGGTGAGTGGAGTAAGTGTATTCCTCGATGGCGGGTTGTTGCTGTGCGACATCAGTCGGAACCTCGTCTGCCATGGCGGTTGCGCACAGACTGCTGAGGGCCAGAACCAATAAAGCTTTCATTTGAAATTTACCTTCTTGAGGTCGAGTGGGGTCACGCAACCTTTTTGGGGTTGCGTGTGGAACTTCATCGATTTGCTTTGTTACTTCAGAACTGGATTAACGGCCTTCGTGGGGGCTGTAACCTTGTTAATCGCTTTGCCTTGTCGGCGAGGTGAATTTTAGGGAGGCGGAGTAGGGGTAAACAGACCCGGTTTTGATAAACACCTTTGGCAGATTTGGTAACAATCGCTGGATATCGTGTGACCACCGCTGCGGCTTTCTCGGGAAACCGGGTCGCCAGAATCGCTCGCAAGCCAGCTCCCACAAGGGTTGCGTCATTTGCTTCAGGGGTGTTCCGGGCATTTCTGGATGTTTTGTAGGGGCTTGTTACTACCATCGTCGAATGGTTCTATACGGGCGCCCCGGCTACAACAGGGTCATACAAAAACAACTATTACACCGAGGTAGGAAAGATGAGTGCGGCTTCCCTGTATCCCGTTCGTCCCGAGGTTCTGGCCAATACGCTGACCGACGAGGCGACCTACAAAGCCATGTACCAGCAGTCGGTCGTCAACCCTGACGGCTTCTGGCGCGAACAAGCCAAGCGCCTCGACTGGATCAAGCCTTTCACCACGGTGAAACAGACTTCGTTCGACGATCACCATGTCGACATCAAATGGTTTGCCGACGGCACCCTGAACGTTTCCTACAATTGCCTCGACCGTCATCTGGCCGAGCGCGGCGATCAGGTCGCCATCATCTGGGAAGGCGACGATCCTTCCGAAAGCCGCAACATCACCTACCGCGAACTGCACGAACAAGTGTGCAAGTTCGCCAACGCCCTGCGTGGCCAGGACGTACACCGCGGCGACGTGGTGACCATTTATATGCCGATGATTCCCGAAGCCGTGGTCGCCATGCTGGCCTGCACCCGGATCGGTGCGATTCACTCGGTGGTGTTCGGCGGTTTCTCGCCGGAAGCCCTGGCGGGTCGCATCATCGACTGCCGTTCGAAAGTGGTGATCACCGCTGACGAAGGCATCCGTGCCGGCAAGAAGATTTCCCTCAAGGCCAACGTCGACGACGCCCTGACCAACCCGGAAACCAACAGCATCCAGAAAGTCATCGTGTGCAAGCGCACCGGTGGCGACATCAAGTGGAACCAGCATCGCGACATCTGGTACGAAGACCTGATGAAAGTGGCGGGCACTGTCTGCGCGCCGAAAGAGATGGGCGCCGAAGAAGCGCTGTTCATCCTTTACACCTCCGGTTCCACCGGCAAGCCGAAGGGCGTTCAGCACACCACTGGCGGCTATCTGTTGTACGCGGCCATGACCCACGAGCGCGTGTTCGACTACCGTCCGGGCGAAATCTACTGGTGCACCGCCGACGTGGGCTGGGTCACCGGTCACTCCTACATCGTCTACGGCCCGCTGGCCAACGGCGCGACCACACTGTTGTTCGAAGGCGTGCCGAACTATCCGGACATCACCCGGGTGGCGAAGATCGTCGACAAGCACAAGGTCAACATCCTCTACACCGCGCCGACCGCGATCCGCGCGATGATGGCCTCCGGCACCGCCGCTGTTGAAGGCGCGGACGGCAGCAGCCTGCGTCTGCTGGGTTCGGTGGGCGAGCCGATCAACCCGGAAGCCTGGGACTGGTACTACAAGAACGTCGGCAAGTCCCGTTGCCCGATCGTCGATACCTGGTGGCAGACCGAAACCGGCGGCAACATGATGAGCCCGCTGCCGGGCGCTCATGCAATGAAGCCGGGTTCTGCAGCACGTCCGTTCTTCGGTGTGGTGCCGGCGCTGGTGGACAACCTCGGCAACATCATCGAGGGCGAGGCCGAAGGCAATCTGGTGATTCTCGATTCGTGGCCAGGTCAGGCGCGCACGCTGTATGGCGATCATGACCGTTTCGTCGACACCTACTTCAAGACCTTCCGTGGCATGTACTTCACCGGTGACGGCGCCCGTCGCGATGCCGACGGTTACTACTGGATCACCGGTCGCGTGGACGACGTGCTCAACGTGTCCGGCCACCGCATGGGCACCGCCGAGATCGAAAGCGCGATGGTCGCTCACCCGAAAGTCGCCGAAGCGGCGGTGGTCGGTGTGCCGCACGACATCAAGGGGCAGGGCATTTATGTCTACGTCACCCTGAAAAACGGCGAAGAGCCGAGTGAGCAGCTGCGTCTGGAACTGAAGAACTGGGTGCGCAAGGAGATCGGTCCGATTGCTTCGCCGGACGTGATCCAGTGGGCGCCGGGGCTGCCGAAGACCCGTTCGGGCAAGATCATGCGCCGCATTCTGCGCAAGATCGCCACGGCCGAGTACGAAGGGTTGGGTGATATTTCCACCTTGGCCGATCCGGGTGTGGTGCAACACCTGATCGATACGCACAAGACCATGAACGTCGCGTAAGCGGCGGGTCTGAAGGCTGAAAAGCCCCGCCCGGCATCGCGCCGGGCGGGGCTTTTTCATTTGTGGAGTCGATCGTTCCCACGCTCTGCGTGGGAATGCAGCCCGGGACGCTCTGCGCCCCAAGAGCGGACGCAGAGCGTCGAGGGAGGCGTTACCACGCGGAGCGTGGGAACAATCAGTTAGGGGGGAATCTTCGGCCAATAATTATCGAATTGCTCCGTCAGCCCATTCCCACTGTTACCCGTCAGCGTTCAAGTAACTGAATGTGTAACCGCCCGCTCCGCAACGGGGCGTCCGGAAACGCATCGCCCCGTTTTAGAGCCTCAAAACCCCCGGTGAAAAATAAGACGCATCCCCGCGCTTGCCGGATTAGAAGGGTTTGCGAATAATAGGCCCGCAATTTGCAGCATAGATCGGTTCACTGTCTTTCGCTCTTGCATGAAATTGCAGGGCTGTCAATGTGCTCAAGCGGGTTTCTCGGTGCATCTGTAATTAGTTGTCGCATTGAAGAAATATCGGCTTCGGGCCTGTCGTTAGAATGCCGATCACTCGCTCGTCGTGGCTTGCGTTGAAGCCTTCGCGGTTTTGACTGGAACTGTCCCACGCACGCAGCAATCGATTTCGTTACACCCATTCGCATATTGGGCTGTCGCTCACTCTGCCGTTTTTGCCCTTTACCGATGGAGTCCCAAGATGAAGAAACTTGTGCTGCTTGGCGCCCTGGCACTGTCCGTGCTGTCCCTGCCGACATTCGCCGATGAAAAGCCTCTGAAAATCGGTATCGAAGCGGCTTACCCTCCATTCGCCTCCAAAGCGCCGGACGGCAGCATCGTCGGTTTCGACTACGACATCGGCAACGCACTGTGCGAAGAAATGAAGGTCAAGTGCCAGTGGGTCGAGCAAGAGTTCGACGGTCTGATCCCGGCACTGAAAGTGCGCAAGATCGACGCGATCCTGTCGTCCATGTCGATCACTGAAGACCGCAAGAAGTCCGTGGACTTCACCAACAAGTACTACAACACCCCGGCTCGCCTTGTGATGAAGGAAGGCACTCAGGTCAGCGAAGGTCTGGCCGAGCTCAAGGGCAAGAACATCGGCGTGCAGCGTGGTTCGATCCACGAGCGTTTCGCCCGCGAAGTCCTGGCCCCGCTGGGTGCCGAGATCAAGCCGTATGGCTCGCAGAACGAAATCTACCTCGACGTGGCCGCCGGCCGCCTCGACGGCACCGTGGCGGACGCTACGCTGTTGAATGACGGCTTCCTGAAAACCGACGCCGGCAAAGGCTTCGCGTTCGTCGGCCCGGCGTTCACCGACGTCAAATACTTCGGCGACGGCGTAGGCATCGCGGTACGCAAGGGCGACGCCATGAAAGACAAGATCAATACTGCCATCGCGGCCATCCGCGAAAACGGCAAGTACAAGGCAATCCAGGACAAGTACTTCGACTTCGACATTTACGGCAAGTAAAGACGTCGCTCGACCCGTCCGAAATGGCGCAAGCAACAGGATCTCTGCGGTTTGCGCCATTTTTTCATCCCAACTTTCGAGGACCTGAATCATGTTGAAAGGCTACGGGGCTGTCATCCTCGATGGCGCTTGGCTGACGCTTCAGCTCGCCTTGTCGTCCATGGCCCTGGCCATCGTTCTCGGGCTGATCGGCGTCGCGTTGCGCCTGTCACCGGTGCGCTGGCTGGCGTGGCTGGGCGATCTGTATTCCACGGTGATTCGCGGGATTCCCGACCTGGTGCTGATCCTGCTGATCTTCTACGGCGGTCAGGACCTGCTCAACCGCGTTGCGCCGATGCTCGGCTATGACGACTACATCGACCTGAACCCGCTGGCCGCCGGTATCGGCACCCTCGGTTTCATCTTTGGTGCGTACCTGTCGGAAACCTTCCGCGGCGCGTTCATGGCGATCCCCAAAGGTCAGGCCGAAGCCGGCATGGCGTACGGCATGAGCAGCTTCCAGGTGTTCTTCCGGGTGCTGGTGCCGCAGATGATCCGTCTGGCGATTCCGGGCTTCACCAACAACTGGCTGGTGTTGACCAAGGCCACCGCGCTGATTTCCGTGGTCGGTCTGCAAGACATGATGTTCAAGGCCAAGCAGGCGGCCGACGCCACCCGCGAGCCTTTTACCTTCTTCCTCGCAGTGGCGGCGATGTACCTGGTGATCACCAGTGTCTCGTTGCTGGCGCTGCGTCACCTTGAGAAGCGCTACTCGGTAGGCGTAAGGGCGGCTGATCTATGATCTTCGACTACAACGTCATTTGGGAGGCCCTGCCGCTGTACCTCGGCGGTCTGGTCACCACCCTCAAGTTGCTCGCGCTGTCGCTGTTCTTCGGTCTGCTCGCGGCGCTGCCGCTGGGGCTGATGCGGGTATCCAAGAACGCTGTGGTCAACGGCGCGGCGTGGCTCTACACCTACGTGATTCGCGGCACGCCGATGCTGGTTCAGCTGTTCCTGATCTACTACGGTCTGGCCCAGTTCGAAGCGGTGCGTGAAAGCTTCCTCTGGCCGTGGCTGTCCAGCGCCACGTTCTGTGCGTGCCTGGCGTTCGCGATCAATACCAGCGCCTACACCGCTGAAATCATCGCCGGCAGCCTGAAGGCCACGCCGAACGGTGAGATCGAAGCGGCCAAGGCCATGGGCATGTCGCGGGTCAAGATGTACAAGCGCATTCTGTTGCCGTCGGCCCTGCGCCGGGCGCTGCCGCAGTACAGCAACGAAGTGATCATGATGCTGCAGACCACCAGTCTGGCGTCCATCGTGACCCTGATCGACATCACCGGCGCGGCCCGTACCGTCAACGCGCAGTTCTACCTGCCGTTCGAGGCGTACATCACCGCCGGCGTGTTCTACCTGTGCCTGACCTTCATTCTGGTGCGCCTGTTCAAGCTGGCCGAGCGTCGCTGGCTGAGCTACCTGGCCCCGAGGAAGCACTGATATGGAACGCATCGACCACGTTCTGCCGTGGAGCCACTTGGGCAGCGAGCGCCGGATTTCGGTATTTCGATTCGGCAGCGGCGAGCGCAAGGCCTACATCCAGGCCAGCCTCCACGCTGACGAACTGCCCGGCATGCGCACCGCCTGGGAACTGAAAAAACGCCTCGGCGAACTCGAAGCCAAGGGCCTGCTCAACGGCGTCATCGAGCTGGTGCCGGTGGCCAACCCGCTGGGTCTTGGCCAGTTGCTGCAAGGCAATCATCAGGGCCGTTTCGAGGCTGGCAGCGGCAAGAATTTCAACCGTGATTTCGTCGAGCTCAGCGCCCCCGTGGCCGCCAGGCTGGAAGGACATCTCGGTGATGACCCGCACGCCAACATCCGTCTGATCCGTCAGGCGATGGCCGATCATCTGGCCGCATTGCCCGAGGCCAGCAGCCAGTTGCAAGGCATGCAGCGCATCCTGCTGCAACACGCCGCCACCGCCGATGTGGTGCTGGACCTGCATTGCGACTGTGAAGCCGCGCTGCACATGTATGCCTTGCCGCAGCACTGGCCGCAGTGGCGTTCGCTCGCTGCGCACCTGGATGTGAAAGTCGGCCTGCTGGCGGAAGATTCCGGCGGCAGCTCGTTCGACGAAGCCTGTTCGCTGCCGTGGCTGCGTCTGTCGCGTCTGTTCCCGGATGCACAGATTCCGCTGGCGTGCCTGGCGACGACTGTCGAACTGGGCGGTCAGGCTGACACCACGCCTGCACAGGCTGAAGCCTGGGCCGAAGGCATTCTGGCGTTCCTTGCCGAGCAAGGCCTGATCCGGGGCGAGTGGCCGGGCGCGGCGCACGAACCGTGCGAAGGCATGCCGTTCGAGGGCACTGAATTGCTTCTGCCGCCGCATCCGGGCGTGGTGAGTTTCCTGCGCAAGCCCGGCGAGTGGGTTGAAGCCGGTGACAAGATTTTCGAAGTGATCGATCCGCTGTCGGATCGGGTCAGCACGGTGTGTGCTGGTACGTCCGGGGTGCTGTTTGCCATTGAGCGGCTGCGTTACGCCCAACCCGGTTTCTGGCTGGCCAAAGTGGCGGGGCGCGATGCGCTGCGCGACGGCCCTTTGCTCAACGACTGACTGTTTTTGTGAGAACCGACCGCATGTACAAACTTGAAGTCCAAGACCTGCATAAACGCTATGGCAGTCACGAAGTGCTCAAGGGCGTTTCCCTGAAAGCGGCCGCCGGCGATGTGATCAGCATCATCGGCTCCAGTGGCTCCGGCAAAAGTACTTTCCTGCGCTGCATCAACCTGCTCGAGCAGCCGCACGCGGGCAAGATCCTGCTCAACAACGAAGAGCTGAAACTGGTCGCCAACAAGGACGGCGCGCTGAAAGCCGCTGACCCGAAACAGCTGCAACGCATGCGTTCGCGCCTGTCGATGGTGTTCCAGCACTTCAACCTGTGGTCGCACATGACCGCGCTGGAAAACATCATGGAAGCGCCGGTTCACGTCCTTGGCGTGTCCAAGGCCGAAGCCCGCGAGAAAGCCGAGCACTACCTGAACAAGGTCGGCGTGGCCCATCGTAAAGACGCGTTCCCGGGGCACATGTCCGGTGGCGAGCAGCAGCGTGTGGCGATCGCCCGTGCGCTGGCGATGGAGCCGGAAGTGATGCTGTTCGACGAACCGACTTCGGCCCTCGACCCGGAACTGGTCGGCGACGTGCTGAAAGTCATGCAGGCCCTCGCTCAGGAAGGCCGGACCATGGTGGTGGTAACCCACGAAATGGGCTTCGCCCGTGAAGTGTCGAACCAGTTGGTGTTCCTGCACAAAGGTGTCGTGGAAGAAAGCGGCAACCCGCGTGAAGTGCTGGTCAATCCGCAGTCGGAACGTTTGCAACAATTCCTCTCGGGCAGCCTCAAGTAATCGCTCCCGTTATGCACCAAATTAGGTCATGCTTCGCGATCTGAAGGCGGACCAGATTCCTCTGTGGGAGCGAGCTTGCTCGCGAATGTGACGGTTCAGAAGCAGTGATGTCAGCTGACACACCGCTTTCGTCGGATCGCCGCCCGGAGCAAGCTCGCTCCCACAAGGGATCCGCGCCAGTTTCAAGATTTGTGTTCATTTTGGGCTAGCATTGGCCCTTGCCTTCATCACCGTTCTTCGCTTCGGATTGCCCGCCCATGACTGCCCATCGAATTGGTTTCCTGATTTGGCCCAGCACTAAAGCTCTGACTTTGGCGCTGGCAGAGGAGGCCTTGCGTGTCGCCCAGCGTGTGCATCCGGACGTGGTTTACGAGTTGTCATTCCTGCAGGCCGAAGCCCCGACCGAAGGTGAATGGCAACTGCCCGGCGAACCCTGGGCCGGCAAACTCGAGAACTTCCAGAAACTGTTCCTGCTCGCCGATGAGCCTCCGACGACGTTGGCGCCGGCACTCAGCAGCGCGCTCAAGCAACTGGTGCGCGCCGGTTGTGTGATCGGTGGTCTGTCGGCCGGTGTGTACCCGCTGGCGCAACTGGGTCTGCTCGATGGTTACCGCGCGGCGGTGCACTGGCGCTGGCAGGACGATTTCGCCGAACGCTTCCCGAAAGTCATCGCTACCAGCCATCTGTTCGACTGGGATCGCGATCGCCTGACCGCGTGCGGCGGCATGTCGGTGCTCGATTTGCTGCTGGCTGTGCTGGCCCGTGACCACGGTGCGGAGCTGGCCGGTGCGGTCTCCGAAGAACTGGTGGTCGAGCGCATCCGCGAGGGCGGCGAGCGTCAGCGCATTCCATTGCAGAACCGTCTCGGCTCCAGCCATCCGAAGCTCACCCAGGCGGTGCTGCTGATGGAAGCCAACATTGAGGAGCCGCTGACCACCGACGAAATCGCCCAGCATGTATGCGTGTCCCGCCGTCAGCTGGAGCGGATCTTCAAGCAATACCTCAACCGTGTGCCGAGCCAGTACTACCTGGAACTGCGCCTGAACAAGGCCCGGCAGATGTTGATGCAGACCAGCAAGTCGATCATCCAGATCGGCCTGTCCTGTGGGTTCTCTTCGGGGCCGCATTTCTCCAGCGCCTATCGCAACTTCTTCGGCGCCACGCCACGGGAAGACCGCAACCAGCGGCGCAGCAGCAGTCCTTTCGAACTGTCGTCGGTGCCGCCCGAGCGCGGTTGATCCATAACCGATACAGCCATGGCACGAGCGGCCATGGCTGCAGCTCGATCAGTCTTCTATTTCCATATCCGGCCTCACCTGTGGTGGTGGAGTGCCGTCAATGCCTGCGACGTTCAGGTCGTTACCCGTTTCCTCATAGTAGGCGCGGATGCGCGCCAGGCTTTGTGCCGACAATGGGTTGCCGCCCAAGTCGTAGCGGTCACCGATGGTCGGGGGCACTTCCATCAGGGTTTCCGGCACTTCGGTAATGGCATTGCCGGACAGGTCAATCTCACCCCAGTGCAGGTTCTCCAGCACGCCTTTCGGGATTTCGGAGATTCCGGTATGACTCAGGTCCAGTTCGGTCAGGCTCTGCAGGTTGCTGAGGTCGGGGGTCAGTCCCAGAGGATTGTCGCTCAGGTTGAGCACCTCGAGCTTATCCATACCTGCCAGTGCCGCCACAGATTCGGGTGTCAGGCTGATTCCGCAATCCGAAAGGCTCAGGGCTGTCAGTCGATTCAGGGTGTAAATGTCCTTGGGTATGTCGCCCAGATGGATTGCCCGGATGGCCAGGCTGTCGATATTGGGGAACGCTTCAAGGAAATGCCCGAGTCGCGTCGAGTGGCCGTCGCCCGTCAGATACAGATCATGTACGTGAGGAAATTCGGTGCCCAGTATCGGCAGGTCTCCGGCGAAGTTAATCGCATGGTTGAACGCGTAAGCGTCGAGGGTCGAGTCTTCCAGCGGAACCTTGCGCCAGCAGGTCAGCAGTTCCTCGGCGAACTGTGAGCGCAGTTGCTCCTGGTGCGATCGCGCGGTTTCGGACAGTGGCTCGCCGGTGCGCGGATCGAGCGGAATGTCGCTGATCCAGCGAGCGAGATTGCGGTTGAGATCGCTCAGTACCTTTTCCAGACGTGTCAGTTCGTTGCGACCGTCGGCCAGACTGCCGGGCAAACGATAAAACAGGGTGCTGGCCTGCTCATCATCCAGACTGGGGTAGAGGGTTTGCACCCGAGCGAGATCCCTCTCATCGGCAAGCACGCCGAGATCACTGCCGGTACGTCTGAAGTAGTCCTTGACCCGCTCGCGAGTCGCAGGGCTCAGGGGGTTCTTGCCAAAGTCGTAGCCGTCACCGTTTTCTGCCGGCAAGTTGAAAATCTCATCAGGAATTTCGCTGATGCGATTGTTGTTGAAAATGGCGATGCCCAGCGTCGGATGATTGATTATCCCGGCAGGCAATTCGTCCAACCCGGTGCTGGCCAAATCCAGAAAATCCAGATTCGGCAGGGTATCAATGTGCGGTGCCAGCCCCAGCGGATTGTTGTACAGATCGAGTTTTTTCAGGCCTGTCATCGTGGCGAGAGTGGCGCGACCTTCGACATCCAGTTTCAAGGCGCAGTTGCTCAGCACCAGGCTTTCCATGGCTGACATCTGCCTGAATGAGGCCGGTATCTGCCGCAATCCCAAATCACGCAATTCCAGAGTCTTCAGCCCTGTGAACGTGCTGAAGAAGTTGTCGCCGATGCGCAATCGGCCAGTGCCGGTTATCGACAGCGCCGTGACGTGGCTGAAGTCTGCGCTCGGTGGGGGCAATTCACCGATCAAGGACAGGTTGAGAGTCAGGCTGTCCGAGCGAACTTCGGGGCGGACTGTCGAGCGTTCTCGCCAGAACGCTTGCAGGTCACGGCGATATTGATCACGCCCGGCGCGCTCAGCGGCTTTTTCCTCATCGGTAAGTCGTATGCCGCTGGATGGATGTCGTTCGGGAATTTCTGCGGCCCATTCTCCGAGAGTCGCATTCATCTGCTGCCACTCCGTTTCCCAGTGGCCGATCCGGGCACGTCCCTCATCCATTGTTCCCGGCAACCAATAGAGCAACTGATTCGCTTGCTCGGCATCCAGTGCTGGAAACAGTGCGCGTACACGGTCGATGTCGGCCTGTGGCATCGATACCCCGAAGTTCTGCCGATTGCGCTGGTAGTGGGTCTTGATCCGGTCGCGAGCGGCCGGGGACAGAGGGTTATCCCTCAAGGTGAATTGCTTGGGCGACAGTGCCGAGCGTTGGTAAAGACTGTCGGGCGGTTCGCTGATCCGGTTTTGATCGAAGTCAGCCATTTTCAGCGTCGGGTGTTCGATCAGGCCGTCCGGCAGCTCAGAGATCCCGGCGTCTACCAGACGCAGGCGGGCCAGTGCCGGCAATGTATTCAACTGTGGTGTGGCACCCAGCGGGTTATGGCTGAGATTGAGGAACTGCAATCGGCTCATTGAAGAGAGGCGGGCCTGGGTTTGCGGTGTGAGGCTCAGCCCACAGGACTCCAGCACCAGACGCTCCAGTAAAGGCATGCGTTCGCAAGCCTGTGGCAGGTGCTCGAGTCTGAAATCATGCAATTCCAGGTGGCGCAGGCCGGGAAAGCCCGAGAGGAACGCGTCGATATTGCCCAGATTCGGATTGCCATCGAGCGTCAGGTCGAGAATATGACTGAAGTCGGCCGACAGCTCAGGCAAGTCTCCAATGAAGGTCAGACTGGCCATCAGTACATCGCCGCGCTCCGTGGGTTTTTCGGCAGACCGGTGGCGCCACAGTTCTTCAATACGTTGGGTGAAAACCCGCCGGCTGGTACGCATCGCCGACATCTGCCACGGGGTCAGCCTCTGTCCCGTAAGCGGGTGAATGTTCGGCGCAGCCGCCTCCCACTGCAGCAGTTCGTCTTTCATTTGACGTAGTTCCGCCTGCCAGTGCCTGACCTGGCTGCGACCATGCTCGATCGACCCCGGCAAGCTGTAGAACACGTCGCTGGCATCTTGATCATCGAGGTCGGAAAACAGTTGCTGGATGGACTCGATATCTGCGCGGTCGGCGAGCACCGCGAAATCCTGGCCGGCTTCACGCTGGTGTTGCTTGATACGTTCGCGGGTGGCCGCATTCAGCGGGTTGTTCGACAGGTCATAGCCGTCGGCGACCTGATTCGGTATTTCGAACAAACCTTCCGGCAACTCGGTGATCTGGTTCTCGCTGAGAATAACGGTCTCGAGTCTCGGGTGGCCGATCAGACCGGACGGTATTTCCCTAAGGCCGGTGCGCGACAGATCGAGATAGGTCAGTGAGTTCAGCATTTGCAGGTCGGGCGCCAGCCCCAGCGTGTTGCCGGGCAGTTCCAGTGACTCGAGCCCAGGCATGCTGGCCAGCGCTGTCAGCGACTCGGCAGTGAACGTCACACCGTAGTTTTCCATGACCAGTATCTCCATCATCGGCAGGCCATTGAGCATCGTGTGCAACTGATCAATCTTGCCGTTGCGCAGCATCAGCTGTCTGAGTCGGGGGAAACTTCTCAGGAATGCCGTGTTGCCGCCAATCCCCTTGTTGCCGTTGAGAGTCAGCTGAGTGATATGGCTGAAATCGGCGTTCAATACCGGCAAATCCCCCCTGAAGTTGGCCTGGATCGAAAGGACGTCGGCTCTGACGTATGGAGGGCTGGTTGAGCGGTGTCGCCACAGGCGCAACAGATTGCCGGCGAAAGTTTCGCGGGCGTCAATTTCGGTAAAGCGCTCATTCGCCTCCAGTGTGGTGCCACTGATTGGATCGCGGTCGGGAATATCTCTTGCCCATGAAGCCAGATCGGCGTTCAGCGTGGCCAGCTCCGTTTCCCACACGGTCAGTTGCAGGCGACCCTGATTCAGCGAGCCGGGCAGGTTGTAGATCAGGCTGCTGGCCTGGCCGTCATCGATATCCGGAAACAGCGCCCGGGTTCGGGCTATATCAGCCTGCTCGGCACGCACGCCGAAATTGAGTCCGGTCCGGGTGAAATAGTTTTTGATGTGTTCGCGCGTGGCCGCAGAGAGCGGGTTGCCCGAGAGGTCGTACCCGGCGCCGACATCGGGCGTGAGTTCAAACAGGGCATCAGGCACAGAGGTGATCAGGTTTTCGCTCAACCATGCGCTTCTGATTCTCGGGTGGTCGATCACCCCGAAAGGCACCTCGGCGATCGCGGTGCGGGAGAGATTGAGGTAGGTCAGCGATGACATGCGGGTGACATCAAGGCGTGTGCCCAGCGGGTTGTCCTTGAGGTCCAGTTCGATCAATTCATCAAGGGAGGCCAGCAGTGCCTGGTTTTCCGGGGTCAGTACGATCTCGCATGTGCGCAGCCGAAGTTGGCGCAGGGAGGGCTTTGCGATAACTGTTGGCAGATCGTGCAGGTCGAAGTTGCGCAGATCGAGGCGCCTCAGTTCAGGAAAGTGACTGATGAACGCTGCGATGCCTGAGGACGTTCCGCTGCCACTCAGTTCCAGGCTGACGACATGGCTGTAATCGGCTGACAGCTGCGGGAGATCGCCCAACAGCGGTTCGTTGAACTGCAGGCGATAGCCAATTCGGTCCAGGGTTTCCCGGCGCCAGCAACTGAGCAGGGTGCGGGCAAACAAATGGCGATTGCGCTCTGCGGCTTCCCGCTGGGCGAGGGACAGTTCCCGGCCGGTCGCAGGATCGGTCCGCATGGCCCTGAACCGCCATTGATCGAGGTCGCTCTCCAGGCGTGCGTATTCGAGGCGCAGGCGCGAGAGTTCGGCAACCGGATTTCCCGGAAGATTTTGCAGGTGTTGCACCATCGCTTGCAGGCCGTCCCGGGTGATCCCTGGAAACATGTCTCTTGTGCGTGTTTCCAGGGTAGGCGGCGAGCTGTCCGTCGATCGATTGCGTGAATAACCCTCGGTGCCCAGAAGGCGCAAGGTGTCGCGTGCCGGGGCCGGCACCGGTGCGTTGGTCAGCGTGAGACGCAGGTTGGAGCGGGGCAACGGGTTG
This sequence comes from Pseudomonas sp. MCal1, assembly GCF_026341415.1. Lineage (NCBI taxonomy): Bacteria > Pseudomonadati > Pseudomonadota > Gammaproteobacteria > Pseudomonadales > Pseudomonadaceae > Pseudomonas > Pseudomonas sp. MCal1. The sequence continues at coordinate 215,100 of NZ_JAKUMP010000011.1, forward strand.
TCGCGTATGAGTTGCTGGAGTTTCGGCCCTTCGCCGATCTGCAGGTTCAACGCCTGACGCTGGGCGTCCGGCAAGGCTTGAAGCACGCAGGTGTAAAAGTCCGTCGAACCGTGCAATTGCAATCCGTCCGAATCGAACGGTTGCCACAGGCCATCGGCCTGACGTACCAGGATTTTCTTGATGGCTGCATCCATGGGGCCGGTGCCATCGAGTCTGTTTCCGGCAAACGTCAGGTCACGGACTTCCAGGCTCAGGCCTTCGGGCCAGCCGGGCAACAGCTGCAGGCTGTGCAGGGCCAGTATCTCGGAATCCGGATTACGCACCGAATCGATTTCCAGCCCCTCATAGGCGCGGGTGATGCGCAGCTCGTGCATGGCGGTTTGGGAAAGCTCTTGTTGACGCTGTGGAAACTGTCCATCACCCAGTTGCAGCAGCTCGGTGCCCGTGGCGGTGTCTATGAGCTCTTCGGCAATTCTGACGGGCAGTTGCGGCACATGCCGGGCCACCGCCTTTATCAGTGGAGCATCGCGGTGCTGAAGTGCCTGATAGCGTTTTTCGAACAGGTTCGGGCGCTGTTGATCGGCGATTGCGGCGAGTCTGGCGCGCAGTCGCCGGGTGCGGGCCTCAATGGAAAGCACCTGCCCGAATTCTTCGTCGAGCAGCGTGTTTTTTTCGGGCTCGCTGAGGGATTCCAGCACGGTCTTGAGCAGATCGCCGTCGGTCAGCTGGCCTTGGTGAATGTCTGTCAGCGCAAGCTGCGCATCGCTGGAGGATTGCCAGAGGGTTTCGCCTCGGGCGTTGAGCAAGCGCAGTCGCCGGTTGGCAGGCCACAAACCCTGCTCGTTGAGCAATTGCAGCTGAATCAACGGATCGGCCATCCGGTACTCGGTCGGGTCGTCGCTGGAGAGCTGTTGTATGAAGGTCTGCAGGTCCTGATCGATCTTGAAGCGCTCGATGGTATCGGCCAGCAAGGGTGGCACTCGCTCCTGGTTGACGTGCATTTTGCGTAACCCGTCTTCGGTGTAACCACTGACTTGCAGAATTCGCTCGCGCTTTGCCGCAGCAAACGGTTCCATGCGTGGGCCGATACGTCGCAATGAGGTGGCGCGGTCCCATTGCAGCGGGTTTTCCAGCTCGGTATGAAACGCACCTTCGCCGTTGTGCCGCACAATCGGCTGATAGGCATCCGGATCGGTGGGGTGTTCGATGCGCAGCTTGCCGGGATGTTCGTGATCGCTGACGGTGTAGTGCGCCTGGTCGGCAGGCAGCAGTTTTTTTCCGTCGAGCAGGTGCAGACCCTGTGCGTCGGGACTGGAATCGGCCGCTGGGGTCAATGGGCTCTCGTAGGGTTTCAGGTCCGGTTTCCAGTACAGGGTCTTGCCATTGCGCAGTTTCACCGGCTGGAAGCGATCCATGAACGCCACCACTTCGGGCGGTAATACTTTGGGGAGTTCCGCCATGGCAATGCCGGTTCCGACTCCGAATGAACCGAGCTGGATCATGGATTCCAGTGCGGCAAAAAAGTGTTCGCAAGCTTCGGTGGTGAGTCCTTCGGACAGATCGACAACGAACGTGAAGACTTCGTCAAGCAACTGGTAAGTGATGTACGCCATCATCATTTCACCCAGAAACGGCACGAACGGCAGAACAACGAACGCGGCCGCTTCCAGGATCGACTCGGCGACACTGACCAGTGCATCCCAGCGCTGCCAGCGAGCGTTGCGATCAACCGTCGCAGTGGAAATCGCGATCGCGGCGGCATCGTTGAGTATCTTGTTCAACTTGCGCTGATAGAGGTGTTCCCAGAGTTCGCCGGCGATGGGCGTAGCGGCAATTTGCAGAATCGGCCTTGCGACTGGCGTTTCGCGCCAGGGAGGCGATAAATCGCCGGCCTGCGGCTTGTGATAGGTCACCTGACTCAGGCGCTGCCTGAGCTGGCCGAAGAATTGCCCGCGTTGATCGTGGGCGACAAAACGGCTGAAGAATCGCTGGAAGGCCGCTTCGCGCAATTGCCGGATCAGCGCTTCTGTCAGTTGGGCTGTAGACGCGTATTGCTTGACCGGGTGTTCAGGGTGGCCAGGTATGTAAGCCACCACCTGCGCCGCGGTTCGTACCTGTTCGAGGTCGGGTGCGAACAGCACAATCCCGGTCAGTTCGACCGACATCATCGTCAGGTCCTGGCACAGTAGCGGCTGGCCATTCATTTGCACGTTGTGGGCACCATCGAGCAGGCGTTCAATCGCATGCAGATGCGCGTGGTCGATATCGCCCTTCATCCGCGCCAGTTTCAGGGCGGCGCGCAGTGCGGCTTTTTGCGCCGCATTGATCTTGTGGCGCAAGACTGCGGCAGCCACCGGACTGGACACCGCCAGGTTTTCTTCGAGATAGGTTTTGTAGCGGCTGCCGATGTCCAGTTCCCGGCACAGTCGGGTGAAAGGGGCAATCCCCGGATTCATGTTGAGGGGCGCCAGCGTTTCGTATGCCCCGCTTGCCGAGGGTCGGGTAACGAACGATGAGCCGGCGGCATAGGCGTCGGCGACGGTTTCGTCGGTCTCGAAGTTATGCAAGGCCGCGTCGAGCAGAGACACCGTCCATGTCCGGGTGCCGGTGGTAATGCCGGATGCGGTCACGGGGATGTACAAGTGCAGGAAGGTTTCTCTGACATTCACGTCAACGCCGAAGCTTGATTTGAGCGCCTCGGTCAGCAGCGGTTCGGCGAAGGCACTGGCGTCCTGAACGCGATCGAGCACCTGATCGACACCGTTTTGCGCCTTCATGTACTCGACAATGAGCGTTCTGAGGGCATCGTGCTGCTCTCGCGGGGCTGCCTTCACCGCATGGTGGAGGCGGTGGCGGTTGTTCTTCAGGGCGAGGCGCCGGGCCGGAGAGGCCTTGCCCAGCCATTCGGGAAGCGCTTTGACCAGCGGTTCATAGTGAGACGGAGGGTTAAGTGCCGCCGCGCCGGGCGTGAGTGGAACGGCGGGCAAGTGCCCGGTATTGGATGGCATTGTTGGCGTCCTTGAGCATCGAAATGGAGCCCAAGCAAAACAGCAGCCGGCCATCGGCAGGTGGTAGAGATGTATGACAGGCAGCGCCTTCGCAATTGATATGCTCGCAGGCCTGCTGCAATGGCCGGCGGCAGTTTAAACTGCGCCTTTGCGACGCTATATGTCGCATTGCCGTAAACCCGGGAAAATCCGGGGTTTGCGCTATAAGAAGTTGTCGCTTGGCGACAAGGCCGGGCACAAAACTGTCCTTACAATCCCCCCATCGCTCGCCAGTTTCAGGCGGGTGGCCCTCATCAGGAGACTCCGATGTCCGTTGAGCACGCTGCGGTACAACGCGCCGATTTCGACCAGGTTATGGTTCCCAACTACGCGCCTGCCGCTTTCATTCCGGTGCGTGGCGCCGGTTCCCGCGTCTGGGATCAGGCCGGCCGCGAGCTGATCGACTTCGCCGGCGGTATCGCCGTCAACGTATTGGGCCATGCGCACCCGGCGCTGGTCGGTGCCTTGACCGAGCAAGCGAACAAGCTGTGGCACGTGTCCAACGTGTTCACCAACGAACCAGCCCTGCGCCTGGCGCACAAGCTGATCGACGCCACCTTTGCCGAGCGCGTGTTCTTCTGCAACTCCGGCGCCGAAGCCAACGAGGCTGCCTTCAAGCTGGCCCGTCGCGTCGCGTTCGACCGTTTCGGCACCGAGAAGTACGAAATCATCGCCGCGCTCAACAGCTTCCACGGCCGCACCCTGTTCACCGTGAACGTCGGCGGCCAGTCGAAGTATTCCGACGGTTTCGGCCCGAAAATCACCGGTATCACCCACGTGCCGTACAACGATCTGGCGGCGCTGAAAGCCGCTGTTTCGGGCAAGACCTGCGCGGTCGTTCTGGAACCGATCCAGGGCGAGGGCGGCGTACTGCCGGCCGAGCAGGCGTACCTGCAAGGCGCCCGTGAGCTGTGCGACGCGAACAACGCGCTGCTGGTGTTCGACGAAGTGCAGACCGGCATGGGCCGTACCGGCAATCTGTTCGCCTACCAGCATTTCGGCGTGGTTCCGGACATCCTGACCAGCGCCAAGAGCCTGGGCGGCGGTTTCCCGATCGCCGCAATGTTGACCACCGAAGCGCTGGCCAAGCATCTGGTTGTCGGCACTCACGGCACCACTTACGGCGGCAACCCGTTGGCGTGCGCCGTGGCTGAAGCGGTGATCGACGTGATCAACACCCCTGAGGTGCTGAACGGCGTCAACGCCAAGCACGACAAGTTCAAGACCCGCCTGCAACAGATCGGCGAGAAGTACGGCCTGTTCACCCAGGTGCGCGGTCTCGGTCTGCTGATCGGTTGCGTGCTGAGCGATGCCTGGAAAGGCAAGGCCAAAGACATCTTCAACGCCGCTGAACAAGAAGGCCTGATGATTCTGCAGGCCGGCCCGGACGTGATCCGTTTCGCCCCGAGCCTGGTGGTCGAAGACGCGGACATCGACGCCGGTCTGGATCGTTTCGAACGTGCTGCAGCGAAACTGACCCAAGCCTGATAGATCCTTCGGCGCCTGGAGCTTTCAGGCGCCGAACCCAATTTTGATGCCGGGCAAATCAAAGTGGGAGCGAGCTTGCTCGCGAATGCGGTGGGTCAGACAACCTGTTTGTCGACGAGTGAACCGCCTTCGCGAGCAAGCTCGCTCCCACAGTGTCCGGCGTTTTTTTACTGTGAATTTATAAGAGAAAGGAGTGACACCATGCTGGTGATGCGCCCCGCGCAAATGGCTGATCTGGGCGAGGTACAGCGTCTGGCTGCGGACAGCCCGATTGGTGTCACTTCCTTGCCGGATGACGTTGAACGCCTGAGCGACAAGATTGCCGCGAGCGAAGCCTCGTTTGCCGCCGAAGTGAGCTTCAACGGCGAAGAGAGTTATTTCTTTGTCCTTGAAGACACCGCCACCGGCAAGCTGGTGGGCTGCTCGGCGATCGTTGCGTCGGCCGGTTATTCCGAGCCGTTCTACAGTTTTCGCAACGAGACCTTCGTGCACGCCTCCCGCGAGCTGAAGATCCACAACAAGATCCACGTGCTCTCGCAATGCCACGACCTGACCGGCAACAGCTTGCTGACCAGTTTCTATGTGCAGCGCGAGCTGGTGGGTTCGCCGTGGGCCGAACTCAACTCCCGTGGCCGTCTGCTGTTCGTTGCCAGCCATCCGGAGCGTTTCGCCGATTCGGTGGTGACCGAGATCGTCGGTTACAGCGACGAGAACGGCGACTCGCCATTCTGGGACGCCATCGGTCGTAACTTCTTCGACCTGAACTACGCCGAGGCCGAGCGTCTGTGTGGCCTGAAAAGCCGCACGTTCCTCGCCGAACTGATGCCGCATTACCCGATCTACGTGCCGTTGCTGCCGGACTCCGCTCAGGAAGCGATGGGCCAGGTGCACCCGCGTGCGCAGATCACCTTCGACATCCTGATGCGCGAAGGCTTCGAGACCGATCACTACATCGACATCTTCGACGGTGGCCCGACCCTGCATGCGCGGGTTTCGGGGATCCGTTCGATCGCCCAGAGCCGTGTGGTGCCGGTGAAGCTCGGCGAGCCGGTCAAAGGTGCCGGGCGCCAGTATCTGGTAGCCAATGCCCAGTTGCAGGATTACCGCGCGGTACTGCTGGAACTGGATTACGCGCCGGGCAAGCCGGTGACCCTGGATCTGGAAGCGGCCGAAGCCCTGGGCGTCGGTGAAGGTGCCAGCGTGCGCCTGGTGGCGGTTTAACGCCTTAGCGAGTTTCACGGGTGGCCACGGCGGCCCGTTTGAGGAGATAGCATGATTGTTCGCCCCGTACGCAGCAGCGATTTGTCCGCTCTGATCGACCTAGCCCGCAGCACCGGCACCGGCCTGACCACCTTGCCGGCCAACGAAGAACGCCTGACTCACCGGGTCGGCTGGGCCGAGAAGACCTTTCGCGGTGAAGCCGGTCGTGGCGACGCGGACTACCTGTTCGTGCTCGAAGACGACAACGGTCGCGTGGTGGGTATTTCCGCCATCGCCGGCGCTGTCGGTCTGCGCGAGCCGTGGTACAACTTTCGCGTCGGCCTGACCGTCAGCGCCTCGCAGGAACTGAACATCTATCGCGAGATCCCGACGCTGTTCCTGGCCAACGATCTGACCGGCAACTCCGAGCTGTGCTCGCTGTTCCTGCACGCCGATTACCGCACCGGCCTCAACGGCCGCATGCTGTCCAAGGCGCGGATGCTGTTCATCGCCGAATTCCCTGAATTGTTCGGCAACAAGATCATCGCCGAGATGCGCGGCGTGTCGGATGACGCCGGCCGTTCGCCGTTCTGGGAAAGCCTGGGCCGTCACTTCTTCAAGATGGAATTCAGCCAGGCCGATTACCTGACCGGCGTCGGCAACAAGGCGTTCATCGCTGAACTGATGCCGAAATTCCCGCTGTACACCTGCTTCCTGTCGCCGGACGCGCGCAATGTCATCGGCCAGGTTCACCCGGACACCGAGCCTGCACTGGCGATGCTCAAGAGCGAAGGCTTCAGCTATCAGGGTTACGTCGACATCTTCGACGCCGGCCCGGCCATCGAGTGCGAGACCAGCAAGATCCGCGCGGTGCGTGACAGCGAAGCGCTGGTGCTGGCCATCGGCACGCCGGGCGACGATGCCACGCCGTTCATCATCCATAACCGCAAACGCGAAGACTGCCGCATCACGGCTGCGCCGGCCCGTCTGGCCGCCGGTACGCTGGTGGTCGATCCGCTGACCGCCAAACGTCTTCAACTCAACGCTGGCGATCAGGTTCGCGCCGTGGCGTTGTCCGCTGCACGGGAGTCGAAATAATGAATTCGCTATACATCGCAGGTGAGTGGCTGGCCGGTCAGGGCGAGGCCTTTCAATCGCTGAACCCGGTGACCCAGCAAGTGCTGTGGTCGGGGGAGGGCGCCACCGCCGCTCAGGTCGAGTCGGCCGTGCAGGCTGCGCGTCAGGCGTTCCCGGGCTGGGCCCGTCGTACCCTGGAAGATCGCATCAGCGTGCTCGAGGCGTTCGCCGCCGCGCTGAAAAAACACGCCGACGAACTGGCCCGCACCATCGGTGAGGAAACCGGCAAACCGCTGTGGGAAGCCGCGACCGAAGTCACCAGCATGGTCAACAAGATCGCGATCTCGGTGCAGAGCTACCGCGAACGTACCGGCGAGAAGAGCGGCCCGTTGGGCGACGCCACCGCCGTGTTGCGCCACAAGCCGCATGGCGTGGTCGCGGTGTTCGGCCCTTACAACTTCCCTGGTCACTTGCCGAACGGCCATATCGTGCCGGCGCTGCTGGCCGGTAACAGCGTGCTGTTCAAGCCCAGCGAGCTGACCCCGAAAGTCGCCGAACTGACGGTCAAGTGCTGGATCGAGGCCGGTCTGCCGGCCGGCGTGCTGAACCTGCTGCAAGGTGCCCGCGAAACCGGTATCGCACTGGCGGCAAACCCGGGCATCGACGGTCTGTTTTTCACCGGCTCGAGCCGTACCGGCAATCACCTGCACCAGCAGTTCGCCGGTCGTCCGGACAAGATCCTCGCGCTGGAAATGGGCGGCAACAACCCGCTGGTGGTCGATCAGGTCGCCGACCTCGACGCAGCGGTCTACACGATCATTCAGTCAGCATTCATTTCCGCCGGTCAGCGCTGCACCTGCGCCCGTCGTCTGCTGGTGCCGCAAGGCGCGTGGGGCGACAGCCTGCTCAAGCGTCTGGTGGAAGTCAGCTCGACCATCGAGGTCGGTGCTTTCGATCAGCAACCGGCGCCGTTCATGGGCTCGGTGGTTTCCCTCGGCGCGGCTAAATCGTTGATGGATGCCCAGGCGCATCTGCTGGCCAACGGCGCGGTGTCGCTGCTGGCAATGACGCAGCCACAGGCGCAGTCGGCGCTGCTGACCCCCGGCATCGTTGATGTGACGGCGGTTGCCGAGCGCTCCGATGAAGAACTGTTCGGCCCGCTGTTGCAGGTGATCCGCTACGCCGACTTCGCGGCGGCGATTGCCGAAGCCAATAACACCGCGTTTGGCCTGGCCGCCGGTCTGCTGTCTGATTCCGAAGAGCGCTACCAGCAGTTCTGGCTGGAAAGCCGTGCCGGGATCGTCAACTGGAACAAGCAATTGACCGGTGCTGCCAGCAGCGCACCGTTCGGTGGTGTCGGCGCTTCGGGCAACCACCGCGCCAGCGCCTACTACGCGGCGGATTACTGCGCGTACCCGGTGGCCTCGCTCGAAACCCCGAGCCTGGTGTTGCCGGCGGCCCTGACGCCTGGCGTGAAGATGGCGTGATGCCCATCGCTGGCACGCCAGCTCCCACAAGGACGATGAGATTCCTGTGGGAGCGAGCTTGCTCGCGAAGGCCGCGACTCGGTCTTATTGAATTGTTACCCGATGCCTATAACAACAGATTCTCGTGGAGCCTCGCTGATGAAATCCTATGAAGTCAATTTTGACGGTCTAGTGGGGCCGACCCATAACTACGGTGGTCTGTCCTACGGCAACGTTGCGTCCCAGAGCAACAGCCAGCAATCCTCGAACCCGAAGGAAGCGGCGCTGCAAGGTCTGGCAAAAATGAAAGCGCTGATGGAAATGGGCTTTCAGCAGGGCGTCCTCGCACCACAGGAGCGTCCGGACGTGGCTGCCTTGCGCCGTCTGGGTTTCAGCGGCACCGACGCTCAGGTGATCGAGCGCGCTGCAAAAGAAGCGATGCCGCTGCTGGTCGCCAGTTGCTCGGCGTCGAGCATGTGGGTGGCCAACGCCGCTACGGTCAGCCCGAGCGCCGACACCGCTGACGGTCGCGTGCACTTCACCGCCGCCAACCTGAACTGCAAATACCACCGCAGCATCGAGCACCCGACCACCAGTCGCGTGCTGGGCGCGATGTTCGCCAACCAGCAACACTTCGCTCACCACGCCGCGTTGCCGGCGGTGGCGCAGTTCGGCGACGAAGGCGCAGCCAACCACACGCGTTTCTGCCGTGAGTACGGCGAGGCCGGTGTCGAGTTCTTCGTGTTCGGTCGCAGTGCGTTCGACACCCGCTACCCGGCACCGCAGAAATACCCGGCGCGCCAGACCCTCGAAGCGTCGCAAGCGGTTGCCCGTCTGCACGGCCTGCGTGACGACGGCGTGGTCTACGCGCAGCAGAACCCGGCGGTGATCGATCAGGGCGTGTTCCACAACGACGTGATCGCGGTGGGCAACGGCGAGGTGCTGTTCTATCACGAGGACGCATTCCTCGACACCGATCAGATGCTGGCCGAACTGCAAGCCAAACTGGCCAAGGTCGGCGGCAACTTCCAGTCGGTCTGCGTGCCGCGTTCTGCGGTCACTGTGGACGATGCGGTGCGTTCCTACCTGTTCAACAGCCAGTTGCTGTCGCGTCCTGACGGTTCGATGCTGTTGATCGTGCCGGAAGAGTGCCGTGGCAACGAGCGCGTGTGGAATTACCTGCAAGGCCTGATCAGCTCCGGCGGCCTGATCCGCGAAGTGAAAGTCTTCGACCTCAAGCAAAGCATGCAGAACGGTGGTGGCCCGGCGTGCCTGCGACTGCGCGTCGCGCTCAACGAAACCGAGCTGGCGGCCGTCAACCCAGGGGTTATCATGACCGCCCCGTTGTACGGTTCGTTGACCGCATGGGTTGAAAAGCACTACCGCGACCGCCTGACCGAAAGTGATCTGGCGGATCCGCAATTGCTGCTTGAATGCCGGACGGCACTGGATGAACTGACGCAAATCCTTAAACTGGGCGCGGTTTATCCATTCCAGATCAATTGATGACCGGTGCGCCGCCTCGTCGCGGCGCACGGTTTCATCTCCCCAAGAGAGCGTAAAACATGAGCGATTCCCTGCAGCTGATCCTTGAAGACACTGACGGCACGCAACTGCAAACTTCCTGCACCCGCGTCGCGGTCATGTGGCAAGGCAAAGAGCTGTGGATCCAGCAGGACGGCCGCGGCCAACTGCTGATCGGCGTGGACGTCGAAGAGGGCGACGAAGAGTACGCCAACCTGCTGTTGCGTCCATTGGCGACTAATCTGGTAAGTCTGCAACTGGAGATGGAACCGGCTGACCTCGGCGACGAGGACGGCCACGTGCACGGCCCGGATTGCAATCACGATCACTAAGGAAACCGCTCTATGCTCGCCCTCGGCAAACTGCTTGAACTGACCCTCGCCGGCCGTGAACCGGCGGAGAAGACTCAACTGACTGTCGAAGGCGTGCGCATGCGCTGGTTGAGCGAGGGTGCGCTGGAAGTCCGGCCACCCGAAGCGCGCGACAATGGCCTGGACCTGCTGTTGTCGGCAGGCATCCACGGCAACGAAACGGCACCGATCGAATTGCTCGACCGGCTGCTGCATGACATCGCTCGCGGCGACCTGAAGCCGCGCGCACGCATTCTGTTCCTGTTCGGCAACCCGGAAGCGATTCGCAAGGGCGAGCGTTTCGTAGAGCAGGATGTCAATCGACTGTTCAATGGCCGTCACGAACAAAGCAGCGGCTCCGAAGCCCTGCGCGCCTGCGAGCTGGAACGTCTGGCGGCAAGTTTCTTCAGCCTTCCTGATCGTCAGCGTCTGCACTACGACCTGCACACCGCGATTCGTGGTTCGAAGATCGAGCAGTTCGCTTTGTATCCGTGGAAGGAAGGTCGCCAGCATTCCCGTCTCGAGCTGGCCCGCCTGCGCGCCGCCGGCATGGAAGCGGTGCTGTTGCAGAACAAACCGTCGATCGTGTTCAGCTCCTACACCTACGACAAGCTGGGTGCAGAGTCCTTCACGCTGGAGCTGGGCAAGGCGCGGCCGTTCGGACAGAACGCCGGGGTCAATGTGTCGCTGCTGGAAACCCGTCTGAAGCAGATCATCGAAGGCACTGAGCCTGAGATGGCCGAGCAGGGCCTGGACGGTCTGCAACTGTTCAGCGTGGCGCGGGAAATCATCAAGCACAGCGATGCGTTCCGCCTGAACCTGCCGGCGGACATCGAAAACTTTTCGGAACTGGATGTGGGTTATGTGCTGGCCGAAGACCTGGCCAATACCCGCTGGATCATCGAAGAGCAGGGCGCGCGGATCATTTTCCCCAATCCCAAGGTCAAGAACGGCCTGCGGGCGGGCATCCTGATCGTGCCGACCACTGACGAAAATCTTGCCTGATGATCGTCTTACTAGATGACTGATCGTTCCCACGCTCTGCGTGGGAATGCCTTAATGGACGCTCTGCGTCCGCTTTAGGGACGCGGAGCGTCCCGGGCAGCATTCCCACGCAGAGCGTGGGAACATCATGGCAGTTTTTTTATGATGCTTAGACCGCAACAGCGCGCGGCTCGGTGCGGCGCAACGCACGCACTTTCTGCAGCGTATCGGCGCAGGTCTTCGCCGCTTCCTGACCCTTGTGCACGAAATGCTCGAAGAAGAATTTCTGGTGTTCTTCGCCGGCATGGAAGTGGTGCGGGGTCAGCGACACCGAGAACACCGGCACTTCGGTTTCCAGCTGAACCTGCATCAGGCCGCTGACCACCGACTGGGCAACGAACTCGTGACGGTAAATTCCGCCGTCCACCACCAGGGCGGCGGCAACGATACCGGCATAACGACCGGTCTTGGCCAGCAGCTTGGCGTGCAGAGGCATTTCAAAGGCGCCGCCGACTTCGAAGAAATCGATGTCCGATTCCTGATATCCCTGAGCGATCATTTCGGCGAGGAAGCCCTTGCGGCTCTGGTCGACGATTTCCTTGTGCCAGCAGGCCTGGATGAACGCGACGCGCTCGCCGTGAGGGTGTTTGCTTTTGCTGTCGATAGCGGTGGGTTGCATGTTCTGACTCCTGTTTGTGTGAAAAACAGGGCGTTATGAATCGAAAGGGATTCAAGGGTACGCACGCTCGCACGAATACGGCGGACGGCCCTTTGGCGTCAATCCCGTTCTCTCTTCATCCGGACTGTGACCGTCGGCCCCGGAATCACACCGGGTCTGCTGACCTTGCCGCCGCTCACGGCATTTGCCGTGTACGTCACCAAGCGCTCGCGGGCTATGCGCATTGCGCGCAATTACCGCCGGTGGGGAATTGCACCCCGCCCTGAGAACGTTTCGCTGCCCTTTATCGGGCGGCGCAGCGTTTTTAACACAGATTTCCGGGCAGTGCATTGCGCCTTTGTGATGATTGCCATCGAGTTTTTCGAAGCACACAAACGACTTTTCCTTGCTCAAGGGTTGATTAATCCGCGCCATGCCCGCAGTAATTCGTCTTCGTAAAGGGATTTCCCCTGCTGACCAGAGGCCAGGTTCATGAGCGTTATCGATCTTCGCAGCGACACCGTCACCCAACCGACTCCCGCCATGCTCGATGCGATGACTCGCGCCGATACCGGCGACGACGTGTATGGCGAAGATCCGACGGTCAATCGTCTGGAGACCGAACTGGCAAAACGGCTGGGTTTTGCTGCGGCGCTGTTCGTCCCGACCGGCACCATGAGCAACCTGCTGGGGTTGATGGCGCACTGCGAGCGCGGCGACGAATACATCGTCGGTCAACAGGCGCACACCTATAAGTACGAGGGCGGCGGCGCGGCGGTGCTCGGCTCGATCCAGCCGCAGCCGCTGGAAGTGCAGGCCGATGGCTCGCTGGACCTGGATCAGGTGGCAGCGGCGATCAAGCCTGACGACTTCCACTTTGCCCGCACCCGTCTGCTGGCGCTGGAAAACACCATGCAAGGCAAAGTGTTGCCGATGGAGTATCTGGCCCGTGCCCGTCAGTTCACTCAGAGCCATGGCCTTCAGCTGCATCTGGACGGCGCGCGGCTGTACAACGCGGCGGTCAAGCTCGGGGTCGATGCCCGGGAAATCACCCAGTATTTCGATTCGGTCTCGGTGTGCCTGTCCAAAGGCCTCGGCGCGCCGGTCGGTTCGGTGCTGTGCGGTTCGTCGGCGTTGATTGCAAAGGCCCGGCGCCTGCGCAAAATGGTCGGTGGCGGCATGCGTCAGGCCGGATTGCTGGCGGCGGCGGGGCTGTATGCGCTGGATCACAACGTCGAGCGTCTGGCGGATGACCATGCCAACGCGCAGTTGCTGGCCGAAGGCTTGCGCGAGGCCGGTTTCAGTGTCGAGCCGGTGCAGACCAACATGGTTTACGTGCAGATGGGTGATCGTGCCCATGCGATCAAGGCATTCGCTGCCGAGCGCGGGATCAAATTGAGCGCTGCCGCGCGGCTGCGAATGGTCACGCACATGGACGTCAACCGCGCGCAAATCGAGCAAGTGGTCGCGACATTCGTCGAGTTTTCGCGCAAGTGACAGCGTTAGCCACCCAATTGACCGTTTCTATCGTATAAACACGCTGTACCCCGCGCGCAGGGCCGATATAATGCGGCCCTTTGCCGTCGTTTCGTCTGTTGACGTTTCGTACAGGCCTTTGGCCGCAGCCTCCGTGGAAGAACCTAATGAAAAGCGCAGAAATCCGTGAAGCCTTCCTTCGCTTCTTCGAAGAGCAAGGCCACACCCGTGTAGCCTCCAGCTCTTTGATTCCGGGCAACGACCCAACCCTGCTGTTCACCAACGCGGGGATGAACCAGTTCAAGGACTGCTTCCTGGGCCAGGAAAAGCGCGCGTACACCCGCGCCGTCTCCAGCCAGAAATGCGTGCGCGCCGGCGGCAAGCACAACGACCTGGAAAACGTCGGTTACACCGCCCGTCACCACACCTTCTTCGAAATGCTGGGTAACTTCAGCTTCGGCGACTACTTCAAGCGTGATGCCATCACCTACGCCTGGAACTTCCTGACCTCCGAGAAGTGGCTGAACCTGCCGAAGGAAAAGCTGTGGGTCACCGTCTACGCCAGCGATGACGAGGCCTACGACATCTGGACCAAGGAAGTCGGTGTGCCGGCCGAGCGCATGGTGCGCATCGGCGACAACAAAGGCGCGCCATACGCGTCCGACAACTTCTGGACCATGGGCGATACCGGCCCGTGCGGTCCTTGCACCGAGATTTTCTACGATCACGGCGCCGACATCTGGGGCGGCCCGCCGGGCTCGCCGGAAGAAGACGGCGACCGCTACATCGAAATCTGGAACAACGTGTTCATGCAGTTCAACCGCACCGCCGATGGCGTGTTGCACCCGCTGCCAGCCCCGTCGGTGGACACCGGCATGGGCCTTGAGCGGATCAGTGCCGTGCTGCAGCACGTTCACTCGAACTATGAAATCGACCTGTTCCAGAGCCTGCTGGCCGCTTCGGCCAAGGCCATCGGTTGCAGCAACGACAATCAGGCGTCGCTGAAAGTCGTGGCTGACCACATCCGTTCCTGCGGCTTCCTGATTGCCGACGGCGTGCTGCCGTCCAACGAAGGTCGCGGCTACGTGCTGCGCCGGATCATTCGTCGCGCTTGCCGTCACGGCAACAAGCTGGGCGCCAAGGGCAGCTTCTTCTACCAGATCGTTGCCGCACTCGTGGCCGAGATGGGCGATGCCTTCCCTGAGCTGAAATCCCAACAGGCGCACATCGAGCGCGTACTGAAAGCCGAAGAAGAGCAATTCGCCAAGACCCTGGAGCAGGGCCTGAAGATCCTTGAGCAGGATCTGGCCGAGCTCAAAGGTGACGTGGTTCCGGGCGACGTGGTGTTCAAACTCTACGACACCTACGGTTTCCCGATGGACCTGACCGCGGACATCGCCCGCGAGCGCAGCCTGACCATCGACGAAGCCGGTTTCGAGCGTGAAATGGAAGCCCAGCGCGTCCGTGCCCGCTCCGCCAGCTCGTTCGGCCTGGATTACAACAGCCTGGTCAAGGTTGACGTGGACACTGAGTTCACCGGTTATCACGCCACCAGCGGTTCGGCGAAAGTCGTTGCCCTCTATAAAGACGGTCAGTCCGTAGATGTCTTGAGCGAAGGGCAGGAAGGCGTTGTGGTTCTGAACCAGACGCCTTTCTACGCCGAATCCGGCGGCCAGGTTGGCGATTGCGGTTACCTGCAGGCCGGCAACAGCCGTTTCGACGTGCGCGACACCACCAAGACCGGCGGCGCGTTCCTGCACCACGGCGTGCTGGCGTCGGGCAGCCTGATCGTTGGGGCGCCGGTGGAAACCCACGTCGAAGCCGACGTGCGTCACGCCACTTCGCTCAACCACTCGGCTACTCACTTGCTGCACGCTGCGTTGCGCAAAGTGCTGGGCGATCACGTTCAACAGAAAGGTTCGTTGGTCGACAGTCAGCGCCTGCGCTTCGACTTCAGCCACTTTGAAGCCATCAAGCCGGAGCAGATCAAGGCGCTGGAAGACATCGTCAACGCCGAGATCCGCAAGAACTCCGCCGTTGAAACCGAAGAAACCGACATCGAAACCGCCAAGCAGAAAGGCGCGATGGCGCTGTTCGGCGAGAAGTACGGCGACAATGTGCGCGTGCTGAGCATGGGCGGTGATTTCTCCGTCGAGCTGTGCGGCGGTATCCACGCCAACCGTACCGGCGACATCGGTCTGCTGAAAATCATCAGCGAAGGCGGTGTGGCATCGGGCGTGCGTCGTATCGAAGCCGTCACCGGCGCAGCGGCTCTGGCTTACTTGAACGCTGCTGAAGAACAACTCAAGGAAGCGGCCAGCCTGGTCAAGGGCAGCCGCGACAACCTGATCGACAAGCTGTCGGCTGTGCTGGAGCGCAACCGCGCGCTTGAAAAGCAGCTCGAGCAGTTGCAGGCCAAGGCCGCCGCCGCTGCAGGCGACGATCTGTCGGCCTCGGCCGTGGACGTCAAGGGCGTGAAAGTGCTGGCCGTGCGCCTGGATGGTCAGGACGGCAAGGCGCTGCTGGCGCTGGTCGATCAGCTGAAAAACAAACTCGGCCGCGCAGTGATCCTGCTCGGCAGTGTCCATGAGGAAAAGGTCGTACTGGTTGCAGGCGTAACCAAGGACCTGACTGGCCAACTCAAAGCCGGTGATTTGATGAAACAGGCTGCTGCGGCAGTGGGCGGTAAGGGCGGTGGTCGTCCGGACATGGCGCAGGGCGGCGGTGTCGACGCCGGCGCACTGGATGGCGCTCTGGCGCTGACCGTTCCATTCGTCGAGCAGGGTTTATAAGACGGCCCGTCGGGCCCGCAGTCTAGTGGCGGGCCGGGCGGCTGTTTGAGTGATTATTGGGCGCCCTTCATGGGCAGAGGCGGCTTTGAAATGGCTTTGATCGTACAGAAATTTGGAGGCACCTCGGTCGGCACTGTCGAGAGAATCGAGCAGGTCGCCGACAAGGTTAAGAAATTCCGCGATGCCGGCGATGACCTGGTGGTTGTGCTGTCTGCAATGAGCGGCGAAACCAACCGTCTGATCGATCTGGCCAAGCAAATCAGTGGCGAAGATCAACCGGTTCCCCGTGAACTGGATGTGATCGTTTCCACCGGTGAGCAGGTGACGATCGCCCTGTTGGCCATGGCGTTGATCAAGCGCGGTGTGCCGGCGGTGTCCTACACCGGCAACCAGGTGCGGATCCTGACGGACAGCGCGCACAATAAAGCGCGTATCTTGCAGATTGATGATCAGAAGATTCGCGGCGACCTGAAGGCCGGTCGCGTGGTTGTGGTCGCCGGTTTCCAGGGCGTCGACGAACACGGCAACATCACGACCCTGGGTCGTGGCGGTTCCGACACCACCGGCGTGGCGCTGGCCGCTGCGCTGAAGGCTGACGAGTGCCAGATTTACACCGACGTCGATGGTGTCTACACCACTGACCCGCGCGTGGTGTCCGTTGCTCAGCGTCTGGACAAGATCACCTTCGAAGAGATGCTGGAAATGGCCAGCCTCGGTTCCAAGGTGTTGCAGATCCGCGCGGTGGAGTTCGCCGGCAAGTACAACGTTCCGCTGCGCGTACTGCACAGCTTCAAGGAGGGTCCGGGCACCCTCATTACTATTGATGAAGAGGAAACCATGGAACAGCCGATCATTTCCGGCATCGCTTTCAACCGCGATGAAGCCAAGCTGACCATCCGTGGCGTGCCAGACACCCCGGGCGTGGCGTTCAAGATTCTCGGCCCGATCAGTGCCGCGAACATCGAAGTCGACATGATCGTGCAGAACGTCGCGCACGATAACACCACCGACTTCACCTTCACCGTACACCGCAACGACTACCAGTCCGCGCAGACCGTGCTGGAAAACACCGCTCGCGAGATCGGTGCCCGTGAAGTGGTTGGCGACACCAAGATTGCCAAGGTCTCGATCGTCGGTGTCGGCATGCGCTCCCACGCAGGCGTGGCCAGCCGCATGTTCGAATCCCTGGCAAAGGAAAGCATCAACATCCAGATGATCTCGACCTCGGAAATCAAGGTTTCCGTGGTGATCGAAGAGAAGTACCTGGAACTGGCCGTGCGCGCCCTGCACACGGCTTTCGAACTCGACGCTCCGGCCCGTCAGGGCGAGTGATGCGTTGTCTGAAGGGCGCGGTCTGACCGCGCCCTTTATTTTTTGAATGGCGTGAGCCCTTAACTGTTCTTTTGCTCGCGCTGGTCAATACTCAGGCATGTAGGGCTACGATCGCTCCGGTTGTAGGTCGGGTGCCTTTTTTTTGCAGACTGTTGTCCCTGAAATGATTCGCGTGAGGAGAAAGGTATGCTGATTCTGACTCGTCGGTGCGCAGAAAGCCTGATTATCGGTGATGGCGAAATCACCGTGACCGTGCTCGGCGTTAAAGGAAATCAAGTGCGTATCGGCGTCAATGCCCCGAAAGAGGTGGCCGTGCACCGTGAAGAAATCTATCTGCGTATAAAGAAAGAGAAGGACGAAGAACCAAGCCATTAATTTTTATCGATTTTTATGTTTGCAAACGGGGAAGAAGGTGGTTAATATACGCCCCGTGTTGCGGAGAGCTGGCCGAGTGGCCGAAGGCGCTCCCCTGCTAAGGGAGTACACCTCAAAAGGGTGTCGGGGGTTCGAATCCCCCGTTCTCCGCCATTATTTGCTTAGTACGTTGTAATCTGGCTTCTTCTGTAAGTTATTGAAATTTATAGAAAAAGTGGTTGGAATAGAGATTAGACGGGCTATAATGCGGCGCAACAAATGCACTCGTAGCTCAGCTGGATAGAGTACTCGGCTACGAACCGAGCGGTCACAGGTTCGAATCCTGTCGAGTGCACCATTTAAGAGTTAGTTGCAGCGATGTAAATGACTCGGCTTCAACCAGTTGTGATCTGGTCTAAAAACACAAATTGCACTCGTAGCTCAGCTGGATAGAGTACTCGGCTACGAACCGAGCGGTCACAGGTTCGAATCCTGTCGAGTGCACCATTTAAGAGTCGGTTGCAGCAATGCAGATGACTTGGTTACAGCCAGTTGTGGTCTGGTCTAAAAACACAAATTGCACTCGTAGCTCAGCTGGATAGAGTACTCGGCTACGAACCGAGCGGTCACAGGTTCGAATCCTGTCGAGTGCACCATATATCGAAAAGCCCGCGTTTAACGCGGGCTTTTTGCTGTCCGGGATTTGGCTTTTCCCGTCACGCATCCTTTTTCATCAAAATCGATTTGAGCACTGCGCCCTCGCTTGAGGTCGTAACGATAGCTTGTTGCCGAATTGCGGATATTTACCTTGTCGGGTTTGCCCAGAGCGCTCTCAACGTCCTGCTGGCTCATGCCGGCGATGATTCGTTGATTGATGATCGCCTCGCGTTTCTGTCGTGCGTCGATCAGATCTCCACATTTGTCGTGAGTGCGCCCGACGACGGTCATTTCTCGTTTTCTGATATTCATGCCCGATATTTCTTCGTGACGGGCTTCGGGTATCAGTGCCACGGTCGAACCAGGCGAGTAGGGTCGTACTTCCTGCAATGAAAGGTGTTCATCGTTCGCACAGGTCAGCGTCGTGAATGTGACGCTACCATCAGAAGCTTCGCAGCGATGAAGTGTGGTTGCGCTCCCGATGGCGGGCAGGCAGAGCAGGGTGGTCAGCATGAGTCGGGATGTTTTCGATGGCATTCGGCGTCCTCCGTGACGATCCTCTTCAAGCGTAGCCGGCAGTTTTTTCACCGCCGGTGTGTTTTCTTTTCAGAATGAGTCGTCGCAGTCTGAAGGATCAGGACAGCGCTCAGCTTTGTCTCGCAAGCGCTTGTTTCAGACACGATTTTTTAACGTTTAAAACCGTCATGCGGTGTATCATTGCGCCCGTCAGCCCCGCCGGGGCTTATGGAAAACCTCCATGGACTTACCCAGTAGTTATTCAGTAGCCCGTTTCACCAATCATGAATTGACTGATTGATCCTTCCGGCGTGCCCCGCTGCTGGGAGTGGAGTTCGCCTATGTCCGAAATCGAAGTAAAGAAAACACAGGAAAGCCTGCAGGATCGCCTGGCTCAGGTCGTCGAGCTGCTGCAGCGCCAGCGGGTCGTCGAAGACCTGACTCATCGCCAGGAAGGCCCGCATCATGACCGGGTCGAGAACCTGGTCCACCGGCAAAACCTCGTCGAGCTGCAACGCAAACTCGATGATCTGCACTCCGCCGACGTCGCCTACATTCTTGAAGCCCTGCCGCTCGACGATCGTCTGACGCTCTGGCAACTGGTCAAGGCCGACCGCGACGGCGACATTCTTCTCGAAGTATCCGATTCTGTCCGTGAAACGCTGATCGCCGACATGGACGATCACGAGCTCCTGGCTGCGGCCAAGGACATGGATGCCGACGAACTTGCTGACTTGGCCTCCGAGCTGCCGCGAGACGTCGTCCATGAGCTGATGGAGACTCTGGATCAGCAACAACGCGAGCGTGTGCGTTCGGCTCTCTCCTACGACGAGGAGCAGGTCGGTGCGCTGATGGACTTCGAGATGGTGACCATCCGTGAGGATGTCAGTCTCGAAGTGGTGCTGCGTTACCTGCGTCGACTGAAAGAGCTGCCGGGCCATACCGACAAGCTCTTTGTGGTCGACTACGACGGCGTGCTCAAGGGCGTGCTGCCGATCAAGCGTTTGCTGGTCAATGACCCGGAGAAACAGGTTTCCGAAGTCATGGCGAGTGACCCGGTGAGTTTTCACCCGGACGAAGACGCCTACGACGCCGCTCAGGCGTTCGAACGTTATGACCTGATCTCGGCCCCGGTGGTCGATAAGAACGGCAAGCTGATCGGCCGTCTGACCATCGACGAAATGGTCGACCTGATTCGTGAGGAGAGCGAAAGCGAAGTCCTCAACATGGCGGGTCTGCGTGAAGAGGAAGACATCTTCGCCTCCGTCTGGAAGTCTTTGCGCAACCGTTGGGCGTGGCTGGCGATCAACCTGATCACGGCGTTCGTCGCATCGCGTGTGATCGGCCTGTTCGAAGGTTCGATCGAAAAGCTGGTGGCCCTGGCGGCGCTGATGCCGATCGTAGCGGGTATTGGTGGTAACTCCGGCAACCAGACAATCACCATGATTGTTCGTGCCATGGCGCTTGATCAGGTCAGCACCGGCAACACCTCACGCCTGATGCGCAAAGAGCTGGCCGTCGCGTTGATCAACGGCCTGGTCTGGGGTGGGGTGATCGGTGTGGTCGCCTACATGCTGTACGGCAGTTGGTCATTGGGTGTGGTGATGACGGCTGCCATGACGTTGAACCTTTTGCTGGCGGCGCTGATGGGGGTGTTGATCCCGATGACGCTGGCGAAGATGGGCCGCGATCCGGCGATGGGCGCCAGCGTGATGATTACGGCCATGACCGACAGTGGTGGTTTTTTCATCTTCCTGGGATTGGCGACGATCTTCCTGCTCTGACCGACTGCATTGAAACAGCCTGCCGATTGGCGGGCTTTTTTTCGTCCCTGAAAAGCTCAAATTACGGGCAAAAAAAAGCCAGCATTCATGCTGGCTTGAGATGTTCGGTTTGACTCAGGATGCGTCTGCGGCCATTTCGGCGTCGTGGGCGATCAGAGAAACCAGCGCGTTCTGCTGGCGATGGGAGAGTTGGCGGAAGCGTTGCAGCAACTCGCGTTCGTGCAGCGACAGCTCCGGGCTGTCCAGGCGCATGCTCAGCTCTTCGCCCAGTGCGCCTTCCTGAATAAGACTCTGCTCAAGGCGCGCAATGATCTCGGAGTTCATGCTGCGATGATGATTGCGAGCCACCTCGGCAATGCGTTCACGCATTCCGTCTGGCAGACGTACGACGAACTTGTCAGCCGTACGGCTGGAATAAATTGCCTGTTTCAATGGGCGCATATATTTAACCGGTTAGTTCAGGGGAGCGGTTCTCGGGATTGGCCGCAGGATGTGTGGTAGGACAAGCATCCGCGCCAAATGGTTCAACCTGAATTGTTAAGAGGCGCGCATCATGCCTCAAAATTGCCAGATCATTGGCGTCAATTCTGTGACAAATATTGATCCGGGTAAAGGCGTAATGCCAGCACCAATTATCAGAAATGCGGACTGGTTTGAAAAGAAAGCTTCGGCCCGTATCGCTGACCGCGTCCTGAAGCATGTCGACTGATGCCCGAAGGAGGCAGAACGTGCATGCTATGCGGGTTGAATCGTTGTTCCTTACCTTTTACAGGATAGTGGCAAATGGCCGATTTACTAGGGGCAAGTGCCCGTCGGAGGGCGTTTTCAGGATGGATGGCAGGCTGATTTACCTCATGGGGCCTTCCGGTTCCGGCAAGGACAGTCTGATCGAGGCTGCGCGTGAACCCTTGCGGGCGTTGAACTGCGAAATCATGCGACGAGTGATCACCCGTTCGGCCGAATCCGTTGGCGAGGATGCGATCGGCGTGACGCCGCAGGAGTTCGAGCAACGTCAGCGCGCCGGCGATTTTTCGCTGGCGTGGGAGGCCAACGGTCTCGCCTACGGGATTCCAGTGGAAATGGATCAATGGTTGAAAGCCGGTAAACACGTCCTGGTGAACGGCTCTCGGGCGAACCTTCGGCAAGCGCAGCAAAGCTATCCGACGCTGGTGCCGGTGTTGCTGACGGTTCAAGATGATGTCCTGCGTGAGCGCCTGCTCCGGCGTGGCCGGGAGACGCGTGAGCAGATTGATGCGCGGCTGGCCCGCAACACGTTGTTCAAGCAGAGGCGTTCAACCGACAGCCCTGTGCACCTGATCGATAACTCGGGCGACCTGGCCGACGCGGTCAATCATTTGCTGGAGCTGGTCAGGTTTAGCGTAATACCGGATCAAACTTGATCTTGCGCCCGGCCACCAGCGCCAGTACGAACAGTGCCGAAAACACGCCGCAAGCGATCAGGGGCAGGGATATTTCGGTTTCCTCGAAGAGCGAAAAATGCCCGAGGCCACTCAATAAGGCGAGGATCAGAAACCCCGCAGCTGACTTGGACATGCTGTACTCCTGAAGATATTCAAAAAACCAGACGTTCAGTCGAATGCGCCGGCAACGCCTGATCAGACTCGCTGACCGCTTGCGGGGCGAAGCTCTGATCGCTCAACACCGCCCATTGCGGCGCCTTCTGCACTTGCAGGTAATGCGGCATGCGCCCGGCCACTTTCTCGTTGTCCTCGGGGACGAAGTGAAAGCCCACCAGGACGGCCAGTGCGATTGCGTTTGCGAACACGAGGGCGCTGTTCATGAGACGAGTCTCCGACTGTTCTTGTATAAGAACCGGTAAAGCAGCCGTCGTGCCAATAGTCTAACTGCTGTTAAGTCCTTTAAAAACAAGCATTTAGAAGAGTTTTTCGGAGAGGGTGCATTGCAATCTGCAATGATGGCTTTCTGCGTTGATGCAAATTGCACGGTAAAACGTCCGGCACCCTTGCAGGGCGCCTGCCTACACTTAAAAAGCCCTGCGGACGACATGACAAATCAGGGCCTGGCCGTTAACATGCACGCCGTCTGTCGCACCGGCAGTCCTGTGTCCCAGTAGCTCAATTGGATAGAGCATCCCCCTCCTAAGGGGAAGGTTGGCAGTTCGAACCTGCCCTGGGACACCATCTATTGAAAAGCCCCGAGCAGAGTAATCTGGCGGGGCTTTTTGCTGCTTGGAAAAGTCATGGAACGTCTCGGCGCCTTCCTCAGTTTTGCCAATCGATGTGCCGACCCCTGTACAACGAATCTTGAACCCTCGCTTCAAGAGAACCGCTGATCCGGCCGATAACCCGTTCGGTGACTTCAGAGTCGCGCGAAATCGCTTGATAGCATTTGGCCGGCAGCTATCATCTGCGCGCCTGGAAATGGACCATCTTCTTCAATTGCCTGGAAATCCTCGATGCTGTCGTATCACCAAAAGAGTTTTCTGATCGTCGATGATTTCTCGGATTTCCGCAGTTCCGTGCGTTCGATGTTGCGCGAGTTGGGCGTCAAGGATGTGGACACCGCCGACACCGGTGAGCAGGCGCTGAAAATGTGTGCGCAGAAGTCCTACGATTTCATCCTCCAGGACTTCCACCTCGGCGACGGCAAGAAGAACGGTCAGCAGGTGCTGGAAGACCTGATGATGGAGAAGCTGATCAGCCACGAAGCGGTGTTCGTGATGGTGACGGCCGAAACCAGTCAGGCGATGGTGCTCAGTGCTCTGGAGCACGAGCCCGACGCGTATCTGACCAAGCCGTTCAACCGCTCTGGCCTGGCTCAGCGCCTGGAGCGTCTGGAGCAGCGCAAGACGTTGCTCAAGCCGATTCTGCAAGCCCTCGACCGTGGCAAACCGGTCGAGGTGCTCAACGCCTGTATCGCCCTGTGCAAGCAGGACATCCGTTATTCGCCGCTGTGCCTGCGCTATCGCGCAGATGCGTTGCGCGACATGAACCAGAACGAAGCGCTCGAGCGCCTTTACGACAGCATCATCGCCGACCGGCCGTTGCCGTGGGCCTTTGCCGGGTTGGGCAAGTTGCTGTTCAAGCGCGGGCAGGTCAGTCAGGCCAAGGGCGTTTACGAAAAAGCCCTGAAGGTCTTTCCGATGATGCCAGCGCTGTATGACGGGATGGCCGACGTGCTGGTCGCCGAGGGCGATACCAAAGGCGCGCAGCAAGTGCTGGAGGAGGCGATTCGTCTGTCGCCGCTCGCGGTGCGTCGTCAGGCGTTGCTGGGCAAGCTGGCGATGGCCAACGAAGATTTCGACACCGCCTCCCGGGCTTATCGCCAGGCGGTGAATCAGGGCGCGCAATCGCGGTTCAAGGATCCGGAAAGCAATCTAGGCCTGGCGCACGCGCTGATCAGCAAGGGTAGCGAGCGCGGGCTCGATACCCGTACGCGTCTTGAGATCAACACCACTCTCAGCGCAGTGGCCAAGGAAAACCCGACCGATCCGGGCCTGCAAATTCGCGCGCGCCTGATGAAGGCCACCAGCCTGTTGCTCAACGATGCCGAGACCGCCGAAAAACTCACCGAACAAGCGCTGATGCGCCTCGACGGCATGGAGCAGTTCATGAGCCCCGAGGCTGCGTTGCTGGTGGCCAAGCAATTGCAGATGCTCGGTCAGGCCGAGGCGGGCACGTCGATGCTCAAGAGTTGCGCGGAGATCTACGGCGATGACCCGGCGGTGATGAAAGACATCGCCAAGCTCACCGATGACCCGACTATTCTCAGCTCAAGTAATGCGGCCGCCGACCTCAACCGTCAGGGCGTGCGCGTGTACAAGACCGGCAACCTGGTGGAGGCCCGCGAGGTGTTCCGCAAGGCGCTGAAGATGCAACCGAAGAACATCAGTATTGCGCTGAACATGGCCCAGTCGCTGCTGCACGGCACCGACACCAGTGTGCCGTCGGCGGAGCTGGAAGAATGTCGGGCCTGCCTGAAACTGGTGGGCATGATGCCCGATACCGACGCGCGTTATCCGCGTTATCAGAAGCTGAAAAGCAAGGCGTTTGGCGAATGAACCAAGACGAGCAGGCACTGGATTTTTCCACGGTGATTGCCTCCACCGTGCACGACATGAAGAACTCTCTGGCGATGCTGATGCAGGCCCATAGCCAATGGCTGGCGCGTCTGCCCGAGGCGCAGCGCCAAGGGGCGGAGCAGGGCGTGATCGACTTCGAGTTCGCTCACCTCAACGGCATGCTGGTGCAGTTGCTCGGACTGTACAAGCTCGGGGTCAACCAGATGCCGTTGCAGCCGGCCTATCACGAGCTGGACGATTTCATCGAGGCGCAACTGGCGGCGCATCAGGAAGTGTTCGCCAGCCGTGGAATCATCGCCACTTACGAAGTCGATCCGCTCAGTCCCCTGGGTTTTTTCGACCGCGAACTGATCGCCTCAGTGCTGGGCAACTGCATCAACAACGCGATCCGCTACGCCCGTGAATCGCTGCTGATCACCGTCAGCGACGAGGCCGGGCAACTGGTGCTGAGCATCAATGACGACGGCGACGGTTATCCGGCCGAAATGCTCGAGCGCCAGTCCGATTACGTGCAGGGCATCAACCACAGCAGTGGCAGCACTGGCCTTGGTCTGTACTTCGCCGGGCGCATCGCTGCGCTGCATCAGCGCAACGGTGTGGGTGGCCGGACCGAGATCCGTAATGGCGGCCCGTTGGGCGGCGGCGTGTTCAGTATTTACCTGCCCTGAATCACGGATTCATCGACCGGAATTCTTTTTGTTGGCTGCTGCTTGATATTCCGAACAGCCGAAGCCTATTTTGTCCGGGTCGCCGTTCGCGGCTCGCACAATAACAAGGATTGCGTCATGACAACCGATGGCCAGCGTTCACTCGCGCAGCGATTGACGGGCATTGATGAGATTGAATGTGTCACGCCGGATTTGAACGGCGTGCCACGTGGCAAGGTAATGACCGCCGAGGGCTTCCTCGAAGGGCGGCGTTTGCAGTTGGCCCGGGGGGTGCTGCTGCAATGCATCATGGGTGGTTATCCCGCCGCCAGATTCTATGGCAGCGATGACGGTGACCTGGCGCTGGTGGCTGATCCGGCGCAGATCCATCCGTTGCCATGGAGTGACGAACCACGGGCCTTTGCCATCTGTGATGCCGACGAGCTGACCGGCGAGAGCTCCAACCTGTCGACCCGTGGCCAGCTCAAGAAAGTCATTGCCCGCTACGCATCCCTTGGTCTGGCGCCGGTGGTGGCGACCGAACTCGAATTCTTTGTGTTCGCACCGAACACCGACCCGACCCAACCGTTCCAGCCGCCAGTCGGCCGCGACGGTCGTCGCGAGGACGGCCACTCGGCGTTCAGTGTCAGCTCCAACAACGGCCTGCGACCGTTCTTCAGTGAAGTCTATAAATGCATGGCGGCCCTCGGTCTGCCGCGCGATACCTTCATGCACGAAATGGGCGTCAGCCAGTTCGAGATCAACCTGCTGCACGGCGATCCGCTGCTGCTGGCCGACCAGACCTTCCTGTTCAAGCACCTGCTCAAGGAAGTCGCGCTCAAGCACGGTCTGACCGTGGTGTGCATGGCCAAACCATTGGCGCACACGCCGGGCAGTTCGATGCACATTCACCAGAGCATCGTCGAAATCGGCAGCGGCAAGAATGTGTTCAGCGACGCGGACGGTCAGCCGACCGCAATGTTTCGCCACTTCATCGGCGGGCAGCAGGCGGGTATGGCTGATTTCACCGCGCTGTTTGCGCCGAACGTCAATTCGTACCAGCGTCTGTGCCATCCGTTTGCATCGCCGAATAACGCCTGCTGGTCCCACGACAACCGCGCCGCCGGTCTGCGTATTCCGGCCAGTTCGCCGGTCGCGCGCCGGGTCGAGAATCGCTTGCCGGGCGCTGATGCCAATCCGTATCTGGCGATTGCCGCGAGCCTGGCCGCCGGTTTGTACGGCATCGAGCATGAGCTTGAGCCAAGCGAAGCGATTCAGGGCGAGTTCGAAGTCCCGGACCATCTTTCGCTGCCGTGTACCTTGCACGCGGCGCTCGAACGTCTCAAGCGCAGTCAGCTGGCCAAGGAACTGTTCGGCACGGAGTTCATCGAAGGCTACGTCGCTTCGAAGACCATGGAGTTGACCAGTTTCTTTGATGAAATCACTCCCTGGGAACGCCGTGTTCTAGCTGCCCAGGCCTGACGAAATGTCGCCGTCGGGCTATCGTTTGATAGCCCGATACTTACCGCAAGGAGCCGCTCGGAACGCCGATGCGCCAAATCTGGAAATCCTTTCGAGCGCTGTATTTCGCCTCGCTGATGATGTTGATCGGCTCGGGCCTTCTTTCTACTTATCTGGCGTTGCGTCTGGCGGCCGACCATGTCGACGGGTTGTGGGTCGGTGCGCTGATGGCGGCCAACTATTTCGGTCTGGTGCTGGGCGGCAAGATCGGTCACCGCTTGATTGCCCGGGTCGGGCATATCCGTGCCTACTCGGCGTGTGCCGGGATCGTCGGCGCGGCGGTGCTCGGTCATGGTCTGGTGGACTGGCTGCCGGCCTGGCTGGTGCTGCGGACCATCGTTGGCCTCGGCATGATGTGCCAATACATGGTCATCGAGAGCTGGCTGAACGAGCAGGCTGACGCCAATCAGCGCGGTCTGGTGTTCAGCGGCTACATGATCGCGTCGTATCTGGGGTTGGTGCTCGGTCAGCTGATTCTGGTCATGCACCCGGGCCTTGGCCTGGAACTGCTGATGCTGGTCGCGCTGTGCTTCGCCCTGTGTCTGGTGCCGGTGGCGCTGACCCGGCGGATTCACCCGGCGCCGTTGCATCCGGCGCCGATGGAGCCGCGTTTCTTTATCAAGCGTGTGCCGCAGTCGCTGAGCACCGTGCTCGGGGCCGGGCTGATCATTGGTTCGTTTTACGGTCTGGCGCCGCTGTATGCCTCGCAGCAGGGGTTGTCGACCGAACAGGTCGGTCTGTTCATGGGTAGCTGCATTTTTGCCGGGCTGGTGGTGCAGTGGCCGTTGGGCTGGTTGTCGGATCGTTATGACCGGGCCTTGCTGATTCGCTGCTTTGCGCTGTTTCTGGCAGTCGCTGCATTACCGCTGGCGATCCTGCCGCAGGTGCCGCTGGAGGTGCTGTTCGTGGTCGGCTTCCTCTGCTCGCTGGTGCAGTTCTGCCTGTACCCGTTGGCGGTGGCGTTCTCCAATGACCATGTCGAAGGCGAGCGCCGGGTGTCGCTGACGGCGATGTTGCTGGTGACCTACGGCGTGGGTGCCAGTGTCGGGCCGCTGGCGGCCGGGGTGCTGATGAAGCTGTTCGGGCCGCAGAGCCTGTACGCGTTCTTCACCTTTTTCGCGCTGGTGCTGGTGTGGCGGATCCGGCCGAAAGCCGTGACCAATCTGCATCAGGTCGACGATGCGCCGCTGCATCACGTGGCGATGCCGGACAGCATGTCCAGTTCGCCGCTGGTGGCTGCGCTTGACCCACGGGTAGACGAGCAGGTGGTGCAGGAGCAGATGCAGAATACGGTCGCTCCTGAACCGGAGCCGGAACCTGATCCGGAACCTGTCACGCCAACCGACTCGACAGTCGAGGGCGAAGGGCCGGACATCAGCCCCGCCAGGCCTTGATCCGGGCATAAAAAAAAAGGGCAGTCACCGCAATGACTGCCCGTTTTTCATGCCTTCCGATCAGAAGTCGTCTTTATCAAACCGACGCGCTTCGCGTTGCAGCTGATAAACGAAACGCTCGACGTTGCGTGCTGCCGGGCCGCTGATGTTGTGAAAGCGCAGGCCGGCGAAGGTGATGTTGAGTTTTTCTTCGAAGTGCAGGTAACGCAGTTCGACCGAGGCCGGTTGGTTGCCGAACAGCGGTGCGGCGATCAGCCGATCGTAGACCTGGCCCAGTTGCAGGCGGTCGGTAATGTCGCCTTCGAAACGCAGTTTGCAGCCAGTGGCGGAGATATCCAGCAGCTTGCCGTCGATCGGTGACTTGAGCTTTTCGCCACCGAGCACGACGCTGACCAGATCGGTCAGCTTCAGGGCTGCGCGGAAGGCGTTGCGGCGCTGGTGATAAACCACTTCGGTGGGCAGGTCGCCGGTGTAGAAGCGGTCGCCACTGGATTCTTCGATGTTCAGCTTGCCGTCGCATTCCCAGGCAATGCGCACGCCGTCATGAAAACCTTCGACCTTGAACGGTTCGCCGGCGAGCAGGAAGCGTTCGCCATCGCGCGGGATCATTTCGTCCAGGGCAATCGTGGCGGTTTCCCGGTCAACCTTGATCAGGTAACTCTGGAAGCGCTGGCTGCGCTCGTGGAAGGTGATGATCAGCGGATCGTGGCTCTCTTGCAGCTGGCGCAGGTTGCTGGAGATTTCCAGAGGTGTGGTGAGCACCTTTGGGGGCTGCGGAGCATCATCCGCGCTGAGGACGTTGGACACGTTAAATCAATCTCCAGACAAAATTTGACTACGGCTGGCCAGTATTTTGCCAGCATGTTTCGCACGTTGATAGGGCGCAAGCATTGAAGAAAGCATCACGCCTGGCTGAGCGCGCGTGGTTTCTGCAGTTTGGAGAAGGTGCCACTGGCATCGTAGAGCGCGGGAGGCTCGCCGCCGGTGAGGATTTTCAGCTGATTGGCGGTGGCGGCCTGCTGCATGATGATCGACTGGCCGTTCTTGGCGTTGGCTGCCTGGCACTGGGCAATCAGGTCGGTGAGGACGTCGCTCTGGCTGAGCAACTGGTCGCCGATGCTCGACTGACTGGCCAGTTGTTCCAGGCCGGCGCGGTCGAGCGACAGATTGAGACTGGCGAGGATTTCGCTGCGCTTGCGGCCATGCTGTTCGAGCAGAATGATCAATGCCTGTTTGCGCGCCAGAATTTCTTCCAGCAGAGGCATGTCGCGACCGTGCAAGGCGAGGGACTCGGTTTGCAGTAACTCCAGCAATTGTTGAGCTGGAGCAAAGTCGTCGGTGATCAGTTGCAATAAATTAGTGTCGTGCATGGCTGGCCTTGGGTTTTAAGCGTCCAAAAGCCTGGCGCTGACCGAGGCCTAGCGCTGGGCTTCGAAATTAAGCAGTTTGCTGGCTACACGGTTGCTGTCGACCTTGTAGCTGCCATCGGCAATCGCTGCTTTCAACTCGGCCACGCGGGCTTTATCGACGGCAGGCTGATCGCGCAGCTTGTCAGTGACCTTCTGCAACTGTTGAGCCTCATTGCTGAGGTGTACCGATTCCCCGCTTTTTGCGGTACTGGCCTGTTCGGCCGGGGTATTCAGCGGCGCGGAGGTGCCGGTTTCGGCGGTTTCCTTGGCGTTGCTGGTACGTGTACTGCCCGTAAGTGACGAGGAGCTGTTCAAACGGCTGAAATCGATGACCATGTTAAAAACCTCTGGGAATTTGGACGCTTGCCATGTTCTCGGCCATCCCCTGGAAAACTTTAGGCTCATTTAGCAATGAGCTTGCATGCGCCGTTGCAGATCCTGCTGCGGCACAGTTTAGGGAACAGCTCTGGTCAGCGCCAGTTTTCTGCCTGGTTACTCAGGGGCTTTTTAAATATCCGTTCATGCAACCGTTTGCATCGCCGCTCACATGGCCACTTCCACCTGGCCGGGCGCAACAACCTGCGCCTTGATGACCCGTTGGGAGTTGAGGTTTTTCACGCGAATCTGTTCTTTCAGGCCGCCGTTGGCCAGCGCTTCGCCCGGCATTCGGACGGCCAAGGTGCCGCTGCGGGCGGTGATTACCACTTGATCGCCCTTGCGAACCACTTCCGCCTGTTCCAGATGCACCAGGGTAATGACTTGATCGGCTACCGTTGGTCGGGTCAATTTCTGTCCGATGGCTTCATCCACCGACGTCAGGAAACCCTGATTGATCGTACTGACGTCGCGCTCGCGCAAGGTCACGTCCTGAGGTTCGATGATGCCGGCGCGTTTGAGTGGCCGCGTGGTGGTGACAATCTCGCGAAACAGGCGGACTTGAGCGGGCACAAACACCGTCCAGGGGGAGGCGCCTTCGCAGCGGACTTTGACCGTGACACGGCCCAGAGGACGTGCCGGACTCTCCAGCGTCGCTGTCAATTCCTTGTCGCACATAGGCATGCGCATGCGTGGATCAAGCTGCTTGACCTCGATTTCATAACGACCTTCCGTTTGACTGGTAGCCAGATAGTCTTCTACGGTGAATTCAAGAAAGCCCTGAGTGACGCCGATAAGCATGTCAGGCAAGGTAACCGCATCAGCACCGGCAGGGCTGCCAGCGAAAAAAAGGCATACGGCGGACATCGCGCAAAGCCCTCTGCGGAGGGGAGATGTCAGGCGTCGGAAAAATGTCGTTTGAGCGTTCATACGAGTTAAAAAGCAAGCGCCGTGCCGTTTAGCAATGAATGTGCGTCGCAACAACACTTGGCGTTGGGGTAGGAGTCTGGGCATGGCTGGTGTAATGGATTCGGTGAACCAGCGCACGCAACTGGTGGGGCAGAATCGCCTGGAGCTGTTGTTGTTCCGTCTCGACGGTCAGCAGCTCTATGGGATCAACGTGTTCAAGGTTCGGGAAGTGCTGCAATGCCCGCAACTGACGCTGATGCCCAAGTCCAGTCCTGTCGTGTGCGGGGTGGCGAATATTCGGGGGGCGACCATTCCGATCCTTGATCTGGCGATGGCGACCGGCTCCGGAGCTTTGAAAGACAAGAACAGTCCGTTCGTGATCATCACGGAATACAACACCAAGACCCAGGGTTTCCTGGTGCGCTCGGTGGAACGCATCGTGAACATGAACTGGGAGGAGATTCATCCGCCGCCCAAGGGCACTGGACGTGATCATTACCTGACCGCTGTGACTCGGGTCGACAATCAGTTAGTCGAAATCATCGACGTCGAGAAGGTGCTGGCGGAAGTTGCGCCGACGCCGGAAGCGATTTCGGTCGGCGTGGTGGATGTCGAGACCCAGAGCAAGGCATTGTCGTTGCGGGTGCTGACGGTCGATGACTCGTCGGTGGCGCGCAAGCAGGTGACGCGTTGCCTGCAGACGGTCGGCGTCGAAGTGGTGGCGTTGAACGACGGCAAGCAGGCGCTGGATTACCTGCGCAAGCTGGTCGACGAGGGCAAGAAGCCGGAAGAAGAGTTCCTGATGATGATCTCCGACATTGAAATGCCGGAGATGGACGGGTACACCCTGACGGCCGAGATTCGCAGCGACCCTCGCATGCAAAAGCTTCATATCATCCTGCATACTTCGTTGTCGGGAGTGTTCAATCAGGCGATGGTCAAGAAAGTCGGTGCCGATGACTTCCTGGCCAAGTTCCGTCCTGATGACCTGGCATCCCGGGTAGTCGACCGGATCAGAGCAGCAGATATCAGCTAAGGGCCTTTTGCCCCTGGCGTTCAACACGATTTAAGAGGCGGCATCATTTGTCTACGGGTAATTTGGATTTCGAACAGTTCCGGGTCTTCCTGGAAAAAGCCTGTGGCATTTTGCTCGGTGAAAACAAGCAGTACCTGGTGTCGAGCCGTCTCAACAAACTGATGGAGCAGCAAGGCATCAAGTCCCTGGGTGAGCTGGTACAGCGCATCCAGACCCAGCCGCGCAGCGGTTTGCGCGAGCAGGTGGTCGATGCCATGACGACCAACGAAACCCTGTGGTTTCGTGACACCTATCCGTTTGAAGTCTTGAAGAACAAGGTGCTGCCCGAGGCGATCAAGGCCGCTCCCAACCAGCGTCTGCGGATCTGGTCGGCGGCCTGCTCGTCGGGTCAGGAACCCTATTCGCTGTCGATGTCGATCGACGAGTTCGAACGAGCCAACATCGGTCAGTTGAAAATGGGCGTGCAGATCGTTGCCACCGATCTGTCCGGCAGCATGCTGACCAACTGCAAGACCGGCGAGTACGACAGTCTGGCGATCGGTCGCGGTCTGTCCGCCGATCGTCTGCAGCGCTACTTCGATCCGAAAGGGCCGGGACGCTGGGTGATCAAGGCGCCGATCAAGAACCGGGTGGAGTTCCGCTCGTTCAACCTGCTGGACAGCTACGCAAGCCTGGGCAAGTTCGACATCGTGTTCTGCCGCAACGTGCTGATCTACTTCTCCGCCGAGGTGAAGAAAGACATTCTGTTGCGCATCCACAGCACGCTGAAGCCGGGCGGTTATCTGTTCCTTGGCGCTTCCGAAGCGCTGAACGGTCTGCCGGATCATTACCAGATGGTTCAGTGCAGCCCGGGGATCATCTACCAGGCGAAGTGATCAAGATCGGCAACACAAGAAACGGGAGTCCTCAGGGGCTCCCGTTTTTTTATGCCTGAAGGTTTTGCCGGGGGCAGGCGGCGGCAGAAAAGCGGCATCTGGCGGAAGCCGGTTGCCGCTTTTCTGGCATTGCCGCATTGCCGATCCCCGGCAAAGCCCCGTAATCAGGGGCTTTCTCAAACTGGCACGACGCTTGCTATGGCCCTGTTACGAAAAATCCGGTCACCTGAAGGTTCCCGACATGAGCATCAGCTTCGATAAAGCGCTCGGCATTCACGAAAAGGCTCTGGGCTTCCGCGCCCAGCGTGCCGAAGTGCTGGCCAACAACATCGCCAACGCCGACACCCCGAACTACAAGGCGCGGGATCTGGAGTTCTCCAAAGTGCTCGAAGCACAGAGCCAGAAGAACGCCAACGGCACCATCGCCCTGAACATGACCAACAGCCGTCACATCGAAGCTGAAGGCCTGGGCAATGGCGACGAGTCGCTGATGTATCGCACGCCGATGCAGCCGTCGATCGACCAGAACACCGTGGACGCCCAGCTGGAACAGTCGAACTACGCGCAAAACGCTGTCGACTTCCAGGCGAGCTTCACCCTGCTCAACAGCAAGTTCAAAGGGCTGGTGTCAGCCCTGCGCGGAGAATAATCCATGTCCCTGTCCAGCGTTTTCAACATTGCCGGCAGCGGCATGAGCGCCCAGACCACCCGTCTGAACACCGTGGCTTCGAACATCGCCAACGCCGAGACCGTCTCGTCGAGCATCGACCAGACCTACCGTGCCCGTCACCCGGTATTCGCCACCATGTTCCAGGGCGGCCAGAGCGGCGGCAGCAATTCGTTGTTCCAGAACCAGGATGCAGCCGGTCAAGGCGTGCAGGTGCTCGGCGTGGTCGAAGACCAGAGCAACCTCGAAGCGCGCTACGAGCCGAACCATCCGGCGGCCGATGCCAAGGGCTACGTCTACTACCCGAACGTCAACGTGGTGGAAGAAATGGCTGACATGATTTCCGCGAGCCGGTCTTTCCAGACCAACGCCGAGATGATGAATACCGCCAAGACCATGATGCAGAAGGTACTGACCCTCGGTCAGTAATAAGGGGCGACTGCCATGAGTGTTACCGATACCACCAGCAGCCTGACGATGAACGACATACTGGCCAACTCTTCGAAGAAGACCAGTAGCACGACCACCGGCGGCATCGCTTCGGCCACCAACAGCTCGACCGGCGGCCAGGCCCTGGGCAAGGACGCGTTCCTGCAACTGCTGGTTACCCAGCTGAAGAACCAGAACCCGCTCGACCCGCAGGACAACAGCGCATTCGTTGCCCAGCTGGCGCAGTTCAGCAGCCTTGAGGGGATCACCACCCTCAACAGCACCGTCAGCTCGCTGGCTGGCAACTACAACTCGTCGCAAGCCCTGCAGGCTTCTTCGCTGGTGGGTCGCAACGTGATCGTGCAGACCAACACTGTTCAACTGGATGACCCGAGCAAAGGCATGACCGGTTCGGTCACCGTTCCGTCGTCGATCGCCGGCGGTACCGTCTCCATCACCGACAGCAGCGGCGCCGTTGTTCGCACCATCGATCTGGGCAGTCGCGCCGCAGGCAATGCGAGCTTCACATGGGACGGCAAGGACAAGGACGGCAACCTGGTGAAAACCGGTACCTACACCGTCAAGGCGAACGCCTCGATCAACGGCACCGCGACCGACCTGGCGACCTACCTGCCAGCCACGGTCACCAGCGTGACGATCAGCCAGACCGGTGGCGAGCTGATGCTCAACCTGTCCGGCAAGGGCACCGTTGCCCTGTCCAAAGTACAAACCATTGGTATATAGAGCCGACTAACCGGCACAAAGGAGTGGAATATGTCTTTCAATATCGGCCTTAGCGGTCTCTATGCAGCCAACAAACAACTGGACGTGACCGGCAACAACATCGCCAACGTCGCGACCGCCGGTTTCAAATCGTCCCGTGCAGAATTCGAAGACGTCTACTCGGCCACTCGCCTGGGCAGCGGCAGCAAGGTCATCGGTAACGGTGTGCGTCTGGCCAACGTTTCCCAGCAGTTCACCCAGGGCGACATCAACAACACCGGCAACGTGCTGGACATGGGCATCAACGGTTCGGGTTTCTTCACTCTGAGCAACAACGGTTCGATCTCCTACACCCGTGCCGGTACGTTCAAGGTCGACAAGGACGGTTTCATCACCAACACCGACTACACCTCGCGTCTGCAAGGCTACGGTGTGGACTCCAACGGCAAGATCATCAACGGTGTGTTGACCGATCTGAAGATCGACACTTCGAACCTGGCACCGAAGTCCACCTCGCTGGTGACCTCGACCATCAACCTGAACTCGACCGCTCCGGTGATCGACGATACTGTGGCGGCAGGCAAATTCGATCCGACCAACACGGCGACCTACACCAAGTCGTTCAGTACGCCGATCTATGACAGCCAGGGCAACCAGCACACCATGGATCAATACATGGTCAAGACCGGTGCCAACACCTGGAAGGTCTACACCTTGGTGGACGGTCGCAACCCGGATGCCACCGGCAGTGATCCGAAAACCACGGCACCGGTGGCCTCGACCATGAGCTTCGACAGCACCGGCAAACTGACTCAGGTCAGCACCCCGGATCCTGCGAACCCTGGTACGCCGATCATCAGCAGCGACCTGAAACTCACTGGCTGGGTGCCGGGTACCGTGACCAACGGTGTATGGACTGCCAACGGCGCTTCGGCGAACCCGGCCGGCATCACCATCTCCATGGCCAAGACCACTCAGTACAACGCTGACACCGCGCGCTCGATCCCGACTCAGGATGGCTACGCCACCGGCCAGATCACCAACCTGACCATCGATGGCACCGGTACGCTGTTCGCCAACTTCAGCAACAACCAGAGCAAGGCCATCGGCCAGGTTGCACTGGCCAGCTTCACCAACGAACAGGGTCTGCAGCCGATTGGTGGTACCAGCTGGAAAGAGACCTACGCTTCGGGTATCCCGGGCTACGACGCACCGGAAACCGGTACTTTGGGTTCGGTTGTTTCGAACTCGCTGGAAGAGTCGAACGTTAACCTGACCAACGAGCTGGTTGATCTGATCAAGGGTCAGAGCAACTATCAGGCGAACGCCAAGACCATTTCCACTCAGAGCACCATCATGCAGACCATCATTCAGATGACCTGATTTCTGGTTTTGGCTGGTTAAGGAGCCCCTCTTTTTGAGGGGCTTTTTTTGTCTTGGATTTGGGGGGATCGTTATTTCAAGCTGGCGCATCTCTTGAGAACAGCTCGTTCGGTTCCCTTTCCCTCAGGAAGAGGGGAGGGCTGAGGGCCGCTTTTGACTTTTTCGCGGGCAAAAGAAAACCCCCGACAAACCGGAAGTCTGTCGGGGGTTTCTCGGATCAGGCGTTTCGCAACGCCCGATTCAGCTCAGCTTATTGGCAAGCTTCGCAATCCGGCTCGTCGATGGCGCAGGCCTTCGGTACTGGAGCTGGGCCGGCAGGGGCTGCCAGGACCGAGTCGTCACCGTGGTTGCCGCCGCTGGATACAGCGTTCAGCTTGCCGGTGTTGATGGTCGACTTCTCGGTGCTGGTCGCGGCCAGGGCACGGAGGTAGTAGGTGGTTTTCAGACCACGGTACCAGGCCATGCGGTAGGTCACGTCCAGCTTCTTGCCCGATGCGCCGGCGATGTACAGGTTCAGCGACTGGGCCTGGTCGATCCACTTCTGACGACGGCTGGCGGCGTCAACGATCCACTTGGTGTCCACTTCGAACGCGGTCGCGTAGAGCTCTTTGAGTTCTTGCGGGATGCGCTCGATCTGCTGAACCGAACCGTCGTAGTACTTCAGGTCGTTGATCATGACCGAGTCCCACAGACCGCGAGCCTTGAGGTCGCGAACCAGGTACGGGTTGATCACGGTGAATTCGCCCGACAGGTTCGATTTCACGTACAGGTTCTGGTAGGTCGGTTCGATCGACTGCGATACGCCGGTAATGTTGGCGATGGTCGCGGTCGGTGCGATGGCCATGATGTTCGAGTTGCGGATGCCTTTCTGTACACGGGCGCGAACCGGTGCCCAGTCCAGGGACTCGGTCAGGTCGACGTCGATGTACTTCTGGCCACGGGCTTCGATCAGGATCTGTTGCGAATCCAGCGGCAGCACGCCTTTGGACCACAGCGAGCCCTGGAACGTCTCGTACGAGCCGCGCTCGTCGGCCAGGTCGCAGGAGGCCTGGATCGCGTAGTAGCTGACCGCTTCCATCGACTTGTCGGCGAACTCGACGGCAGCTTCGGAGCCGTAAGGGATGTGCTGCAGGTACAGCGCGTCCTGGAAGCCCATGATGCCCAGACCGACCGGACGGTGGCGGAAGTTGGAGTTCTTCGCCTGCGGTACCGAGTAGTAGTTGATGTCGATCACGTTGTCGAGCATGCGCACGGCGACGTCGATGGTGCGCTTGAGCTTGGCGGTGTCCAGCTTGCCGTCGACGATGTGGTTCGGCAGGTTGATCGAGCCCAGGTTGCAGACCGCGATTTCGTCCTTGTTGGTGTTCAAGGTGATCTCGGTGCACAGGTTCGAGCTGTGAACCACGCCGACGTGCTGCTGCGGGCTACGCAGGTTGCACGGGTCTTTGAAAGTCAGCCATGGGTGGCCGGTTTCGAACAGCATCGACAGCATCTTGCGCCACAGGTCTTTGGCCTGGATGGTCTTGAACAGCTTGATCTTGCCCGGGTATTCGGTCAGGGCTTCGTAGTACTCATAGCGCTCTTCGAAGGCCTTGCCGGTCAGGTCGTGCAGGTCCGGTACTTCGGACGGCGAGAACAGGGTCCACTTGCCGTCATCGAAGACGCGCTTCATGAACAGGTCAGGGATCCAGTTGGCGGTGTTCATGTCGTGGGTACGACGACGGTCATCACCGGTGTTCTTGCGCAGCTCGATGAACTCTTCGATGTCCATGTGCCAGGTTTCCAGGTAGGCACACACAGCGCCTTTGCGCTTGCCACCCTGGTTAACGGCGACGGCGGTGTCGTTCACCACTTTCAGGAACGGAACCACGCCTTGGGATTTGCCGTTGGTGCCCTTGATGTACGAACCCAGTGCACGAACCGGCGTCCAGTCGTTGCCCAGGCCACCGGCAAATTTCGACAACATGGCGTTGTCGTGGATGGCGTGATAGATGCCCGACAGGTCATCCGGAACGGTGGTCAGGTAGCAGCTCGACAGCTGTGGACGCAGGGTACCGGCGTTGAACAGGGTCGGAGTCGAAGCCATGTAGTCGAACGAGGACAGCAGGTTGTAGAACTCGATCGCACGGTCTTCTTTCTGCTTCTCTTCGATCGCCAGGCCCATGGCCACGCGCATGAAGAAGATCTGCGGCAGTTCGAAACGCACGCCATCCTTGTGGATGAAGTAGCGGTCGTACAGGGTCTGCAGGCCCAGGTAGGTGAATTGCTGGTCGCGCTCGTGGTTGATCGCCTTGCCCAGTTTTTCCAGGTCGAAGTCGGCCAGCACAGGGTTCAGCAGTTCGAACTCGATACCTTTGGCGACGTAGGCCGGCAGTGCCTTGGCGTACAGGTCGGCCATCTCGTGGTGGGTCGCGCTCTCGGCGACGCCCAGGAAGCCCAGGCCTTCGGCACGCAGGGTGTCCATCAGCAGGCGGGCGGTCACGAACGAGTAGTTCGGCTCACGCTCGACCAGGGTACGCGCGGTCATCACCAGTGCGGTGTTGACGTCGTTCAGGGCCACGCCGTCGTACAGGTTCTTCAGGGTTTCGCGCTGGATCAGGTCGCCGTCGACTTCGGCCAGGCCTTCGCAGGCTTCAGTGACGATGGTGTTCAGGCGGCCCATGTCCA
The DNA here is from genome assembly GCF_026341415.1 of Pseudomonas sp. MCal1. Classification (NCBI taxonomy): domain Bacteria; kingdom Pseudomonadati; phylum Pseudomonadota; class Gammaproteobacteria; order Pseudomonadales; family Pseudomonadaceae; genus Pseudomonas; species Pseudomonas sp. MCal1. The sequence continues at coordinate 253,903 of NZ_JAKUMP010000011.1, forward strand.
GTGGCGCGAGGGTGCCGTCGGCGCGGGTGATGCGGATCGACGGGTGCGCTTGAACTGGTGCTTCGGCGGTGGTGCGGGTGGCGCGTTCCTTGGAACGGGCGTCGCGGTAGATCACGTAGTCGCGAGCCACTTTCTGCTCGCCTGCGCGCATCAGGGCCAGTTCGACCTGGTCCTGGATTTCTTCGATGTGGATGGTGCCGCCCGATGGCATGCGACGCTTGAAGGTCGCGGTGACCTGTTCGGTCAGGCGGGCAACGGTGTCGTGGATTCGCGACGAGGCGGCAGCGGTGCCGCCCTCAACTGCGAGAAACGCTTTGGTGATAGCGACGGTGATCTTGTCATCGGTGTAAGGAACGACAGTGCCATTACGCTTGATCACACGCAGTTGACCTGGCGCGGTGGCTGCCAGATCCGAATTCGAATCGGCGGCCTGCGGCAAGGTGCCCTGCGGGTTCTCGCGAGTTGTGTCGGTTTGCATGGGGGGTGATCTCCACATTCTCTATGTTTGTTTGGGCACCATCATGGTGCTCACCGTTCTGGTCCGAAGCACTACAGCCGACGGGCGTCGGGCATAACAACTTCGGACCAGTAGGAAAAAGGCTGATGAAGCCGCATCCTTGCCGAAGTTTTTGGCCGCGAGCCAAGGCTCGAGCCGAATTACTTCTCGGGTGACAGTAATGACTGCAACACCCGTACCGTTCCAGTCGTTTCCAACCTGAAAAACGGTGCCATCCGCAAGTGCGGTTTGGGCTTTGAAAAACTTGCTTGGTTCAACCGGAAACCAGCAATAAAGCGCTTGAGTTTCAGGTCTGAAATGTGGTTGGGCTCTAAAACGGAAAACCCTATATGTAGGGGCTTCCCTTGCGCCGCGCTACAAGATAATGCGTTTCGAGGGGGCTTGCAACGTGCGAGCTGTGGATAAACCTGTGCGTAAATTGTGTAAGAAACCAGGAAAACCCGTGTAGGCCGCGAACCTGCTGAGCTAGACCGTTTGTCACTGTTTTTTCGCCGGGAAAAACGCTTCAGCGGAATTTTGAGGGCGCGAACCCTATCACAAAAATCCGCCTTGTCCGAACGCATTTACCGACTTGTGTTCTGGCTGTACGCCGTTTATACAATCGGCCCGTGCGCACGCATTCTTATCCTCCTGAAAGATGACAAAAAGACGGGAGGACCTTCCTTTATAAGCAGCATCGGCAAGCAGAGGTCACCCGTGGAGCAAGAAGCCTGGCAGGTATTGATAGTCGAGGACGACCAGCGTCTGGCCGAACTGACCCGTGAATACCTGCAAGCCAACGGATTGCGCGTGGAGATCGAAGGCAACGGTGCACTGGCGGCGGCGCGGATCATCAAGGAACAGCCGGACCTGGTAATCCTCGACCTGATGCTGCCCGGCGAAGACGGACTGAGCATTTGCCGCAAGGTCCGTGACCGCTACGACGGGCCGATCCTGATGCTCACCGCGCGCACCGATGACGCCGACCAGATCCTTGGTCTCGACCTCGGCGCCGACGATTACGTGTGCAAACCGGTGCGCCCACGGCTGCTGCTGGCGCGGATCCAGGCGTTGCTGCGACGCAGTGACACACCGGAGCCATCGGCAGGCAATCCGCGTCGTCTGCAATTCGGCCCGCTGGTGGTGGACAACGCGTTGCGCGAAGCCTGGCTCAGTGACAGTGGCATCGAGCTGACCAGTGCCGAATTCGACCTGCTCTGGCTGTTGGTATCCAACGCCGGACGCATCCTGTCCCGGGAAGAAATCTTCACCGCGTTGCGCGGTATCGGCTACGACGGCCAGGACCGCTCGATCGATGTGCGCATCTCGCGCATCCGCCCGAAGATCGGCGACGACCCCGATCACCCGCGCCTGATCAAGACCGTGCGCAGCAAAGGTTATCTGTTCGTGCCGGAAGCCTGCGCAGACCTGCCGCTGTGAATTCGATCTTCCTGCGCATCTATGGCGGCATGTGCGCGGCGCTGATTCTGGTGGCGGTGCTCGGCGTGCTGGCACTGCACCTGCTCAATCAGGTGCGCAGCGAGCAATACCGCGAGCGTCTGGCCCATGGCACGTTTTCGCTGATGGCCGACAACCTGCAACCGATGAACGAAACCGAGCGCCATCGCGCCTTGCTGGTGTGGGAGCGCCTGCTCGGGATTCCGCTGGCGCTGAAGACCTTTGCCCAGACCGACCTCGACCTGACCCAGCGCACTCGGGTGCAGCGCGGGCAGGCGCTGGTCGAACAGACCGGCCCGCACGCGGCCAAGGTCTATCGACTGGTCAGCGACAAGGATCAACTGGTGCTGGTGGGCGAGGTGCAGCAGATCAGCGAGCAACTGGCACGGGCGACCATTTACCTGTTGGCCGATGAACTGGTGCGGGTGCCGGTGGGCGAGCAGCCCAAACGGCTGGCGCAATTGAAGGAAGACAAAGGCTTCGGTTTCGACTTGCGGCTGGTCACCGTCAGCGATGCCGACATGGACGAAGACCAGAGCCGTCGGGTGGCCGAGGGCGATACGGTGATGGCGCTGGGCAAGGGCGGCGATTCGATCCGGGTGTTCGCCGGCATGGTCGGCACGCCGTGGGTGCTGGAAATCGGGCCGCTGTATCAGATGAATCCGTACCCGCCGGAGTGGCTGGTGCTGATCGCCGCCCTCGGCCTGACCCTGATCGGCCTGATCGTCTATTTATTGGTGCGCCAGCTCGAGCGACGTTTGCGCGGGCTCGAAGCCGCCGCCACGCGCATCGCCAAAGGCAGCCTGGAAACCCGCGTACCGGCCCGGGGTGCCGACTCGGTGGGCAAACTCGCAGCGGCTTTCAACGGCATGGCCGAGCACTTGCAGCAGTTGCTCGCCATCCAGCGTGAACTGGTGCGCGCGGTGTCCCACGAATTGCGCACGCCGGTGGCGCGCCTGCGTTTCGGCCTGGAGATGATCGGTTCGGCCACGACCCCGCAGGCGCTGGAAAAATACCGCGAGGGCATGGACCACGACATCGAAGACCTCGACAAACTGGTTGATGAAATGCTCACCTACGCCCGGCTGGAGCAGGGTTCGCCGGCGCTGACGTTCCAGCGCATCGATCTGGATGCACTGGTCAATCAGGTGATTGAAGAGTTGGCGCCTCTGCGCGCCGAGGTCACAGTGCAACGCGGTCTGTGCCTGTCAGCGGCGGATTGCGATGATGCGTGGGTCGAGGCCGAGCCGCGCTACCTGCACCGCGCCTTGCAGAACCTGGTGAGCAACGCCATGCGCCATGCACGTTCGAAGGTCACGGTCAGTTATCAGGTCGGGCAGATGCGCTGTCGGGTGGATGTCGAGGACGACGGACCCGGTGTGCCGGAAACCGCCTGGGAGAAAATTTTCACGCCGTTCCTGCGCCTGGACGACAGCCGAACTCGGGCGTCCGGCGGGCACGGGCTGGGTCTGTCGATCGTGCGGCGGATCATCCACTGGCACGACGGCCGCGCATTGATCGGCAAGAGCAAGAGCTTGGGCGGGGCGTGTTTCAGCCTGAGCTGGCCGAGGAATCAGGAGCGGCGCTGAATCTTGCATTGGTCAAGCTGACCCTTTCGCGTACAAGCTCGCTCCTACAGGTCAGCGCGCTTCAGGGTGGGAGCGAGCTTGCTCGCGAAAGGGTGATTCCAAATAAAACAAACCTTCAGGCAGGAATGCTGACCAGACTCAGCAACTGGCCGTCCTGCACGCTGAATTGCGCATCGAGTTCCGTGCCGTTGCGCCATTCGCCGGACAGATCTGTCAGCAACCGCAGCCGCACCTGACCCTGTTCATTCCACTCCAGCATTTCGGCGTGTTCGAAATAGAAGCGCTGCTGCACGATCGGGTACAGCGCCTTGAACAGGCTTTCTTTTACTGAAAAGGTCAGGGTCACCCAAAGCGCGATCTGATCCCGGGAACCGGCGGCCATGCGCTGCATTTCCGGCGGGGTCAGGATCTCTCCGGCCAGTCGCTCGGCGCGTTCGGCGTTGAGCAGGTTTTCCAGGTCCATGCCCAGCCCGCGCCAGTGCTGTTTGTTGGCGACAATCGCCGCCGCACGACCGGTGCTGTGGGTGATCGAGCCGCAGATGTGCGCCGGCCATACCGGTGCACGATCTTCACCGATCGCCGGAACGCTGCTTGTGCCTTCCAGCTGCAGCAACGCCGCCCGGGCGCAAATCCGCCCGGCGAGGAATTCCGCCTGCCGCTTGGCCACCGAACGCTGGATACTCGACGGCGGCTCGATGGCGCTGCGGCGAAAGTCATCGCCGAGCAATTGCGACGGGTCGAAATGGGTGCTCAGAAACGCGGTGTCGGGCAATGCGGTCGGCAGCGGCCAATGGGCATCGAGCGGGGTGCAGCAGGCGGGGAGGAAAGGGTTGGCAGTCATGTCGGGCATTTTGCCGGGTTGTCTTCGGGCTGGATAGTGCCGACATGATCGTTCCCACGCTGTGCGTGGGAACGATCAGCGTTTGAGGGCGATCGGGTTCAGCCGAAAATCTTCTTGAAGAACGCCTGCATGTCCGCCCAGGATTTTTCATCGGCAGCCTTGTTGTAGCCGATATCCGGGCCACCGTGATCGCCGTGGCTCAGGCGATCCGCATCGGGGTTGCTGAAGCCGTGCTTGGCGCCCTCGAGGCTGACAAATTGATAGTCGGCGCCGGCCTTGTCCATTTCCGACTTGAACGCCGTGACGTTGTCCGGGGTGACCATGCTGTCCAGCGCGCCGTGCTCGACGAGGATTTTCGCCTTCACGCTGCCCGGCGCAGCTGGCGTCTTGGTGGCCAGCGCTCCGTGGAAACTCACCACGCCGGCCAGCGGCACACCCTGACGCGCCGCATTCAGCACCACGCCACCGCCGAAGCAGTAACCGATGGCGGCGATTTTATCCTTGTCGGTCTGCGGCTGTTTCTTCAACAGATCCAGCCCGGCCTGAAAGCGCTTGCTGGCCGCATCGGCGTTTTGCGTGGCGGCTTGCATGAAGGCCATCGCGTCTTTCGGGTGCTCGGTGTTCTTGCCCTCACCGTACATGTCGATGGCCAGCGCGCTGTAGCCAAGCCCGGCGAGATCCCGGGCGCGGCGCTTGGCGTAGTCGTTCAGTCCCCACCATTCATGCACCACCACCACGCCGGGGCGCGGGCCCTTGATCGCGTCGTCGTAGGCGTAATAACCGATCAGCTTTGTGCCGTCGGCACTCTGATAGGGGATTTCCTCGGTCTTGATCGCAGCCTGGCTGAGGCCGCTGAAGACGAGCAGGGCGAGGGTCAATAGCAGGCGCATGATCGGGTCTCCGGACAATAAAGGGTCAAAACAGCCTAGTTCATTTCATTCAGGCCAGGTTCAGAGAGCGTTCAGGGGCGGTACAGGGGAGGGTCAGTAACCTTGCGCCATACCCGAAGAGCACAACTGAGAGGAACACTCAATGACTCGTTTGAACAAACTGCTGCTGGCTTTCACTGTCATGAGCGCAAGCATTGCCGCCCATGCCGACACCACCACCAACTTCGCCGGCCTGACCTTTGGCCAGACCAGCGACAAGATCAAGAAATCCAACGCCCTGAACGACAACCTCGGCCACCCGGATGCCACCGCGGCCATCGACGGCAACAACACCTACGGCCTGCGCCTGGGTCAGCAAAACAGCCAGGGTCGCTACTACGCCACCTACGACAACGTGTCCGGCTCGCACAATGGCATTAAACTGCGCCAGGAAAACCTGCTGGGCAGCTACGATCTGTTCTACCCGGTGGGCGGCAGCACCAAGCTGTTCGGCGGTGCGACCGCGGGCCTGACCAAGCTGACCCAGGATTCGCCGGGCTACAGCCGCGACAGCGACATCGGTTACGCCGTCGGCGGCCAGTTCGGTGTGCTGCAGCAAGTCTCGCAGAACACCTCGGTCGAACTCGGTTACCGTTACCTGCGCAGCAACGCCAGCACCGAGATGAAAGAGAGCGGTGGCAGCAAGCAGGGCTCGCTGGATTTGACCAGCAGCGCCCAGACTTACCTGTCGGCCAACTACGCTTTCTAAGCGATTGGCGTCAGGCCCGCGCCGGGTCGTCCTTCGAGGGGCGACCCGGCGCAGCCATGTGAGGCGAAAGCCTTTGGAGTTGTCGATTTACCCGGGAGAGCGTCATGAAACTGTTGGTCGTCGAAGATGAAGCGCTGTTGCGCCATCACCTGCAAACCCGCCTGACGGAGAGTGGTCATGTGGTCGAGTCCGTGGCCAACGCCGAAGAAGCGTTGTACCAGACCGGGCAATTCAACTTTGACCTGGCGGTGATCGACCTCGGCCTGCCGGGCATGGGCGGGCTCGACCTGATCCGCCAGTTGCGCTCGGGCGGCAAGACCTTTCCGATCCTGATCCTCACCGCGCGCGGCAACTGGCAGGACAAGGTCGAAGGCCTGGCCGCCGGCGCCGACGATTACGTGGTCAAGCCGTTCCAGTTCGAAGAACTCGAAGCGCGGCTCAATGCGTTGCTGCGCCGCTCCAGCGGTTTCACTCAGTCGACCATCATCGCCGGCCCGCTGTTGCTGGATCTGAATCGCAAGCAGGCAACCCTCGACGAGCAACCGCTGGCGCTGACCGCCTACGAATACCGGATCCTCGAATACCTCATGCGCCATCACCAGCAGGTGGTGCCCAAGGATCGGCTGATGGAGCAGTTGTACCCGGATGACGACGAGCGCGATCCGAACGTGATCGAAGTGCTGGTCGGCCGTCTGCGCCGCAAGCTCGAAGGCCCGGCCGGGTTCAAGCCGATCGATACCGTGCGCGGCCTTGGTTACCTGTTCAATGAGCGCTGCACTTGATCCGTTCCCTTCGTGTCCGGCTGATGCTCGCCGCCACCACCCTGGCGGTGTTGTTCATGCTCGCGTTGCTCCCGGCGATGCAGGGCGCGTTCAGCCTGGCGTTGCAGGACTCGATCGAGCAGCGGCTGGCGTCCGACGTCACTACGCTGATCTCCGCCGCGCGGGTTGAAAATAACCGCTTGATGATGCCGGCACAGTTGCCCGACGAGCGCTTCAACCTTACGGACAATCGCCTGCTCGGCTACATCTATGACCGCGAAGGGCATCTGGTCTGGCGTTCGAAGGGGACCCAGGAAGAGAAGATCAACTACACGCCGCGCTACGATGGCCTCGGCAACGAGTTCGCGCGGATTCGTGAGGCCAACGGTCAGGAATTCTTCGTCTACGACGTTGAAGTCAAACTGCTCGGCGGCAAGAGCGCGGCCTTCAGTATCGTGGCCCTGCAACCGGTGCGCGAATACGAAACCACCCTCGAAGGTCTGCGGGAAAATCTCTACCTCGGTTTTGGTGCGGCGCTGTTGGTGCTGCTCGCCTTGCTGTGGATCGGCCTGACCTGGGGCCTGAAAGCCTTGCGCCGGCTCAGTCAGGAACTCGACGAAATCGAGGGCGGAACCCTCGAAAGCCTCAGCGAACAGCACCCGCGCGAACTGCTGCGCCTGACCGGTTCCCTCAACCGCCTGCTGCACAGCGAACGCCAGCAGCGCAGCCGTTACCGCGACTCCCTCGACGATCTGGCCCACAGTCTGAAAACCCCGCTGGCGGTGTTGCAAGGCGTCAGCGAAGACATGGCCCAGCGCCCCGAAGACCGCGATCAGGCGTGGGTGCTGCAAACCCAGATCGAACGCATGAGCCAGCAGATCGGCTACCAGTTACAGCGCGCCAGCCTGCGCAAAAGCGGTCTGGTGCGCCATCAGGTGCGCCTGCGCCCGGTGCTGCAAAGCCTGTGCGACACGCTGGACAAGGTCTACCGCGACAAACACGTGCGCGTTGCCTTCGATCTGCCGGAGCACTGTTATGTGCCGATCGAGCAGGGCGCCTTGCTGGAAATGCTCGGCAACCTGCTGGAAAACGCCTATCGCCTGTGCCTGGGCGAAGTGCGCGTCAGTGTGCGTGAAAGCCATTCCGGAAGCGAACTGTGCATCGAAGACGACGGCCCCGGCGTACCACCGGATCAGCGCGCACGGATTCTCGAACGCGGCGAGCGTCTGGACCGTCAGCATCCGGGGCAGGGGATCGGGCTGGCGGTGGTCAAGGACATCATCGAGAGCTACAACGCCAAGCTGACGCTGGGGGACTCGCCGATGGGCGGGGCGGCGTTCAGGATTCATTTTCCGGCGGTGTGACGGCTTACTGCTCCTGCGCCCGATAAGCCCCCGGCGTCAGCCCTGTCCATTTCTTGAACGCCCGATGAAACGCCGACGGCTCGGAAAACCCGAGCTGTTCGGCGATCTGTTGCAACGACAGATCCGCCCGCCCGAGGTGATAAATCGCGATGTCCCGCCGCAACTGATCCTTCAATTCCTGAAAACTGGTGCCTTCTTCGCGTAGGTGCCGGCGCAGGGTTTGCGGGCTGATGTGCAGGTGCGCCGCCACCGCTTCGAGGTCCGGCCAGCGTGCGCTGTCGTGGCTGAGCAAGCGCCGCAGCCGGCTGCTCAGGCTGTTGCCGTCGTCCGGGCGGGACAGCAGGTCGGCGGGGGAGCGTTCGAGGAAATGCTTGAGGGTGCGTTCATCCTGCAACAGCGGCATTTGCAGATAACGGCTGTGAAACACCAGGCTGCTTTGCGCTGCCGAAAATTCCAGCGGACAGGAAAACAGCAGATCGTATTCCGCCCCGTGCGCCGGTTTCGGGTAGCTGAAACTGGCCTGCTCCAGGCGAATCCGCTGGCCGATCAGCCAACTGCCCAGGCGATGCCAGATCACCAGCAGGCTCTCGCTGAGAAAGTGATCCGGATCCCACAATTGCGCATCGTCGAGGCTCAGGCGCACCCATTCGTCTTCACGGCTCAGGGTCAGGCGCGGGGCTTCGGGGAATAGGCTATAAAACAATAAGCCGCGTTGCAGAGCCTTCTCCAGGCTGCGGCAATGAATGATGGCGTGGCACATCATGGCGAAGCTGCCGGGTTTGCTCGGCGCGTTGCCGAAACCCAGGTATTCGTCGTCCAGGGCCAGCCAAAGGTTCTGGATCAGTTGGGTGAATTGCTCCGGGGCGATCCGCGCGCGCGGCTCGTCGAGCAGTTCGGGGCTGATGCCCAGTTGCTGCAGCAGGTCCGAATAGTCGTAACCCGAGCGCCGTGCGCCACCGAGGGCGGCGCGGGCGAAATGACTGGCGATGGTGCGTTCGCGCATGAGCGGCAGATCCTTCCTCTGGCGACCGATGGTAGCGGCTGCCTTTGATCGGTAACAAGGCGGATTTCCGCCAAATTGTAGGACGAGGTCGGGCGACTTGGCGGAAATCCGCCACACTTGAGTCACCGAACGGTGACACAAAAAAACCTGTATCCCCTGATATCAAAAGGCTTGCAGCGATTTGCACCAAAGTGGCACGACGTTTGCGATAAGAGCGACAGAAGCGTGCGCCGAGCCGGTCCGGAAAGCGCCGTTCGACACAACAAATCCCTCCAGTGCAGGAGGGTTCGCAATTCAAGTGTCGCGTACAACAGATGGATGTTGCCGCGCGGGACTCTTGAGGAACTTTGCAATGACGACTCGTCAGCCACTGTACAAATCCCTGTATTTCCAGGTGATCGTCGCAATCTGTATCGGTATCGCGCTCGGCCACTACTACCCGCAGTTCGGCGTGGCCGTAAAGCCGCTGGGTGACGGGTTCATCAAACTGATCAAAATGATCATCGCCCCGATCATCTTCTGCACCGTGGTCAGCGGCATCGCTGGCATGCAAAGCATGAAATCGGTCGGCAAGACCGGCGGTTACGCACTCCTGTATTTCGAGATCGTTTCGACCATCGCCCTGCTGGTCGGTCTGATCGTGGTCAATATCGTGCAACCGGGCAACGGCATGCACGTCGATGTCAGCACGCTGGACGCCTCCAAAGTGGCGACCTATGTGCAACAAGGTGCTGACCAGAGCGTCGTCGGCTTCCTGCTCAACGTAATCCCGAACACCATCGTCGGCGCGTTCGCCACCGGTGACATCCTGCAAGTGCTGATGTTCTCGGTGATCTTCGGTTTTGCCCTGCACCGCCTGGGCGCCTACGGCAAGCCGATCCTGGACTTCATCGATCGCTTCGCCCACGTGATGTTCAACATCATCAACATGATCATGAAGCTCGCGCCGATCGGTGCCTTCGGTGCGATGGCGTTCACCATCGGTGCCTATGGCGTCGGTTCGCTGGTGCAGCTGGGTCAACTGATGGCCTGCTTCTACATCACCTGCCTGGCGTTCATCCTGATCGTGCTGGGTGGCATCGCCCGCATGCACGGTTTCAGCGTGCTGAAGATGATCCGCTACATCCGTGAAGAACTGCTGATCGTGCTGGGTACTTCCTCTTCGGAATCGGTACTGCCACGCATGCTGATCAAGATGGAGCGTCTGGGCGCGAAGAAATCGGTAGTGGGTCTGGTGATCCCGACCGGTTACTCGTTCAACCTCGACGGTACCGCGATCTACCTGACCATGGCGGCCGTGTTCATCGCCCAGGCGACCGACACCCACATGGACATCACTCACCAGATCACGCTGCTGGTGGTGTTGCTGCTGTCCTCCAAAGGCGCAGCCGGTGTGACCGGTTCTGGCTTCATCGTACTGGCGGCCACTCTTTCGGCGGTAGGTCACCTGCCGGTGGCCGGTCTGGCGCTGATCCTGGGTATCGACCGCTTTATGTCCGAAGCCCGCGCCCTGACCAACCTGGTCGGCAACGCCGTTGCCACCATCGTTGTGGCCAAGTGGGTCAAGGAACTGGACACCGACGTGCTGGATGCCGAGCTGGCGTCGGGCGGTCGCGGTATCGCCGATACCCGGCCTGAAGATGACCTGGGCGTGGCCGAAGGCCCGACCCCGAGCAATGTGAAGTAAGCATCGCTTGCCTGGAAAAACCCGCTTCGGCGGGTTTTTTCTTGTCTGCTGTTTGAGCGCAACGGTCAGCGCAACTGATGGATCCGGTAATTGCCCCATCGCCGATGGCTGCCTAGGCTGCATGCATCGTTGATGGAGATCGCCCATGTCTGCACCGCTGGCCTCACTGAAGATTCTGGATTTCTCGACCCTGCTGCCGGGGCCTTTCGCCTCGCTGTTGCTGGCGGACATGGGCGCCGACGTGCTGCGCATCGAATCGCCGACCCGCCTCGACCTGGTGCGGGTTTTGCCGCCCCACGATCACGGCGTCTCTGCCAGTCACGCTTATCTCAATCGCAACAAGCGCAGCCTGGCGTTGGATCTCAAGCAGCCCGAGGCGCTTGAGCTGGTCAAGCAGTTGCTGGCGGATTACGACATCGTGCTGGAGCAGTTTCGTCCCGGTGTGATGGAGCGGCTGGGGCTGGGTTACGAAGCGTTGAAGGCGATCAATCCGAAGCTGATTTATGTGTCGATCACCGGTTACGGCCAGACCGGGCCGTACAAGGATCGCGCCGGCCACGACATCAACTATCTGGCCCTGGCCGGGCTCTCCAGCTACACCGGGCGCGCCGACAGCGGGCCGTTGCCGCTGGGCATGCAGGTGGCGGATGTCGCGGGTGGCTCGCTGCACGGGGTGATCGGCTTGTTGGCGGCGGTGATTTCCCGCCAGCAGACCGGGCAGGGCACCCATCTGGACGTGAGCATGACCGACTGTGCATTCAGCCTCAACGCCATGGCCGGTGCCGGGTATCTGGCGTGCGGCGAGGAACCGGGCTGGGAAGAACAGATGCTCAATGGCGGCAGTTTCTATGATTACTACCGCTCCCGCGACGGGCGCTGGATGTCGGTGGGCAGTCTGGAGCCAGCCTTCATGCAGCAACTGTGCGCGGCACTGGGCCGGCCTGAGTTGGCGGCGCAGGGCTTGTTACCCAAGCCTGAGCAACAACGCGCGCTGAAGGACGCCTTGAAGGTCGAGTTCGAAAAGCATGATTTTGCCGAACTGTGCGAGCTGTTCGCCGGCATTGATGCCTGCGTCGAACCGGTGTTGAACCTTGGCGAGGCGGTGCAGCATCCGCAGTTACAGGCCCGGGAACTGGTGACGCAGGTGCCCCGTGGCGATGGTTCGACGCAGGCGCAGATCGCTTGCCCGCTGAAGTTCTCTGAAGCATTGCCGGCGCCGCGACATGTCGGCGCCGCGCTGGGGCAGCATACGGATCAGGTGTTGGGGGAGTTGGGGTTGAGCCCAGAGCGGATTGCCGGATTACGTGCTGCGAAAGTGGTTTTGTAGCTCGTTCCCACGCTCTGCGTGGGAATGCCGCCATGGACGCTCCGCGTCCACTGTGACGCAGAGCGTGGGAACGAGGTGGGGACTTACTCGACTCGCGTCTCGCCACTGAACACCAGCGTGTTGCGACAGCGCCGGCACAAATAGCGCCGACCTTGCCTGACCAGGCTATGACGCTGCGCCGAAAACGGAAAATCGCTATCCGCGCACGGGCATTTATAGATGTAGCGGGTCACGCTGCGGCGCTTGACTTCATAGGTATGGCAGCGATCCGGCGGCAACTCATAGACCCCGCGCATGATCAGTTGCCACTCCTCGCCATGGGGCTGGATACGGTCGCCGAACAGCTGATGGGCGATCAGGTGTGCGACTTCGTGGGCCACGGTCTGCTTGAGGAAGTGTTCGGTGTTTTCCCGGTACAGCTGCGGATTGAAGCGCAGCAGATTCTCGTGCAAATGCGCGACCCCGGCTTTTTGCCCGCGCAGCTTGAGGCTCACCACGGGGCGTTTGAAAGGACGTTTGAAAAAGGATTCAGCGAGTTGGAAACAGTCTTCGACGCGGGTATTGAGTTGCTCGGGCATGCTTGATGGATCTCCAGAGGTTTGGAGTATGCCGCAACCGTCCGGTCTTGCGCATCGCCAGACTGCCGAATGGTCGCAACGTCTCTTTCAGGCATGAGAAGGCCGCCTTGCGGCGGCCTGTGTTGGCGGATCTTGTTCTTTTCGGCGTTGCAGCCAGCCAGTTGGTGGCTCTCTAATTGGTGTAGACAGGCCCCACGCCCAGTCCCCAGACAATCACGGTAAACGCCATGATGGCGACCAGCACCACCAGACCCACCGCCAGCACCGAGCTGGAAAACAGGAAGCCCTCGTCGGATGGAATGTTCATGAAGGTCGGCAGCCCCACATACAACAGGTACACCGTGTAGCAGATAGCCGCCGTGCCGACGATCATCCCCAGCCACATGTGCGGATACAGCGCCGCCAGCCCGCCGACGAACAACGGTGTCGCGGTGTAGGTGGCAAATGCCACGCAACGGGCCAGGCTCGGGTTGGCGTCATAAGTGCGGGCCATCCAGTGCACAAAGGCACCCATGACCGCGACCCCGCCGAGCATCGCCAGGTACGACATGATCGTCATCCACAACGCGCTTTCGACGGTGAGCATCACCGGTGCGCGGTTGCCGATCACCCAGCCGACCTGAGTGGTGCCGATAAATGCCGAAACAGCGGGGATCGCCGCCAGAATCAGCGTGTGCGTCAGGTACATGTGGCTGATGCTTTCCTCTTGGTCGCCACGGATTTCCTTCCATTCCTGATCGGGGTGGGTAAAAAGTCCCACTACGTGATGGATCATGCCAGTCACTCCTCTCGTTATTGCCATCGCCCCCCAGCGGAGCGCGTACGGGCCAAAGCGGCCGAGCAAATACAGGTCTTCAGATTGTGTGCGACCTTATGTCGCAGTATAGAAAGGTCTTAACCGCACAGGTGGTAGGGGCTTAGAGCAAATCGCGCTGTAAAACCTCGGGGTAATCGCGTCGAGGTCTGTGCGAGCGGGCATTCGAGGGGGCGACAACCTGTGGCCACAACCTCGGTCTTTTTGCGTAAAATGCCCGCCTTTCGTCACACCTCACGGATTTCGCGTCATGGGCACTCTTACGGTCAACCAGAACAAACTGCAAAAGCGCCTGCGCCGCCTGGCCGGCGAAGCCGTCACCGACTTCAACATGATCGAGGACGGCGACAAGGTCATGGTCTGCCTGTCCGGGGGCAAGGACAGCTACACCATGCTCGACGTGCTGATGCACCTGCAGAAGGTTGCACCGATCAAGTTCGAGATCGTCGCCGTGAACATGGACCAGAAGCAGCCGGGTTTCCCCGAACACGTGCTGCCGGCCTACCTGAAAGAACTGGGCATCGAGTACCACATCGTCGAGAAGGACACCTACTCGGTGGTCAAGGAGCTGATCCCGGAAGGCAAGACCACCTGCTCGCTGTGCTCGCGCCTGCGTCGCGGCACGCTGTACACCTTCGCCGACGAAATCGGCGCGACCAAGATGGCCCTCGGTCATCACCGCGACGATATCGTCGAGACGTTCTTCCTCAACATGTTCTTCAACGGCAGCCTCAAGGCCATGCCGCCGAAGCTGCGCGCCGACGACGGCCGCAACGTGGTAATCCGTCCGCTGGCCTACTGCAACGAGAAAGACATCCAGGCCTACTCGGACTTCAAGCAATTCCCGATCATCCCGTGCAACCTCTGCGGTTCTCAGGAAAACCTGCAACGTCAGGTGGTCAAGGAAATGCTGGTGGACTGGGAGCGCAAGACCCCGGGCCGCACCGAGAGCATTTTCCGCAGCCTGCAGAACGTGATCCCTTCGCAGCTGGCTGACCGCAATCTGTTTGACTTCACCAGCCTGAAGATTGATGAAACCGCCGCTTCGCGATTCGTTAACGTCGTAAACCTGTAAACACCGTCCCTGTGGGAGATTCTATGGTTTAGGGGAAACCCTCAACTTGCTTTCGGCTGGTATTCGCTCTGCCCCTTTAGTAGTG